>NZ_JACVBI010000033.1:0-203 GCF_014852305.1 Pseudomonas sp. PDM09 | reverse complement strand
CGGTGTTGGGTTGGGCGACGAAGGTTGCGGCGCTGTCGACATCGCTGATGGTCAGGGTGCCGTTGGTGGTCAGTGAGGCATTGGTCTCGGTGAGGTTGGCGATGTCGGCGGACAACACCGCGGCGTCGTTGGTCCCGAGGATATTGACGGTGACCGAGGTGACGGTGCCATCGGCACTGCTCACGACGAAGGTATCGGTGTAG
>NZ_JACVBI010000032.1:0-235 GCF_014852305.1 Pseudomonas sp. PDM09 | reverse complement strand
ATTCGCCTCCCGCTAACGAGAGATCGGAAGCGCAAGTGGTTGAAGTTGTTGAAGATTCCCAAGCGAAACTTTGAAAACTTCTGAAAATAACCGCTTGACAGCAACAGAGGCTGCTGTAGAATGCGCGCCTCGGTTGAGACGAAAGATCTTAACCAACCGCTCTTTAACAACTGAATCAAGCAATTCGTGTGGGTGCTTGTGGAGTCAGACTGATAGTCAACAAGATTATCAGCAT
>NZ_JACVBI010000031.1:0-249 GCF_014852305.1 Pseudomonas sp. PDM09 | reverse complement strand
ATAATCTTGTTGACTATCAGTCTGACTCCACAAGCACCCACACGAATTGCTTGATTCAGTTGTTAAAGAGCGGTTGGTTAAGATCTTTCGTCTCAACCGAGGCGCGCATTCTACAGCAGCCCCTGTTGCTGTCAAGCGGTTATTTTCAGAAGTTTTCAAAGTTTCGCTTGGGAATCTTCAACAACTTCAACCACTTGCGCTTCCGATCTCTCGTTAGCGGGAGGCGAATTCTACAGCGTTACTCGCTGC
>NZ_JACVBI010000030.1:0-332 GCF_014852305.1 Pseudomonas sp. PDM09 | reverse complement strand
CTCAGCTTCGTGACCGGCAACGATGCCGGCGCGGTGAAGGAAGACACCACCCTCAGCGTGAGTGGCCAGTTCAGCTCGGCCGACATCGATCACGATGCCACCGCCAGCTGGAGCATCAATGGCTCGGCAACCGGAACCTACGGCTCGATCGCCGTCGACAGCACCGGCCAGTGGACGTATACCCTGGCCAATGGCAGCGATGGCATCGCCAGTGCCGTGCAGTCATTGAAGGCTGGCGAAAGTCATAATGAAGTGTTCAGCGTGCAGGTCAGCGATGGCCTCGGCGGTGTCGATACTCAGCTGGTGACCGTCACCGTCAGCGGCACTAACGA
>NZ_JACVBI010000002.1:0-898233 GCF_014852305.1 Pseudomonas sp. PDM09 | reverse complement strand
ATGGCGAGCTATACGTCAAGGAAGACCAAGCGTTTATCGTCCTGCAGGATCAGGGGATATTGCGACGACTGTTTGCTTACGGCACCTGGTTTATCTTGGTACATGGCCTGTCATGCTGGCTTGTAAATCAACGGATTCCATTGCAGAAGCTCAGTTTCAGAGCTCCAAAGCCCGACGATGAAAGCGACTACCGAATGCGTTTTTGCGAGAACATTCAATACGATGCGTCAACGACCGCTGTGAGCTTTGACAAAAAATTCCTGGACATGAAAATTGCGCAGTCGGCCGCAACCCTTCGCGGGTTTCTAAAAGAATCTCCTGCCAGTCTTTTGGTGAAGTACCGGAACGACGACAGTATCAGCGCACAGATAAGACGACACTTGCGAGGACTGAGCCCAGACCAATGGCCCGAACGGGAAGACCTGGCACTTGTGCTGCGCATGTCCAACTCGACACTTCAGCGCCGGCTGCAGTCAGAAGGCACCCATTATCAGAACCTCAAGGATGATCTGCGTCGCGACATGGCCATTGATTTGCTTTCGCGTGGAGATATGACGGTTACGGAAGTCGCGGCAGAAACCGGCTTCCAGGAAACCAGCGCCTTTCATCGAGCGTTCAAGAAATGGACAGGCGTCAATCCAGGTGCCTATCGACGCCATCATTTAGATGAGTGAACTCCACCAAGTGGCAAACTCGCTCTACTCCCACGCGCATTAGCCGCTAGCCAGGAGCTCGTCCCTGGCATTCGCTATCACCACCCTGTCCTCACACTGCAGCGGGTTCACTCGGCGCTTTTGCGACATGCCCAAACAGCTCACATAAGTTGGTGCGGCCAGGCATGGGCGGCGCCAAATCGCCTACCTAGAATGACCGCAAATGGCTTCCCTGCGAACGCCAGTCGCTAGAGGTCAACAATTCCAGCATCGAGGTTGCGGTGGTCAGTGAATACCCCAATGGCTAACCGCTTGGGGGAAGCAACCCTGATGTACCTAAGCAAGTGCACTTCACCAACAACACGTTAAAGGATATGCACCTTGAATCGCTTGTCACTACCGCCACTGTCAGCGCAAGAGCTTAAGCGCACGGTCGACTGGGCAATCGCCTCACGCCGCAGCGTCAGAGCCTTTCTCCCGACAGCTGTGCCCCATGAAGAAATTGAAGCGATTCTAGACATCGCTCGCTTCAGTGCCTCGGGTGTGAACATGCAGCCATGGCGCGTTCACGTCGTAACCGGTGACGCCAAAGATCGGCTGTCGATGGCAATCGCCGCTATCGACAACGATCCGCAGCTCAGTAGCGACCTGCAAGATCCTTACGAATACTACCCACGCGAGTGGGTCACGCCCTATGTTGATCGCAGGCGTAAGGTGGGTTGGGATCTCTATGGGCTGCTGGGGATTGCCAAAGGTGAAAAGCAACGCATGCACCAACAGCACGGGCGCAACTACCGATTCTTCGATGCCCCGGTTGGCCTGCTGTTTACGTTGGACAAAGTGCTTGAGCAAGGCAGCCTCCTGGATTACGGCATGTTCCTGCAAAGCGTCATGCTGGCTGCACGTGGCCGAGGCTTGCACACGTGTCCGCAGGCCGCATTTCTCAAATACCACAATGTCATTTCAGACGTTCTGAACATCCCGGCCGAGCAGATGCTGATATGTGGCATGAGCCTTGGTTACGCCGATCCCGTGGCTATTGAAAACACGCTGGTAACGGCGCGGGAGCCAGTCAGTGCTTTCGCAGTTTTTCACCATAATAATAAGGAGAGCAGTAATCTCCGACGTCCGATATTTTTCTGCCAGCGAAACAGGGGATGAAGGTATAGGTGATGTGAACAACCGCACCTTCAGCACGATGCTTTCTTATCGCCAGAGCGGCCACACCTTCGGCGCAGGTTTTCAGAAAGCCTGGGGGATACATCGTTCGCCATGATCAATGGTGCCGACACGTATCTGTTTGCTGAGTCGTTGGTCAGCACATTCACAGCCCCCAAGAACGCGTCTGGATCGCACGCTACGATTTCGACTTCGCAGCGGCAGGGCTACCTGGACTTACCCTGGGTTTGAAATACGCAAAAGGTGGAGATGTAGATCCCACCATTTTGGGCTCAACCGCGAATAATAGGTTTGCGGATAAACGAGTTGCAGTTAAGGCTTCTCAAAGAAATGCCCTAACTACAACCCGAACGTCTGGACGACGAGACTATCTCACTAGCTGCCGAACGGCGGCATCGGTATATCGCCGGGCTGCAGGCCCAACAGTGTCATGTACTCATAGACGTGCTGATAGCCGGATTGAGACTCGTAGCTTGTGCAGTCGGATTGAGATTTCCCACAGAGCCGCAACTCCATGTTCGCGCTGCCCATTCCCCATTGCGTGTAGTTCAGGTTGTTATTCACAACCTTGTCTATGCAGGAACAAACCATGTTCCTCGTGTTTTCCTTGGGATCGACCTCATAAAGGGTCAGGGAGTAATCGAGAGAAGTTGCACACCACGCCATCGGAACGACATCCAGCGTGTTGTAGATGCGTAGCGCATTGCCGGCCATTTGCTTATTGAAATAGCTGGCGAAAAAACCATCTCCCGCCGTGGGCGCAGCAAAGGTTTCGCAAAAGAAGTTAAAGCCCGGGAACCTGTCTTTCAGATAAAGCGCGAGCACCGACATGAGCGCACCGCCAAGGCTATGTCCAACCAGACGGATCGTCGCCCCACTTTGCTGCCTCCCAAGAAAATCGCACAGTGTGCCCGTGGCACCGATAGTCGAGGCTGTGGTCAGTATCGCGTTCACACCATCCGCCGTTCCCTGGGCGATACTCGCCGATCCCTGGTAACCCGGAATAACGCTCTGCAACGGCACCATTGGAAAAATATCGAGATCGTCCACCTGATCCTTCAAAGAATCCGTGAGTGTCCCACTCGTCACCACGACGATGTCGTTCCCGCTTTTCCCGCCGGTCAGCACCACGGTGATGTGCGCCGCATACTCGCCATCCATTACCAGCGCGGGGCCCCAGGCTATGTCATAGCCGCCGCCTACCTTGGAGGCCTTCAGACGCGAAAGAATATTGTCCGTAACCTGACTCGGCGTAGGATTCTTCATGTTTTTCCAGGACTGAGAATGCAACGCCGCATTGTTGACCACGAAAGCGTGTGTAAGACTGATTTGCCTTTGCTGAAGTGAGTCTAGCGAAGTCATGACTGCTCCTTGTCTCGAAGATAAATAATTCAACGGGACCAACGAAAACTCACGGCTGCCGTCGATCCTTCTGGGGCCAGCAAGACCGAGTGTAGTCGCAGTTTTGGAAGCATCAACTTGATGTGCAGCCATTTGAGCAGCAGGTCGAACGGTCCTTGATTCCGTCAATCCCGAAACTGCTGGTAGACCGCTGACCAGGACCCGAAGCGTTCGGGCCCGCGCTTCGTGCCAGCCTCGACGAGCAATATGAATGCTGAGGAAAGCCACGAGTTTTATACAGTCCAACTCGGCTTGCCTGCTCCGCTAGCCTAGTCGCCGATGCATTTTTCGCCGCAGCCTTGCAGCTCCAATTGGTGGATGCCCCGCGACGCACAAACATGGACGCCATGACACGGTGCCCGCCCGCGCCATGAAGAATCTAGCGCTATGTTAACTAGCGACGCTGTGCAGCCTGCGCATAAACTCCCAGGCCACACTGCAACCCAATCCTGTTTGCGCGGGTGTTGAGTGGCCTTGACATGTTCGGTCATTGAAACAGTCAGGGCGCACTCAACAACAGATTACGACTCGACCTCGCAAAATCCGAGGCTAGACCTCTGATTTTTTCAGACTAAACCTTTGTGGCATCGCACTCTCCACTCCGCAACAAGGCTCAAACCAATTCGGCTAAAGATGCCGGATTGAAGCCTTTTAGATCTGCGTAATCGCCATTTTCCACCTTGGCTGCCCAATCCTTGTCACTTAGCAGAACACGCCCTACAGCGATCAGATCAAACTCTTCGCGCTCCATGCGCTCGACAAGCCGATCCAAACTCGCCGGGGTTGATCCCTTGCCGGCGAAGGCGTTAGTAACATCATTATCTAGCCCAACCGAACCGACGCTAATGGTTGTGGCTCCAGTGACTTTCTTCGCCCAGCCCGCGCAGTTCAGCCCGTTCTCACCGTCAATTTCGGGAAACTCAGGTTCCCAGAAACGTCGCTGCGAGCAGTGCAGGACGTCGACACCGGCCTCGACCAATGGCAGCAGCCAATCTTCCATCACAGCTGGTGTTTCAGCGACGCGTACGCCGTAGTCCTGTTGCTTCCACTGGCTGACGCGCATGATGATCGGGAATTCAGGGCCAACAGCATGACGAACAGCAGATACGATCTCGCTGGCAAAGCGCGAGCGTTCCTTGATTGTCGGGCCGCCGTAGCGGTCGGTGCGCAGATTGGTACCAGACCAGAAAAACTGATCGATCAGATAACCATGGGCTCCGTGGATCTCAACGGTATCGAAGCCCAGTCGTTTGGCATCCGCTGCGGCCTTGGCGAACGCTGCTACCGTGTCGGCAATGTCCTCTTCACTCATCGCCACACCACGCAGGTCACCTGGCGAATCAAGGCCCGACGGGCTTTCCACTGGCGCATCTGGCTCCCAGTCGTTGATGTAACGCGTGGCACCGGTGTGCCAGATCTGCGGTGCCATGCGCCCGCCAGCGTTGTGGACCGCATCGATCACGTTTTTCCACCCCGCCAGCGCCGCTTCGCCGTGAAAAAAAGGGATGCCGGAGTCATTACGCGATGCTGGGCGATCAATCACGGTACCTTCCGACAAAATCAGCCCGACACCTCCCTCTGCCCGCCGCCGGTAATAGGCAGCGCTCGCTTCACCCGGGATGCCTTCGGGTGAGAACAGACGCGTCATCGGCGCCATGACAATCCGGTTTTTCAGTTCAAGCGAGCGGATGGAAAGAGGACGAAATAAAACACTGGTATCAAGCTTTGACATTGGATGGACTCCATTTGCTTTTGGAAGTCACATAAGTATATTTTGTAGACCTAATGTCAATTAGGCACCTAGAGTCGCCTAGGTATACATGAGGAAACTTCGATGCTGGAATTAAAGCCGCAATGTTTTTCGTCAGACTGCCCAAGCCGGGCGCTGTTCGACCAAATCGCAGACAAGTGGTCGATGATGGTTCTGGCGGTGCTTGATGATGGGCCGCATCGCTTCAATGCCATCAGGCGTCGCCTGGAGGGCGTCACTCAGAAGGCACTTACACAGTCCCTGCGGCGGTTGGAACGAAATGGTCTCGTCTCGCGCCAGATCATTTCGTTCTCGCCCGTGGCAGTGCAGTATGAGATCACCCCACTTGGTCTAACACTGCAGCAGCCATTTCGCGAATTGCATAAATGGACGCTCGACAAATTGCCTGAGGTTGAAACGGCCCGGTTGAAGTTTGACGAGGCCGCGCAGGGAAGCTGACGATGCGAGTCTTTTTATTGACTCGCCGCCACTGCCACCCTGCAACGCAGAATATTCGTCACAATAGCGATATAGGATAATTAATAAAAATCCGGTTTTCATCAAACTCATTGGTACTGAAATCCCGGCGAACACTCGAGTTTCGCCATCTGAAGCTGAGATTTTTCAGCGCGCCGGACTGCACGACGTAGGCCAATTCCGATTCTCGGCCCCATTCTTTGCCATCTGTGATCAAACCGCTGGTGTCGACCCGATCCTGGGACAACGCGCTCCACAACTTGCCTCTGTCGTACATTTGGTAGCGGCAGAATGGGGGTTTCGCTTGTACCGGCTTCGATGCAGCAAGTGCCTGCGGCCCTACCCAGCCCTTTTGGCGCATGACATACGGATGCACAACGGCGCGCTGAGCCTGATTGAACAGGTCAACGCCGGTGATCAGGTCAACCCCATGGCCATCCCCCCCTGACGGCAAAGTGTTGTTTGCCGCCTTGCGGGTCAAGCCGTTTCAGGTGCTGGGCCACCGTATAGATCCCAAGAGCGGACATTTGACTCCGCTGTCCAAAGCGCCGCTGGCAGAAAGCATGTTTTTATAGTGTTTCAGCTTCGCGCAGAGTCAGCGGGCTGTTCTGGATGTAGCGTGCAATCTCGTCCTTGCGCATGAATGCGACCCCCGGCCGGCTCTTGGCGTAACGCAGAAACTCGTCCCAGACCCTCACCATCTGCGGCGAGCCGCTGATGCGGTCATGAGCGCTGACCGACATCATGCGGCGGCGTGTGCCGGCTTCTTCGTAGAGTTGATCGAAATCCAGCTTGATCTGCTCCAGGAACTGGGTCGGCGAATAGTTGCGGCCTTCGATCAGCAGGATGTCATTGTTGCGCAGTGTATATGGCACCACGACGAAGTCCTTGCCATTGACCTGTTCGATGAAAGGCTCATCGCGACTCAGATCGTCGATGTGGTAGACGTAGCCCAACTCTTGTAGCAGCGACAACGTGTTCGGACCACGCCGCAGCCAGTTGCAGTTGTAGCCTATCGGTCGCTGGCCTGTGACTTCTTCGACCATGCTGGCTGCCTGGATGAGGAACTGCTTCTCCTCCTCGCGGCTCATCGCATACTGGGAACTCCAGCGAGGACCGTGTCCGGCCGCTTCATGGCCGCGCGCAACGATCTCTCTTGCGATTTCGGGATGCCGCCCAGCGGCCTCGCCGATCATGTGCGAGGTCACCTTGACATGGTGGCGATCCCACAGATCGAGCATGCGTGGAATTCCCTCGCGATAACCGTAGGCGAACCAGGTATTGGCTGCTAGATCCGATGGAATGTCTGGCGGAAAATCTACCTTGGGGAAAGGACTGTCCGTACCTTTGGACGGCTGTCCACCCGCCTCAAATTGCATGGAAATGGAAATGACCAGCCGAATGCCGTCAGGCCAGAACTGACCATGGCGTGGCGTAGCCACGAGCTTTGACGTGGCGGGTGCAGCTTGCGCGGCTGTGGTAGCAGGGAACACCGCACTCGCAGCAAGGACGCCCGCTGCCGCCCCGGCTCGATTGAGAAACGTCCGGCGGCTGACTTGCTCCGATGTATTCGGGCCGTCAGCAATGGGTTCATGGTCAATGTTCATCAGTGCAATCTCCTTACTTGGCAATCAAGCCGAGCTGTTGCACCAGGGTCAGATTGTCTTCCAGATGCCAGTTCTCAGCGATGCGACCTTCGACGACGCGATAAATATCGGTCGCGATGAAGTCGATCGGCTGCCCTTTGCCCTGGACGCTCTTGAACTGGCCGGTAAAGTGGCCGGTGAAATGCAAATGAGCGATGACTCGGTCGCCAACCACCATCATCTGCTCCACTTCACACTGGATATCGGGAATAGCCGCATGCATCGTTTTCGATGCCGCGATCGGCCCGGTGATGCCTTGGGGGCGACCTGGCGGCAGTGTTGAATCCTTGAAGTCGGGTGCCAGGGCGGCGCGCGCGAGCGCTTCGTCGCCGGTGGTCCAGAACGTGCCATAGCGGCGTGCGGCCAGGATCTGCGCCTCGACCTGTGTTTTCGCAAGACTATGGTCGACGATCACAGTGCGGGGTTGGACGAGCGAATCGGTCGCGGCGAAGACGGGGGTTAGCGCGACGGTGACCAGGGAAGTGAGTAACCAACAACTTGCGCGGGTCAGGCGCGCAACAGGTAAAAGCGACATGAGGATTCTCCAATCGATAGGTAATGAGGGATACACGGTCGAACCGCAGTTTGATAAAGGCCCGGCTGCTCAGGGGATGACTGATTGCTGATTGGTGACCCGTTCGATGACGACCCCGGATGCACCTTCGAGGTCTCCGGTGACGATCGTTGCATGGTCAAGCTTCATGACGAGACTCTGGCTGTTTGTTCATGCCGCCATTTTGCGTAGCTCTCTTCAATTTGATAATTGGCGTATTATTTGAATAACTTTCAAAAAACTTCGAAATATCATGGACTACCTAGGCGACATCAGGCTGTTTGTCGAAGCAGCAAATCTCGGTGGATTGTCAGCTGCAGGCCGCAAGCTCGGGCTATCCCCCGCTGCCGCGAGTGCGCGCCTGGTTAAGCTCGAATCTGTGTTGCATACGCGCCTGTTCGAGCGCACGACACGCCACCTGCGCTTGACGGATGAAGGGCGGACGTATTTGTCCTATTGCCAGCAGGCACTCCAGGCACTCGACGATGGCAATGCCTTTCTCCAAGCTGGGAAAAGCGTCGTGGGTGGCAAGATGCGAATTTCCGCTACCTCGGATTTCGGTCGCAACGTGCTAAAGAGCTGGCTTGACCAGTTCAACACGCAATACCCTGAGGTGAGGTTCGCGCTGGTGCTGTCGGATTCGCTGTCGAATTTGTTGCAAGACGATATTGATCTTGCCATCCGATTTGGCGTGCCGCCGGACAGTTCCTTCGTTGCCCGCCCCCTGGCACCCAATCGGCGCGTGCTGTGTGCATCGCCTCGATATCTGGCAAAACACGGCGCCCCCGAACATCCACGGGATTTGGAACGTTTCGACTGCATTGTCCTTAACTCGGTCGCCGGGCCTGCAAACGACTGGCGCTTCACCCGAAATGACAAAGTCGAAAGTTATAGGGTCCCGCTTGCAAACGCTCGCGAGACGAATGATGGCGCGGTCGCTCGAGAGTGGGCGGTTCACGGTTACGGCATTGCAATGAAATCGATGTGGGATATTGGCGCAGACCTACGAGCAAGACGCTTGAAGATTCTATTGCCGCAGTGGCGGTCTGAGGACGCGCCGGTACATGCCCTATATCAACGTAACCGGTATATGGCACCTCGCGTACGCGCCCTTCTCGAATTTCTGATCGAGCGCTTTGCAGAAGAATCCAGCAACCTGGACGGATATTTGAGCTGATACATTCGAATGTCGCTGCAAGAAGCGACGAAGCGGCGGCATAGGTGACTTTCGCGCCGGTGCATCAGTGCGCAATTACAAACTCGATCACCGGATAAAAGGATGGTGACGTTGTCTCTCACTCTGAGTGACTCGCCTGAAAAAGCTTCAACAATGTTCGATCGACTATGGTGCTGAACGTCACAACGTTCAGCACCCTCTGACTCGCTCACTTCCTCTCGCGGTTTACCACTCCCTTCCTGTTTGAGAGGAAGCGTTGGATTGCCCTCGCTATCCGCAGTTGTTGAAGCAGATCCGGGCTGATTGTCAGCCCTGTCATTTCAGGATTTATTTCCACCAATACTCGACCTGAAACCCTACGTTGGAGCCTTGCAGGTCTGTACCAAACGCACCGGTATCAGACAACGCCGATCCCGGAGATTGCAAGCTGGCGGCGCGTTGCGCAGCCTTGTTCCAGGTTGCGTAGGTGTAATACAGACGAAATTCCGGCCTGTCCCAGAATCCCGTGCCCTTCGGTGACCAGGTAGGCGCGATGGTGTACTTAGTGAGTTTTCGGGTACCGTCTGCGGCTTCAACCTGGTCGCGCCCAACTTCGGTGATCAACTTGAACTGGTCCGTGAACGCATAAATTGGCCGAACACCAATGGATAACCAGTTCTGATCATCACCATCAGGGCGCGTGTCTTTTTGATAGACCAATTCAACTTGACCACTAAAAGCATGGGTCATTTGCCAGTCGAAAAACTCCACGAGCCGCCAGCTCTTGTTGCTCTCATCCAACGTGGTATCACCGGTGTAGCCCAATGCGGTGCCCGGCCCTCGGCCGTATTGAACAGCGAACTTGTTGACTCCGCCAAGAAACGCGACCTGCTTGTGCTGGGCAACCACCGACCAGCCCTGATGAGCATTCTCGCGGCTCGGCTTGTCCAGATAACTGACGCCCAGTTGAACCTCGCCACCGGGATTTGTGTTGAATCCGCTGACGGTCACATCATGACGGGTAACAAAATCCTTTTGGAAGACGTTGTCCTTGCGTGAGAACACGTAGCTGTATTTCAGATCTCCCAATGCGACCTGGTCGAACCCAAAGCCTGTTGAGCTTTGGTTCCAGTAGAAGTAGTCGGAAATATTGATGTCGTTTCGGTTGTAGTAACGACGGCCCGCCCAGAAAGAACCGCCATTCAATGCCGGCATCTTGCTCCACTCAGCGTAGAGCTGACTCATCCGCGTATAGCCGTGCTCCCCGTCAAATTTTGGTTCATGGCCATACTCGTTATAAAACTGTGCCATGCCTTCCACGCTGACCACCGAGCCGTCGTCCAGTGAAAGCAGATCCTGGCGCAAATCCAGCTCCAGATATTGCTCACATTCGTTGCCAAGACGGTATTTGGATTGCGCGCCCGGTAGCTGAAAACACGACTGTTTCCCTCCTTGAGTCGAATCTCCAACTCCGGTTCTGAAATAACCACTGAAGTCTGTTGAATACGCGTCAACGGGTAAAAAGCCGACAGCAAAGGACGCACCCAGAACTGCGCTGAGAGTTTTAACGTTCATTCATAACACCTTTTGTTTGTTATATTTATTGGATAAGGCCGACGCGAACAGCACGCTTTTAATCAAAGTACGCGGTTAAATCCCACGCACCTGTTTCAAAAAGGAAAATACCAAGTTAAATCGAATAGAAAAGGCACCGCTGAACCCATGAGAAAAATCCAGGCATTGCCGGCGCAAAGTGACCAGACGAGCGAACGATAAGGCATTAGTCCCGTCCAATCTTATGAGGCTCTACCCCCGATGACGTCCTCGGAAGAAATCTATAAGACCCTGCGTCGAGGAATCATCAGCCGGTTGCGCGTCATAGCGAGTCAGGAGGCTATGGACGTTGTTACTTAGCTCCTTGCCCAGTTCCACGCCCCATTGATCAAACGAATTGACTCCCCAAATTACGCCCTGGACAAAGACCTTGTGCTCATAAAGGGCGATCAGCGCACCAAGGCTATGTGGATTGATGATCTCAAGAGCAACTGTATTGCTTGGCCGGTTACCGGGGATCACTTTATGCGGCGCCAGTCGTTCAATCTCACTGGATGAAAGGCCTTTGGCTTTTAGCTCTGCCTCAGCTTCACTGCGGGTTTTGCCCCACATCAGCGCTTGGCTTTGAGACAAGCAATTGGCGTACAGCCATTCCTGATGATCAGCCACTGGATTGTGGCTGACCACAGGCACAATGAAGTCAGCTGGAATCAGAGCCGTTCCCTGATGCAGCAACTGGTGGTAAGCGTGCTGTCCGTTACACCCCACGCCGCCCCAGATTACCGGGCCCGTGGTGCAGGACACTGACGTGCCATCATGACGAACACTTTTGCCATTTGACTCCATGTCCATCTGCTGCAGATGCTTAACGAAGTTGCGCAGGTAATGGTCATAGGGCAAGAAAGCATAGCTTTGCGCACCCCAAAAATTGTGATACCAAACGCCGAGTACCGCTAAAAGAACAGGAAGGTTCTGTTCCAATGGTTCGTTCAGGAAATGCTGATCCATAGCGTACGCGCCGGATAGCAGTTCCTTGAAGTTAGCGATGCCAATGGCCAGCGCAATCGGCAGGCCAATTGCAGACCATAGTGAGTAACGGCCACCGACCCAGTCCCACATAGGAAAAATGTTTGCTTCACGGATGCCGAAATCCAGCGCTGCCTGGCGATTACTGGTCACAGCAATGAAATGGCGATATAGCTTCTCTTCCGTCCCGCCCTTAGCCAAGTACCAGCTACGAGAAGCTTGTGCATTCTTCAAGGTTTCAAGAGTACCGAAGGTTTTGCTGGAGATGATGAACAGCGTTGTTTCTACGTTCAGTCCGGCTGTAACCTCTCGGAACTCACTGCCGTCGATATTAGCTAGATAATGGCACCGCACCCCATGCCGAGCAAAAGGCGCCAGCGCCTCAGAGACAAGCTCCGGGCCCAGAAATGAGCCACCAATACCAATGTTTACGACATCGGTGATGACCTTGTCGTTGTAACCACGCCACAGATGGTTATGGATACGACTCACAACGTCAGTCATCTGCGCCAGGGCTCCATGCACATCGCGCATCAAGTTGCGACCATCGACCATCAAAGCGTCCCCCACTGGTCGCCGCAGCGCCGTATGCAGCACTGGGCGCCCTTCGGAGCAGTTGATTTTCTCTCCACTGAACATGGCACGCGCGGCCTGTTCCACGCCTGCCTCGCGAGCAAGGTTTACAAGCAATGAACGCGTTTCGTGAGTGATGAGGTTTTTGGAGTAATCCAAAAAAAGCCCGCAGCCCGCCAAGGAAAAGTCTTGAAAGCGTTTACTGTTATCTCGAAAGGCATCGCGCATACTAAAATTTTTCATGCTCTCCCGATGGTCGAGCAGATTGCGCCATGCCGGCAGTGCAGTCACATCATTCGTTTTGTTGTAGTTATTCATGCTCAGCCCTTCTTCGCCAATACGGCTTGTGCCGTCTCAATCAACTCTTTTCTTGCCATTCAAATGTGGGCGTTTTGTAATTCTGCAAACGCAGAAGCGCCATCACAGGAATAAGCCCTGCATTGTGCAGTTACGACCCATTATCGGATTTACTCCCGCGAGGGCCAGCGTTCTCCATCGCGATTCAAATAAATGTCTATCTCTATAACGAAATCATTGAAGCCTGAAGAAAACAAAACCGAACGCGGGGGCACTCAAGCAGAAAACACTGCAAACATGCATATCCGTGCACGACAAGTGGAAACCAAGTGCCAGTCATTTAGTTTCAAAGTTATCCAGGCGGCGAGACGTGGACAAGCATCAAATAATTCACGTCTGCACCGCTAGATCCTCAGGACGAAACCCTGAGTACAGTCATTTTGGAGCGCCGCAAGAATCTCGCTGGATTAAAGAGGGTTTCAATCTAATAGTCTGACGTCTACCCTCAGGTTGCTTGATACGCTTCAATAAAAGCTTCACAGCCTGGGCTCCGAGCTCCTCGAGAGGTTGCGCTACAACTGTCAGTCTTGGGCTAAAAGCATCCGCCCAGTCGAAATCGTCAAAGCCAACCAGCGCGATATCCTTTGGCACCTCAAGCCCCGCTTCACGAAGAGCCTGCATTGCACCAATGGTCATCAAGTTGTTTGCAGTCATTATTGCGGTGGGCGGGCGCTCTAACGATAGCAAACGGCGCGTGGCTTCCATTGCCGGCGCAATCGCCGATTCACCACAGCAAACCAATTGATCTTCGTACTCAATTCCAGCGTCAGCTAAAGCCGCACGGTAACCGTCAATTCGCTCATGAGAAGAAGACTGAGTCAATCGTCCGGATACCATCCCGATACGCCGATGACCAAGCTTAATCAAATGTGCAATCAACTCTTGAGATGAATTCTTATTCTCCACCCCCACCTGATCAAAAGACGTCGAGAGAAGTCGATCGATGAGAACCGTGGGTATCTTGTTGGCTTTTAAGTAATTAAATACTCGATTTTCTGGATCATATTCCGAAGCGAGTACAATCCCGTCAACACGTCGCTCATGCAGTGCCTTGACCGCTTTGAGTTCCTGTTCCGGATCCCTTTGCGTATTGACCAATATCATCATCAATCCGCTTTTCGCGCATGCCGCTTCGATGGCACGTACTGTTTCACTGAAGTAATAGTTTGAAAGCGTAGCAATCGCCACTCCGATAGCACCCGAACCCGAAGAGGAGCGAGCCAGAGACCGAGCGAGTGAGTTTCGAATATAGCCTACGGACTCTACAGCCTGATTCACACTACGGACGGTGTCAGGATGTACTTTACGAGTACCGTTGAGAACATGAGATACCGTAGACATTGATACGTTCGCGGCTCTCGCGACATCGCTCATCTTTGCACCCACTGTGCATCACTCCTTTCTCACGTGATTTGATGGATAGCGCTGAACTCATGTCCAGTTGCTACCTATTGTAAAGCTCACGGCGAGAAAATGCGTCGATGGCTCTCGGAATTGATGCCGGGGCGAGCCCGCAATTTCGTGAAAGACCCAGCGAGATGCGCAGCGCATCTGAAGTCTGTGAATCGAGATGGTGGAATCCGCTATGCAGCATAGCCGGGCACTCCTTTTTATTATCGTAGCGATCATCCTGCGAACCAATTGATGGACGCAGCAGCGCTTGTTGAAAAAAGCATAGCCTAGACGAAAGCGCTTGCGCAAGCGCTTTTCTAACATCCTATTCATGTCCTCTTTGGTCGGGGCTTCCCTAGGGGATGGACATGGAAGTGCTTTTTGGAGAATTCCTCGAACGAAAAGGAAAGCGCTTGCGCAAGCGCTTTCCTTTCGACTATGTTGCTCAAACAAGAACACCGATGGGAGGTTTCAACTGCCTCTCAAATCGGTAGATAAGGAGTTAACAGCTATGCTGAGCACTGGATCTGAAAGCCCCCCTCCTGCCCTATTGGAAATGCATTCCATCTCGAAGTCATTCAATGGGGTGCGTGTCCTGCATGACATTGACCTCAGTATTTTCCCTGGACAAATCCACGCGCTAATGGGCGAAAACGGCGCCGGAAAATCCACTCTGATGAAAATACTATCGGGGGCCTATGTCGCCGACAGTGGCACTATACGAATCGACGGATGTGATATTCGAAACTATGGCGTGAACGATGCGAAGCGCCATGGCATATCCGTCATCTATCAAGAGCTCAGCTTGTGCGCGAATATGAGCGTGGTGGAGAACATCTACCTGGGTAGAGAGATTCGACGATGTGGAGTTATAAACCGCAAGGCAATGACCGAAGGTGCGCTCGTAGTACTAAAGCGGCTTGGCGTCACATTTGATCCGCACGCACTGGTCGGTACTTTGTCGATTGCGGACCAACAACTTGTTGAAATCGCGCGTGCAATTCATGCCGATACGCGAATCCTGGTGATGGACGAGCCTACAACGCCGCTATCCACAAAAGAGACCGAAAGTCTTTTTACATTGATTCGCCAGCTACGTGATGATGGCGTCGCGATCATCTATATCAGCCATCGAATGGCCGAGATATACGCATTGTCCGACTTTGTTTCGGTGCTCCGGGACGGTCATTACGTTGGTTCACTGGATCGCGTCACGCTGTCAGCTGAAACCCTAGTCCGGATGATGGTTGGCCGCGATGTTTCCGGCTTCTACGCCCATGAGCGTCCTTTGTGCTCTTACGAGCAACCGATACTACGTGTTCGCAATCTTACAGATGACTTCAAAATTCAGGATTGCAGTTTCGATCTGTATGCCGGCGAAATTCTCGGGATTGCAGGACTGGTGGGTTCTGGAAGAACCGAACTTGCCCGATTAATCGCAGGCGTCGATGCGTACTCAGGCGGAAAGATTGAGATGGACGGCGAAGTTGTAGTCATACGCTCTCCTCGCGATGCAGGTAACGCAGGCATCGTCTATCTGACAGAAGACCGCAAAGCACTGGGCCTTTTTCTCGACATGAGTGTCCACGACAATATCAATGTATGTGTTGTGGGAAGTGATGCTCGATTTGCGGGGTTTGTGGACCGAACGGCCGGAACTGGACGTACCGAACAAGCAATCCAGGCACTCAATATCAAAGCGTCTCCAGATATCAATGTTGGAGCACTGTCCGGAGGTAACCAGCAAAAAGTTTTGTTGGCTCGTCTGCTGGAGATGAAGCCCAGAGTATTGTTCCTCGACGAGCCTACATCGGGTGTCGACATTGGGGCTAAATCAGAAATATATAAAATCATCAATGCATTAGCAGCATCCGGCGTTTGCGTAGTGATAATTTCAAGTGAACTACCAGAGATCGTTGGAATTGCCGACCGTGTATTGGTCATGTGTGAAGGTAAACTTGTCACCGAACTCGGTGGCCACAGCGGTCTTGATATCACACCTGAAGCCATTATCGCGTCTGCCACAGGCAGCGACAGGTTGACTCTAGCCAACGGAGACTTAGTCCAATGACTTCCCCACTGCAAAGCAAAGTAGCAAGTGACTTCACCACGCCTGGTGTACGAAGCATCGCCGGAGCTTCCACCCAGGATAAAATGCGCCAACTGATGAGAGTGGCGGGCATGCTGCCCGTACTGTTACTCCTTTGTGTGGGCTTTGGCCTGATGAGCGAGAGCTTTTTCTCGGTTCAGAATTTCTCGATCATCAGTCAGCAAGCCTCTATCAATGTGGTATTGGCGTCAGGTCTGACTTTTGTGATTTTGACAGGAGGAATCGACCTTTCGGTTGGTTCGATTCTGGCTGTTTCCGCAGTAGTGGCGCTATTGGTATCGCAAGTTCCGGGGTTTGCTCCCCTGGCCATCGCTGCGGGGCTTGGAGTCGGACTGCTACTAGGGCTCGTCAATGGTGTATTGGTCGCTTTTGGAAAGCTACCGGCATTTATCGTCACGCTAGGCGGATTGACTGCGATGCGTGGAATCGCACGCCTCATCGGCGAAGACAAAACGGTTTTCAATCCTGACCTGTCCTTTGCTTACATTGGAAACGATACGTTGTTCGGGGTGCCATGGCTGGTTGTAATCGCGGTAGTCGTGGTTACTCTTTCGTGGCTTATTCTTCGACGTACGGTGTTAGGCGTACAGATTTACGCAGTGGGCGGCAATCCTGAGGCCGCACGGTTGTCGGGAATCAAAGTCTGGAAAGTCCTGTTATTTGCTTATGCCCTATCCGGTTTGTTGGCGGGTGTGGGGGCTATCATGACTTCCGCTCGACTGATGGCTGCTAACGGACTGCAAATGGGACAGTCTTATGAACTCGACGCTATCGCCGCCGTTATTCTGGGAGGCACGCGCTTTACAGGAGGCGTCGGCACTATCGTCGGTACGCTAATTGGCGCCCTGATTATCGCTACACTTTCCAATGGCCTGATATTGCTGGGAGTTTCGGATATCTGGCAATACATTATCAAAGGTGTTGTCATCATCGGCGCGGTAGCCCTCGATCGCTTTCGGCAGTCAGGTGCACGAACCTGAATCATATATACCCCCCACACTCCAATAACAAGAGACAGTGCTCATGAAAAAAATAATATTTACCGCTGTTTGTACACTACTGGCATTTAGCAGCGCTCAAGCGCGAGAGTTGAAATCCGTCGGGATAACTGTTGGCTCGCTGGGTAATCCTTATTTTGTAGCGATGGTAGATGGCGCCAAAGCCGAGGCACTGCATATCAATCCAGCCGCAAAATTTATCTCGGTGTCGGCAGATTACGATTTGAATAAGCAGTTCACTCAAATCGATAACTTCATTTCTTCGGGCGTAGACTTGATTCTTGTCAACGCCGTCGACCCTGTAGCAATTGCGCCTGCGATTGCTAAAGCAAGGAAGGCAGGCATAGTGGTTGTGGGCGTAGATGTCATGGTGCAAGGTGCCAACGCCACGGTACAGACCGATAACGTCGAAGCCGGCAGGATTGTATGTCAGTACATCTCTGAGAAGCTGGGTGGCAAGGGTAACGTTATTATCCAGAATGGTACGCAGACCTCAGCAGTCTTGGACCGAGTCAATGGCTGCAAGAGTGTTTTCGCGCAGGCACCCGATATCAAGATACTGTCTGATAATCAGGATGCCAAAGGCTCGCGTGAAGGTGGCTACAGCGTGATGCAAGGCGACTTGACTCGCTTTGCAAAAGTCGACGCGGTGTTCGCGATCAATGATCCCCAGGCCATAGGTGCAGACCTGGCAGCAAAACAACTCAAGCGCAAAGGCATCATTATCGCATCGGTGGATGGGGCTCCCGATATAGAGACTGCGCTCAAAAGCGATACACAGATCCAGGCATCCGCCTCTCAATCCCCTTGGGGCCAGGCACAACAGGCCGTAACGATGGGTTATGACCTGTTGAATGGCAAATCTTTGGAAAGCACAACGGTACTGCTTCAACCCTCACTGGTAACACGAGCCAACGTCATGGAGTACAAAGGCTGGCAAGCTGACCACTGACCAATTGACCACTGAGCGATTGAGTCAAATGACATAGGGGTCCCACCTCTTTAATGCGGGGAATGGCTGCTGCGAGTTGCTCGCAGCGGCCGAACGGCATGAAAACCCCTAGAGGGGCGAACCTACGGGAAACCTGAGCGACGGCTGCTGAGGAGAGATTTGGCATGTTTACCAAAACAAACACAATAGTAAGTACAGAGCTACTTAACTACGTTAAGGCCCTGTCTGGGAATCGAATTGTCGTTGCGCTAGCGGGGCCGCCTGGTGCCGGTAAGTCCACCGTCTCTCAGGCCTTGGTAGAGGCTCTTAATAGCGTTATGCCGGGGAGCGCAGCTGTTGTTCCCGGAGATGGCTTTCATTACGATGACGCGGTTCTTGGATCCTTGAACCTTTTAGATCGTAAGGGCTCACCTGATACATTCGATGTGGGTGGCTTCAGGAGTCTGCTGCTACGGCTTCGTGCGAACAACGAACCAGCGGTTGCCGTTCCGGTATTCGATCGAATCCTGGAGATATCCCGTGCTGCAGGACAATTGATTTCCTCTGACGTGAAATATCTCATCGTGGAAGGAAACTACCTTCTATTAGACCTCGCCCCATGGTCGTCCTTAATAGACTGTTTTGACGCCACCATAATGCTGCAGGCTGACCGCAAAACCCTGGAAGCGCGCCTGCTTGATCGATGGCGATCATTGGGTTTCGATGAGTCTACTTCCTATGAAAAAGTTCATCGCAACGACCTTCCGAATGCCGACATTGTGATTTCGGCCAGCAATATCGCTGACTTCACGATCACAAATTAAGATCCCACTTCCTCTCTTTTGAGAAAGAATCACGCGTTAACCAACAGCTTTGCTTGGCTAGCTTTTTAACGCTAACAGGCCTACGAACGCTATCAACAACTTGTAGCGAACCTTATAAAGAGCGAATGACTATGTATCTGGTATGTGGTGAAGCGCTGTTCGACTTCTTCAGTGAAAACGACGTCAACGCTCAAACTTCAAAAGTGAACTACAAAGCGATTGCCGGTGGTTCGCCGTTCAACGTCGCCGTCGGCTTGCGCCGTCTGGGCATCGACGTCGCGCTGTTCGCCGGGCTGTCCAGCGACTACCTCGGCCGGCGTTTACAGCAAGTGCTGCAGGAGGAAGGCGTGCGCCCGGACTACCTGCAGGACTTCGACGCACCGACCACCCTGGCGATGGTCGCCGTCGGTGCCGACGGCTCGCCGCATTACAGCTTCCGAGGTGAAGGCTGTGCCGATCGCCAGCTGTTGCCGGGGCATTTACCTGAGTTAGGCGCTGAGGTGCGTGGGTTGCATATCGGCTCGTTCTCGCTGGTGGTGCAGCCGATTGCCGACACCCTGCTGGCCCTGGTCCGCCGGGAAAGCGGCAAACGCCTGATCAGCCTCGACCCCAACGTGCGACTCAACCCGCAACCGAATATCGAACTGTGGCGCGAACGCATCAACACTCTGGTCGAGCATGCCGACCTGATCAAGGTCAGCGACGAGGACCTGAACCTGCTCTACCCCGAGCGTGATCCTCAGAGCGTGATCCATGGCTGGCTGGAACACCGCTGCCAGCTGGTATTCCTTACCCGTGGCGGTCAGGGAGCAACGGTATTCAGCCGCCGCCATGGCAGTTGGTCTGCGCCGGCCTGCGCGGTGGTGATGGCTGATACCGTGGGCGCCGGCGACACCTTCCAAGCGGCGTTGATCGCCTGGCTGACCGAACAGCAGCTGGATTCGGTGGAGGGTTTGCAGCGCTTGAGTCGCGAACAGATTGACGCGATGCTCATCTTCGCCGTCAGCGCCGCCGCCCTGACCTGCGGCAAGACCGGGCCGGACTTGCCTTATCGGCATCAGTTGGATTGATATCTGGTCAGAATCTGTATCGCGGGCATTGCAGTTTTCGCGAGCAAGTGGG
Organism: Pseudomonas sp. PDM09; assembly: GCF_014852305.1. NCBI lineage: Bacteria > Pseudomonadati > Pseudomonadota > Gammaproteobacteria > Pseudomonadales > Pseudomonadaceae > Pseudomonas > Pseudomonas sp. PDM09. Next base: position 878,531 of record NZ_JACVBI010000002.1, on the reverse strand, counting down.
GTCCCCCCCCACTTGACTTGGGCTGTGGCGAAGGCTGGCTATCGGGCGCTGGCTGAACGGACTATCCGCCCTGAGCAACCAAAGCACGCGCCTCATCACGGCGACAGTGCTTGTCCGAATTCAAGACTCTCATTCGAGACTCAATTCAGGACTTAAAAGCACTGGATAGCGCTGGATTTCAGTAAGTGTCCGGCCAACACACCCTCCAGATTCCAGCACTAAGGTGATGGCGTTGCGCTGTATTTCTGGTCGAATTTGGACACCGACACCTTTTGTTCTGAGACATATCGACTGGGCACTTCACCCAGTACACGCTTGAATACCGTTGCGAATGCACTTGAGCTGCTATACCCCAACTCTATTGCGACCTGCGTAACAGACTGGCCGTTTCCAAGTCGAACAACTGCCGCAAGCAGACAAGCTTGTTGTCTCCATTCGATATAGCTGATGCCAGCTTGCAGTCGAAAATGGCGGGTAAAGGTGCGGCGGCTCATTCCGGTGCGCTGCGCCATGTCATCGATGCCGATCTCCAGCGAAGGGTGGGCCAAGAAATCGCGACATACCCGGGCAAGACGAGGTTCAGTCGGTAATGGCGCGTTGAGCGATAGCGCAGGCATCCCGGCAATCTCGTGCAGCAACAAACCCATCAGATAGCCATCGCGTCCATTTTTGTCATAGCACGCGGGAATATCGATGGCCTTCTCCAACAATTGCCGCAGTAGCGGCGATACATCGAAAACCTGGCAATGAGCCGGTAGCCCCAGGCGTTGCGCAGCCTGTTTGCGGATATAGGTGTTGAGCATCGTGACAGGGCCACGCATTTGCATAGCGTGAGGTCGCTGGGACGGTACCCATATGCCGCGCAGGGGCGGAACGACCCAGTTGCCTTCGTCGGTGAATATAGTGATGACACCGCGTGCGGCATAAGCGAATTGTCCACGCTGATGGATGTGCGACGGGAACAGCTCACCGTCTGCATAGTCGCTTACGGTCACGACAGCATCGCGCGGTATGTTTTGGTAGGGATCTAGCGCTGTTGTTTGCATGGCCTGATTTTAATGATATTTGGCCCCCGCCTGAAAGCAGGCCATTCCGATTTCTTGCATATTCCCAGAGGTACAGAGCATTTAAAACTCACTATTCAGGGAAAGACACGCGAACCATGCAGAAAAAACACTTGTTGCTTGCCGTCTTGGTGACGGCCGTTTGGGGATTGAACTTCCCCATTACAAAACTCGGTCTTACCGATATTGATCCCCTGCTGTTGACTGCGATTCGCTTCACGCTGGCCGCCTTACCCTGGGTGTTTTTCGTGAAGCGTCCGCAAGTTGCCTTCCGTTGGCTTGCGGCCTATGGATTGATCTTCGGCGTAGCAATGTGGGCCTTGATCAACCTGGGTATCGCATTGGGTGTGCCACCCGGTAGTGCCTCTCTGCTAATCCAGTTCAGCGCATTCTTCACGCTCGGCTGGGGTGTGCTGTTGTTCCGTGAAAGCCTATCAATGCCTCAATTATTCGGCATCGTGCTGGCTGCGATAGGGCTGGTTGGCATCCTGCTGGGCAGTCCCGGTGAGGCCACCATGATCGGTTTCGCATTAGTGATCGTTAGCGCTGTGGCATGGAGCATTGGCAATGTCGTGATCAAAGTATCGAAGGTGCACCAGATTTTCGCCTTCGTGGTGTGGGCCAGCTTGTTTCCACCCATTCCGCTATTTCTGATGACTTGGCTGTTGCATGGCGCGGCTCCATTTATAGCCTTGCCTTCGCATTTGAATGCGGTTACGACATTTTCACTAGCTTTCCAGGTCTACGGCGCCACGCTCTTCTGCTACTGGGGATGGAACCTGCTATTGCGTGAGTACCCTGCATCGCGGGTGGCGCCGCTGTCGCTGCTGATTCCCGTGTTTGGCATCGTCAGCTCCATTCTCATTTTAGGCCAACGCCCCAGCGCCTCAGGCTGGGCCTCCATCGCATTGATTCTGTTTGCGCTTGCCGTTGGTTCAAGGCCAGGACGTGTCCTGCTGGTACGCCATCGTGGCCTCTGATACGCGATACTTGCGACGAAGTTGATGTGGTACGACCGGAGCCGGTGATTCAAAACCAAGTTCGTGCAACTGAAACACTAACGAAACATTTCGGCCATATGATTCGCGTCACCGAAACCTAGGAGGGTTGGAGATGAATCGGCCATCAAGAAGCATGCGCAAACTACTCGACGCTGTTGCCACCAACAATGAGGCAGCGGCGCTTGATGTGATGCGTGCTACTGAGCAGCTCCAAGACGAGGTGTTGCGTCAACGATTACTCAACCTCATTCATCGGCTCAACCAAGACGCCAATGACTTGCGAATGGCGCGGGACGATATCCAAGGCGGAGCCATCAAGCTCGCATAACCCGCGTCCATGTGCCGGCCACGGCCGGCGCGCAGTACTTCACCAACGGCGCCAACACCCGGACGTCCGGGGTCGATGTGGTCGGCAATTACCGGCAGAACCTGAACCAGTTCGGCTCGGTGAGATGGACTGCGGCACTGAACTACAACCACACGAAAATCCTCAGCGTCAACGACACACCGTCACAACTGACCGCCCTGGGCGACTTCCAGCTGCTCGGACGCCAATCGCGAGCGCTGATTACCAAATTCCCCCAGCAGCAAGACGCGTTCTGACTCCTCTGGCGCGTAGAGCAAGAACAAAAGATCGCAGGTATTTCGAACATTCATTCTGAGCGATGCCGAGCCCGGTAAGGATGGCGCCTGAGGCTTAGGTTCCATATAGCCTGATACAAGGCTCTTATTCCATTAAATAATTACATTTTGTTTTTATAGTGCGTTTCAATCTATGAGCTGAAGCTGATACAGAAACGCCCCTTCAAATTTGTTCAGGAGCCATGATGTCCGATCCAAAACCTCTGTTGTTTGCACTCTACGAACAAGCCAGTGTGGGCTGTGGAGGTGCGCCGAGCCTCTGGACGCATCCGGCTGACGAGCGCCTGGCAATCAACTCGTTGGGCTACTGGTCGAATCTGGCGCGCATTGCCGACCAGGCCAACCTCGACATGCTGTTCTTCGGCGACGTGCTGGGTTTCTACGACGTCTTTGGTGGCAATGCCGATGCCGCGATGAAATGGGCTGTGGAAGCTCCGGCCAATGATCCGTTGATGATCATTCCCGCCTTGGCCGCGGTCACCGAAAACCTTGCGTTCGGCGTCACGGTTACCACCAGCTATGAACACCCCTTCTCCCACGCTCGGCGTTTCAGCACCTTGGACCACCTCACCAATGGCCGGGTGGGCTGGAACATCGTGACCTCTTATCTGTCCAGCGCCGCGCGTAACTTCGGCCTTGAACAGATGATCAAACACGATGACCGCTACGAACGCGCCGAAGAATTTCTCGATGTGGTGTACAAGCTGTGGGAAGGCAGTTGGGCCGACGATGCGGTGGTCGCGGACAAAGCTCATCAGCTGTATGCCCGGGGTGATCGGGTACGGCCGATTAACCACGTGGGCGAGCACTATCGAGTCGCCGGGCCGCACCTCACCTCACCGTCACCGCAGCGCACACCGCTACTGATCCAGGCCGGCTGGTCGGGTCGCGGTCGCGAGTTCGCCGCCAAGCACGCCGAGCTGATCTTCATTGCCAAATCCAACCCTCAGGAAATCCGTCAGGGCCTGGAGGACATATGGGCCAAGGCCCAGGCTCTCGGTCGCCAACGTGAGGATGTGAAGTCCCTGACCGTATTGCGCATCGTCACCGCCAAAACCGAAATTGAAGCCCAGCGCAAATATGACGCATTGCAAAGCAACTACCATCTTCAAGCGCAACTGGTCAGTTATGCGGGCGACACCGGCATTGATATCAGTCGCTATGCCGACAGCGATGCATTGTCGACCCACACCGAAGGGCTGACGTCCTATGTCATGCACCCCGATGGCAGTGGTAAGCCGTTGACCGCCGGGGATGTGAAGCAACGTTTTGCCAAGGTCACCCGCGGCAGCGACCTGATCCTGGTGGGCACCCCACAACAGGTAGCCGACCGGATCGAAGAACACGCACGCATTAGCGGCACCAGCGGCTACATGATCAATCCGTTGATCAGCCCTGGCACACTCGAAGATTTCGTGGAGTTGATCATTCCCGAATTACAGAAGCGCGGCCTCTACAGGACCCAGCCGCAAAGCGGGACCTTCAGGTCCAGGTTAAGGGAAGATGGCAGCAGCCATTTACCCGACTCGGCTTATGGCGCTTCATTCCGCTTCGGCAAGGCGCTTTAGCCCGAAGGCGACTGCTCAAGCGTTATCAAGCAGTCGCCGAACGTTCGAGGAAAACGTCGCGGGGCATCAGCGTTTACAACGTAAGAAACAGCGCCGAGGTCCAGACTCGGGATTGATCGCGCTGCCGGGCGCAGATGAACAATGGATGCTCACGGCCCGGCTGCAAATTCAGCTGCGCCAACTCGATCTTCCCTTGCAGCTCACGGGGCCAAAAGGATTTGACCTCAGTCGGATGCCAGCCTGCCTGATCCAGGGCCTCTTGCGCCGCCACCAAGGCGAACTCGATGAAGCGATCCAATTTCTTGCGGTCCTTGGGGGCGATGAAGCGCTCCGGCAACGGCATCGTCTTCCAGCGTCGGCACCTGGCCGCCGACCGCGACGCCGGTGCCCTCGGCGAATACTTCGGGCAGGCTACGAATGCCGGAACGTCCGGCCAGCAGCCGTTTCCAGACTTCCTCTACGCCACAACCCAGGGGACCGACGACGCCGACGCCCGTGACTACGATGCGCGTTTGACCTGCTGGAGTACTCATGGAAAACCTCTTCATTTCTGTAGACGCTCACTGGAGCGGCAAGTGATCGATCGCTTATGCCAGCTTTACTGTTTCAGTTTGCACGGCCTTGACCGGACGGATCTTGAACCAGATGGAATACATCGCCGGCAGGAACACCAGCGTCATGATGGTTCCGACAAACGTGCCGCCGATCAGGGTGTAGGCCAGCGTTCCCCAGAAAACCGAATGGGTCAGCGGGATAAACGCCAGGATCGCCGCCAGGGCCGTCAGCAGCACCGGCCGCGCCCGTTGCACGGTGGCTTCGATGACAGCGTGGAACGGGTCCAGCCCCTCCTCTGCGTTCTGATGTATCTGCCCAATCAGGATCAGCGTGTTGCGCATCAGAATCCCCGAGAGCGCGATCAGCCCCACCAGGGCGTTGATACCGAACGGCTGATGGAAAATCAGCAGCGTCGGCACCACGCCGATCAACCCCAGCGGCGCGGTGAAGAACACCATGATCATGGCCGAGATCGAACGCACCTGGACGATGATGATCAGCAGCGTCAGGGCCACCATGATCGGCACCAGTGGCACGATGGCCTGGCCGGCTTTGCCGGATTCCTCGATGGCCCCCGCCTGCTCGATCCGATAGCCATCGGGCAACGTGTCGATGATCGGTTGCAGCTGCTTGATGACGGCTGTCGATACATCCGGCGGTTGCAGGCCTTCGGCGATGTCGCCGCGCACCGTGATGGTCGCAGTCCGGTCACGCCGGCGAAGGATCGGATCCTCCATGCGCACGTCCACCTCGCCGACCTGGGATAGGGGGATACGCTGCCCCGCCGCACCCACCAGGGTAAAACCTTCGATCCGGCCCGGATCGAGGCGGATATCGCCGGCGGCGCGTCCCACCACCTGCACCGAACGGATGTCCTCGCGAACCGCCGTGATCGGCACCCCGGCCAGCAGGAATTGCAGTTGCTGGGCAACGGCACTGGAGGTCAGCCCTACCGCCTGCAAGCGGTCCTGATCCAGATTGAAATGCAGCGTCGGCGCCAGCGAGCCCCAGTCGGTGTTGACGGTCCTCATCATCGGGCTGGCTTGCATGACGTCCTGTACGCGAGCTGCGATCTCCCGCAGTTTCGACGGGTCAGGCCCCATTACTCGGTAAGCCACCGGGAATGGTGAATACGGACCGAAGACAATCTGCGTTGCCCTGACCCGGGCCTCCGGAGCGAGTCCTTCGGCGACCGCTTCGCGCAGACGGGACTTGAGGGTTTCCCGTGCTTCCTGGTTATCTGTCAGGACCACGATCTTGGCGAACGATGGATCCGGCAGTTCCGGCGCGATTGCCAGGAAGAAGCGCGGCGCGCCCTGCCCGATGTAAGCCGTGATGATTTTGGCTTCCGCCTGTTTTTGCAGCCACGCCTCGATCTTGGCGGTGGTGGCGCTGGTCTGCTCGATGGAGGTGCCATAGGGCATCTGCACTTCAATCATCACCTCGGGGCGATCCGAGGTGGGGAAGAACTGTTTCTTCACCAGGCCCATGCCCAGGATGGCCACGACAAACAACGTGATAACCGTGCCGGCCACCAGCCATTTGCGCGCGATTACCCGCGTCAGGATCCGACGGAAGCGGTTGTAGCGCGGAGTGTCGTAGATGGCCGCATGCCCGCCTTCGACCTTCTTGATGTTCGGCAACATTTTCACCCCCAGGTAAGGGGTGAATGCCACCGCGACCACCCAAGAGGCGATCAGGGCGATGCCGACGATCCAGAACATGTTGCTGGTGTACTCGCCGGCGGTGGACTGGGCGAAGCCGTTGGGCATGAAGCCGATCGCGGTCACCAGCGTACCGGACAGCATCGGTGCGGCCGTGTGGCTCCAGGCATACGCGGAGGCCTTGATCCGGTCGTAGCCCTCCTCCATTTTCACCACCATCATTTCGATGGCGATGATGGCGTCGTCCACCAGCAGCCCGAGGGCCAGGATCAACGAACCCAGGGTGATCCGGTCAAAGTTTTTCCCGGTGGCTGCCATTACCACAAACACGATGGCCAGGGTCAACGGCACAGCCGCCGCAACCACGATCCCGACATGCCAGCCCATGCTGATAAAGCAGACGACCATCACCACCAGCAAGGCGACGAAGAACTTGATCATGAACTCGTCAACCGCCGAATTGATGTTCACCGCTTGGTCAGTCACTTTGGTCAGTGTCATGCCCAGCGGCATGCCTTCATTGATCTTGCTTGTTTCTGCATCGAGCGCCTGGCCCAGGTCAAGGCCGTTCCAGCCTTCGCGCATGATCACGCCCAGCAACAACGCCTCTTCGCCGTTGTTGCGCACCAGGAAGGTGGCCGGATCCTCATAGCCGCGCTCAACCGTCGCCACGTCCGAGAGCTTCAAGGTGCGGCCCTGAATGGCCAGCGGCGTGTCTCGGATTTTCTCCAGCTTGTCGAAGGCGCCGTCCACCCGCAGGAAGACCTGTGGTCCATTGGTTTCGATGGAACCGGCGGGTGTGAGCACGTTCTGGCTGTTCAGTGCGGCGAAAATGTCCTGAGGGGAAACGCCCAGGGTCGCCAGCCGGTCGTGGGAAAAAGAGATGAAGATGCGCTCGGCCTGCTCGCCGATGATGTTGACCTTTTTCACCCCTGCCACGTGCAACAGGCGCTGGCGCAAGACCTCGGCATCACGCACCAACAACCGCTGCGGCTCGCCCTTGGCCTTGAGGGCGAAAAGCGCGAATGTCACGTCCGAGTACTCGTCGTTGACCAATGGTCCGATCACACCCGCCGGCAACTTAGTGGCTTCGTCGTCAAGCTTCTTGCGCGCCTGATAAAACTCTTCCTGCACCTGGGAAGGCGGCGTGCGGTCCAGCAGCGAGACCATGGTGAAAGCCAGACCGGGACGGGTGTAGGTTTCCGTGCGGTCATACCATTTCAATTCTTGCAGGCGTTTCTCCAGGGGCTCGGCCACCTGGTCCTGCATCTCCTGCGCCGTCGCGCCGGGCCAGGCCGTGATAACGGTCAGTTGTTTGACCGTGAACGGCGGATCCTCCGCGCGGCCCAGCTTGAAGAAAGCCAAGGTCCCGGCGACAGCAATCAGAAAAATCAGAAACACCGTGATGGAGCGCTCGCGTACAGCGAGGGCCGAAAGATTGAGGCTCATTGGCGGCTCCCGGCGACCTTCACATCGTTTTGTGGAAGCAGCCTGACTGACTCGCCTTCACGCAGCAGATGTGCGCCCAGGCCGATGATCTGTTCGCCGACGTTGAGGCGACCTGTGACGCGCGCAGCGTCGTCGCTCAAGCCCAGGACCTGCACCGCACGCCAGGTGACTTTTGCCGGTTCGCCGTCGATGGCCCACACGCCGGTGCCATTGCCCGGGTCGTACAACGCAGCAATCGGCACCTGCACCACCTGCCCCTGGGTCGCGCCTTCGGCGATGCGCAGTGTGACGGTCGAGCCCAGCGGTGCGTTGGCCAGGGCGCCTTCCAGCACATAGCGCGCTTCAAAGGTGCGGGTCACCCGGTCAGCCGAATCGGAAAGCAACCTCAGTTTCGCGGTGACGGCCCCGCTGGTGCTGCCGTACAGCGTCGCCTGCGCGCTGGACCCGACGGCTGGCCGCAGGGTCTCGGGCAGTTGCACGACGGCTTCGCGCTGCCCGGCTCGCGCCAGTCGAACCACGGGTTGCCCGGGGCTGACGACCTGCCCCGGCTCGGCCAGCGTGTCCATTACCACGCCGTCGGCGTCGGCGAGGAGCACCGCGTAGCCGGATGCATTGCGGGCCACATCAGCTTGCGCCTCGGCAGCGCTGAGTTGGGCCTTGGCGGTATCGGCTGCGGCTTTGATCTGGTCGTAGCCCGACGCCGAAATCGCCCCGGCGGCCACCAGCTCGCGATACCGCGCCTCGTCATCCGCAGTCTGCTTGGCCCGGGCGCGGGCGGCCGTGACGGCTTCTTGCTGGGCTCGCGCCTGCAATCCCAGGTCGATCGGGTCCAGGCGCATCAAAGGCTGGCCCTTTTTAACGGTCTGGCCGGCATCCACCACCCGCTCCAGCACCTTGCCGGAAACGCGAAAGCCCAGGTCGCTCTGGACCCGCGCCGCCACAACACCGGTGAAAGAGCGAGCGCTGGCGGACGCCCCCTGCACTTGCGCGACCCTCACCAAAGGGGCAAGCGTGCGCGGATCGATGGCAGTGGATGAGTCGCCACACGCCGTAAGGACGAGAGGCAACAAGCAAGCGGCCAGGGTGAAAGGTCGGAGCCGGAGCATAGGTTCCCTTTATTGAGCAGAGGACTGGGAGCCCATTCTTACGCTCGTGACCAATACTGTCAACGGTCACCAATCTAATTTTGTTTTCAGTCAGCTTGATGTCCGGATAATCTTCAGTAAACAGGAGGCCTGAGATCCATACAGTAGTATTCATCACCAATTGACAGCTTGTGACCATACGATAGTATGGTCACCAATGTCGATCCCGAGGAAACCTTGATGTCACCCCTCCGCCCCATTGTTTTATTAGTAGGCGCCAGCTTGATGGCCGGCTGCGCGGTCGGTCCGGACTACCAGCGCCCGGACGCTGCGCTTTCGGATCGTTTCCTGGGCCAGTCTTCTATCGAGCAAAGGAGCGGCGCATCACAGGCCAGCCTCACAACCTGGTGGGAGGGTTTTGGCGACCCGGTGTTGAGCGATTTCATCGCCAAGGCCCTGGAACAGAACCTCGACCTTGTCCAGGCATCAGCGCGCGTTGCCCAGGCCCGAGCCGGCCTTGGCGCGGCCAATGCCGCCCTGCTGCCCTCGGGAAATATCAGTGGCCAGGCCGCACGCGCCTATCAATCCGTCGAGACGCCGCTGGGCCAGGTGCTCGATTCGACGCCCGGCTTTGATCGGTACGGAAACGCCTACGAGCTGGACCTAGGCGCGAGCTGGGAACTGGATGTCTTTGGTGGCCTGCGACGCGGACGCGAAGCCGCACTAGCTGAGTACCAAGCCTCCGAGGCCGGTGCCGCCGCCACGAGACTGGCCGTCGCCGCGCAGACTGCTGACACCTACATCACCCTGCGCGGCTTGCAGGCGCGGCTGGACATTGCGAACCGCCAGGTCAAGACCCAGCAGGACTTGCTGGAGAAAGTCCAGCTGCTCTACAGCAAAGGCCTCGCCGCCAGCTATCAGGTCCGCCAGACCGAGGGCGCGCTTGCTCAGGTCCAGGCAACGGTGCCAGTCCTGCAGACCGGCCTGGATGCCGCCATGAATGCATTGGATGTCATGCTCGGCACACCGCCGGGCACCCATCGCCAGCAACTGGCCGGGATCGGCAGCATTCCGCTGCCTCCACAAATTACCGGGATGGGGACGCCGGCTGACCTATTGCGCCGCCGGCCGGACCTCATCGTCGCCGAGCGCCGCCTCGCTTCCTCCAATGCCCGCATCGGCGAGGCCATTGCCGAGTACTACCCGAAATTTTCCCTCAGTGCGTTGCTCGGCAGTGCCACCGCCGTATCGGCCGGGCACCTGTTCTCAGGCGGCGCCAGCCAGGCGTCGGGCGCGCTGGGTCTGCGCTGGAGGCTGTTCGACTTTGGCCGGATCAACGCCCAGATCGACCAGGCCAAGGGACAGGAAGCTGAAGCGCTGGCCGCCTATCGTCAATCTGCGCTACGGGCCACCGAGGATGTCGAGAACGCGTTCTCCGCCCTAGTGAACCGAGAATCCCAGGCCACCACGCTCACCGCAGGCGAAGCGTCATTGAGCGAGGCGCGCCAGTCGTCCTTTATTGCTTATCAGAAAGGTACGGCCAGCCTGATCGACGTCCTCAACACCGACGAGACGCTGCTCCAGGCATCCGATGCCCGGGCACAAGCACGGACCGAATCGGCGCGCGCAGCGGTCGCGGCATTCAAGGCCCTCGGTGGCGGCTGGCAAGCGCCGCAGCCACCACAGCCTGTAGCGAGCCGATGACCGGACATGAACACCAGCCGTTCACTTGGCCCCGTCACTGTTGTTTTCAGTCTTTAAAACCGGAGTCCAGCAACATGAAAACCAACGAGAATTCCTGGGTGCTCATCACGGGCGCCTCCAGCGGCTTTGGCGAGGAGTTCGCCCGGCAATACGCAGCACAGGGAAAGTCCCTCGTTCTAGTAGCCCGCAGGCTGGACAGGCTTGAAGCGCTGTCGGCCCAGCTGCGCGAGCGCTTCGGCATTGAGGTCATCGTCGAGCAGGTAGACCTGTCTTCGATCCCGGCGATTATCGAGCTACACGAACGGCTGACCCGGCGCCGCATTGCGATTGATGTGCTCATCAACAACGCCGGCCATGGATTGCAGGGCCCTTTCCTGGATCACTCCCTTGACCAGTCCCTGGCAATGATCGATCTAGACATCGCTGGCCTGACCACCCTGACTCGTCTCTTCGCCGCAGACATGCGCCCCCGGCATCGCGGGCACATCTTGCACATCGCAAGCCTGCTGTCTTACCAAGGCGTGAAGAATTTCGCGGTCTATTCAGCGGCTAAGGCCTACGTGCTTCGCTTCTCCGAGGCGCTGCATCAGGAACTCAAGGGCGATGGTGTCGTCGTGACCGCACTGTGCCCGGGCCTGTCCGACACCGGGTTTGTCCAAAGCGCCAGTCAGAAACTTACCCCAGCGCTGAAAATGGTGATGATGCAACCTCAACCGGTGGTTCGCGCCGGCATCCGCGCGCTGCAAGCCGGACGCATGAGTGTAGTACCCGGTTTCGGCAACAAGGCGCTCACGGTGTTGACCTGGGCCACGCCACGCTGGCTGCACCAACGCCTGATGGCGAATGTCATGGGTGCATGAGCGGGATATTGCAAGGGACCGGGAGCCGCACAAGCTCCCGGCACACGGCATGTCGCGTTAGAAGCGATAGCTGATTGAGGTACCGAAACCGCTGGCACTGTTGCGGTATTTGGAACTGTACGCACCACGGGTCGCAGAGGTTTCGTTGACCCGCACGCTCTCTTCCTGCAAGTAGGAATAAGCCAGGTCGATCGTTACATCCTGTACCGGCGTCCAGCCGGCACCGAAGCTGAGCACTGTGCGGTCACCAGTTGGAATCCGAGGCCCACGGTTGGTGTTGTTGGCCGGCGACTGATCGACCGACAAGCCTGCGCGCAGCACCCACTGATCGTTCAGCTTATACGCCGCGCCGATTGCATGGGCCCAGGTGTCATGCCAGTTCTGTTCTTCTCTGACAGTACCCAGCGCGCCGCTCAGCAGCGCAGGCAAGCCTGAGTTCTCGATGGTCAGCTCCTTGAAGCGACTCCAGCGTGTCCAGGTGCTTCCCAGATAAAGGGTCCAGTCATCATTGAGCTGATGGGTGAGCGAGAGATCAACCGACTCCGGAAGGTCCACATCCAGCGACGCGTCATAGCTACGCCCGCTGACCCCCACTACACTGAAAATCCCGCCAGTGAGCTTGGACTTGGCGTCCAGGTGATAACTGACCTTGGAGTGATAAGTCAGCCCCAGGCGGGTCTGGTCCGTGGCCTGCACCAGGATGCCGGCATTGAAGCCGAGCGCCGTGTCATCGCCGTTGCTTTTCAGCTTCCCATCGTTGCTGCCGGGGCTCAGAGGATTGGGCACCATCCCGGAGATCTCACCGCTGATCCGGTTGATGGTCGGACCGAACCCAATCGACACCTTGTCGTTGAAGGCATAGCTGACGGTGGGCTGGAAGGTCAGCGTCGTCACTTCGCTTTTGTTGCCGTAGTAACGCCCGGCAAAGTCGCTGCCGTAATCGGTGATCAGACCGAATGGCACATAAAAGCCAACGCCGACGGCCCAGTGCTCATCCACCGGCTTGACGTAGTAACCCATCGGCACCGTGGTGGTCGGCACCATGTCACCGTCTTCCTGGCCACCGAAAGTGCTGCGTGTCTGGCTGATATCGCTCTTGGCAAACAGCGTCGCAGCGCCGAGGCTGACCTGCTCTTTCTTCAAGCGAGACATGCCCGCCGGATTGCCGAAGACGGTGCTCGCATCTTCAGCCGAGGAAGAGCGGCCGGCGAATCCCGACCCCATCGCGCTGATGCTTTGTTCGTTCAGCGCAAAGCCACTGGCAAACACTTGGGATGATGCAAGCGCAACGGCGAGACTCACGGGGGTCTTGAGCAAGATTCTTTTCATTATTAGGACTCTAGGAACAATTGCAGAGGTGGTGGAACAGTTTGTTTTTGTACTAGGTAAAAATCGCCACGGTCTGGCGCGCCCAAAGCACCCGCCGACCGCTTTCGTCCCAGATCTCCATATCCTGTAACGAGTAGCCCTCCAAGGCCTGTTGGCTGAAGGAACTGATGAGAAACCATTCGCCGGCCACGGCGGGCTGCGGCAGATCGATTGTCCAGGAAGCCGAGCTGATGGCCGCAGGCTCTATAAAGCACGTCATAGCGGCAGGCGGCAGACTGTCAGCGAGGGCGATCAGGGCCACCGCCGGGTCAACCCCCTGGGCATCGAGGTGACGGACCCACATCAGCAACTCGGGATTTTCCGCACCGGATACCGGCAGTGAGCCGCCCGCGGGACGCATCTCGAAGTTGAACGCGCAGGCAGGCGCAAAGCTGTGGTCCAGCTCCAGCGTGCGGTACCGCGATGGCCCCTCTACCAACGGGCATCCCCACGCCTCATGGGTAATTTTGCTGGCTCGTGGTTGAGCGAACAGCAAGGTCGTGCGCAACGCCAGTTCATCGCCCGACTTGCAGTCGACCGATACCGAAGTCACGGATCGCCCTTGGCGCAACACGCTTGTATTGAACACCTGGGGCTGCGTGACCGGACCTATGAATGACACTTGCGCCGACTTGAATGGAGGAAAGCCCTGCGGGCGCTCGCGCAGAACCGCCTCCAACGACAACGCCGCCGACAGGCCGCCAAAAATCGTCCGGCCCTGCTGCCAATTGGGCGGAGAAACAAACGGCACGCCCGGATCAAATTGCGCCAGCACCTGAGCAAAGCTCGTCATATCAACGCCCACCCTGTGCACTGAACGCGTACTCGAAGACGGAATCGGAATGGAATGGAATCGGAAAAATGTCGATGCCGACGCATGTTCATGGCAATTCCTCAAAAGCCGATGCGCCATATTTATTCAGGTGACCTTTTGTGTCAATAGTCACAATTTGAGCAAATGGAAACTATTCAGTCAGATGCAAACCAAATGCAAAAAAGTTATTTGGATTGGTGTGGCTGCATCACTGCAGCCACACTCAGGGCATAAGGCTACGCAGGATGAGGTTCGAGGTAAGCGTCGGCGCGACCTCGACGTGATCAAGGCTATGCTGGAGCAACAGAGGATTGACGAAAGGCCGAAGGGTCAGGTGTATCGCTTCTACGGTTTCATCCAGGGGAGTCTTGCGCTCAAACTCTCCACTTTCGCGCCCTTCGCGCACAACCTGTACTACAAACTGCTTGATCCGTGCGTCATACACCAGCGAGCTGGGCCAACGCTCCGAGGCGGCGAATGCAGCGATATCATAGAGCTTGCGGTCGTTGAAAAACAGGTCCAAGCCCGTAGTGATAAGGGTCTTGACCAAGCGACGAAAGCGTTCCGTCGAAGAAATCCCCTCTTCGCTGATAGCCTGCTCCACGGCTGCGACGATTTGTGCCAGGCAGCTTGAGCAAATGGCCTCACCAATCGCTTGCTTGGAATCGAAGAACTTGTAGATGTAAGCCTTGGAAAACCCGATGGCTTTGGCCAAGTCGGAAACCGTGGTTTTGCTGTAACCGTATTGGCTGAAGTGCTCATTGGCCGCCGCGACAATCTGGTCTCGAATGTCGTGATCAGCTGGGCCCCGGGCGCCGGGCGAAGAAATTGGTGGATGGTTCATTCCTGTAGCTTACGCACCCCAAAGGTGGTTGACAACTTGTGACTTATTTATAGCATAGTCACACGCCACCATGCCAGACGTAAGCATGCCCCCCCTTACCATGGTCTTGCTGTGTCGGCATATGGATAGGGTACACCACCGCTGGCCGTCACATTGAGCGTGAGGCCGTCACTGTCACCAAGCATGTAGTCAATACCAGTGATTTGGGCGTGCCGAATCGACATTTCTGAGAGCGCCATCGCGAGCTCCTGAACAGAGTCAGGGCCGGACACTCATCTCGGTACACAAACTGCTCCAGCAGCAAACCGACTCCGTACGCATCAGAATCCTGGACTTAATCCTGGACTTAAACGCACTGGATGGTGCTGGATAGTGCTGGATTTCAGTGGTTCCCGCCGGAACGAAAAAAGGACCCGAAGGTCCTTATTTCAATCGCTTACAGAATTCAGTGGAACTCTGCAGCGCAATATTTGGAGCGGGAAACGAGACTCGAACTCGCGACCCCGACCTTGGCAAGGTCGTGCTCTACCAACTGAGCTATTCCCGCGTCTTGGTGAGGCGCATTCTATAGAATCCACACCCCCCGTCAACCCCTTGATTCAAAAAAAGTTTATTTCTTTTCCACGTCCGTTTTCAGATGCGGCCAGGCAGCCCGCAAGTATTGGACCATGGACCACAACGTCAGGCCAGCGGACACCAACAACAAGGCATAACCCATCAGGACCCAGAAGCTGAAGTCCGAAGGATTGGCCAGCAGGATCACCAGCGCCAGCATCTGCGCGGCGGTTTTCCATTTGCCCAGGTTCGACACCGCTACATGGGCGCGGGCACCGAGTTCGGCCATCCACTCGCGCAGCGCCGAGACAACAATTTCGCGACCGATGATAACGGCGGCCGGCAGCGTGAGCCACAGGTTGCCATGCTCTTGTACCAGCAGAACCAGCGCAACGGCGACCATCAGCTTGTCTGCAACAGGATCGAGGAAGGCCCCGAAAGGAGTGCTTTGTTCCAGACGACGGGCAAGATACCCGTCGAGCCAGTCGGTCGCGGCGGCAAAGGCGAAGACCGAGGCAGACGCCAGATAGCTCCAGTGGTAAGGCAAGTAAAACAGCAAAATGAAGATCGGGATGAGCAGGACGCGTAGAACGGTAATCAGATTAGGGATATTCATCGGCACAACTGGCTACGAGGTGAGTTGGGCATTCTACTCGCTGTGCAGATTTGCATAAATCAACTCTGCGAGCTTTTTGCTGATTCCGGGTGCTTTGGCGATCTCTTCGATGCTGGCACGAGACAGCTCCTGCAATCCACCAAAATGTTTTAACAAATCGCGCCGACGTGTCGGTCCGACACCGGCAACGCCCTCAAGTGTAGACGTGCGGCGAGTTTTGCCACGACGTGCGCGGTGCCCCGTAATGGCGAAACGGTGCGCTTCGTCGCGTATCTGCTGGATCAAATGCAGCGCGGGGGAATCGCCGCGCAAGGTGAACTCATGGGCTGCGTCGTTGAGGTACAGGGTTTCAAAACCGGCCTTGCGCGTCGCGCCCTTGGCCACACCCAAGAGAATCAGGTCTGGCACAGCCAGTTCGTTAAGCACGTCACGCGCCATGGATAGCTGACCTTTGCCGCCGTCGACCAGCAGGATGTCCGGCAACTTGCCCTCGCCGTCCTTCAATTTACTGAAGCGCCGGGTCAAGGCCTGGTGCATCGCAGCATAGTCATCACCCGGGGTAACGCCTTCAATGTTATAGCGGCGGTAGTCGGACTTGATCGGGCCTTCCGGGCCGAACACCACGCAGGACGCCACAGTGGCCTCACCGCTGGAATGGCTGATGTCGTAACACTCAAGACGTTGCGGCGGCTCGTCCAGGTTCAGCACTTCGGCCAGCGCATCGAAACGGGCCGCAACGTGTTGCCGGTTAGCCAGACGTGCGCCCAGCGCTTGCTCGGCATTAGTGACCGCCAATTGCTGCCAGCGCGCCCGGGTGCCTCGTACTCGATGGCTGATGGTCAATTCTCGACCGCGCAGCTCTTCGATGGCTGCGATCAGGGTCGGAAAATCTTCGTGAACCACGTTGACGATCAGCTCGCTCGGCAAGTCCCGTTCGGGACTGCTGATGAAGTATTGGCCAAGAAACGCTGCCATGACTTCAGAAACGTCTTCCTCAATACCCACCTGCGGAAAGAAGTTCTTGCTCCCCAACACCCGACCACCGCGCACGCTGATCAAGTGTACGCAGGCGCCACCTGGGTTGACGAACGCCGCAATCACATCGACATCGCCTGTCCCGCCTTCCATGCTCTGCTGGTCCTGGACCCGACGCAGCAATGAGATCTGGTCACGCAGCTCGGCGGCGCGCTCGAATTCGAGGTTGACCGCCGCCTCTTCCATGGCCGCAGACAACTCGTCCGCCAGAGCGTTGCTGCGCCCTTCAAGAAACATCACCGAGTGGCGTACATCTTCGGCATACACCTCGGGCTCCACCAGCCCCACACACGGCGCCTTGCAGCGTTTGATCTGGTATTGCAGACAAGGTCGAGCCCGGTTCTTGTAAAAGCTGTCTTCACACTGACGAACGAAAAACGCCTTTTGCAGCAGGCTCAGGCTTTCGCGAATCGCACCCGCGCTGGGATAAGGGCCGAAATATTTGCCCTTGGCCTTTTTCGCCCCGCGATGAATGCTCAAGCGTGGGAACTGGCCATCCGAGAGAAAGACATAAGGGTAGGATTTGTCGTCGCGCAGCAGGATATTGTACGGCGGACGCCATTCCTTGATGAGCGTCTGCTCAAGCAGCAAGGCCTCGGTTTCGTTGGCCGTGATGGTGGTTTCGACTTGGGCAATACGGCCTACCAGCGCAGCAGTCTTGGGGGCAAGACCAGCTTTGCGAAAGTAACTCGCCAAACGCTTCTTGAGATTTTTCGCTTTGCCTACATAGAGCAGGCGCGCATCGCTGTCGAACATGCGATAGACGCCCGGCCGACCACTGACTGTCGACAGAAAAGCACTTGGATCGAAGATTTCAGTCATTTTCAGAGGCTGGCATCAACCATGCCGTGACGAACCGCCAGCAGCGTCAATTCGACATCGCTGCTGATCGAAAGCTTCTCGAAAATACGGTAACGGTAGGTATTCACTGTTTTGGGCGACAGGCACAGTTTGTCGGAAATGATCTGCACCTTCTGACAACCGACAATCATCAACGCAATCTGGATTTCCCGCTCCGACAAGGCATCGAAGGGCGAATCATTGGTTGGCTGGAACGACTTGATCGCCAGTTGCTGGGCAATTTGCGGGCTGATATAGCGTTGCCCGGCAAACACCAGGCGGATGGCCTGAACCATTTCCGGCAATCCGGCGCCCTTGGTCAGGTAACCTGCGGCACCTGCCTGTAACAACCGGGTGGGAAACGGATCTTCTTCGCACACGGTGACCGCGACGACTTTGATGTCCGGATGACTGCGCAGTAATTTGCGCGTGGCTTCGAGACCGCCGATCCCGGGCATCTTGACGTCCATCAGCACCACATCGGGTTTCAACTCACGCGCTTTGAGCAGGGATTCCTCCCCTGACTCGGCCTGACCGACTACTTGCAGGCCATCGATGTCAGCCAGCATTCGTGTAATGCCTGTACGAACGAGATCATGGTCATCGACTACTAGCACCCTAATCAAGCAGACACCTCGCGAATTGGTCTTATTGGGTTGTCGGACACCTTAGCAAAAAGCAACTGGCAGACCTAGCGGAAAGCAGCATTTAAAAAGTGTCAAATCTTCTTGCGAGGCTTGCCGCCAGTGTGTTTCAGCGATGCAGTCCATTGATATCACGCTGCATTCTCAGGAAACACTGGTCTTTGCCGACCACCTTCAGGCCTTTTCTTTCGTAAAGCTTTTTTGCCGGATTATTTTCAAAGACGGTCAGACGCAATGCCGGACGTCGCTCCTTGCATGCCATGGCGAATACCTGATCGATCGCCCAGGAACCGGCGCCCTGCCCCTGGTACGCTTCGAGTAAATGCAATTCGCGGATATACAAGGCTCTGGCGTCACGGCTCAAGCTGACGTAACCCATCACCGTGTCCTCCCACACAATCAGCCAGTTTTCCCGCCCCTCCCAGGCGACATCGAAGGCCTCGTCCAGCCACAACAGCTCATGTTGAATGTAGTAGCGAAGCATATTTCGACAAGTCAGGTCACGGGCAAAGTCCAGGTCCCGAGACGTTGCCGGACGCAATTCGAAACCCATTCAAGCCTCCGCCACAGCCACGACTTGCCCCTTCCATCCGTCAGCGTTGCGGCGACCAACGACCATAAGGTTCCCCGTACCCGGCGCCACCACAATCAACGTCCCGTCCGCCGCCCAGATTGCACTGCGCCCTGCCGACTCCCAGCCACCCGTTGCGCCACCATGATTGGCCATCAGAACCGCCATCGAGTGAGTGCAAGCATAGCCTTGCAATAGTGCGGTATCCGGAGCGTAACCGTTTTCTGTGATCAACACGCCCGCGGCATATAGATCAGCACCCTGCCGTGCCGCGGCTGCCGCGTGACTGGCGTGAGAAAAATCGGCGCAGACCGCCAGCGCGACGGTGCCGGTACCGATCTTTAATGTCGAACCGCCCGTTCCCGGAGCAAACGCCACCTCCTCGCCCGGGTGCAGATGCTGCTTGCTGTAAACCCCAAGCGAACCATCGGCGCCCAATACCAGAGCTCCGATCAATACCGACGAATCGTCTGATAGACGAATCGGCATCCCAACGACACTGGTCACACCGACTTCCCGCGCGAAATCGCGCAGCGGTTGCAGCACCCCGGCGTCTGGCGCTATGGCCAGCTCCGCCGCCAAGCCGCGTTCGTACCCGGTCAGTGACAGTTCCGGAAACACCAGCAATTGCACGCCTTGCTCTGCAGCAACCTGCATGAAGCGCCGATGCCTAGCCATATTGGCGGCAAGATCACCGGCGATAGAGATCGATTGAGCGGCGGCAATAGTCAGTGTCGTCATGGTTCGTCCTTGTGACGTTGTGGTTGTTGGGCGCAGCGCAAAGTGTGTCACAACCCCCGACGTACTCAAGCGATAGACAAGCCCGTGATCATCGATAGCATTTTCTGATTGAATCCGCGTACCGGCCTCTAGTAAGCTCGGCGCATTCATCGGAGACAGACCATGCTCAACGCCCTCTCACAGCTTCGTACCGCCAGCGCCGCGCGCTCGGTTGCGGCTGCCCGGGTGAATGACGTTTGTACTTCGGTCAGCTTTTATTTTGGGTATTGGTTTAGCCACTGGCGCGCCTGATACCCACACGGCGCCCACTTTAAACGGGTCGCCACCAGAGAATTCTCAACCCCCGGTCGGCCTCCCGACCGGGGGTTTTGTTTTTTCAGCCCTGAACATTTTTAGCGTCACACCAGACAATTTGAGGATTCACGACATGAACTACGCCACTTATTACCGTTACGACAGTTTTACCGCCTGGCGATTTACCAGCCTCCGCTCGGGACAGCCTGCCGCCTCCGATCGGTCACCCACAGGTGGCAAGCACACACACGCAGCCAATCCGGCCAATTGTCGAACACCCCAATAGGGCCGAGCGCGCGGGAACGAACCCGCCGCCAGCCCAGGAAGCCCGAATATGAACTCGTCCGTCTCTGCTCTGCCGCTGTCCACCTTGAACCCTGCCAATGAAGCGCTGACCTTGCGTCTGCCCAGCTCATTGCAACTCAAACAGCAGTTACCCCTCAGCAACGCCCTGACCCAGCAAGTCGCCGCCCACCGCCAAGCGGTTCGCGCGATCCTCAACGGTGAAGACTCCCGTCTGCTGGTCATCGTCGGTCCGTGCTCGATTCACGACCCCCGTTCCGCCCTCGAATACGCTACCCACCTTGCCCGCCTGGCTGCCGAAGTCAGCGATGAGATGCTGCTGGTGATGCGCGCCTACGTCGAAAAACCGCGCACCACGGTGGGATGGAAAGGCCTGGCCTACGACCCGCATCTGGATGGCAGCGACGACATGGCCGGCGGTTTGACGCTGTCCCGACAATTGATGCGCGAAATGCTCCAGCTGGGCTTGCCCGTTGCCACCGAGCTGCTGCAACCGATAGCCGCCGGCTACTTCGACGACCTGCTGAGCTGGGTCGCGATTGGCGCCCGTACCACCGAATCACAGATCCACCGGGAGATGGCCAGCGGCCTGAGCATGCCGGTTGGGTTCAAGAATGGCACCGATGGCGGTGTGGCTGTCGCCAGCGATGCCATGCGCTCGGCCGCCCATCCGCATCGCCATTTCGGTGTCGATAGCCAGGGACACCCTGCGATTATCCAGACACCAGGCAACGCCGATACCCATCTGGTATTGCGTGGCGGCCATCGCGGGCCGAACTACGACCGTGACAGCATCGCTCAAGTGCACAGCGATTTGACCCGGCTCAAGATTCCGGCGCGGATCATGGTCGATTGCAGCCACGCCAACAGCGGTAAAGACCCATTGCGTCAGCCAGCGGTGTTCAACGACGTGCTTGAACAGCGCCTGCAGGGTGATCGATCGTTGATTGGCATGATGATCGAAAGCCATCTGTTCGAAGGTTGCCAAGCGCTGAGCCCATCGCTGCGTTACGGGGTGTCAGTAACGGATGGCTGCCTTGGCTGGACCGGGACAGAACGGTTGTTGCAGCAGGCAGCCGAGCAACTTCGTGCGCAGCGCTGTACCCAACAGCCGAAGTGACCAGTGCCCGCCTTCCAGATCTCCAAGCGAAAACTGGAAGGCGGTTGCCTTAAGCCGGTTACGACTGCACTTGTACCAACGTGACTTCGGACTGTTGGCTCACATCGTCGAGACGTTCGACCGAATAGGCTACCCGGACCGTCAAATCCCGATGCTCGCGCCAAAATCTGTAGGGAACGATAAATACCAGCGGTTGACCGGCCATTTCCCTTGAGATCTCACGATCATCGCGATGATTGAAATGCTCCCCGTCACATTTCAGATAAACCAGCTCACCCTCTTCTGCCTGGGCATTGTCGATCACGACGGTGACACCATCGATCGCATCTTGCAGATCCAGCCAACCCTCATCGGCCTCCAGTACAGAGGGCGGCAATAGCGGTCCTCGCTCCAGAGGGCCGATCAACAACTGTGCAGGCTCCGAGAAGCGAGGCTCTTGGCCTTCTTTCTCGACGCAATAGCTGATCGTAATGGTTGCACCAAGGTTGGGAGCAATCGACTCGGGACTTACCCAGAACGACAGTTCGCCACCCACTGCAAAGGATTCGATTTTCAATGTGTCATTGAAGCTTGATTGTGGCGTACCGCCGGCCCAGGACAGCAAGACCCGATCTCCAGCCGCCATCCGGGGATACGGCCTGATCGTAACGCGGGCGCCCTCGGCGACCCTGTCGGGATCAAGTGTGCCACCCACCGCATCGTTCACAATCACAGGCAGCAGATCCGGCCGGACATCACCGACGCTCAACTGTAAACGCCCGGACTCCAAAGGCTCACAATGGAGCGCGCTGTACAGCGTGTAGTAAACCTCGAGCGACCCGCCGTCCAGTGCGGCGATGTGTACGTCCGACACAGTAAAGACAATCACCCTGTCCACCTGGGCTTCGCTGACGAACCGCGACACTTCATGCCGATACGCCACACCCTCTGCATCGATACCTGACCAGGACAAGACCAGCTTGTCTCCGCAGGCCATGGCCTGATAAGGCGCAACAGTGACAATGGCCTTTCTTTCGGACGGATCCAACATGGCGTTCTCCGCCTGGTCCAGCCGAGGTGCCGCCATGTATTGCTCTACAACATTCAGGTTTGCCGCTTCATAAATAGTCATTCATACGCTCCAGTCCTTGGAATAAATGCCGCCTTGAAAGTCGGCATCGAACGAAGCCTATTGAACCCCACAGTGCTGATTCGTGATGCAGGGCAAAGGCGTCGGCTTGCACGGAAAAATGACGTTTCACAAGTAGGTCATTGCGAGAAAGCGTTCAACCATCGTTAAAAAGATGTCCAGATATTCCGACCAAGACCTCATGTTCATCCGAACTTTCGTACTATTTCTATTCCGTTTTCATCGGGTTATAGCGGCTTTTTCATACATCGCCGAGCAGCTGGTGTGCTTTAGAGTGCCCCCCTTGAACACACACCTGACCTACTGCGAAAAAGGAATCTACATGCTACGGAATGCAACCACTCACTATCCGATCCTGCTGGTCCACGGGCTCTTCGGCTTCGATCGCATCGGCAACCTGGAATTGTTCCATGACGTCAAACTGGCCCTCAGAAGCGCCGGCGCCAGGGTCTTCATCCCGCATCTGTCGGCTACCCACAGCAATGAAACCCGCGGCGAGCAACTGTTGGCGCAGATCGATCGGGTACTGCTGGGAACCGGTGCAAGCAAAGTCAATCTGATCGGTCACAGTCAGGGGGCGCTTGCGGCACGGTATGCAGGAGCGCTGGCACCCGAGGTGGTCGCCTCGGTGACATCGGTCAGCGGGCCGAATCATGGCTCGGAACTGGCCGACTTCCTGCGTAAGGCACTGATCCCCGGACGCCTGCCGGAACACGTTGCCGGAGCGGTGGCCACGCTGTTCGCCGATTTCCTGTCATTGCTCAGTGGCAACCGGCATCTACCGCAAAACGCCATTGCTGCGCTCAATGCACTGACCACCGAAGGCGTTGGCGCCTTTAATGACAAGTACCCGCAAGGGTTGCCAAAAACCTGGGGGGGCAAGGGGCGCGATCAGGTCAATGGTGTGCGCTACTATTCCTGGAGCGGCATTTTGCAGGGGGACATCCTCGATGAGGGACTCCATGCACTCAATCCGCTGCACGGGTTTCTGCGGGCCTTCTCCCACTATTTCACCACCGAAGCCGAGCAGAATGACGGTATGGTCGGTCGATTCAGTTCCCATCTGGGCAAAGTGATCCGTTCGGATTATTCGCTGGATCATCTGGATAGCCTCGGCCAGACAACCGGTCAGGTCCGCCGGGGTATCGACCCGATTGCCCTGTATGTGCAACATGCCGAACGCTTGCGAAATGCCGGCCTTTAAAACGCTGCATGAAACAGACGGAACTTTGAGGAAGAAATAGCCCACTGAATCCGGTAGGCTCCGCATTTTATTGAACATTGAATGGAGTATTGTCCCATGGCCAAAGCCACTGCCCGTCACATCCTGGTTTCCAGCGAAGAAAAGTGCAACGAACTCAAGGCCCAGATCGAGGCTGGCGCCGATTTCGCCGAAGTCGCAAAAGCCAACTCCTCCTGCCCTTCCAGCCGTCAGGGCGGTGACCTGGGTTCGTTCGGCCCGGGCCAGATGGTCAAGGAATTCGACACCGTGGTCTTCAGCGCGCCGATCAACGTGGTGCAAGGCCCGGTCAAGACCCAGTTCGGTTACCACCTGCTGGAAGTGACCAGTCGTCAGGACTGATCAGCGCTTTGAGTTTGCTACATAACGGCCCGCCTTTTGGCGGGCCGTTGTGTTTTCGTTACGTGATACGGCTGGCGAGGGACGCGCCGCTAGCGTACAAATTGTGGTTATCCACCACCCGGCTCTAAGGCTGACAATGCGACTGGCTTTCCCCACTTTGTTGTTCACTGCCGTGGCGCTGCTATTAAGTGCCGCTGGTGTGAATGCTGCACCGCAACATGCGTTGACCGTGTACGGTGAACCGGCGAAATATCCCGCTGGCTTCAGCCATTTCGCCTACACCAACCCGCGCGCGCCCAAGGGCGGCACGATGCGTCGCTCGGCGATGGAAATCGGTCATTTCGACCATATGCTGCCGTACATCGACAAGGGCACGGGTGTCACGCAGATCGACGGCTTGATCTACTCGCCCCTGGCCCAGCGTTCGCTGGATGAGCCCTATACCGTTTACGGCCTGGTCGCCCAACAGATGGAGCGTTCCGACGACGGACTGTCGCTGCGTTTCTACCTGAATCCGAAGGCCCGTTTCGCCGACGGCAAGCCGATCACCGCCGAAGACGTGCGCTACACCTTCGACCTGCTGATGACCCAGGGCAGCCTGCGCTATCGTACGCAATTCGCCGACGTCAAAGGCGTCGAAGTGGAGTCACCACTCACCGTTCGGTTCGACTTCAAGAGCAACGAAAACCGTACCCTGCCCCTCGACCTCGCGACCTTGCCGGTATTTCCCGAGCACTGGTGGAAAACCCGCGACTTTGCCAACGGCGGTGGTTACGAGCCGCCACTGGGCAGCGGGCCGTACCGCGTGAGCAAGGTCGACTCCGGGCGCAGCATCACCTTCGAGCGTAACGCCGACTGGTGGGGCAAGGATTTACCGGTCAGCCGTGGCCTCTACAACTTCGATCATTTCAGCATCGAGTATTTCGGCGATACCGATGTCGCCCGCCAGGTCCTGCGAGGTGGCGCCTACGACTACAACCGCGAGTTCTCCGCCACCGCCTACTCCATCGGCTACGAAAGCCCGGCCCTGAGCGACGGTCGCCTGCAAAAGGCTCACTTGGCCAAAGAGGCACCGCAATCGGCTCAGGGCTTTGTGTTCAACCTGCAAAACCCGATGTTCCAGGACCGTCGCGTGCGTCAGGCCCTGGCCATGCTCTGGGATTTCGAGTGGAGCAACCGGCAGATGATGCGCGAGATGTACATCCGCCAGCAGAGCTACTTTTCCAACACCGACCTCGCTGCCCGAGAACTGCCCGACGCAGGTGAACGGGCGATTCTCGAACCGCTGCGCGGGCAGATCCCCGACGAAGTCTTCACCCAGGTCTTCGAAGCACCGAAAACCGATGGCAGCGGCATGATTCGCGACAAACAGTTGCAAGCCCTGGGTTTGCTCGAACAAGCCGGGTGGAAACCCGATGGCGATCAACTGGTCAACGCCCAAGGCCAACCGCTGAGCTTCACTTTCCTGGTCAGCCAGAACGGCATGGACCGACTGCTGTTGCCTTATAAGCGCACCCTGAAACAAATCGGCATCGACCTGAATATTCGGCGCATCGACGCGTCCCAGTACGTCAACCGCCTGATGTCCCGGGATTACGACATGATCGTCACCGGCTACCCGGTCACCACCTCGCCGGGCAACGAGCTGTACAACTATTTCGGCTCGGCGGCGGCCAACGATCCCGGTTCCAACAACTACATGGTGCTGAAGAACCCGGCGGTCGATACGCTGGTCAACGGCCTGGTTCGCGCCACCACCCAGGCTGACATGCTGCGCTACGCCCATGCCCTGGACCGCGTCCTGCAATGGAACTTCTATTGGATTCCCAATTATTACCCGCCGGGCAGCTCGACCGTGTGGTGGAACCGCTTCGGCATTCCCTCTGTGCAAGCGAGCAATGACGCAGCCATCGAGAGTTGGTGGGAAGTGAGCTCCACCCCGCTGACCAATCAACAAATGACCGCCGAGCTCATCAAACGCGGCAAGCCCGGAGGACCGCACTGATGTGGACTTACATACTACGGCGCCTGCTACTGATCATTCCGACACTGGTGATCATTCTTCTGGTCAATTTCGTCATCGTCCAGGCCGCGCCCGGTGGCCCGGTGGAACAGGCCATCGCGCAGTTGCAGGGCATTGGCGGTGCGAGTGTCGGTGGCAGTTCCAGCGAAACCATGCATGACAGCTCACGGGCCAGTCGAGGGCTCGACCCGCAGCTGATCAAAGAGATTGAAAAGCAATATGGCTTCGACAAACCGGCCCCGGAACGTCTGTGGCTGATGCTCAAGAGCTACGCCCGCCTCGACTTCGGCAAGAGCTTTTTCCGTGGTGCCACGGTCACCGACCTGATCCTGGAAAAAATGCCGGTGACCATTTCTCTCGGGCTCTGGGCCACGTTGATCACTTATCTGGTGTCGATTCCTCTGGGCATCCGCAAGGCCGTGCATCATGGCAGCCATTTCGATATCTGGAGCAGCACCGCGATCATCATCGGTTATGCCATGCCGGCGTTCCTGTTCGCGATGTTCCTGATTGTGGTGTTCGCCGGCGGCACCTCATTGAACTGGTTCCCGGTGCGCGGGCTGGTCTCGGACAATTTCGAGTCGCTGTCGACCCTGGGCAAAATCACCGATTACTTCTGGCACCTGGTGCTGCCAGTGACAGCGCTGGTGGTTGGTGGTTTCGCCACCCTGACCATCCTCACCAAGAACTCCTTCCTCAATGAAATCACTCGCCAATACGTGGTCACCGCCCGAGCCAAGGGCTTGAGCGAACGCCGGGTGCTTTACGGTCATGTGTTTCGCAACGCCATGCTGCTGGTGGTGTCGGGAATTCCGCAGGCCTTCATCAGCGTATTTTTTGCAGGCTCACTGCTGATCGAAGTGATTTTCTCCCTCGATGGCCTGGGTCGCTTGAGTTACGAAGCCGCGGTTTCACGGGACTATCCGGTGGTATTCGGTTCGCTGTTCATCTTCACCTTGTTCGGCCTGCTGATAAAACTCATCGGCGACCTCTGCTACACCCTGGTCGACCCACGCATCGACTTCGCCGCGAGGAACGCCTGATGTTCAAGCTCTCGCCGCTGGGCCGTCGCCGTTTCGAGCGCTTCAAGAAAAACCGCCGTGGCTGGTGGTCGCTGTGGTTGTTTATCGGCCTGTTCCTGCTGACCCTGGGCGGCGAGCTGATCGCCAACGACCAACCGCTGGTGGTCAGTTATCAGGGCTCGCTGTACTTCCCGGCATTCAAACGCCACACCGAACAGGAGTTTGGTGGGCAATTGCCGTTCCAGGCCGATTACCGCAGCGATTACGTGCAGAAGCTGATTCATAAGGACGGCGGCTGGATGTTGTTTCCTCCGATCCCGTTCAGCGACGACACGCCCAATTACGACCTCAATCAACCGGCGCCGAGCCCGCCGTCGAAGGTCAACTGGCTGGGCACTGACGATCAAGCCCGGGACGTGCTGGCCCGGGTGATTTTCGGGGCGCGGGTGTCGATTCTGTTCGCGCTGGCCCTGACCTTCATCAGCGCCTTGATCGGCATCGCCGCCGGCGCGCTGCAAGGCTACTACGGGGGTTGGGTCGACCTGATCGGTCAGCGCTTGCAGGAAGTCTGGTCGGGGCTGCCGGTGCTGTACTTGCTGATCATTCTGTCGGGCTTCGTCGAGCCGAATTTCTGGTGGCTGCTGGGGATCATGGCGCTGTTTTCCTGGCTGGCCCTGGTGGACGTGGTGCGCGCCGAGTTCCTGCGCGGGCGCAACCTCGAATACGTCAAAGCCGCCCGTGCGCTGGGCCTGACCGACCGCAAGGTGATCGTGCGGCACATTCTGCCCAACGCGATGAACGCCACCCTGAGCTATTTGCCGTTCATTTTGACCGGGGCGATTTCCACCCTCACGGCGCTGGATTTTCTCGGCTTCGGCATGCCGGCTGGCAGTGCATCACTGGGTGAGTTGATTGGTCAAGGCAAGCAGAACCTGCAAGCGCCGTGGCTGGGGCTTACGGCGTTTTTCACCCTGGCGCTGATTCTTTCTTTACTGGTGTTTATCGGGGAGGCATTACGTGATGCCTTTGATCCTCGGTCTTGAAGCGGACTGTTGATATGAGTGACAACCTGATCGAAATCCGTGACCTCAACGTGGCCTTCAGCGGCCAGACCGTGGTACGCAACCTGTGCCTGGACATCCGCCCCGGCGAATGCCTGGCACTGGTCGGCGAATCCGGCTCTGGCAAATCGGTGACCGCCCATTCGATCCTGCAACTGCTGCCTGAAAACGGCACGACTACCACCGGCAGCATTCGCTATCGCGGGCAGGAATTGATCGGCACCGACATCAAGACCTTGCGCGAGCTGCGCGGCAACCGAATCGCGATGATCTTCCAGGAGCCGATGACCTCCCTCAATCCGCTACACAGCGTTGAAAAGCAGATCGGCGAAACCCTGCTGCTGCACCGAGGCTTGGGCGGCAAAGCGGCGCAAGCACGGATTCTCGAGTTGCTGCAACTGGTAGGCATCCAGAAGCCCGAAGAACGGCTCAAGGCTTATCCCCATCAACTCTCTGGCGGTCAACGGCAACGGGTGATGATCGCCATGGCCCTGGCTTGCGAGCCGGAATTGCTGATCGCCGACGAGCCGACCACCGCGCTGGATGTGACGGTGCAGCGCAAGATCCTGTTGTTGCTCAAATCCCTGCAACAACGACTCGGCATGTCGCTGCTGTTGATCAGCCACGACCTCAATCTGGTGCGCAGCATCGCCCAACGGGTATGCGTGATGAAGGCCGGGGAAATCGTCGAACAGGCGCCTTGCGAAACACTGTTCACCGAGCCGAAACATCCTTACAGCTGCATATTGCTGCACGCTGAACCGGAAGGTGAAGCCCTGCCCCGGGATGAGCGTGAAAAAGTGCTGGAAGTGGATAATTTGCAGGTGCATTTCGCCATCGGTGGCGGCCTGTTCCAGCGTAAAACCTATCTGCGTGCGGTGGACGACATCAGTCTGAATGTTCAGCGTGGCAAGACGCTGGGCATCGTCGGTGAGTCCGGTTCGGGCAAGTCCACCCTCGGTCAGGCGATCCTGCGTTTGCTCGATTCGCAAGGCAGCATTCGCTTTCAGGGCGAGGCCCTGGATGGCTTGACACAGAAGCAGCTGCGACCGTGGCGCAAGAAGATGCAGGTGGTGTTCCAGGACCCCTTCGGTAGTCTCAGCCCGCGAATGTCCGTGGCGCAGATCATCAGTGAAGGCCTTGAGGTTCACAGCCAATCCACCCCGGACGAATGCGAAGCCCAGGTGATCCGGGTGCTGGAAGAAGTTGGGCTCGACCCGCAAAGCCGTCATCGCTATCCGCACGAATTCTCGGGTGGCCAACGCCAACGCATCGCCATTGCCCGCGCACTGGTGCTGAAACCGGCGCTGATCCTGCTCGACGAACCGACTTCGGCGCTGGATCGCACGGTGCAAAAACAAGTGGTCGCCCTGCTCCGTCAGCTTCAGGAAAAATACGGCCTGACCTACCTGTTCATCAGTCACGACCTGGCGGTGATACGCGCCCTGGCCCACGACATGATCGTGATCAAGGACGGCAAAGTGGTGGAAAGCGGCGCGAGCCACACGGTGTTCGACTCGCCGCAGCATCCCTACACCAAAGAGCTGTTGGCGGCGGCGCGTCCGGGGTGGGCATAATCGGCGTCATGCCGTTGGACCGTGTAGCGGCCATCGCGAGCAGGCTCGCTCCCACAGGGGATTTGTGAACGACACAGATCGACTGTAGGAGCGAGCCTGCTCGCGATGGGGCCCGAACAAACACCACACATTCTGGATATGACACCGATGAACACCACCGAAAGCCTCAAGGACTACCAGCGCGTTCGCACCCTGGCGATCCGCTCGCTGTTCGAAATCATCGAGCAATCGAGCGAAGGCACGGTGATTGTCGACCGCGACGCGAACATCGTCTGGATGAACGAGCGTTATGCCCGGCGTTTCGGTCTCGAATCGGCCGCAGGTGCGATCGGCCGGGCCTGTGAAAGTGTGATCCCTGGCAGCCTGTTGCGTGAGGTGGTGCGCACCGGACGACCGATCCTGCTGGACATGCAAGACACCCCCAAGGAACCGCTGGTGGTGATGCGTCTGCCGATTCACGACGATGCCGGCGCGGTGATCGGCGCCATCGGTTTTGCCCTGTTCGATGAATTGCGTAGCTTGTCGCCGATGCTCAAGCGCTACCTGAGCATGCAGGAAGAACTCGCCTCCACCCGCTCGCTGCTGCGGGCACGGCAGACCAAGTACAACTTCGCCCATTTCATCGGCACAAGCGCCGCCAGCCTGGAAGTCAAACGTCGCGCCCGGCGCAGCGCCAGTGCCGAGTCTCCGGTGTTGCTGCTGGGCGAAACCGGTACTGGCAAGGAACTGCTGGCCCAGGCGATCCACGGCGCCTCGCCTCGGGCGCACAAAGCGTTCGTCAGCATCAACAGCGCGGCGATCCCCGAGTCGCTGCTGGAAGCCGAGTTCTTTGGCACCGCCCCCGGCGCGTTCACCGGCGCCGATCGCAAGGGCCGCACCGGCAAGTTGCAGATCGCTCAGGGCGGCACGCTGTTTCTCGATGAGATCGGCGACATGCCGCTGCCGCTGCAAAGCAAATTGCTGCGGGTGTTGCAGGAAAAGGAATTCGAGCCGGTGGGCTCCAACGAAGTGATCCAGAGCGATGTGCGAGTGATCGCGGCCACCTCCACCGACCTGGAAGCGGCGATCAAACGCGGCGAGTTTCGCGCCGATTTATATTACCGCCTCAACGTGCTGCCGATTCAGGTCCCGCCCCTGCGTGATCGCCTCGACGACCTGCCGGCCCTCAGTGAAGCGATCCTCGAAGAGCTGCGCAGTCAGCACGAACTGAACCCCGAAGCCTTGAATTTGTTGGGTCAACACGCTTGGCCAGGGAACATCCGCGAACTGCGCAATGTTCTGGAGCGTGCGGCATTGCTCAGTGATGATTTGATGCTGAACGTGGCGGATATCCGCGCGGCGATTGGCAGTGTTGTCCCGGTGCAGCGTGTGGCGCCCTTGGCCATCGAGCCGGTTGCCCATGAGACTTTCAGTGAAGCTCGCGAACGGTTTGATCGGCAGTTGATTGAAGCGACCCTCGCGCAATGCGGCGGGAAGGTTATTGAAGCGGCGGCACGGTTGGGGCTGGGGCGGTCGACGTTGTACAAGAAGATGGTGGCGTTGGGGATTGCAGAGTCTCCATAAAGAGACACGTATCTCCATTTGTAGATCGATTTTCAAGATCAAAAGATCGCAGCCTTCGGCAGCTCCTACGGTGATTTCTGCGTTTCCCTGTATGAGCTGCCGAAGGCTGCGATCTTTTAAGGCGCTCAAACGTCTCCAAACAGAGACAAACATCCTCCACAACATTCAAAAAAAATATAAATCCTTTATATTTCAGCAACTTATATATCTGGCACGAAACTCGCTTTAGCCCTTCCCACAAAGCTTCACCCTACAAAAATAACAATCGAAGGAGACACACCATGAGTGTGATCATTGCCTTGGCAGCCCTCACGCTGCTGATGGTGGCTGCTTACCGTGGCTACAGCGTTATCCTCTTTGCCCCGATCGCCGCCCTCGGCGCCGTCCTGCTCACCGACCCTTCCGCCGTTGCCCCCGTCTTCACCGGGGTGTTCATGGAAAAAATGGTCGGCTTCGTCAAACTGTATTTCCCGGTGTTCCTGCTCGGTGCCGTGTTCGGCAAGCTGATCGAGTTGTCGGGCTTCTCCCGCTCCATCGTCGCAGCGGCCATTCGCTTGCTCGGCACCCGTCAGGCGATGCTGGTGATCGTGCTGGTCTGCGCCCTGCTCACTTACGGCGGCGTGTCGCTGTTTGTGGTGGTGTTTGCGGTCTACCCGTTTGCCGCCGAGATGTTCCGCCAGAGCAATATCCCCAAGCGCCTGATCCCGGCGACCATCGCCCTCGGCGCATTCTCGTTCACCATGGATGCCCTGCCCGGCACCCCGCAGATCCAGAACATCATCCCCAGCACCTTCTTCAACACCACCGCCTGGGCCGCGCCGTGGCTGGGTGTGATCGGCACGATTTTCGTGTTCTGCGCCGGCATGCTGTTCCTTCAAAGCCAGCGCAACAAGGCCCAGCGCAGCGGTGAAGGGTATGGTTCAGAGCTGCGCAACGAGCCGGAAACCGCGCCGGATATCAAGCTGCCCAACCCGTGGATCGCGCTGTCGCCGCTGTTGATGGTGGGCCTGATGAACCTGCTGTTCACCCGCTGGATTCCGCTGTGGTACGGCAAGACTCACAGCCTCTCGTTGCCAGGCATGGCTGCACCGGTAACCACCGACATCGCCAAACTGACCGCGATCTGGGCGGTCCAGGCTGCCTTGCTGGTGGGCATCGTCATGGTGCTGGTGTTCGCCTTTCAGACGATTCGCGGCAAGTTGGCCGAAGGCAGTAAAAGTGCGGTCAGCGGCGCGCTGCTGGCGGCGATGAACACCGCGTCGGAATACGGTTTCGGTGCAGTGATCGCCTCGCTGCCAGGTTTTCTGGTGCTGTCCGGTTGGCTCAAGAGCATTCCCAACCCGCTGGTCAACGAAGCGATTACCGTGACCCTGCTGGCCGGCATCACCGGTTCGGCGTCGGGCGGCATGAGCATCGCCCTGGCGGCGATGTCCGAGACGTTCATCAGTGCCGCCCATGCCGCCAACATTCCATTGGAAGTGCTGCACCGGGTCGCCGCGATGGCCAGTGGCGGCATGGACACCCTGCCGCACAACGGCGCGGTGATTACGTTGCTGGCGGTCACCGGTTTGACCCACCGCGAAGCCTACAAAGACATTTTCTGTATTACGCTGATCAAGACACTCGCTGTTTTTGTGGTGATCGGTACTTTCTACGCCACTGGCATTGTGTGAGGTATTCATGACGACTCTTTCGGGCAAGACCGCACTGGTCACCGGTTCCACCAGCGGCATTGGTCTGGGAATCGCCCTGAGCCTGGCCAAGGCTGGCGCCAACCTGATCCTCAATGGTTTCGGCGATGCGTCCAGGGTGATTGCCGAGGTGGAACAGCTCAATAATAAAAGCGGCGGCAAGGTCGGCCATCACCCCGCCGACGTCAGCGACCCGGCGCAGATCGCCGACATGATCGAGTACGCCGAGCGTGAGTTCGGCGGCGTGGATATCCTGGTCAACAACGCGGGCATCCAGCACGTGGCGTCGGTGGAAGATTTTCCGGTGGAGCGCTGGGACTCGATCATTGCGATCAATCTGTCGTCGGTGTTTCACAGTACCCGTTTGAGCTTGCCGGGGATGCGCACCAAGGGCTGGGGACGGATCATCAACATCGCCTCGGTGCATGGCCAGGTCGGTTCGGTGGGCAAGGCGGCGTACGTTGCGGCCAAGCATGGTGTGATCGGCCTGACCAAGGTGGTCGGCCTGGAAACCGCCACGACGAACGTCACCTGCAATGCCATTTGCCCGGGTTGGGTGCTGACGCCGCTGGTGCAGAAGCAGATCGATGATCGCGCCGCGACCGGGATCGACCCGCAGCAGGCGCAACATGATTTGCTGGCCGAGAAGCAGCCGTCGCTGGAATTCGTGACGCCGTCGCAGCTGGGCGAGTTGGTGCTGTTTTTATGCAGCGAAGCCGGTAGCCAGGTGCGTGGCGCTGCGTGGAATATTGATGGTGGGTGGTTGGCGCAGTAACCCGCCGCTAGCCCCCTGACACTGATCGTTCCCACGCTCTGCGCGGGAAATGCAGCCCGGGACGCTCTGCGTCCCAAAGCGGACGCGGAGCGTCCATTGAGGCATTCCCACGCAGAGCGTGGGAACGAGAGAGGCCAAGCCATGTCCGACATCCTCTGGCAACCCGGCACCGAGCGCATCGGCAAGTCCCACATGGAGGCGTTCCGGCGCTTCGTCAATCAGCGACATGCCCTTGAGATCGCCGACTACCCTGCCCTGCACCAGTGGAGCATCGATCAGCGGGAAGCTTTCTGGCAGGCCATCGTCGATTTCTTCGACATCCGTTTTCACGATCAGCCAGACGCGGTGCTGATTGAGGGCGCACAAATGCCCAGCGCCCAGTGGTTCCCCGGCGCCACGCTGAACTTCGCCGAGCACTTGCTGCGCCGTCGCGACGATGCCGTGGCGGTGGTGGCCATTGGCGAAAACGGCCAACGGGAACAACTGACCTGGGCCGAACTGGCGAGCCATGTCGCCGGTTTTCAAAACGGCCTGAAAGCCGCCGGTGTCGGCCTCGGCGACCGCGTGGCCGCGTGCATGCCAAACACCTGGCAAACATTGGTGGCCATGCTCGCCACCACCAGTCTGGGTGCGATCTGGTCTTGTTCCTCGCCAGACTTCGGTACTCATGGGGTGATCGACCGCTTCGGCCAGATCGAGCCGAAAGTGCTGATCACCTGCGCCGGTTACCGTTACGCCGGCAAAGAGATCGACCAGACCGCCAAGGTCAACGAAATCCTCGGGCAACTGCCGTCCTTGCAGCAGTTGATCGTTGTGCCTTATGCACGACCCCAGGCGCGCATCGAAGACTTCCACAGCCAGGCCAACGTGACGCTCTGGGACGATTTCTACGACCCGGGCGGCGAGCCGCAATTCATTCCCGTGCCCTTCGCTCATCCGCTGTACATCCTCTATTCCAGCGGCACCACCGGCGTGCCGAAATGCATTGTTCACAGCACCGGCGGCGTACTGCTGCAACACGTCAAGGAACATGGGCTGCATACCGATCTTGGCCCCGGCGACCGTTTGTTCTACTACACCACGTGCGGCTGGATGATGTGGAACTGGCTGGTCTCGGCGCTGGCAGTCGACAGCGCCGTGGTGTTGTACGACGGCTCGCCATTTCATCCAGGCCCGGAGCGTTTGATCGACCTGATCGACGACGAACGCATCAACGTCTTCGGCACCAGCCCCAAGTTCCTCACCGCACTGGAAAGCAATGGCCTGAAGCCGTGCGACAGTCATGACCTGAGCAGCCTGAAAACCGTGCTGTCCACCGGTTCCGCGCTGTCCCCGCAAAGCTTCGATTACGTCTATCGCGCGTTCAAGTCCGACCTGTGCCTGTCCTCTATGTCCGGCGGCACTGACATCATTTCGTGCTTTGTGATTGGCAACCCGGTCCTGCCGGTGCGTCGTGGCGAAATGCAGTGCAAGGGCCTGGGCATGGCGGTGGAAGTCTGGAACGACGCCGGTACGCCTGTGATCGGTGAAAAAGGCGAACTGGTGTGCACCCGACATTTTCCGGCCATGCCTATCGGTTTGTGGCACGACCCTGACGGGGAGAAGCTGCGAAAGTCCTATTTCAGCCTGTTCCCCGGTGTCTGGGCCCAGGGCGATTACGCCGAACAACTGCCCCACGGTGGCCTATTGATCCACGGGCGTTCCGACGCCGTGCTCAACCCCGGCGGCGTGCGCATCGGCACGGCGGAAATCTATCGTCAGGTGGAGAAAGTCCCGCAGGTGCTGGACAGCGTCGCCATCGGCCAGCAATGGCAGGATGACGTGCGGGTGGTGCTGTTTGTGAGGTTGCGCGACGGTGTCGAGCTGGACGAAGCGCTGCAACAACAGATTCGCCAGGTCATCCGCGCCAACACCACGCCACGGCATGTGCCGGCGAAAATTGTCGCGGTGACGGACATTCCGCGGACCATCAGCGGCAAGGTGGTCGAGCTGGCGGTAAGGAATGTGGTGCATGGCCAGAAGGTGAAGAACACCGACGCACTGGCCAATCCCGAGGCATTGGAGCAGTTTCGCGACCGCCCTGAATTGAACGACTGAAACGTAGATCCATTGTGGGAGCGGGCTTGCTCGCGAAACGATTTCACATTCAACATTGATGTTGGCTGATAGACCGCTTTCGCGAGCAAGCCCGCTCCCACATTTGATCGTCGTTGCCGGCGCTAGTCCACTAATCCCCATTCCCCCGGCGGTGCATGGGGCCCGGGCGTGGCCTCGGCGTGCATTTTCAGGCGCAGACGCAAGTTGTTCACCGAATCTGCATGTTTCAATGCCTCTGCCTCATCAATCGCGCCCTCGGCAAACAGCCCGAACAGCGCTCCATCAAAGGTCTGCATGCCCGCTTCTGACGACTTCTCCATAATCCCCTTGAGCTCGCCAAGCTCATTGCGCCGGATCAGGTCGCCGATGGTTGGCGTTCCCAACATCACTTCCACCGCCGCCCGGCGCTGCCCATCCCGGGTACGCACCAAACGCTGGGAAACAAAGGCCTTGAGGTTATTGCCCAGGTCATGGAGCAGTTGCGCCCGGCGTTCTTCGGGAAAGAAGTTGATCACGCGGTCCAGCGCCTGATTGGCGTTGTGGGCATGCAAAGTGGAAATGACCAGATGACCGGTATCGGCAAACGCCAGCGCGTGCTCCATAGTCTCGCGATCGCGGATCTCGCCGATCAGCACCACGTCCGGTGCCTGGCGCAGGGTGTTTTTCAACGCCGCATGAAAACTGCGGGTATCGACGCCGACCTCACGCTGGTTAATGATCGACTTCTTGTGCCGATGGATAAACTCGACCGGGTCTTCGATGGTGATGATATGGCCGCTGCTGTGGCGATTGCGGTAATCGATCAGCGCCGCCAACGAGGTCGACTTGCCGGAACCGGTCGAACCGACGAACAATATCAGCCCCTGTTTGAGCATCACGGTTTCGAGCAACACCGGTGGCAGCTTGAGGTCTTCGAAGCGTGGAATGTCGAGTTTGATATTGCGCGCCACGATCGACACATCGTTGCGCTGCTTGAAGATATTGAGCCGAAAGCGCCCGACCCCGGCCAGGGACAGCGCCAGGTTCATTTCCAGTTCGCGATCGAACTCCAGGCGCTGTTCGGCGTCCATGATGGACGCGGCAATGGCTGCGATTTCTCCGGGCTTGAACGGTTGCTCAGCCAGGGCTTTGAGCACACCGTCAAATTTCGCACTGGGTGGCGCGCCCGTGGACAAGTAAAGATCGGAGCCATTGCGGCTGGCCAGAATTTGCAACAGTGCATCGATTTCCATGGCAAAAAACACCCGCGAAGCATTCAATTGAAAAAATGACCCAAAACGGATCATCCAGCGTCTACCGCCATGCAAGGATAGTAGACGCCGCCACACCGACTGACGCAGGACATTGCAATGAACGCACCACCGACCGCCAGCGACGCCCAGGCCTTAATTGCCCGACTGGACTGGACAAACAACCCGCTGGGCGCCGCTGATCACTGGCCACAGAGCCTGCGCACCGCCGTGGACATTGTGATTCACTCGCCAATGCCGATGCTGTTGCTGTGGGGCCCGCAGCTTACCCAGATCTACAACGACGGCTTCGCCCTCCTCGCCGGCAGCAAACACCCTCACGCTTTCGGACAACCGACGCACCTGATCTGGCCAGAACTGAAAGACTTCACCCACCCGATTTACAGCGCCGTCCTACAGGGTCAGGTGCGGACCTACAGCGAACAGCGCTTTACCTTGCAGCGCGACGGACGAGATTCCGACTTCTGGCTGGATTTGACCTACAGCCCCATTCGCAATGAAAGCGCTGAGGTCGCCGGGATTCTGGTCACGGCCATCGAAACCAACGAACGCCGCCGCATCGCCCTGGAGCTGGAACAACGCTCCGCCGCCAGCCTCAAGGCCCAGCACGAAACCGAGCAGCGCCTGCAACTGGCGCTGGCCGCCACCGATGCCGTCGGCACCTGGGACTGGGACATCGGCGAAGACCGTTTCATCGCCGATGCCCACTTCGCGCAATTGCATGGCGTCGATCCGACCATGGCCAGCCAGTTGCCCATCAGTGAATACCTCCACGGCGTGCACCCGGAAGACCGGGCGATGATTGCCCGCAGCATCAAGCACTGCATCACCCATGGCAGCGAGTACGCCGAGGAATATCGCTTGCTGCAGCCCGACGGCCAATTGCGCTGGGTGTTTGCCCGAGGCCGCTGCTACAAGGATCATCATGGCCGACCGATTCGTTTCCTTGGCGCGGCACTCGACCTGACCGAACGCAAACACATCGAACAGGCCTTGCGCCAGAGCCAGACCGAGCTGCAACTGATCATCAACGCCATGCCGATCCTGATCAGTTACGTCGACAGCGAGGAGCGTTTTCGCCTCAACAATGCCGCCTACCTGGAATGGTACGGCCTGACGCCCCAGGAGCTTTACGGCCGCACCGTCCGTGAAGTGCTGGGCGACGAAGCCTATGCCCTGCGCGCCGAATACATTGCCGAAGCGCTGAAAGGCAAGGCCTGCAGTTTCAGCATCAGCGCCGCGCACCGCGATGGCAGCACCCGCCAGGCCCTGATGAACTACCTGCCACGTCATGGCGCGGACGGCGCGGTCAACGGTTTCTACATCTTCGTGATCGACGAAACCGAACGCAAACAGACCGAAGAAGCCCTGCGCAACCTCAACGAAACCCTTGAAGAACGCGTCAGCGCCCGCACTCAGCAATTGGCCGAAGCCAACCAGCGGCTGCAGAACGAGATGTTCGAACGCGAGCGCGCTGAAGATGCCTTGCGGCATGCGCAGAAAATGGAAGCGGTGGGACAGCTCACCGGGGGCATCGCCCATGACTTCAACAACATGCTCACCGGGATCATCGGCAGCCTCGATTTGATGCAGCGCTACATCGCCGACGGGCGCGCCGCCGAGATCGGTCGCTTTACCGAAGCCGCGGTGTCCTCGGCTCACCGCGCCGCTGCCCTGACCCATCGCCTGCTGGCGTTCTCCCGGCGTCAGTCACTGGATCGCAAGCCGCTGAATGCCAATCAGCTGGTGCATTCTCTGGAAGATTTGTTCCGCCGCACCAAGGGCGACCCTATCGAGCTCAAAATAAAGCTGGCCGATGAAGTCTGGCCCGTCAGCACTGACGTCAGCCAACTGGAAAACGCCTTGCTCAACCTCGTGATCAATGCCCGGGATGCGATGCCAGAGGGTGGCGAGCTGCTGATCGAAACCGCCAACGTTCACCTCGACGGTAGCGACATCACCCCCCTGGAACCGGTCACGGCCGGGGATTACCTGATGATTGCCGTCAGCGACAACGGCGCCGGTATGACGCCGTCAGTGTTGGCCAAGGCCTTCGATCCGTTCTTCACCACCAAACCCATCGGTCAGGGCACCGGCCTTGGACTGTCGATGATCTACGGCTTCGCCCAGCAGTCGGGCGGGCACGTCAGCCTTCACAGCCTGCCGGGCCAGGGCACCTGCGTTCGCCTGTATTTGCCACGCCTGCACGTCGCGGTGCCGGAGCACACTCTGGAGCCGCTCACCGGCGAAACTCCGGCAGCGGTGGCCGGTGAAACGGTGGTGTTGGTGGAAGACGATCCGGCGGTGCGCATGCTGGTGCTCGACCTGCTCAATGAACTGGGTTATCACGCCCATGAAGCCGAAGACGCGAAGGCCGCCCTGCCCTTGCTGGAATCCGACCTGCGGGTCGATCTGCTGGTGACCGATGTCGGGCTGCCGGGCATGAACGGTCGGCAACTGGCGGAAATCGCGCGTCAGCATCGCCCGGACCTGAAGGTGTTGTTCATGACCGGTTATGCGGAGAAAGCCGCCGAACGCCAGGGGTTCCTGGAGGAAGGGATGGACATGGTGGCCAAACCTTTTTCCATTGACCTGTTGGCCAACAAGATTCGCACGATGATCGGCCAAGCGGACTGAGTTAAGGCATAATCGCGCGCCCCACGCTGGCACCAACATAGCCACCACCGTTGCAAGGTACTGCCAATGAAAGCCCAAGCCCGCCATATTCTGGTGAAAACCTCGGAAGAAGCCGAGCAGCTCAAACAACGCATCGCCAAGGGCGAAGCCTTCGATGTGCTGGCCAAGAAATACTCCACGTGCCCGTCCGGCAAACGCGGCGGTGACCTGGGCGAAGTACGGCCCGGGCAGATGGTCGGCGTGATCGATGCGGTGATCTTCAAAAAACCACTGCGGGTGGTGCATGGGCCGATCAAGAGCAAATTCGGTTATCACCTGGTGCAGGTGTTTTACCGGGATTGAGGGGTTGGCTTACGGCCCCCTTCGCGAGCAAGCCCGCTCCCACATTTGATCGGTGGTGGTCACCCATTGTGTGTTCACTGAAGATCTAGAGTGGGAGCGGGCTTGCTCGCGAACCGATTGCGCAGCAAACGGCCATCCACCGCTTATCTCGGGATCAACGCCCCGGGCACTTGAATCACCCGACTCGCCAACCGATGCCCCGCCTCGGCAGCCTCGACCGGGCTACCACCCTTGAGCCGACACGCCAAATACGCCGCACTGAACGAATCCCCCGCCGCCGTGGTATCCACCACCCGCTCGACCACCTGTGCCGGCACTTCGAACGACTCACCGTCACAGCGAATCAGACACGCCTCGGCCCCGCGCTTGAGCACCACTTCCGGCGTACCCATCTGCTCGTACGCGGCAAACACCGCCGCGCAATCGGAAAAATGGAACAGCGCCTGCTCATCGTCAACCGTCAGCAACGCCAGGTCGATATAGGGCAGAACACTGCGATAAGCCGCCCGTGCCTCTTCAATCGAAGCCCACAAGCGTGGTCGATAATTGTTGTCGAACACGATCCGCGCATCCCGTTGCCGGGCTTCGATCAGGGTTTCCAGCAGTTTTTCCCGCCCTTGCACACCGAGCACCGCCAGGGTGATGCCGCTGAAATACAACACGTCGTAATCCGGCAGCGCCGCCAGGATCGGCGCGGCCGCCGGGGTGGTGAAGCAATCGCGCACTGCCGCTTCGTTGCGCCAGTAGAGAAAACGCCGCTCGCCGGCCGCGTCGGTCTGGATGCAATACAGCCCAGGCAGGCGACCGGGCAAACGCTGGACCATGTCCAGCCCGATATTTTCACTGGCCCAGCTCTGGCACATCGCGTCGCTGAAACTGTCATCGCCCAGGGCGGTGACGTAATCCACCGTGCCGCCATCGCCCAGCTCACGGGCCAGGTAGACCGCGGTGTTCAGGGTATCGCCGCCGAAGCTTTGCTGCAGCGTGCCATCGGCGCGCTGCTGTAATTCGATCATGCATTCGCCAATCAGGGCGATGCGCGGGGTGTTGGGGCCGAGGGGGCTGATGCTGTTCATTGATGTGGTGTCTCTGGTGTTTCGGTGGTGTCTGGGCGGACGTCTTCGCGAGCAAGCCCGCTCCCACAGGGGTCTTGTGAACACTGAAGATCCACTGTGGGAGCGGGCTTGCTCGCGAAGGCCACGACGCGGTCTCAAACCTTAAAAACAGGTTTCCATGGTTTCGATGACATTCAGTTGCTCATCCACCAGACACCCGATGCGCCATTTGTCGAACGTCAGGCACGGGTGCGAAGTACCGAACGAAATGATATCGCCCACCCGCAACGCAATCCCCGGCGCCACAGTCATGAACGCGTGCTGGTCCATCACCGCCGTCACCTTGCAGGCACTCACGTCCTCGCCGATTGCCGGCACCACACCGGCCTTGTAACGCAGCAACGGCACCGGCAAACCGGCGTCATAGGCGACGTCGCGTTTGCCCAGGGCGATCACCGCAAAACCCGGCTCCGGCAATGACTGCACATGCGCCCAGACTTCCAGCGCCGGGCGCAAACCTTCGTGCAGGTCGCTGCGACGGTCGAGCACGCAGCATTGCGCTTCCTTGTAGATGCCATGGTCGTGAGCGACGTAGCTGCCAGGACGCAGCACGCTGAGGAAGCGCCCGCCGGCGTTCTGCGCTTCGAAGGATTCAGCAATCAAGTCGTACCAGGCCGAACCCGACGCCGTGATGATCGGCTTGGCAATGGCGAACGCGCCGCTGTCCTGCAATTGCACCGCCAGGCGCACCAAAGAATCAGCGAACGCACGGATGCCACTCACCGCGTGATCGCCGTGAATCACTCCTTCGTAACCCTCGATGCCGGTCAGCGCCAATGCCGGTTGCGCCGCAATCGCCTTGGCCAGCGCCAGCACTTCGGCTTCGGTGCGGCAACCGCAACGCCCGCCGACCACGCCGTACTCGATCATCACGTTCAAGCGCACCCCGCGCGAGGCGAAATACGCGCCGAGGTCCGCGACGTTATCCGGGTGATCGACCATGCAATAGAAATCGAAGGTCGGGTCTGCCAACAGATCGGCGATCAGCGCCATGTTCGGCGTGCCGACCAATTGGTTGGCCATCAGCACCCGATGCACACCATGAGCGTAAGCCGCGCGGGTTTGCGTGGCGCTGGCCAGGGTGATGCCCCAGGCACCGGCGTCCAGTTGGCGGCGAAACAGCGCCGGGGTCATGCTGGTTTTGCCGTGGGGCGCCAGTTCCGCGCCGCTGTTGCTGACGAAGTCCTGCATCCAGCGAATGTTGTGCTCCAGCGCGTCGCGGTGCAGCACCAGCGCTGGCAGGCTGACGTCACGCACAAGATTGGCGCCTGTATGGGCAAAGCCCTTTTCCACGGCGGCAGTATTTTTGGCGGAATACATGGTCGATCTCCTCACACTCGCGGCCGCAGGCAGCCGCTGTTATTCGTTGATACGCCGGGCGAGGCTGTTGGCGCTGTCGATCAGCACCCGACGATAGTCGTTGTAATTGTTCTTCGCATCGGCCCTTGGGGCGACGATGCACAGGGTGGCGATGGCCACGCCGTTCGGGTCTTTGACCGGGGCGGCGAAGCAATGGGTAAACGTGTCTGCGACGCTATCGAAGGAAAAGAACCCATCGATACCGGCCTGGCGAATTTCCTCGAGAAACCGCTCCAGCGGCAAACGTTCGCCGTCGGGCAGGATGAAGTCGTCCGGGTCGATCAAGTCGACAATCTGCTGATCGCTCAGGTGCGCCAGCAGCAAGCGTCCGGAAGCGGTCCAGGGGATCGGCGCGTTCTCGCCGATGTCCGAGGAAATACGGAAATGACGCTCGCCCTCTTTC
Source organism: Pseudomonas sp. PDM09 (assembly GCF_014852305.1). Classification (NCBI taxonomy): domain Bacteria; kingdom Pseudomonadati; phylum Pseudomonadota; class Gammaproteobacteria; order Pseudomonadales; family Pseudomonadaceae; genus Pseudomonas; species Pseudomonas sp. PDM09. The sequence continues at coordinate 835,568 of NZ_JACVBI010000002.1, read as the reverse complement.
ATCAACGCCACGGTGTATTTGCGCCCGTTGAGCAGGCACATCTGCGCGGTTTCACGGGTCTGGCTGACGATCTCTTGCAAGGCAAGATCGGCCTCGCGGGTCAGGTCGAAATGGCGCAAATGCGCCTGCCCGAGGAAGTACAGCTGACGACCGAGGTAAACGTGACCGTCCTTACCCACAGGTTCGAGAATACGCCGCTCCAACAAGGAGGCGACCAGTTCGTAGACCGTGGATTTCGGGCTGCCGATGCCGCTGGCGATTTCGTTCGGGCGCAGGGGCTGGCCGATTTCCTTGAGGAAATCGAGAATGTCGAACGCCCGGTCCAGACCGCGAGCCCGGCGCTTGATGGTGTCTTCGGTCATTTCAGTGGTTCCCATTCAAAGTCGCCGGGAGTTTACCTAGAGTGCGGCGACGACCGTTAGGCCGCCATCGCTAGCAGGCTAGCTCCCACATTTGGAATGCGTTTCCCTGTGGGAGCTAGCCTGCTAGCGATGAAGTCACCTCGGTTCAGGCCTTTTTCTTGTACGCGATGCAATCAATCTCGACCTTGCAATCGACCATCATGTTCGCCTGTACGCAGGCCCTCGCCGGGGCGTGTTCGCTTTTGAAGTACTCGGAAAACACTTTGTTGAAGCTCCAGAAATCCCGCGGGTCTTCCAGCCAAACACCTGTGCGCACCACATCTTCGAGCCCGTACCCGGCCTCTTCCAGAATCGCGATCAGGTTTTTCATGGTCTGGTGAGTCTGCTCGACAATTCCGCCCACAATGATTTCGCCATCCAGTGCCGGCACCTGGCCGGACACGTGCAGCCAGCCATCGGCTTCGACGGCGCGGGCGAAAGGACGGGGCTGGCCGCCACCGGCGGTGCTGCCGGTGCCGTAACGAGTAATGCTCATGGGTGTTTCTCCTGATTGAAAGTAAAATTCTTTTGTAAAATCAGAAACGAGTGTTCTTGAGAAATTCCGCCAGACGCGACGATTGTGGGCGTTCGAACAGTTCCTTGGGCGGCCCCTGCTCTTCGATCCGCCCTTGATTCATGAACACGATCTTGTCCGACACCTCGAAGGCAAAGCGCATTTCGTGGGTCACCAGCAGCATGGTCATGCCGTCTTCGGCCAAGCCCTTGATCACGTTCAGCACTTCGCCCACCAGTTCCGGGTCGAGGGCCGAGGTGACTTCATCGAACAGCATCAGGCTCGGGTTCATCGCAATCGCCCGGGCAATCGCCACGCGTTGTTGCTGACCGCCCGACAACTGCCCGGGATAGTGATCACGCCGCTCCAGCAGGCCAACCCGCTCCAGCCATTTTTCCGCCAGCGCCACGGCTTCATCCTTGTGCAGCTTTTTGACCTTGAGCAACCCGAGGGTGACGTTCTGCAACGCGGTGAGGTGCGGGAACAGATTGAATTGCTGGAACGCCATGCCAGTCATGGCGCGATGGCGGGCGATGACTTTTTCCGGGTGACGCACGCGCTTGCCGTTGACCTCGTGATAGCCGATGGATTCGCCATCGAGCAGAATCTGCCCGCCCTGGAACTCTTCGAGCATGTTCACGCAACGCAGCAGCGTGGTCTTGCCCGAGCCGCTGGAGCCTATCAGCGTGACCACGTTGCCGCGTTGCATCGTCAGGTCGACGCCCTTGAGCACTTCGAGCTGGCCGTATTGTTTGTGCAGGCCACGGATGTCCAGCAGCGCTTGATTCTGGGTCGAAACTTGAGCTTGTGTCATGGCAAAGCCACCCGCTTTTCAATGTGCCGGCCGAGTAATTCGATGGCGTAGTTGATGACGAAAAACAGCAAACCGGCGAACAGGTAAAACTCCAGGGTCATGAACGTCCGGGCGATGATCTGCTGGGTGCTGAGCAGCAATTCGGCGACGCCGATCACCGACAACAGCGTCGAGGCCTTGACGATCTCGGTGGACGAGTTGACCCAGGTCGGCAAGATCTGCCGCAACGCCTGAGGCAACAACACGTAGCCCAGCGCCTGGTAAAACGTCAGGCCGATGGCCTTGCTCGCTTCCATCTGGCCACTGGGCAGCGCTTGCAATGCACCGCGCACAATCTCGGCGACGTGGGAGCCGCAAAACAGCGTCAGCCCCAAGGTGCCGGCACCGAATGCGCTGATATGCCAGCCCAAGGCCGGTGCCATGTAGAAGCAAGCCAACACCAATACAAACACCGGCGTGCCGCGAATGATGTCGACGTAAAACCGGAACGGCGCGCGCATCCAGAACGTGCCGTAGGTGAGCACCAGACCTGCAACGATGCCGACCAGCGTGCCCAGTAAAATCGCCAGCGCCGAGCACTGCACACTGGTCAGGAAGCCTTGCCACAGGACTTCCCGCGCCACCCATAACTCATGCAACCAACTGGGGGATTCGTACATGGGGGCTCCTATCGGCGAATCGCCAGACGCTGCTCGAGGTAACGCAGCATCATGGCAATGAGGTAACAGGCCGCAACATAGAGCGCTGTGGTCACCAGCCAGGTTTCGATCACCCGGTAGCTCTCGACATTGATCTTGCGCGCGTAATAGGTCAGCTCCGGCACGGCAATCGCCGCCGCCAGCGAGGTGTCTTTGAACAGCGAAATGAAGTTGTTCGACAGGGCCGGCAGCACATTGCGCAGCATCACCGGCACGGTGATGTACGCCTTGACCTGCCACTCACCGAGCCCGATGGCCAGGCCGGCTTCACGTAGCCCCTTGGGAATGCTCAACAACCCGCCACGGAACACTTCGGTCAGGTACGCCCCGGCATACAGCGACAGGGTGATGATGAACGACGGGATCTTGTCCAGACGAACCCCTAAGCTCGGCAACGCAAAGTAGATCGACAGGATCAACACCAGGATCGGCGTATTACGGATCACCGTCACATACACCGACGCCAGCACCCGCAACGCACGGTGCTTCGACAGCAAGGCAAACGCCATCATCAGGCCGATCACGCAGCCGATCGCGATCGACACCAGCGCCAGCTCAAGCCCCAGACCGAGGCCCGCCAACAAGGTGTCGAAGTCGCGCCAGACGGCGGCAAAATTCAACTGATAGTTCATGGTCAGCAGTACCTTGAGCGGGGCGATTTAGAACCGCCCCGCTCTCACGGGATCATTTGAATTCAGCGGGGAAACCGATCGCTGGGGTCGGCAGATCGACACCGAACCACTGCTTGAACGACGCCGCATACGTCGGGAACTCAACACCGGTCATGCCTTCATGCAGGACGGTGTTAACGAAGTTCAACCAGTCCTGATCGCCGCGCTTGACTGCACAGGAGTAGGTTTGCGGGCTCCAGGCGTAAGCCGGGCTGCGATAGCGACCAGGGTTCTGCACCATCAGGTATTTCACCGACGACTGATCGGTGGCCGCCGCGTCGGCACGGCCGGAGTTCACGGCCTGATACATCAAATCCACGCTGTCATACTGATCGACCTTGGCCTTGGGCAGTGCCTGATGCACCAGTTCCTCGGCGTACACGTTCTGCAGCACCGCCACGATAACGCCATCGCCGGCGGCCTTCAGGTCGTCGATTTCCTTGTACTTGCTGTTGGCCGGCAACAACAGGCCGACGCCTTCGCGGTAGTACGGCAGGGTGAACGCCACCTGCTGCGCACGACTGGCGGTCACGGTGATGAACTGGCAACTCATGTCGACCTTGTCGGTCAGCAGATTCGGAATCCGCGCATCGGACGACTGCACCACGAACTCGACCTTGGTCGGGTCGTTGAACAACCCTTTGGCCACCATCCGCGCGATATCAATATCGAATCCCTGCAACTTGCCATCCGCGCCCTGGAAGTGCCACGGCGCATTGGTACTGCCCGTGCCCACGATCAATTTCCCACGGGCCAGCACGCTGTCGAGCTTGCTGTCTGCCGCTTGAGCGACACCCATGACAGCGGCCGAAGCCGCGAACAGAAAAACACACGCTTTAAACAACGAAGGTCGGCGATGCATGGCAAGCACTCCAGGGTGATGTTTATTCCGCTATACCGGAAGTAGGTATGTAACAACGGAATAGACAGCAGAAAGTGTGCCACAGGTTGTGGGCGGAATCTCGGGGAGTCTGGAAAGTGTTTTGAATCAGATGGATGCGCGTGAGTGCGAGGAAGGCGTTACGAAACGCACAAATAAGAGAACGCTACCGTGGGACACAACGCTCGAGTACTTGCACCACATCTGAAGCCATAGCGATTCAAAATGAAGCAGAGCCCTACCTGTAATTTCTGACAGTAGACCCACCTGCTTGCCTCCTTTAACGTCAACAGGCCTTCGATGGTCTTTGAAAAGGAGATTTCAATGAGCTCGATGATTAACCCATCAACGCTGGCTCCGGCCTACCGCAAGGCCCTGAAAACCTGGCGCCCGGTGATCCTGTATTTCGGCAATAAAAACTGTTACGCCTGCGAGATGGCCGAGCCGGTTTTCCGCACGATTGCCGAGCAGTATAAGGATCACGCGCAGGTCTACATGCTGAGTACGAGCGAGTCCCCCAGGCATCCGGATGTCACCGGCACACCCACGGTGTTGTTCTACAAGGAAGGGAAGCTGCTGAAGAAGCTCAAGGGCATCGGGACTCGGGAAACCCTGGAAGAAAATTTCAAAAAGCACATCGGCAAGCTCAGGCCCAAACAGGCTAGCCGCAAACCCCGCCACGACTTGCCGTGGTTGCAGAAAACCCTTCGATCGTTATGCACTGCGCCTCGTGCACGAGAGCTGTTGCATGTGCGCTGGATGGGTCATGTTTGAGTCATCTGACCGACCGCTATCGCGAGCAGGCTCGCTCCCACATTAGACCGAGTCTATCTGGACACCCCGGTCAACTGTGGGAGCGGGCTTGCTCGCGAAGCTTTTGCTCTTGATCCTGGGCAGTCATCAGAACTATTGCTTGAGCGACGCCAGCACCCGCTCGGCATTCGCACCGCATCCCATGCCCTCGGGTCGCGCCTGGATATTCTCGATCACCTCCAGCAACTGCGCCTTGCTCTGGGCCAGGTGCAGTTGCATCGCTTCGATCTGTTCGACCTTGCGCCCAAGGCTCGCCACCAGTTCGTCGTGATTGACCTCACCCGTCGTGGCATCCGGTAGCAGCAACTTCAGCTCTTCGAGGGTGAAACCGGCCTGTTGGGCGCACTGGATGATTTTCAGGGTTTGCAACACTTGCGGCGGGTAACGCCGATAGCCGTTGGCCTGCCGCTCGACCTGACGGATCAGGCCCTGGGCCTCGTAAAAACGAATGCGCGAGGCGTTCAACCCGCTTTGTTGCGCCAATTCACCAATCTTCATCACGGCCTCGTTTGCACGCTTGACATTAAAGTTAACTTTAAGCTTAGCCTCTACGCTTCACTGATGAGGAGTCAAGCATGTCGCCCTTCCAAGCGTTGAATTTGCCCAACGGCCAGACCATCGGCAATCGTATCGCCAAAGCCGCGATGGAAGAGAACCTCGCCGATACCGGGCAGGCGCCTTCCGGCGAGTTGTTTCGGCTGTATCAAGCCTGGGCCGACGGCGAAGCCGGGTTGTTGCTGACCGGCAACGTGATGATCGACCGCCGCGCCATGACCGGGCCCGGTGGCGTGGTGCTGGAAGACGAGCGAGACCTGGAACGTTTTCGTCAGTGGGCAACCATCGGCCGGGCCGGTGGCGCGCAGTTCTGGGTGCAACTCAATCATCCCGGCCGCCAGACCATGGCCAACCTCGGCCAGCAAGCCTGGGCACCTTCGGCGGTCGCGCTGGATCTTGGCGGGTTTTCGAAGATGTTTGCCGAACCCACACCCATGAGCGAGAACGACATTGCAGAGGTCATTCAACGCTTCGCCACCAGCGCCGCCCTGGCGGAAAAGGCCGGTTTCACCGGGGTGCAGATCCATGCCGCGCACGGGTATCTGATCAGCCAGTTTCTCTCGCCATTGACCAATCGCCGCACCGACCGCTGGGGCGGTTCTCTGGAAAATCGCGCGCGCCTGCTGCTGGAAGTGCTCAGCGCTGTTCGCAAGTTGGTATCGCCGCAGTTTTGCGTAGCGGTGAAGCTCAATTCCGCGGACTTCCAGCGCGGCGGTTTCGACGCCGATGATGCCCGGCAAGTGATCCAGTGGCTCAACGACCAGCAAATCGATTTGCTGGAACTCTCCGGTGGCAGCTACGAAGCCCCGGCCATGCAAGGCGAAGCGCGCGACGGTCGGACCCTGGCGCGAGAAGCGTATTTTCTGGAAATGGCCGGTGAACTGGCCAGTGTGGCGAACATGCCGGTGATGGTGACCGGTGGAATACGGCGGTTGGCGATCGTCGAACAAGTGCTCGACAGCGGTATCGCCATGGCCGGTATTGGCACGGCCATGGCCATCGAACCGAACCTGGTCAAACGCTGGCGTGAAGGCCAGAACAGCCACCCGCAGTTGCCGCCGATTCGCTGGAAACGCAAACCTCTGGCGGCGCTGGCGAATATGGCCGTGGTGAAGTTTCAGCTTCATCGATTGAGCCGCGGGCGCAAGCCTAGGCCGCAAGTCTCGGCGGTATGGGCATTGATCCTCAACCAGCTGTACATCGCCCGGCGTACCCGTCAGTACCGCCAGTCGATGGGCAAATAACCGACCTGTAGCAGCTGCCGAGCAGCGCGAGGCTGCGTCCGGCTGCGTAGCAGTCGTAAAACCTGAGATTGCGGTGCATCAGGCAGACCGCGTCAGCCGGACTTACGACTGCTTCGCAGCCGAACGCAGCCTCGCGCTGCTCGGCAGCTGCTACAAAGGGCGCGCGCGAGTGTGTTTATCGTCCGGCAAAGCGCAACCGCGACAACATGCGCAGATCGCCCTCGCGGTAATAGTCATCGGTCCAGCTGTCATCCGGCGCCAACGGTCTGACCTGCTTGAGCGCCAGCTTTTTTGCGAAGTAGCGGAACCGGTAATGCTCGTAAAAGCGCAGCAGTTCCAACCCGTAACGATCGGCCAGGTCGGTGTCGCCACGGATGATCAGAAAGTTCTCATCATTGCCGTTACTGGCCGCCTCACTCAGGTTGTGGCTGCCGCTGATGATCGTCGGTGCATCGCTGGTGAAGTCGACAACGATGGCTTTGGTGTGCACCAGCAGTCTGCCCTTCTGGCCTTTCATGTTTTCCTTGAGCCAGCCTTCCAGGCCGGTATTGAGCAGCGCGGTGGCGGCAAATTGAGCGGTGCGATCAGCGTGGAAACCGGTGATGCTGCTGACGGTGTTTTGCAGGCCGTAACGCAAAATATCGTCGTGGGGCAGGCCGAGCAACGCGTTGAGCACTTCGTCCGGCAAGGCAAACGCGGTGACAAACAGCAGGTCTTTTTTGGCGGCGTTGATGATGTCGACGAACTCACGCAAGTCGCCCTGGCCCGAGCGCGGTGAGAAGCCAGCGAACAGCGCCTGCTCCGGCTGCATCGGATTGTTTTCCGTGAGCCATTCCCGTGTGGCGCCGACATCCGTCGGGTCGGCCCAGACCTGCTCGAAGGTTTGCAGATAACTGGCGCCGATCCGGGCGTCGTCCAGTACATGCACCACGTTGGCCTGACGATAAACGCCGTTGGCGGTGAAATTGGTGCTGCCACACAGTACCGCTTCGGGCTGATTCTGCCCCGCTGCGTCGAGCCGGCTCAGGACCATGAACTTGTTGTGAAAAATGTTGTGAGTGACCCGCCCGCGCTTGTTCGCTGCCGGAATTTTTTCCAGGCTGGCTTCGTTCAGCGCCGTGGTGTCTTCGTCCGGCTGGGCGTGGTACAAAATCCGAACCTTTACGCCGCGCTCAAACGCAGCGTTCACCGCATCGACAATCACCTTCAACTGATATTCATAGATCGCGATGTCCAGCGCCCACTGATCATCCTCGGCCCGTTCGATGAACCCCAGCAAGCGTGCGAGCAGACCGTTTTCCAGCCATTGCCGTGGAGCGTCGGGCCATTCTTCGATGGGCAGTTTTTTGTTGGCGCTGAGCTGCGCATCGAGGTCGGCGAATTTGCGCTGGAAGGCCTGACTCGCCGCCACCGCCCGGTTGAAGATGACGCTCTGGCCCGCTGGAAGGCCATTGTCGGTGGTGAGCGTCACTTCCAGAAACTCACCCAGCTGCGGCGCATCGGCGGTGCCGTAGGCCAGGTGAACCCGATAATGGATTGTCACGCCCGGATTGACCGCGTAATCGGCCCAGCGAAATTTCTGCAATGGCGCGGTATCGCTGGGGGTAGCGTGAAACTGGGGGAACGTATGAGCCTTGCCGGGGAAGGTCAGGCTGTTGAACAAAAACAGCCAGGGTTTGCTGCCTTGCTGTTTTTCGATGGCGAAACCCAGCAGACCTTTGCGACGGTGTTCGGCCAGGTCAATCGCCAGCAACACGCCATTGGTGCCAGCGTAGGCTTTGACGCGGAAATCGTCCTGATCGTTGCGGGCTAGAACGCGCATGGGTCACTCCTGTGATTGTCTTGCTTACAGAGCATAGGGTAGCGATGGGGATTAACCGCAATTATCCGATTCCGAGGTGATGCCTTCGCGAGCAAGCCCGCTCCCACATGGGTTTTGTGAACGCCACAGATTAAAAGTGGGAGCGGGCTTGCTCGCGAAGGGGCCAGCACTGTCAACACCAAACTCAACCTGAAATCAGCTCATCGATATGTCGATAATCAACCTGCAACTGCGCCGCCAACACCTTTGCCCGGCCAAGATGAATCGGCCCGCGCTCAATGTCGATCAGCAGCCCCGGACACTCCAGCGCCGGCAACGCTGACCATTCCTTCACCCGTCCATCCGTCACCAACAACAGCCGTTGCTGCTCTGCCGGAAAACGTTTTTGCCGCGCCGCCAACCAGCGCCCTGCCTCGCCCAACGCCGCCAGCATCGGCGTACCGCCGCCAGCCCCGAGCCCGTCGAGCCAGTCGCGCAAGCCAGCGGAGGCTTTCAACCCTTGCACCTGCCACTTCGGCACATGGCCGCTGGCGGTCAGCAACGCCAGGCGCGCACGCTGTCGATAGGCATCGTCGAACAGTTGCGCCAACAAGCCCTTGGCATCGCTCAACGCTTGATGACGCCGGGTCGAGGCCGAGGCATCGACGATCACCAGCCATAATTCATGAGGGCTGCGGGTGCGCAGGTGAAACAGCAGATCGTCGCGTTGACGCGGTCGGCCATTGAGCAAGGTGCCGGGCCAATTGATCGATCCGCTCAGGGCTGCGTGACGCTTGCCCTGTTTACCGTGATCCAGCCGTCCTGCGCGGGGTCTGGCATTCGCCCCCGCGTCCGATCGAGGGCGAATGCCTAGGGCTTTTTTGGCCAGCTCGGCACTTCACGTCGAGCGCCGACCGGCAGCGCCTGGGCGGGCATTTCGCCCCACTGGCCCTGACCTTCGCTCGGGTTGGCGTTCTGATTGGAGGGCTGTTCTGCGGGGGATTGGTGCGGCATCGGTGGCGAGTGTTCGCGACGGCGATGGCGCAAGGCAAACTCGGCGACCGCGTCGATATCTTCTTCGCCAATGGCATTCGCTCCGCGCCAGGCGGCATGAGCCCGGGCCGCGCGCAACCAGACCAGATCGGCTCGCAGGCCATCGACGCCGGCAGCAAAGCAGCGCTCGGTTATCTGCGCCAGCGCGGCATCGTCGAGGGGAATGTTTGCCAGTGCCGAGCGCGCCTTTTGGCAGCGCTCGCGCAGTGCGTGTTGCTGGCTTTCCCACTCGGCGCAGAACCCTTGCGGGTCGCTGTCGAAATCCAGTCGGCGACGGATGATCTGACCGCGCTCGGCGGGTGCGGTGTGGCCACTGAGGGCGACATTCAAACCAAAGCGGTCGAGCAATTGCGGACGCAGTTCACCCTCTTCGGGGTTCATGGTGCCGATCAGCACAAACTTCGCCGAATGCCGATGGGAGATCCCGTCACGCTCGATCAGGTTGGTGCCGCTGGCAGCCACGTCGAGCAGCAAGTCCACGAGGTGATCGGGCAGCAGATTGACTTCATCGACATACAACACGCCGCCGTCAGCCTTGGCCAGTACGCCGGGGGAAAACTGTGCGCGACCTTCGCTCAAGGCCGCGTCGAGATCGAGGGTGCCCACCAGCCGTTCTTCGGTGGCGCCCAGGGGCAAGGTGACGAATTGACCGCTGGCCAACAGGTCCGCCAAGCCTCGGGCCAGGGTCGATTTGGCCATGCCGCGCGGGCCCTCGATCAGCACGCCACCGATTTTAGGGTCGATGGCGGTCAGGTACAGCGCGAGCTTCAAGTCATCGGCGCCGACCACGGCGGAGAGCGGGAAATGGGGGGTGTCGGTCATGTTCAAATCTCGGTCATGGTCGGTGATCCATCAGCAAATCTCACAGGCACTTTCATCCCTGTGGGAGCGGGCTTGCTCGCGAAGGCGGTGTGTCAGCCAACATCAATATTGAATGACCCATCGCATTCGCGAGCAAGCCCGCTCCCACAGGTTTAAGCGCACTACCCGTCTTCTTCTATGTCCAGCAACAAATTCTCCAGCGCCTCGCGGTACTCGCCCGGCTCTTTCCACATCCCCCGCTGCTGCGCTTCGAGCATGCGTTCGGTCATGTCGCGCAAGGCATGGGGATTGTGTTCGCGGACAAACTCCCGGGTCGCTGGATCGAGCAAATAGGCGTCCGCCAGCAACGCATATTGGTGATCGTCGATCAACTGCGTCGTGGCGTCGAACGCAAACAGGTTATCGACCGTCGCCGCCAGTTCGAACGCGCCTTTATAGCCATGACGCTTGACCCCGTCGATCCATTTCGGATTGGCCGCCCGGGAACGGATCACCCGGTTCAGCTCTTCCTTCAACGTGCGAATCTTCGGCAAATCCGGCTGACTGTGGTCTCCGTGATAACTGGCCGCTGCTTCACCACTGAGGCTTTCGACAGCCGCCAGCATGCCTCCCTGGAACTGGTAATAGTCGTTGGAATCGAGCAAGTCGTGTTCACGGTTGTCCTGGTTTTGCAGCACTGCCTGCACCTGGCTCAGACGCTGGGCGAACTGTTCGCGGGCGGCGGTGCCTTCGTCAGAGCCGCCGTAAGCGTAGCCGCCCCAGTTCAGGTAAACCTCAGCCAGGTCGTCGCGGCTTTGCCACAGACGACCATCGATGGCGCCCTGCACGCCTGCTCCATAAGCACCCGGTTTGGCCCCGAAGATGCGCCAGCCGGCCTGCCGCCGCGCAGCGTCTTCATCCAGACCGGATTCCAGCAACGCTTGCCGCTCGGCGCGGACCTTGGCCGCCAACGGGTTGAGATCGTCCGGCTCATCCAGTGCGGCGACCGCTTGCACGGCGGCGTCGAACAGCCGGATCAGGTTGGCAAAGGCATCGCGGAAAAATCCGGAGACGCGCAAGGTCACGTCCACCCGTGGACGGTCCAGCAAACTCAACGGCAGAATCTCGAAATCGTCGACCCGCTGGCTGCCAGTCGCCCAGACCGGACGCACGCCCATCAGCGCCATAGCCTGGGCGATATCATCGCCGCCGGTGCGCATGGTCGCGGTGCCCCAAACCGACAGACCGAGCTGCCGCAAGTGATCGCCGTGGTCCTGCAAGTGCCGCTCAAGAATCAGGTTCGCGGACTGAAAACCGATGCGCCACGCGGTGGTGGTCGGCAGGTTGCGCACATCCACCGAATAGAAATTGCGCCCGGTAGGCAGCACGTCCAGACGGCCGCGACTCGGCGCGCCGCTAGGCCCGGCCGGGACGAATCGACCACTGAGGGCGTCCAGCAGGCCGCGCATTTCCGCCGGGCCGCAGGCGTCCAGACGCGGGGCAACGACTTCGCGCAGGCTGTTGATGATCGCACTCACTTCCGACCAATCTGCCTCCTGTGGGAGCGGGCTTGCTCGCGAAAGTGGTGTATCAGGCAAATCAATGTCGACTGACACTCCGCTTTCGCGAGCAAGCCCGCTCCCACAGGGGCCGGGTTGGGCTTGAGGCTGGTTCAACGTGTGCGAAATCAGTTGAGTGGCGAACAACTCCAGGCGCTCACGGGTATCCCCGACGGTGCGCCAGGGTTCATCGTTAAGCGATTGCAGTTCCACGGGACGTGGTCCGGTCCACGGCTCGGCCAACGCACAATCCAGCGGATCGAAACCCAACGCAAACGCCTTGGCCAGCGCCCGCAGCAAGCTCGATTGCGCCCCTCGTCCATCGCCGCGAGGAATACGCAGCAAGGCCAATAAGGTATCGATGCGCAACCGCCCCACTGGCGACTCGCCAAACACGTGCAGGCCGTCGCGGATCTGCGACTCCTTCAAGTCGCACAGGTACGTGTCCAGGCGCGGCAACCAGATCGCCGCATCGGCATCGCTGTCGAGTTTCTCGTCCAGTTGCAGTTCACGGTCGATGTGCGTGTCGCGCACCAATTGCAGAATGTCGCGCTGCAGTTCCCGGGCGCGGCGCGGATCGAGCAATTGTGCTTCGTAATATTCGTCGGCCAACAATTCGAGATTGCGCAGCGGACCGTAGGTTTCGGCGCGGGTCAGCGGCGGCATCAGGTGATCGATGATCACCGCTTGGGTGCGGCGTTTGGCCTGGGCGCCCTCGCCCGGGTCGTTGACGATGAACGGATAGATGTTCGGCAGCGGTCCGAGCAACGCATCCGGCCAGCAGTTTTCCGACAACCCGACGCCCTTGCCCGGCAGCCATTCGAGGTTGCCGTGCTTGCCCACATGGATCACGCCGTGAGCGCCGTAGGTGTTGCGCAACCAGAAGTAGAACGCCAGATAACCGTGAGGCGGCACCAGGTCCGGGTCGTGATAGACCGCGCTCGGGTCAACCTGATAACCCCGGGCCGGTTGAATGCCGACGAAGGTAAGGCCGAAACGCAAGCCGGCGATCATCATTCGCCCGCCACGGAACATTGGATCGTTTTCGGGCGCGCCCCAGCGCTCCAGCACGGCTTGGCGATTGGTCTCGGGCAGCGCGTTGAACATCAGGTTGTAGTCGTCCAGCGCGAGGCTTTGATGACAGGGACGCTGGTCGAGGGTATCGAGGTCGTTGCTGACGCCGCCGAGCAATTGCTGGATCAGCGCGGTGCCGCTGTCCGGCAATTCAACCGGTAGCGGATAACCTTCAGCGTGCAGCGCTCGGAGGATGTTCAACGCCGCAGCCGGAGTATCGAGGCCGACGCCGTTGCCGATACGCCCATCGCGAGTCGGGTAGTTGGCGAGAATCAGGGCGATGCGTTTTTCGCCGTTAGGCACCCGCGCCAGATCGATCCAGCGCCGCGCCAGTTCGGCGACAAAATCCATGCGCTCAGGTTGCGGCCGGTAGCAGACCACGTCTGACTGACTGCGCTCGCTGCGCCAGGCCAGGTCCTTGAAACTGATCGGCCGGCTGATGATCCGCCCGTCCAGCTCCGGCAGCGCGATGTGCATCGCCAGGTCGCGGGGACCGAGGCCTTGTTCGCTGGCGCGCCAACCGGGTTCATTGTCCTGGGCGCAGATCGCTTGAATCACTGGAATGTTGCGGCGAAACGGTCGCAGATGCGGCGCTTCGGGGCTGGACTGGGCGAAACCGGTGGTGTTGAGAATCACCCCCGCTTCGACTTCATCCAGCATGTCCTCAACCACCGTCAGGCAGCCGGGCTCTTTCAAACTGGCCAGTGCAATCGGTAACGGGTTCAACCCCGCCGCCTGCAAACGCTGGCAGAAAATATCGATGAAACCGGTGTTCGCCGCCTGCAAATGCGAGCGGTAAAACAGCACCGCCGCCACCGGCTGATCAGCTTGCCAGTCGGCTTGCCAATCGCTCAACTCAGCGGGGCTTTTGTGCGGATGGTAAATCGCCGTGCGTGGCAGGGTTTTCGGCTCGGACCATGAGTAGTCGCGATCCAGCCAACGACTGGCGAGGCAGCGAAACAGGTCGAGCGCGTTGGCCATGCCGCCCTGACGCAGGAAGTGCCAGAGCCGGTCGCGGTCTTGCGCGGTTACGGTGCTCAGGTCACTGAGTTCCGGGTCCGGGCGATCGTCCCCCGGCACCAGAATCAGCTGCACGCCGCGCTCGGACAATTCCACCAGACGCTCGATGCCGTAACGCCAATAGGCGATGCCGCCGTGCAGCGAGATCAGAATTACCTTGGCGTGGCGCAGCACTTCATCGACATAGAGATCGACCGAGGCGTGATTCTGCACCTGCATCGGATTGGCCAGGCGTACGCTCGGGAAATCGTCGGGCAACTGTTGCGCCGCTTCGGCAAGCAACGCCAGGCTGGAATCGCCGCTGCACAGGATCACCAGCTCGGCGGGGGTTTGTCCAAGGTCGGCAATGTTGTCATCCGACACGAAACCGCCGGGCTGGGTCCTGAGCAGGTGCATGGTTTAAACGCTGAGCGCAGCGCGCAATTGCGCTTCGAGTTGAACGGCGTCCAGCGCCTGACCGATCAATACCAGACGGGTGCTGCGTGCCTCTTCGGCGCCCCACTGACGGTCGAAGTGTTTGTCGAAACGTGTGCCCACACCCTGGATCAACAGGCGCATCGGCTTGTTCGGTACCGCCGCGAAACCTTTGACCCGCAGGATGCCGTGCTGGACCACCAGTTGCGTCAGCGCGTCCATCAGCAGGCTTTCGTCGGCTTGTGGCAGCTCGATGGAGATGGAATCGAACGCGTCATGGTCATGATCGTGATCGTCTTCGCCTTCATGGTGATGATCGTGATGGCTGTGGCGGCTGTCGATGTGTTCTTCGGAGCCGGCACCGAGGCCGATCAGCACGTCCAGTGGCAGACGACCGCTGCTGGCCTCGATGACTTTCACCGCTGGCGGCAGTTCTTCGGCGACTTCCAGGCGCACGCGGGCCAGGTCTGCGGCGCTGATCAGGTCGGCCTTGTTGAGGATCACCAGATCGGCGCTGGCCAGTTGGTCGGCGAACAGTTCGTGCAGCGGCGATTCGTGGTCCAGGTTCGGGTCGAGTTTGCGCTGGGCATCGACCTGGTCCGGGAACGCAGCGAAGGTACCAGCAGCGACGGCCGGGCTGTCGACCACGGTGATCACCGCGTCAACCGTGCAGGCGCTGCGGATTTCTGGCCACTGGAAGGCTTGAACCAAAGGCTTCGGCAGGGCCAGGCCCGACGTTTCGATCAGGATGTGGTCGAGGTCGCCACGACGGGCCACCAGTTCGCGCATCACCGGGAAGAATTCTTCCTGAACCGTGCAGCATAGGCAGCCGTTGGCCAGTTCGTAAACGCGGCCGTTGGCTTCTTCTTCGGTGCAACCGATCGAGCACTGCTTGAGGATTTCGCCGTCGATGCCCAGCTCGCCGAACTCGTTGACGATCACCGCGATGCGACGGCCCTGGGCGTTGTCGAGCATGTGGCGCAGCAAGGTAGTTTTGCCCGAGCCGAGGAAGCCGGTAACGATGGTGACGGGGAGTTTGGCCAGTGTTTTCATCGGATGCCCTTTGGCAAGGTGGCGGGCATACGGGACGACGACCGGCGACGCGGCGCGCGTGCCTGAAGAGTTCGCCACCGGATCACCCCGCCCGGTTGTAGTGAGAATCTGTATCGAGGCAGGTCTCCTGGCTGACGGTGTGCCAATCGTTCGACTGGCGTTTGCTGCGCCTTCCCGCGAACCTGATGGATCAGGGCTTGCAGTGGCGTGGCAGCGAACATCACCGTTCACAGTTGCGGGGGCAGCCGCGGCATCGACCGCGTTCCCTTCTTAGCTTCGGCAGACGCCGAAGAACCTCGAAAGCGCAAGGCTACGCATCGTGTGTGGGCGGGTCAATGTCCTATAGGTGAATGCGATCACTTGATGATCGTTCCCACGTTCTGCGTGGGAATGCCTCAACGGACGCTCCGCGTTCGGCTGTGAAAGGGACGCAGAGCGTCCCGGGCTGCATTCCCACATAGAGCGTGGGAACGATCAACTCAAACGAGAACCCATGCCAATTGACGCCCAACCCCCGCCCATGCTCTCCTACACGCCTTGTTACGGGTGCCCTTCACAGGGTGAAACGGGAAACCGGTGAATCATGTGCTTTACTCTAAAGCCATGTCAGTCCGGTGCTGCCCCCGCAACGGTAAGCGAGTGAAGCGTCAAATCCACTGTGCCCGTCATACGGCATGGGAAGGTGATGCTTGCAGGTTTGGGCACAAGCCCTGCCCCTCGCGAGCCCGGAGACCGGCCCGCAACACAAAGTGACTCTTACGTTCACTGAATAACAAACCCGCGGTGGGCGGGCGCTGTTCGAAATCTCTGCGTGCCCCGGCGTACGGAGGTTTTCATGCGCTCTATTCACCCGCTGACAGACCAGAGGGAAGCGCCATGTCGATCATCAGCAGCACCGCCAGCAACACCGATAAAAAGAGCACGATCAGCACCACCACTACCCTGAGCCAACGCCTGACCGCCGCTTTTTGTGCGTCGATTCTTGGCGCCAGCCTTGTGTATTTCGCCGGTTTCTCGCACATCGAAGCGGTACACAACGCCGCGCACGATACCCGTCACAGCGCCGCATTCCCGTGCCATTGAGACCTGCTGACATGATCAAGCGTATCGCGCAAACCGCAGGTTTCACCGGGCTGCTGGCCGCCCTGCTGCTGACCCTGCTGCAAAGCTTCTGGGTGGCTCCGCTGATTCTGCAGGCCGAGACCTACGAAAAATCTGAGCCTGCCGCGGTTGAAATCCACGAGCACGCCGCGGGAGCTGTCACCGCTCACACCCACGATGCCGAAGCCTGGGAGCCGGAAGACGGCTGGCAGCGCGTGCTGTCGACCACCGGCGGCAATCTGGTGGTGGCGGTCGGTTTCGCCCTGATGCTCGCGGGCCTCTACACCTTGCGCGCTCCACGCCGTACCTCTCAGGGCTTGCTCTGGGGTCTGGCCGGTTATGCGACGTTCGTGCTGGCGCCCACCCTCGGCCTGCCACCTGAACTGCCGGGTACTGCCGCGGCGGATCTGGCGCAACGGCAGATCTGGTGGATTGGCACCGCCGCATCCACAGCAGTCGGCATCGCGCTGATCGCATTCAGCCGCCACTGGCTGATGAAGATCCTTGGAGTGGCAATCCTGGCCGTGCCTCATGTGATTGGCGCGCCGCAACCGGAAGTCCATTCGATGCTCGCGCCGCAAGCCCTGGAAGCGCAGTTCAAAATCGCTTCGCAGCTGACCAACATGGCGTTCTGGCTGGCCCTGGGCCTGATCAGCGCCTGGTTGTTCCGCCGCAAAAGCGATGGCCAATACTCCGCATGACTGACGTAAGCGCAGCGCCGACCCTGGTGGTCGGCCTGGGCTGCCAGCGCGGCTGCCCCGTCAGCACGCTGCGGGCGCTGCTTGATCAGGCATTACAGGCCCATCAAATCGAGCTTCGTGAGATCAAGGCCTTGGCCAGCATCGACCTGAAGCGCGAAGAACCCGCCCTGATCGAACTGGCCGAACAACTGGCATTGCCGTTGATGTATTTCAGCAGCGAACAATTGGCCGGTTATGAACCGCAACTCAGCCACCACTCGGACATCGCGTTCGAACGCACCGGCTGTTACGGCGTAGCGGAAAGTGCCGCGCTGGCACTGGCCGAACAATTGGCTCAGGCACCGGCAAAGTTGCTGATTCCACGACAAAAATACGCCCAGGCTACCCTCGCATTGGCCAGTGCCGCGTAAAATCTCCGATAATCCTCGCCATCGATCATGAGCAATCTTCATCTGAAGCGTGCCCATACCCTTTTTCTGACAGGAAACGACGATGACCGTCTACTTCATTGGCGCAGGCCCCGGCGACCCGGAACTGATCACCGTCAAAGGCCAGCGGCTGATTCGTAGCTGCCCGGTCATCATCTATGCAGGCTCCCTGGTCCCCGCCGCTGTACTGGACGGCCACCGCGCCGAACAGGTGGTCAACAGCGCCGAATTGCACCTGGAACAGATCATCGAGCTGATCAAGACCGCCCATGCCAACGGCCAAGACGTAGCCCGGGTGCACTCCGGCGATCCGAGCCTGTACGGGGCGATTGGCGAGCAGATTCGCTACTTGCGTGAACTCGACATCCCTTTCGAAATCATTCCCGGCGTCACAGCCACCGCCGCCTGCGCGGCGCTTTTGGGTGCTGAACTGACCCTGCCGGACGTGTCACAAAGCGTGATTCTGACCCGCTACGCCGACAAGACCGCCATGCCGGCCGGTGAAGAACTGGGCAGTCTGGCGCAGCATGGGGCGACCATGGCGATCCACTTGGGGGTTAATCATCTGGAGAAAATCCTTGCTGAATTGCTGCCGCACTACGGCGCCGATTGCCCGATCGCGGTGATTCATCGGGCAACCTGGCCGGATCAGGACTGGGTGGTGGGGACGCTGGCGGATATTGCCGGGAAGGTTCAAGCCAAGGGATTTCGCCGGACGGCGCTGATTCTGGTGGGTCGGGTGTTGGGTAGCGATCACTTCAGTGAATCATCGTTGTATCGCGCGGGGCATGCGCACCTCTACAGACCCTGAGATGATCGTTCCCACGCAGAGCGTGGGAATGATCAAAAAAAAACGGTGCTCACGGGCACCGTTTTTTTATGTCGCAGCGAACACCTTAGTAGTAGGCGTTTTCTTTCTGCGTATGGTCGGTCACGTCACGAACACCCTTGAGCTCGGGAATACGCTCGAGCAAGGTGCGCTCGATGCCTTCGCGCAGGGTGACGTCTGCCTGGCCGCAGCCCTGGCAACCGCCGCCGAATTTCAGCACGGCAATGCCGTCTTCAACCACATCGATCAGGCTAACCTGACCGCCGTGACTGGCCAGCCCCGGGTTGATCTCGGTTTGCAGGTAGTAGTTGATGCGCTCGTTGACCGGGCTGTCGGCGTTGACCATCGGTACTTTGGCGTTTGGCGCCTTGATGGTCAGTTGGCCGCCCATGCGGTCGGTGGCGTAGTCGACTACCGCATCGTCCAGAAATGCTTCGCTGAACGAGTCGATGTAAGCGGTGAAGCTTTTGAGCCCCAGCGCCGTGTCTTCAGGTTTTTCTTCGCCCGGCTTGCAGTAGGCAATGCAGGTTTCGGCGTACTGGGTGCCAGGCTGGGTGATAAAGACGCGGATGCCGATACCCGGGGTGTTCTGCTTGGAGAGCAGATCAGCCAGGTAATCGTGGGCGGCGTCGGTAATGGTAATAGCGGTCATGGAAACTCCTCGCAGGCTTGGACGCAGTTTACGCCAATCATCGCGCCGGACAAAGTCCTAGTATTTTTGTCGGGAAAGCGCAGCTGATCCAATGTGGGAGCGCAGGCACCTCGTGCATCAAAGATTCTCGTAGCGGTTCATGTCCAGCACGCCCTCTTCCACCGGGTCGGTGTCGTGGATGTAGCGGCTCAGATCATGGAAATATTGCCAGAACTGCGGATGGCTGCGGCGAATGCCCCAGCGTTCGACGATTTTCTCGAAACTGGCAGCGTCCTTCGCGGTTTCCATCGCATCAACGAAAGCGGGCACTTGCCCGGCCGGAATGTTGAACATGAAGTTCGGGTAGCTGCTGAGTACACCCGGATAAATCGTCAACGTATCGAGCCCCGGCTGATAGCGCCGCGACTCACCCAGCAAGAACGCCACGTTGCTGTGGGCCCGGTTGCGCAGCAGGCTATAGACCCCGCGCTTGCCGCTTTGAGTCTCGATGCGCAGCATCGTGGCTTCTGGCAATTGATCGATGACCTTCAGCCCCGCAGACGGACGTGAAGTCAGGCGGCTCAAGGCCTGTTCGGCGTTCTGCAAGGCCAGATCGATGTTCGGCCGCGAGCAGTAGGCACCGTCGCAGCGGTTGATCGGGTCGGGGTTGGCGTTGAGTTCGCCGTACCGGGCCAGCAATTGCAGGGCGAAATCGCGTTTCGGGTCCTTTTCGTCCAGCGTCAGTGCCGTGGGTTTGTCGTTGTCGATGTACTCGTAATCCAGCCACATCTTGAGCTTGCCGCCGTTCTGGTACCAATCGTCGAGGTAGCCGTCCCGCGAGTCGGCTGGCATCAAGCGCAAGAAGTTCTGCTCGGCACCATTGCGAATCAGGTCGAAGTACAGCCGGGTCTGGGCCTGATGGGATACGTTACCAAATACATCGAAGTTGACTGCCAACTGGTAATACGTGCGTTCCAGCAACGGGAAATCGAACAGCCAAATGGTTTGCGGGACGTCACCGATCAGGCCTTTGTTCACCGAGGCGCTGTCGAAATGCCGGAAAATACTCAGCAAAGCGTTGTCATTGCCGGCCCACAGGGTCGACCAGCTCGGTGCCGGCAGGTCGGCGTAGCTGTCCCGGCGCAAGGCTTCGTATTCGTTGCGTTTGTCACGGTAGTCGCGCCACAGGCTCAGGACACTGCCAACATCATCGTTCTGCCCTGGCATCGCCAGCAACGGCGTGGCCTGGCCGCGATAATTCGGGTCGGTGATATAGAGGTCATGCTCCGGGGCCTGGAACAACGCCCAGAAATTGTCGCGAATCACGTCGGTGGCGATCTGGCCGCGGCAGACCGGGCCACGAATAAAGGTGCGCACAAAGTATTCGGCGTTATCGAGCATGAACTGGTAACGCGCCTGAGCCGGGATAGCCTCAAAGGTCGTGAACGGATTGGCCCGTCGTTCCGGCCCATAACCCGGCAGCGCGTTGACCTGCCAATTGCCGTTGTAAAACAGGCTTTTGATCCGCGCCATCTTCGCGGCGCTGAGCGGATAGGTGATGTGGGTCTTGTGCACGATCACGCCTTGCACCGGCCATAAACGGTAATAGACCTGAGTGCCCGGATCGTCATTCGGGCGGCGAGTGTTGATCAAATCAATGGGCTGCCCCGTCGGTGTGCGCGAACGTACCCACTGAAAGAAATGCCCCGGCTCGCCGTCCTTGAAATAGAGGTGCGCCAGGAACCAGTGCTCGAACAACCAGCGCCCGACCAGACTCTCCCGGGCGCCCGGCGCGTTGAGCAGGTTTTCCCACTGCACTACCTGCAGGGCTTCCCTGGCGCTGGGCACCAGGCCCTGCTCATCGATCGGTGCGCCGGAGGCCAGCCAGCGTTGCAATGTCTGATATTGCTGATCGGTCAGGCCGGTGACCGCCAGCGGCATGCCTTCTTTCGGGTGGGCGCTGGCATAGCCGCCGAACTCCGCCGGCATGGCGCACATGTTCTCCCGGTTCAGGCCCAGGACGATGTCTTCCGGCAATTTGGCGTTAGGTTGCAACGGCGTTTTGTGGCCCAGCTCGAGCATGCGCGCCATCAGCGCCGCCTGGCTGCCTTGGGCGTCGAGCACCGAATAAAAGCCTTTTTGCTGCCAGGCGCGTTTGCCGAAGGCGTCATAAAACAGTCGGGTCGGCGCTGCGGCCTGTCTGCGTTCGCCATCATAAACGGGTGCCTTGGTTGCACCTCGGGCCGCCCCTTCACCACTGCCCAGATTGAGCTGACAGGCGGAGTCGTAGCAGGCATGGCAGGCCACGCACTTTTCGGTGAAGATCGGTTGAATGTCCCGGGTGTAGGAAATATCCGAACCTTGCGCAGCGGCGCCCCCGCTTAAAAACAGCATCAATAGGCTGGTGACGACGCGATACGACATATCCCTGGTCCTGATCATGAGAAAACGCCGCGATTCTACCGGTCTGGCCTGCGCACCAACATGAACGATATTCATGCAAAACCCCTGCATGCTCCAAAAGCGCACAGGTTTGTTATCATTCCGGCCCTTCGTCATGGCCTTACCGAGTAGTCCAAATGTCCGATCGCAGCGTTCGCCTTCAAGCTCTCAAGCACGCCCTCAAAGAGCGCATCCTGATTCTCGATGGCGGCATGGGTACGATGATCCAGAGCTACAAGCTCGAGGAGCAGGATTACCGTGGCAAACGCTTCGCCGACTGGCCGAGCGATGTCAAAGGCAACAACGACCTGTTGGTGCTGACACGTCCTGACGTGATTGGCGGCATCGAGAAGGCCTATCTGGACGCCGGCGCCGACATACTGGAAACCAACACCTTCAACGCCACCCGGATTTCCATGGCCGATTACGGCATGGAAGAACTCGCCTACGAATTGAACGTAGAAGGCGCTCGCCTGGCCCGCAAGATTGCCGATGCGAAAACTCTCGAGAACCCGGACAAGCCGCGTTTCGTCGCTGGCGTACTCGGCCCGACCAGCCGCACCTGCTCGCTGTCGCCGGACGTGAACAACCCTGGCTACCGCAACGTGACCTTCGATGAGCTGGTGGAGAACTACACCGAAGCCACCAAAGGCCTGATCGAAGGCGGCGCCGACCTGATCCTGATCGAAACCATCTTCGATACCCTCAACGCCAAAGCGGCGATTTTCGCCGTGCAAGGCGTGTTCGAAGAACTGGGCGTCGAGTTGCCGATCATGATCTCCGGCACCATCACCGATGCCTCCGGCCGCACCCTGTCGGGCCAGACCACCGAAGCGTTCTGGAACTCCGTGGCCCACGCCAAACCGATTTCGGTCGGCCTGAACTGCGCCCTCGGGGCCAGCGAGTTGCGTCCGTACCTGGAAGAACTGTCGAACAAGGCCAACACCCACGTTTCCGCGCACCCGAACGCCGGTCTGCCAAACGAATTCGGCGAGTACGACGAACTACCGGCCCAAACCGCCAAGGTCATCGAAGAGTTCGCCCAAAGCGGCTTCCTGAACATCGTCGGCGGCTGCTGCGGCACCACGCCGGGTCACATCGAAGCCATCGCCAAAGCGGTGGCCGGCTATGCGCCGCGCGAGATTCCGGACATTCCCAAGGCTTGCCGCCTGTCGGGCCTGGAACCGTTCACCATTGATCGCAGCTCGTTGTTCGTCAACGTCGGCGAGCGCACCAACATCACCGGTTCCGCCAAATTCGCCCGTCTGATCCGTGAAGACAACTACACCGAAGCCCTGGAAGTCGCCCTGCAGCAGGTCGAAGCCGGCGCCCAGGTGATCGACATCAACATGGACGAAGGGATGCTCGACTCGAAGAAGGCCATGGTGACCTTCCTCAATCTGATTGCCGGTGAACCGGACATCTCCCGCGTGCCGATCATGATCGACTCCTCCAAGTGGGAAGTGATCGAAGCCGGCCTCAAGTGCATCCAGGGCAAGGGCATCGTCAACTCGATCAGCATGAAAGAAGGCGTCGAGCAATTCATTCATCACGCCAAACTGTGCAAACGCTACGGCGCCGCGGTGGTGGTGATGGCCTTCGACGAAGCTGGCCAGGCCGACACCGAAGCGCGCAAGAAAGAAATCTGCAAACGCTCCTACGATATTCTGGTCAACGAAGTCGGCTTCCCGCCGGAAGACATCATTTTCGACCCGAACATCTTCGCCGTGGCCACTGGTATCGAAGAACACAACAACTACGCTGTGGACTTCATCAACGCCTGCGCCTACATCCGCGACGAACTGCCGTACGCCCTGACTTCCGGCGGCGTGTCGAACGTGTCGTTCTCGTTCCGTGGCAACAACCCGGTGCGCGAGGCAATTCACTCGGTGTTCCTGCTGTATGCGATCCGTAATGGCCTGACCATGGGTATCGTCAACGCCGGCCAACTGGAGATCTACGACCAGATTCCGGCCGAGCTGCGCGACGCCGTCGAAGACGTGATCCTCAACCGCACCCCGGAAGGCACCGACGCCCTCCTCGCCATCGCCGACAAGTACAAGGGCGACGGCAGCGTCAAGGAAGCCGAGACCGAAGAGTGGCGCAACTGGGACGTCAACAAGCGTCTGGAACATGCACTGGTCAAAGGCATTACCACCCACATCGTCGAAGACACCGAAGAGTCGCGTCAGTCCTTTGCACGCCCGATCGAAGTGATCGAAGGGCCGCTGATGTCCGGTATGAACATCGTCGGCGACCTGTTCGGTGCCGGTAAAATGTTCCTGCCGCAGGTAGTGAAGTCCGCCCGCGTGATGAAGCAGGCCGTGGCCCACTTGATCCCGTTCATCGAGCTGGAAAAAGGTGACAAGCCGGAAGCCAAGGGCAAGATCCTGATGGCCACGGTCAAGGGCGACGTACACGACATCGGCAAGAACATCGTCGGCGTGGTGCTGGGCTGCAACGGCTACGACATCGTCGACCTTGGCGTGATGGTGCCGGCGGAGAAGATCCTGCAAGTCGCCAAAGAACAGAAATGCGACATCATCGGCCTGTCCGGCTTGATCACGCCTTCACTGGACGAGATGGTTCACGTGGCCCGCGAGATGCAGCGTCAGGACTTCCATTTGCCGCTGATGATCGGTGGCGCGACCACGTCCAAGGCGCACACGGCGGTGAAGATCGAGCCCAAGTACAGCAACGACGCGGTGATCTACGTCACCGACGCCTCCCGCGCCGTCGGCGTGGCGACGCAATTGCTGTCCAAGGAGCTGAAGGCCGGTTTTGTCGAGAAGACTCGCCTGGAATACATCGACGTTCGCGAGCGCACTGCCAATCGCAGCGCCCGTACCGAACGCCTGAGCTACCCGGTGGCCATCGCCAAGAAGCCGCAGTTTGACTGGGGCAGCTACGAACCTGTCAAACCGACGTTCACCGGCGCCAAGGTGCTGGACAACATCGACCTTAAAGTTCTGGCCGAATACATCGACTGGACGCCGTTCTTCATCTCCTGGGACCTGGCCGGTAAATTCCCGCGCATCCTCAAGGATGAAGTGGTCGGTGAAGCCGCCACCGCGCTGTACGCCGATGCCCAGGAAATGCTCGCCAAGCTGATCGACGAAAAACTCATCAGCGCCCGTGCGGTGTTCGGTTTCTGGCCGGCCAATCAGGTGCGCGACGATGACATCGAAGTCTACGGCGATGACGGCAAGCCATTGGCCAAGCTGCACCACTTGCGCCAGCAGATCATCAAGACCGATGGCAAACCGAACTTCTCCCTGGCCGACTTCGTTGCGCCCAAGGATAGCGGTGTGACCGACTACGTGGGGGGCTTCATCACCACCGCCGGGATCGGCGCCGAAGAAGTGGCCAAGGCCTATCAGGATGCGGGCGACGACTACAACTCGATCATGGTCAAGGCCCTGGCCGACCGCCTGGCCGAGGCCTGTGCCGAGTGGCTGCACCAACAGGTGCGTAAAGACTACTGGGGCTACGCCAAGGACGAGACGCTGGACAACGAGGCGCTGATCAAAGAGCAATACACCGGCATCCGCCCTGCTCCAGGCTACCCGGCCTGCCCGGATCACACCGAGAAAGCCACGCTGTTCAAACTGCTGGACCCGGAAGCGGAAGAACTCAAAGCCGGCCGCAGCGGCGTGTTCCTCACCGAGCACTACGCCATGTTCCCGGCGGCGGCGGTCAGCGGCTGGTACTTCGCTCACCCGCAGGCGCAGTATTTCGCCGTGGGCAAGATCGACAAGGATCAGGTGCAGAGCTACACCTCGCGCAAGGGTCAGGAATTGAGCGTGACCGAGCGTTGGCTGGCGCCTAACCTGGGTTACGACAACTAACCCCCATCCCCTGTGGGAGCGAGGCTTGCCCGCGATGAACGATGACGCGGTTTCCCTGTGAGACCGCGGCGCGTCCATCGCGGGCAAGCCACGCTCCCACAGGTTTCGGGTGTATTGTCTATGCTTAGCTCTCACACATGCGTGACGGGGGATTTATGGACGATCCAGTCGACAACAACAAGCCACCGACCTTCTGGCAGATGCTGCACAGCGTGATGGCGGCGGCGTTCGGGGTGCAGAGCGGGAAGAACCGCGCCCGGGATTTCACCCACGGCAAGCCCAGTCATTTCGTGATGTTGGGGATTCTGTTCACGGCAGTGTTCGCGTTGACGCTGTTTGGCATCGTCAAACTGGTGGTGTACCTGGCGGGTATCTGAACCGGCTCAGTGCATCAGGGATTGCAAGCTGAACGGGTAGCGATACGACGTCGGCCGCCCCTTGGCCGAGAGCTTCTGGAAATCCACGCCATAATCCTGAGTCGCACTCAACGCCAGCAACCGCTTGGCTTGTGCGTGATTGATCAGCTGCAACAACGGAATCTGCCGGTCGCGCCCGCCGTACTGGCTGACGTCCACGCCCTGATCGTAGTCATGCAGTTGCACCAAGGCCCAACCACCCAGAGTGAAGTGCCCGCCCATCAGCACACTCAACCGCCCTTCCAACAGCGCCTGTAACGCAGTCGGTGAATTATTGACGGCGCTGAACAGCGCGTCCTTGCCGGGTTGGCCGCCCGTTTCGGCGTAGGCCTGCATGGCACCAAAGGCCATTTCATCGTTGGCCGACCAGACCAGCGACGTTTGCGGATAACGCTTGAACAATAACCTGGCCTGTTCATAGGCGCGCTCGCGGGTCCAGCCGCCATAGACCAACTGGCGCAACCGCACTTCAGGGTGTTCGGCCAATGCCCGCATCATGCCCTTCTCACGCTGTTGCGCGGCTGGCGTGATCTTCAGGCCGGAGAAGGCCACGAGATCAATGACCTGACCGGGCGCGACCGGGCGATGCAGGCGAATCAGCTCCTTGAGCATCAAGTAGCCGCCCTCCTCATTGTTGGGCACCAGGCTGCCCAACCAGTCGGGATACTTCTGCGGCTGCGCGCCGAGCAAGCGCATCTGGTCTGCGGTCAGGCCGTTGTTGACCAAAAACAGCTTCACACCGCTGCCTTGAGCCAGGCGCAGGATTTCGGGCGCAACGTACAGTTCGTTGACGAACACCAGATAATCCGGTCGAGTCGGCCCTTGCAGGGCTTCGCGGGCTTGCTTGAGTGTGGTTTCAGCGTTTCGCTCGGAATACTGGATGCGCAAATCCATGCCCAGGTTCTTGGCCGCGGCCTGCATGAACTGCGAATAACTGACCCAGAAGACCTCTTGGGTGGTTCCGGGATTGAGGAACAATACAGACGCCGCCTGGGCACACGGTCCCAAGACCGTACCAAGCGCCAGCACAACACCACAGATGAACTTCAACATTAAACGTCCGAGCCCCCGAAAATCCGCTGCGCATTATAGCCAGCGAAGTTTCTGGAACGGCGCTTATTCCGGCTTTTGTCCGACAATCGTCGGCGCCGGGCCCGGACGGGGTCGTTTATTGATGACTGACCCAGAACACCGCTGTGCCCACGACCAGGATGATCAGGAACAAAATCGCCCAGGCATCGACCGTGCTATCGCTTTTCCCTGCTTTGGTTGGGTTGCTCATTGCATCGCCTCTTGTCGGTTTTATCGGTGATTGCATAAAGACTCGACCACAGTTAAGACGATGATTGCCCGCACCACAAATGTGGGTTTTACCCCCATGAGTTTCATTAGTCGTTTTGGTTCTTTGCATATACTCAAACATCACTTTTGCGCATAACTGCAAACTGGTATCTTGCGTCGGCTCCGTTGGGAGTGCGCGGCCGTGCGCGCAGAATTGCCGAGGCTGTATCGGATGAAAGCTAGCGAAAACGCAGCTATATCCAACCGGCCCAAGCCTGAGAACAGGACTTATATGTACGTATACGACGAGTACGATCAGCGGATCATCGAGGACCGCGTCAAGCAGTTCCGTGATCAGACCCGACGCTATCTGGCAGGCGAGCTGAGCGAAGAAGAATTCCGCCCCCTGCGCCTGCAAAATGGCCTTTACATCCAGCGCTTTGCCCCGATGCTGCGGGTGGCGGTGCCTTATGGCCAACTGACTTCGCGCCAGACGCGAATGATGGCCAAAATTGCCCGCGACTACGACAAGGGCTACGCCCACATCAGTACCCGGCAAAACGTGCAGTTCAACTGGCCGGCCCTGGAAGATATCCCGGACATCCTCGCTGAACTGGCGACCGTGCAGATGCATGCGATCCAGACCAGCGGCAACTGCCTGCGCAACGTCACCACCGACCAGTTCGCCGGTGTCGCGGCCGACGAATTGATCGACCCGCGTCCATGGTGCGAAATCGTCCGCCAGTGGACCACGTTCCACCCGGAATTCGCCTACCTGCCGCGTAAATTCAAAATCGCCATCAACGGTTCGACGTCCGACCGTGCGGCCATTGAAGTCCATGACATTGGCCTTGAGCCAGTGCACAACGCCGCAGGCGAACTGGGTTTCCGTGTGCTGGTCGGTGGCGGCCTGGGCCGTACGCCGGTGGTGGGCGCGTTCATCAACGAGTTCCTGCCGTGGCAGGACTTGCTGAGCTATCTCGACGCCATCCTGCGGGTTTACAACCGCTACGGCCGTCGCGACAACAAATACAAGGCGCGGATCAAGATTCTGGTCAAGGCCCTGACACCTGAAGT
The DNA here is from genome assembly GCF_014852305.1 of Pseudomonas sp. PDM09. Classification (NCBI taxonomy): domain Bacteria; kingdom Pseudomonadati; phylum Pseudomonadota; class Gammaproteobacteria; order Pseudomonadales; family Pseudomonadaceae; genus Pseudomonas; species Pseudomonas sp. PDM09. Next base: position 807,449 of record NZ_JACVBI010000002.1, on the reverse strand, counting down.
GTTCGCGCAGAAAGTCGATGCGGAAATGGAACACCTTCGCGGTGGCCAGACCACGCTGACCGAGGCCGAAGTGCATCGCGTGGCCAAACACTTCGTTGATCCGGAGTACAAGGCGCTGGACAACCAGACCTTGGCGTTGGCCGAACTCGATAAAGAACACCCGGGCTTCGCGCGCTGGCGCACCCGCAATACCCTGGCCCACAAAAAGCCGGGTTATGTGGCCGTGACCCTGTCCCTGAAGCCGACCGGTGTTGCACCGGGCGACATCACCGACAAGCAGCTCGACGCCGTTGCCGACCTGGCCGATCGTTACAGCTTCGGTCAGCTGCGCACTTCCCACGAGCAGAACATTATTCTGGCCGACGTTGAACAGTCCCAACTGTTCGCGATGTGGGGCGAGTTGCGCGAGCAAGGTTTCGCCACGCCGAACATTGGCTTGCTGACCGACATCATCTGCTGCCCGGGCGGTGATTTCTGCTCGCTGGCCAACGCCAAGTCGATCCCGATCGCCGAGTCGATCCAGCGCCGTTTCGACGACCTGGACTACCTGTTCGACATTGGCGAGCTGGACCTGAACATCTCCGGGTGCATGAACGCCTGTGGTCACCACCACGTCGGCCACATCGGCATTCTCGGGGTCGACAAGAAAGGCGAAGAGTTCTACCAGGTGTCCCTGGGTGGCAGCGCCAGTCGCGATGCAAGCCTGGGCAAGATCCTCGGCCCGTCCTTCGCACAGGAAGCCATGCCTGACGTGATCGAGAAGCTGATCGACGTGTACATCGAACAACGTACCGAAGACGAACGCTTCATCGACACCTATCAGCGTATCGGCATCGACCTCTTCAAGGAGCGCGTCTATGCAGCGAATAATTAAGAACAACGAAGTCGTCGACGAAACCTGGCACTTGCTGCCGAAAGATTTCAATATCGACGAGATCAGCAACTGCGACGACCTGATCGTCCCGTTGCAGCTGTGGCGCGAACACAGCCGTATGCTCAAGGCCCGCGATGGCGGCTTGGGTGTGTGGCTGGATGCCGATGAAGAAGCCGAAGAAATCGGTGAAGACGTGGATAATTTCCAGGTCATCGCCTTGAATTTCCCGGCCTTCACCGATGGACGCAACTACTCCAATGCTCGCTTGCTGCGTGACCGTTATGGTTTCAAAGGCGAACTGCGGGCGATCGGCGATGTGCTGCGCGACCAGTTGTTCTACCTGCACCGCTGCGGTTTTGACGCGTTTGCGATTCGCGCCGATAAAGACCCGTACGAAGCCCTTGAAGGCCTCAAGGACTTCTCGGTGACCTATCAGGCCGCCACCGACGAACCGCTGCCGCTGTTCCGTCGCCGTTGATGTCCTGGCCTTGAACCCTTTGCGGGGTTCAAGGCCATCCTCTTCTAGGCCTGCTCGGTGATCACCGGAAAGGGCCGCCCCATCGCTACCCAATCGCGGTAGAGCCTGGCCCGATCCTCCAGCGACATGAAAATCCCCAACGGATTTTCAGCATCGACCTCTGTGGCCTCGACCACCCGGTTCAGCCAGTTCCACAACTCGTCCGATGCCTGCGCCTCGCTCAACAGTTGCCAGACCCTCGCTTGCAACGCCATATACTCGACCTGAAAGTCCGCCGTCAGGCTGAGCCCATCGATGAGCCTCAGGAAACGACTGCCTGACGGCTTGACCGCCAATTGCTGCCAGATCGTTCGCCTGACCTGCTGCAGCGCTTCTTCCCCCGGTTGTAACCACGCCTCTGGATTGCCATAACCGGGACCCGGCGCGTTCAACCACAGGTTGATCCCTGTGCGCTGTCGATGGCTGATCAGGCGCCGCAATGTGTCTTCGTCCGTTAACGGGTTGCCCCAAAGCTGCACTCGCCCCCGAACAATGGCCTGGCTCAACACCGCCGACGGAACCCGGGTGATCCGGTTGTCACGCAGGTCCAGCGACGTCAGGTAGGGCTCGTCCCTAATCCCGATCGGGCACGTACTGATCCCTGTTTTCCTCAAATTCACCTCGCGCAGGTTGTCCATCCCTAACAACACAGGCGAAACACTCAGGGGGTTTTCACTCAGGTCCAGTGATTGCAAGTTAATCAAGTCACTCAGTTGCGACGCCGTGTTCTCCCTGAATTTGAGAAACGTGTCTTTCAGATTCAGCGTTGTGAGATGGCTCATTCGCGCGATTGCAGGCGGCAAAACACTCTCCAGCTCCCCCATGGCGTTAGATAGCCGCAGATCGACTTTCTCCAGATTCAATACCCGCAGATTGGGGAAAGACTCCAGGAACCCGTTCAGGCTCTCACGCTCCGTCAGCTGAAATCCGCGCATCGACAACTCGATCACCTCGTTGAACTTGATGTTCATGATCGGCAAGCGGTGGTAGTCCTCGAACTCCAGATCCAGTTTGTATCCCGCTAACGCTTCGCCGGAATAAAGGCGATTGGCCTGCGGCGGACACTTTTGCCAGATTGAGATCAGCTCGTCAGCCAGTTCTATCCGGGTGTCGCGCTCGAGTTCCATCGTGTGCTGCACCAGCGCGACGTTATGCTCCGCGATTTGCGCATGAGTCATGCCCACAGCGTCCTCGTCGCCAGCGGCCAGTAAGTCGATGTCCATGTCATCGACATCCTGCAGGGACCGGTCGATCCAACTGGTCAAATCCGTACTCAATTGCTCAGACTGTTGCTTCAGACCATCGAGGCGTGATTGAGCGCTTGCTCCGGCATGTTGCAGCCATTCATCGGCCTGCGCGTTGCCGAAGTCGGGATAGAGGTCCTTGACTTGCAGTCTCATCGTCTCGTGGCTCAACGCCGCAGCCTGGAGGGTCGTCGGAAAGCCGCCGCCCCTCAAGCCCTGCATTTCAAAAGGCAGCCCCCCGTCCATTCTGCCCAGGCCGAGGCCGAACTCGGCGCGCGATAGCGCCCGGTCGCGAAGGTTGAGCTTCAGTTCGTTGGCCGGGTTCAGCGACTGCAACTGCAGCGCCGCCCGCTCATCCGCGGACAACACACCGATGACGGCCCCGTAAAAGTCCGTGCGCGCGATGGCCTGGGCGACCACATCAACGTATTGATAGTGGTCGCCGATTTTGATCAAGCGACGACAATCAGCCGCATCAAGCGAACCGCAACGATCCAGCACCCGACCTTGCAGCGAGCCGTCTAGCACCTCGATTCGCAGACCTTTTGGCCATCCGGGCAAGTTTCTCAGCGAATGCAAGGCCAGCGTGTCCGAATCGGAATGGGCCACGGATCGTAGATAAAGGCCTTCGTAAGCACGGGTCAGCCTCACATGCTGCTGATACTGACGGGCCTTGCCATCCAGTTGCCTGAATACCCCCTTGATCTCGATCGCATCCGGCGTCTCTGTGAACGCTATGCCACAGCGATCAAGCATCTGCTCCACCGCACTTTTCGGCAGGCCGGGATATTGCTGTTGAAACAATCGGACCCATTCATGCTCCGAGTGCTGGAGCGCCTGATAGCGAGCGTTGAATAACTCCACTCGCCGGGCCTGCAATGCCTCGTTCCCGTCAGCCTGCGCTTTGTCGATGGCCTTCATGACGTCCTGATCGATTTTGAAGCGACTGATAGTGTCGGCCAACACAGGCGTAGGTTGACGACCGGCCTGCATCATTCGCAGCAGATCGTCATCAACGGCGCTGACCTTGCCGATTTGCGCCAGCACTTCGTCGCTGAAGGCGTCCACCGGGGTGCCGATCCCTCGAAGCAGGCTCAGACGGGTCGGCATCTGCGCGGCCGACGCCAGAGGGGCGACATGAACGGGTGGAGCGTCCACCGGCATACCATCGAGCTGCACAGCGGGCTCCTCGGCCCCGTGCTCGGCCCTGGCCAGCGCGGCGGCCTCGGCGCCTTCGCCTTTTAACGAAGCGCCAGCCCCGGCCATCGGCAGTGCATTGAGCAAGCCGAACACGGTTCGCGTCACGCCTTCAGAACGCTCACTGGCCGTTTTCCCCTCGATGGCCTCATCCAGACCGTAACCGGCGTCAATAAGCCCGGCCAGCACCAACAATCCCTCACCTCCGGGCACAAACAACGCCAATGGCCCGAACCGGTTGATCCATTGCACGATCGGCTCGACGAAAGCGCTCAGATTGTCACGGTTGACCTGGGCATCGTCGCGGATGGTCTTGACGCTGTCCTGGGCGGCCTGCTTCATGGAACTCACCAACTGCGCAAAAGGGTCGGATGCGCTGGGTGAGCGATCAAAATTGATGTAGTCGTCCGGATCCCAATGTCCATCATCGTTGAAGAACCCGGCATTCTTCGTCAGCTTGTGCATCCTGGGATAAACCGCCATGCCCTCCAGCGCGGTCAGTACCCCCGCATGAAAGGTGCCGTCCTCGCGATCCTCTTCGCAAAAGTGAGCCGCCAGTGCCTGTTTCGTATCGGCCTCCCTGCCCTGAGCCACGATCCATTGACGCAACTGCCGGCTATCGGTGAATTCGTGCAGCGGTGAAGAATTGCCGGGGATGTACAGCAGCACCCTGGCGCCTGATCGCGCTCGAAAACACCAGATATCGGTTGCCGTATAACGGTACAGTTTCAACCGACTCGCCTCGACGCTCGAAGGCATCCTTGTAGGCGCTTGCAGTTGCTCGATTGTCAGCGTTTCCCAAGTCTGCGCGGCAGGCAACCCGGCGGCTTGCATGGCGAGTTCCAGTCCCTTCCGGGACAGGCACCGTTCTTGATATTGCAACCGGACCGCCATGACGAAAGCCGCCTTGACCGATGTCCTCATGGCATAAGGACCGGGAGCAGCAATGACCGCGTCCGACGGCCAGGCCTGATCAAGATAAGTCTGGTATCGACGGGAAAGAAACAACCCCCAGACCCACTGCTTGAAATCGGCAGGCCGCAGATTGATTTGCGTGTGCGGGCCATAGGATTGCGGAACCGTCGCGCGGTAAATCCCTTCATAGGTGTCATGGTTGCCGTTGCCCACATAGGCAAACTCATCGACCTTCTCGACAATGCGCACCGACGGCCCGATGTCGGGCGGTGTGTACAGCCCAAACGCGGTTTCGCCGAAGCGCCCGTCGCCCACCGTCTGATAATTGCCAAGCAGTGCCTGGATCAGGGTGCGAGAACTTCCCACCTGCCCCTGGTGGACACCGTTCTCAGGAGGATGCCCATGGTAGTTATAGTCGAGCGTTACCAGCAGGGCTGTCTGCGGATCAATGTCGGCTCCCCACTTCTCCTTGATCAAGCGCTCACCAAACTGAGCGGGAGTTTGCACAAGTGCGGTCTCCACCGCAGCCTTCAGTTCGTTACGCATCAGGACATTGCGCGTTGGGGCGTCGCCATGGGCGTGATCATTCATGTGCATTCCATTGCAAACTATTGGGAGTCACCAGAATATCCGGCCCCAACTCAAGCGTAAGTCGGAATGATCGACAGGCCAGTTAGGACGTTTCGCAGAGTCCGCAGGAAAGTGAACGGTCTTAAATGCCGGACGAAAAAAAACCGCGGAAATCCGCGGTTTGATTTTTCCGGAGACGCCTGCCAGAGGCTTACCAGAAGCGCTGCTGGGTCAAGCGGCTCCACCAGCTCAGTAATACACGATCGACCGAACCGCTGGCCGCGATACCGATGCGCTCCTGCAGGCTTTTGCGTTCGGCGTAATGCAAGTGATAGAGCTCAGACTGCTTGGCGCGTTCGGCAAGGTATTCATCGCTGGTCTTGAGTTCATCCACCAGTTGCTTGTCGAGCGCCGCAATGCCCAGCCAGATTTCACCGGTGGCCACTTCGTCGATGGCCAATTGCGGGCGATAGCGGGAAACGAAGTTCTTGAACAGCTGGTGGGTGATGTCCAGGTCCTCCTGGAATTTCTCCCGGCCTTTCTCGGTGTTTTCGCCGAATACCGTCAGGGTGCGCTTGTACTCACCGGCCGTCAGTACTTCGAAGTCGATGTCGTGCTTTTTCAACAGGCGATTGACGTTGGGCAACTGCGCCACCACACCGATCGAGCCGAGGATCGCGAACGGCGCACTGATAATCTTCTCGCCGATGCACGCCATCATGTAGCCGCCGCTGGCCGCGACCTTGTCGATGCACACGGTCAACGGCACGCCGGCTTCACGAATCCGCGCCAGTTGCGAAGACGCCAGGCCATAGCTGTGGACCATGCCGCCGCCGCTTTCCAGGCGCAGCACCACTTCATCCTTGGGCGTGGCGAGGGTCAGCAGCGCGGTGATTTCGTGGCGCAGGCTCTCAGTGGCCGACGCCCTGATGTCACCATCGAAATCCAGCACGAACACCCGTGGTTTGGCCTCGGGTTTCTTCTTTTGCTTTTTATCGGTTTTAGCCTGGGACTTGCGCAAGGCCTTGAGCTGATCCTTGTCGAGCAAGGTTTGCTCCAGGCGTTCGCGCAGCCCTTTGTAGAAATCATTGAGTTTGCTGACCTGCAGCTGACCGGCCGACTTGCGCCGACCTTTGCTGCGCAACGCCGCAAAACTGGCCAGGACCACCAGAATGGCGATCACCAGAGTCACGGTCTTGGCCAGAAAAATGGCGTACTCGAACAAAAGCTCCACAGGGACTCCTTCAATCAATGCGCGGGGTAAACACGCGCGGGATACCTCCAGCATACCCATCCGCTGGCCCGACGGCCAGCCGTGAAACCTCTGGCAACAGGCCTGTAACAGGCATTTCAAACAAGCGTATGTTTTTTCATTGACAGCTCACCGCCATCCTCATAACCTCGCCAAACCTTCAACGTACCGGGATGACGCGGACGTGGGCAGCATCTACTTGATTCGACATGGCCAGGCCTCCTTTGGTGCAGACGACTATGACGTCCTGTCGCCGACCGGTATTCGCCAGGCAGAACTCCTCGGTCAGCACCTGGCCGAACTCGGTGTCAGCTTCGATCGCTGCCTGTCGGGCGACCTGCGCCGCCAACAACACACCGCCAACAGTGCGCTGGAACAGTTTGCGGCCGTCGGTATGCCGGTGCCTGCCCTGGAAATCGATTCCGCTTTCAATGAATTCGATGCCGACGCAGTGATCCGCGCCCTGCTGCCGGCCATGTTGGAGGACGAGCCCCACGCGCTGGATATCCTGCGCAACGCGGCACAAAACCGTGCGGAGTTCCAACGCATCTTCGCCCTGATCATCGAACGCTGGCTTGCCGGTACCTACGACACACCGGGACTGGAAAGCTGGCTGGGCTTCGTCGAACGCGTACAGAGCGGTCTGCATCGATTGCTCGAACAAGCCGACAATACCCAGAAAATCGCTGTGTTCACCTCCGGCGGCACTATCACTGCCCTGCTCCACCTCATTACGCAAATGCCCGCAAAGCAGGCCTTTGAACTGAACTGGCAAATCGTCAACACCTCGCTCAACCTGCTTAAGTTTCGCGGGCGCGAGGTGGCCCTGGCTTCCTTCAACAGTCATGCACACCTGCAACTGTTGAAGACCCCGGAACTCATCACGTTTCGCTGAGTCCGGATTATTGTGACCCTGGCTGTAATCACCCAGCTCTTATTACCCAAGAAAGGATCGAACCATGACCTCCGTAGCTGATGCCGTACAAGCAATGAAAGCCAAGTTCAACCCAGCCGCTGCTGCCGGTCTGGACCTGGTATTCGGTTTTCGCATCGACGACACCAAGAACTTCTCGCTGATCGTCAAAGACGGCACCTGCGAACTGCAAGAAGGCGAGAACCCGGACGCCCAGGTGACGCTGGTCATGGACGGCGAAACCCTGCAAGGCATCGTCGACGGTTCGACCGACGGCATGCAAGCGTTCATGGGCGGCAAACTGCGCGCTGAAGGCGACATGATGCTGGCCATGAAACTGTCCGAGCTGTTCCCGGGCTAAGCACGCCGCTCCCGTCTTTCGGGAGTACGTCTGGCTGCAAACGAATCCCGCCCCTCGTGGCGGGATTCGTCGTTTTTCGCCCTCGGAAACGGCTATCTGTGGATTTGCCGACTATATTCCTTCTGGCCGCATGCGTCAGACATCGGCTGTTGATCCCCGCTTCTTTGTGAAGAACTTTGTGGAGAGCGCTGCCATGAGCCCACCTGACGAGCACAACGACTTCAGCCGTCGCCGTGTACTGCAAGGCCTCTCGGCAGGCGCCGTCGGTGCCTGGGTCAGCCCACTATTCGCAGGGAGTAAAGCCATGCCCGATACCCCAGCCGACCTGATTTTGTACAACGGACGCCTGCACACCGTTGACCGCAAGAAACCCCAGGCCAGTGCCGTCGCGATCAAGGACGGACGCTTCGTGGTGGTCGGCAGCGACGCCCAGGCCATGGCCCTGCAAGGCCCCGGCAGCCAAATCATCGACCTGCATGGCCGCACGGTGATTCCCGGTCTCAACGACTCTCACCTGCACTTGATCCGTGGCGGCCTGAACTACAACCTTGAGCTGCGCTGGGAAGGCGTGCCGTCTCTGGCCGATGCCTTGCGCATGCTCAAGGATCAGGCCGATCGCACGCCAACGCCGCAATGGGTGCGGGTGGTCGGTGGCTGGAACGAGTTCCAGTTTGCCGAGAAGCGCCTGCCGACGATTGAAGAACTGAACAAGGCCGCGCCGGACACCCCGGTATTCGTTCTGCATCTTTATGATCGCGCCCTGCTCAATCGCGCGGCGTTGAAAGTGGTCGGCTATACCCGCGACACGCCAAACCCGCCGGGCGGCGAGATCCAGCGCGATGCCAATGGCGACCCCACCGGCATGCTGATCGCCCGACCCAATGCAATGATCCTCTACTCGACCCTGGCCAAAGGACCGAAATTACCGCTGGAGTATCAAGTCAACTCGACCCGCCAGTTCATGCGTGAACTCAATCGGCTGGGCGTCACCAGCGCCATCGATGCCGGCGGCGGTTATCAGAATTACCCAGACGATTATCAAGTCATCCAGCAACTGGCCAAAGACCAACAGCTCACAGTGCGCATTGCCTACAACCTGTTCACCCAAAAACCCAAGGAAGAGCTGACCGATTTCAAAAACTGGACCAGCAGCTCCCATTACGGTCAGGGCGATGACTTCCTGCGGCACAACGGTGCCGGGGAAATGCTGGTGTTCTCGGCAGCCGATTTCGAAGACTTCCTCGAACCTCGCCCAGACTTGCCGCAGACCATGGAGCAGGAGCTGGAGCCGGTGGTGCGGCATCTGGTGGAACAGCGTTGGCCCTTCCGCCTGCATGCCACCTACAACGAATCCATCAGCCGCATGCTCGACGTGTTCGAGAAGGTCAACCGGGATATTCCGTTCGACGGTTTGCCATGGTTCTTCGATCACGCCGAAACCATCAGCCCACGGAACATTGAGCGGGTCAAAGCGCTCGGTGGCGGCATCGCCATCCAGGACCGCATGGCGTTCCAGGGCGAGTACTTTGTCGACCGTTACGGCGCGAAGGCTGCCGAAGCGACACCACCGATCGCACGCATGCTGGCCGAGGGTGTGCCGGTGGGCGCCGGCACCGATGCCACGCGAGTCTCCAGCTACAACCCCTGGACCTCCCTGTACTGGCTGGTCAGTGGCCGCACCGTCGGCGGGCTGGCGCTGTACCCGCAAGGTTTGAGCCGTGATACGGCGCTGGAACTGTTCACCCACGGCAGCGCCTGGTTTTCCTCCGAACAAGGCAAGAAAGGCCAGATCAAGGTCGGGCAACTGGCGGACCTGATTGCGCTGTCGGCGGACTACTTTCACATCGAAGACGAAGCCATCAAATGGATCGAGTCGGTGCTGACCATTGTCGACGGCAAGATCGTCTACGGCAGCGTCGAGTTCGAAAAACTGGGGCCTGCGCCTATCCCGGTAGTGCCTGAGTGGTCGCCGGTGGTGAATGTACCGGGGCACTGGAAACCCCTGGCGCCGCTGACGACTCAGGTTCATCAATGCGTGGGCGCTTGCGCGGTGCATGCCCACAGCCATGAGCGGGCGCGGTTGTCGTCGGCGCCGGTCAGTGACTTCCAAGGGTTCTGGGGGGCGTTTGGCTGTTCGTGTTTTGCGTTTTGAACAAAATATTTCCAAACACCATCCATCTAATGTGGGAGCGGGCTTGCTCGCGAAAGCGGACTGACAGTCAACATCACTGTTGAATGTTGAACCGTCTTCGCGAGCAAGCCCGCTCCCACATTGAATCGCTGTTCAACCTTCTGTCCCGTAACACCCACTGACACAAGCTTGACCTCGATCAGTTGCTCCCCCCCTCGCAATCACTACTATCACGCTTCCATCGAAGGCCACGGACGGCTCATTGGGAGCCTGCGGCCCGTCATTCTCAAGGAAGAGTCAATCGTGCGGTCATTGAAAATCATTCTGCTGGCGTCAGCGTTCAACGGCCTGACCCAGCGGGCCTGGCTGGACTTGCGTCACGCCGGTCATTCGCCCAGCGTGGTGCTGTTCACCGATGAAGAGGCGGTATGCGAGCAAATCGAACACTCCGGCGCCGATCTGGTGATCTGCCCGTTCCTCAAGGATCGGGTACCGCAACAGTTGTGGAGCAACCGTCAGCGTCCCGTGGTGATCATTCATCCGGGCATTGTCGGCGACCGTGGCGCCAGTGCGCTGGACTGGGCGATAACCCGTGAACTCAGCCGCTGGGGCGTGACCGCGTTGCAAGCGGTGGAGGAAATGGATGCGGGGCCGGTCTGGGCCACCTGTGAATTCAATTTGCCCCAAGGCCTGCGCAAATCCGAGTTGTACAACGGGCGCGTCAGCGATGCGGCAATCTCTTGCATCCGCGAAGTGGTGGAAAAATTCATCGACGGTTTCGTGCCGGTGCCCTTGGATTACAACCAGCGCCACGTGATTGGCCGCTTGCAGCCGAACATGAAGCAAGCCGACCGATCCTTTAGCTGGCACAACAGCTCTCACTTCATCAAACGCAGCATCGACGCTGCCGACGGCCAACCCGGCGTATTGGCGAGCCTGGCCGGCGGTCAGTATTACCTGTACGACGCTCACCTGGATTCACGCAGCGGCACGCCGGGGGAGATTCTCGCGGTGCATGACGATGCGGTGCTGGTGGCGACCGGCGATATCAGTCTGTGGATCGGTTCGTTGCGACATAAACCCCAGCCCGGTGAAGAAACCTTCAAGCGCCCGGCCCGGCATGTGCTCGCCGAACAGCTGGCGCAAGTACCTACCCTTGATTGGTCGATCGCCTCCCAGCCCTTCAGCAATGAAAGCTATCAACCGCTCCGCTATCGCGAATCGGGGCATGTCGGTGAGCTGACCTTCGAGTTTTATAACGGCGCGATGAGCACCGAACAGTGCCAGCGACTGGTGGAGGCCCTGCGCTGGGCCAAGTCCCGGGACACCCAGGTGCTGCTGATCAAGGGTGGGCGCGGCAGTTTCTCCAATGGCGTGCACCTCAACGTGATCCAGGCCGCAGCGGTTCCGGGACTGGAAGCCTGGGCCAATATTCAGGCGATCGATGATGTCTGCCAGGAACTGCTCAGTGCCCGGCAACTGGTGGTCAGCGGCTTGACCGGGAATGCCGGGGCCGGCGGCGTGATGCTGGCGCTGGCGGCCGACATCGTCTTCGCCCGATCCGACATCGTGCTCAATCCCCATTACAAAACCATGGGCCTGTACGGCTCCGAGTATTGGACCTACAGCCTGCCCCGCGTCGTCGGCCAGGCAATGGCGAAAAAACTCACTGAAGACTGTCTGCCGATCAGCGCCTCCCAAGCCTTGCAACTGGGCATGATCCAGGAAATCGGCCCGCGCTGCCCCGACGAGTTTGGTTTGTGGTTGTTGCAGCGGGCCAATGGTGCGTTGAGTGATCCGGCGTATCAGGCGGTGCGTGAACGCAAAAGCCAGCTCGAGACTCAACTGGCGCAGCACTGTCGCAATGCCGAGCTGGAAGAGATGCAGCTGGACATGGTGCAGAACCGCAAACAATTTGCCGAGAAATGCCGAAATTTTGTGTTCAAGCGTAGGGTGTGTGGCACGCCGCAGCGGTTGGTGGCGCAGTGGGCCACTGTTCAGGAAATCGAGTTAACCGATTAATTTGCGGTGCCTGACAGGGCCTCTTCGCGAGCAAGCCCGCTCCCACATTGAATGGGTGTTGGGCATAGATTTTTGTAACACCGCAGATCGAATGTGGGAGCGGGCTTGCTCGCGAAGAACGATAACGCGGTATCGGAAGACAAATGCTGCTCTTACAATGCTCGCACCTCCCGCATCGGCCTGCCCATGGACATCGACCTCGCCCGCACCTTTCTGGAAATCGTCCGCCACGGCAGCCTGGCCGCGGCGGCTGAAAAGCTGCACGTCACCCAGACCGCGATCACCGCCCGCGTGCAAAAGCTCGAAAGTCAGCTCGGCAGCACGCTGTTCGTGCGCAACCGCGCCGGGGCACGCCTGACGCCGAACGGTGAGGCCTTTGTGGTTTACGCCAATCAACTGGTGCAGACCTGGGAAGCGGCGCGTCGGGACTTGCCGTTGCCCGAGGGCTACCGCGACGTGCTGCACATTGGTGGCGAGGTCAGTCTGTGCAACCCGTTGATGCTCAGCTGGGCCGGCGAGTTGCGCGAGAAAATTCCCAGCCATGCTCTGCGCATGGAAATCCGCGACGGCGAAAACCTGCTGCGGCAACTGGAGCTGGGGGTGCTGGATGCGGCGCTGGTCTATCAGCCCGAGTACTGGCCACGCCTGCAAGTCGAGCAGGTGCTGGAAGAAAAACTCATCCTGGTACGCCTGACCGGACAGCCCGATCCTTATGTGTATATCGACTGGGGCCCGGACTTCCGTCGTCAGCACGATGCCGCACTGCCGGAAAAGGCCAAGGCAGCCCTGAGCTTCAACCTCGGACCGCTGGCCTTGCAATACATCCTGGAAAACGGCGGCAGCGGCTATTTCCGCACCCGCGTGGTCCAGAGCTACCTGGAGAGCGGCGTGCTGGAGCCAGTGCCCAAAGCTCCGGAGTTCAGTTATCCGACTTATCTGGTTTACTCCCGGGACCGCGACTCGGCGACCTTGCAACGGGCTTTCGACCTGCTGCGCGAAGTGATCAAGACGGACGACGACTGGTCCCAACGCTGGAACCCCTTGACCTGACGCCAGGCGCCTTGCACCTGAGCATGGCGCTTGTGCCCTCGAGGTTCAGCCAGCCTCTGCGGCGGGATCGGCTAATCTGCTGGTTATAACAATAACCACAGGTGAACGCAGTGAGGCAGACCACCGAAGCATTCCGCGCGCGCTACCGTGCCGACATTCATCCGCTCTACAACCCTTGGTTGCACGGTGTGTTTGTGCTGCTGTTCGGGTTGCTGGCCATCGGCGCGTTCTGGAACACCGTGCATCAGGTACACCCCCTGGAATGGCTGGCGGTGCCGCTGACCCTGTTGTTTTTCAACTTCGGCGTCTACGTCGTGCATCGGCATCTGGGGCACCATAAAAAGCGCTTGGCGCGAATGTTCTACGCCCGTCACGCCGGTGACCATCACAGCTTTTTCACCCCCGGCCACATGACCTACGACAGCGCCCGGGACTGGCGGGTGATTCTGTTTCCGGCCTGGCTGATTGTGTTGCACACCCTCGTCATCACCACGCCCGCCTGGTGGCTGTTGGCTCAAATCAACGGCAACGTCGCGGGTTTGTTCGGCGGCTGCATGGTCCTCGGTTACCTGACTTATGAAGTGTTCCATGCCTGCGAGCATCTACCGCCCGGCAACCCGCTGACACGTTTGCCGTGGATTCGCCAGATGCGCCGTTTGCACGAACTGCACCATCGCCGTGAGCTGATGCAGGAGCGCAATTTCAATATCGTGTTTCCACTGATGGACTACCTGTTCGGCACCCTGCACTGGGAACCGGAACAAGCGCCTCCACACCTGACGAGAACGCCCACCCGCCTGCAGCACGTGATCGACATCGCTGGAAGTCCGCTCGCCGTGCTCGCCTACGCCAGCACGGCGCCGCGTTGGCCGGAGTGGCATCCGTCCTCCCTCAAGGTCGATGGCCAGAGCGGCCCGTTGTATGCCGGGGCGCGGTTCGAGGAAGACATTCGGGCCGGCGGACGCGAGGGGCATTTGCGCTGGGAGGTCAGCGAATACCTGCCTGGTCGCCGCTGGAGCGCTCGGGCCCGGGGCGATCATGGACTGTCGCTGGTGGTGACTTACGAGTGCGAGGCTTTGGGCGACGGCACGCGGTTTGTCCGCACCCTGGAATATTGCTTTAGCGGTGTACTGATGCGCATTGCCAATCGATTGTTGCTCAAGCGGCGCATCGAGCGTGAATCGGCGCAATCGATGCTGGCGTTACGCGAGATGGCGCAAAAACATCTGGCCTCGACAGGAGTCACCGCGTGAAAAGAGCCTTCAGGTTTCGGCATTTACTGTTGCTGCTGATCTTCGTGATTGGCGGCTTCCTGTTGTTATTACCCACCAAGGTCCAGCCGATCGCCTGGACACCGTCACCAGCGCCCTCCCTCATCGATGGCATCTACACCGATAATCAGCGCCTCAAAGGCGTGGAACCTGTCGGTGCCGCTGACATCGACGGCCCGGAAGCATTGCTTCTGGAAGAAAACATCCTCATCACCGGCCTGCATGACGGCCGGTTGATTAGCACCAGCCTCGACGGCAAGACCACCAGGGTGCTGGCCGATACCGGTGGCAGGCCATTGGGCCTGGCGCGCCATCCCAATGGTTTGCTGGTGATCGCCGACGGGGTCAAGGGTTTGCTGTCGCTCGATGCTCAAGGCCGATTGATTGCATTGAGCACCACGGCCAACAACGTGCCCTTCGGTTTTACCGATGACGTGGCCATCGACAAGCCCGGGCATTACGCCTATTTCAGCGATGCATCCAGCCGTTGGGGTTACGGCAAGGATGGCGAGGCAATCATCGAGCACGGCGGTGACGGCCGATTGCTGCGTTATGACTTCCAGACCGGCAAAACGACGGTTCTTCTGGACAAACTGGAGTTCGCTAACGGTGTGACCCTGGGGCCTGATGATGCGTTTGTGCTGGTCAACGAAACCGGCGCCTATCGCATCAGCCGCTATTGGCTGACCGGGCCGAAAGCCGGAACCCACGATCTGTTCATCGACAATTTGCCAGGGCTGCCGGACAACCTGGCATTCAATGGTCGCGACCGTTTCTGGGTAGCATTGTATGCCCCGCGCAATGCGCTGCTCGACGCCACGGCGCCCTACCCTCTGGTACGCAAAATGATCGTGGGCGCGATGACGGTCCTGCCCATACCGGTGGAGAACCGCGCCTTCGCCCTCGGCCTGGACCTCGACGGTAAAGTGATTGCCAATCTGCAGGACGCCAGCAGCGGCAACTACTCCCCCATCACCACCGTGCGCGAGTATGGGGACTGGTTGTATCTGGGATCGCTGAAAGCACGGCACATGGCGCGGTTGCCGTTGAGCACGGCATTGCAGTAGTAACGATGATCAACCTGTGGGAGCGGGCTTGCTCGCGAATGACGCCACATCAATATTGAATGTCAGTCCTTGTAGCAGCCTGCGTTCAGCTGTAGCAGCTGTCGAGCCCCAGCGAGGCTGCGTTCGGCTGCGAAGCAGTCGTAAGATCAGAAACTGCGGTACGTCAGGCAGACCGCGTTAGCAGGATTCACGGCTGCTTCGCAGCCGAACGCAGGCTTCGCCAGCTGCTACAGGACTATTGGGTTGCTTGAGTGTCGGAGTCGTCCTGCTTGTCCTCATTGTCCGGCAATTCATCGATGCCCGGTTCATCCTCGGGGTTGACGGTGGTGCGTCCCGGGCTCAGGGGTTCGGGATGAGTCGGGATCGGGTCATAGCCGCCCTGTTGTTCGCTGGGGTACTTTTCTTTATGGGGAAAGGCTGAATGGGGCATGGGGCACCTCGCATGGGCCGCAAAGTCGGCTCTGATCGTTCGAGGTGCCGGTATTTATCCCCGTTCCAATTTTTCAGTCACCGGTCGTCGGTGACTCGACATAGCGCCTCAGGACCGTGCCTGGAGTTGTTGGACGATCTTGTCCTTGACCTGCAAGCGCTTCTCCTTGAGCTTCTTCAGTGCATCATCGCTGGGCGCATCCGATTGTGCGGACTCGGCCTTCAACACTTCGGCGTCCGCCTGGGAGTACTTGTTGAGCAGTGAATCCAGTAACGGATCCTTGGTGCGTTTTTGCTGGATCTCTTCCTTCGTGCAGCGCAAATCCTGATAAAGGTCATGGGTCACCGGCATGGAACACCTCCGTTTGTTAATCGGTGGCAAACGTGATCGATTGCGTTCACCAGCTATCAGAATGGCCTCGCTTACCCGGTTCTGTCGACCGTCTATCAGACCAGCGGTGTCCGTTCGTCGTCCTGTCGCAAACGCGATAAAACCTTTACCCGAGCGCCCGCCTCCATTGAATAACGATCACCCGGATCGCCCATAGAAACCTGTGTGGAGAATGATCAATGGACGGCTTCAATCTGCGTCACCTCGCCCTGGCCGTTGCCTTGAGCACCAGCATGGGCACAGCTTTTGCCGCCGATTCCAACGACTTCGTCGATGACGCGGTCGCGGGCGGCATCGCGGAAGTCGAGACCAGCAAACTGGCCCTGGAAAAAAGCTCATCGGCCGACGTCAAGGCGTTCGCCAACATGATGGTCACCGATCATTCCAAAGCCAATGAAGAACTGGCGGCACTGGCGAAAAAGCATGACATCGAAGTGCCGGACACGACGACGATGGTTAAACAGGCTAAGGAAAAAATTCTCGACCTGCGCGATGAATCCTTCGACACGGCCTATGCCAACAATCAGGTGAAGGCTCACGAAGAAGCCATTGAACGGTTCAAGAAAGAAGCCAATACGGTGACGGACGACAAGACCAAAGGCGCCACCGACCTCAAGGCCTTTGCACAAAAAATGCTGCCGGCGCTGGAAAAACACCTGGGTATGGCGAAAAAACTCCAGGCGGCTCATCCCGACAAATAAGCCCACGCGCTGATGACAGTCAGTCAAGGCGCGGAACCTGTGGGAGCGGGCTTGCTCGCGAAGGCGACGGCACAGTCAATATTGATGTTGCCTGTCACACCGCTTTCGCGAGCAAGCCCGCTCCCACATGGATTGCGCAATCAATGAAAATCCAGAATCAACCACCCAGCACATTGCGGATCTTACTCAACAGCGCTTCAGGGCCATAAGGTTTGCTCAGCAGATAAGTGTCGGGGCTGAGTTGGTGATTGCGCGAAATAATGTCCCGGGTGTGGCCGGAGGTAAACAGCACCGCCACCGGTGGATTCTGTACCTTGGCCCAGGCGGCCAGGTCCGCGCTTTTGATCAGACCGGGCATAACCACATCGGTGAAGATCAGATCCACTGCCACGCCATCGAGCAACATCTGCATGGCCAGGTCACCATTGGCCGCGGTCAGAACCTGATAGCCCTCTTCACGCAACAAATCCACCGCCGAGCCACGCACCGCTTCGTTGTCCTCGACCACCAGAATGGTTTCGTGCCCGCCACGGTGCTGCGGATCATGGCGCGTTGTTTCACCGGGCAACGGGCGCAAGCTGCGCGGGAAATACAGCTGCACCCGAGTGCCCTGCCCGACGACGCTGGAAATCTCGATATGCCCGTCGCTCTGTTTGACGAAACCGAACACCATACTCAAACCCAGGCCGGTGCCCTGGCCGTCGGCCTTGGTGGTGAAAAACGGTTCAAAGGCCTGTGCGAGCACTTGAGGCGACATGCCGACACCCGTGTCAGCCACCGCGACGCAAACATAGTCGCCGGCGACGATGCCCTTGCCTGCGCAAAACTTGCGGTCGAGGGCAATGTTCTCGGCACTCAGGGCAATGGTCCCCTCGCCGTTCATGGCGTCTCGGGCGTTGATCGCGAGGTTGAGGATGGCGTTTTCCAGTTGATTGCGGTCTACGTAGAGATGCCATGGATCGTTAGGCGCCGTCACCTTGATCTGAATAGTTTCCCCCAGCGCCCGCTGCAACAATTCTCCCAGTCCTTCGAAGATCTGCCGTGGATCGCAGACCGCCGGCGATAAAGGCTGACGACGGGCGAATGCGAGCAATTGCGACGACAATTTGGCACCGCGCTCGACCGCGGCAATCGACGCGCTGACCCGGCGTTGCACATTGGCGTTGTCCGGCTCGTGACGCGCCAGCAAATGCAGGTTGCCGGCGATCACCTGCAACAGATTGTTGAAGTCATGGGCCACACCACCGGTGAGACCACCGATGGCTTCGAGTTTCTGTGACTGGCGCAACTGCTCTTCGGCCGCCAGCCGCGCCTCGACTTCGTCGGCGACTCGCTGCTCCAGGTTGCGAGTGAATTTGAGCAAGGATTCTTCGGCGGTCTTGCGTTCATGAATGTCAATCAACACCCCGGGAAAGCGGAACGCCTCGCCTTTTTCATCGAACTCGCAACACCCGCTAGCCAGCACCCACAGGTAACTGCCATCGGGCCGCAGAACCCGGTACTCGGCGTTATAGGGTATGCCGGTTTCCACCGACTGATTGATCCGTTCCTGAACCCAACTGCGGTCGTCGGGATGGATCTGCATTTCGGCGATGAGCGGTGGCAGGTTGGCCAGGTCCTGGTCGGGCGGATAGGAAAACGTGCGGGCGAAGCGTTCGTCGGCAGACAGCACATCAGCCTTGATATCCCAGACGAATGAGCCGAGCAAAGCCCCGGCATTGAGCGCCAGGCGAACTCTTTCGTTGTCGGCGCGATAAGCGCTTTCGGCTTCCTGGCGGCGGCGCTCGGAAATCACATGGTCAGTGGTGTCGACCACCATCGCCATGACCCCGGCGGGGTGCCCGTCATCATCGGCGACGGGGCTGTAGTAAAGATCCATCCAGACGTCTTCGGGTACGCCGTCACGCAACAGCACCAAAGCTTTGTTGTGATAGGACAAGGTGCCGCCCGCAAGGCAGGTGTCCACCACATGCCGATTGAATTCGGCGACCTCTGGCCAGCCCAACTCCACCGGGGAACCCAGCAGGTAAGGATGGCGCCCACCGGCAAATCTCGAGTAGGCATCGTTATAGATCATGTAACCGGGCCGGCCCCACAGCATCACCATCGGCAGGGGTGAGGCGAGCAATAATTGCACCGTGCTGCACAGGCTCCCGGGCCAGGTATCGATGCTCCCGAGCTCGGTCAGGCTCCAGTCGAACGCGCGAATGCGTCCAGCCATTTCGCCGCTCCAACCGGTACATCCGTGGCTATTGTCTAGAAACTGCATCGACTGGCCTATGTCCTGTGGATGACATGTTGTCAGGCAGTGCAACGGCGTGAGGAGACGGTGCGTGCCCGTTTGTTTCGAGCACCGCCGACGCCAATGGTTTCATAGAGGTATAGCTGAATGTCAAAGTTCAGCGGAAATCCCGGCTGCGCACATGGATACCGTCGAGCAGTGAACTCAGGTCGTTCAAGCGCCCGGCAATCAAATGCCGCACCTCCCCTTCCTTTTCCCAGCGCCCATCGACCTTGAGCAATTGCGAGCCGACCAGTACCTGCCGTTGCCGTTCGGCCAGGTCGCGCCAGACCACCACATTGACGTTGCCGAACTCGTCTTCAAGTGTCACGAAGGTCACGCCGCTGGCGGTGCCCGGGCGTTGTCGACCGGTCACCAACCCGGCGACGCTGACCGGTCGGCCGTGCTCGACATCCATAAGCTCTTTCGAACTGCGGCAACGCCGGGCTTTCAATTCACCCCGCAGCAATGCCAGCGGATGCGGGCCGAGGGTGGTGCCGACACTGTTGTAATCGGCTTGCAGGTCCTCGCCCACGGTGGGTTTGGGCAGAGACACCGTCGGCTCTTCCTGGCTCGGCAAACCGGCAAACAAGCCGAGCTGCTTTTGCACCCCCGCCACTTCCCAGCGCGCCCGATGCCGGTCACCGGCCAGCCCGCGCAATGCACCGGCATCGGCCAGTTGTTCCTGAGCGCGAGCATCGAGTCGCGCCCGTTCGCCAAGGTCGGCGATGTCGGCAAACGCCCCTTTCGACCGTGCAACTTCAATGCGCCTGGCATCGTCCTCGCGAAAGCCTTTGATCATCCGCAACCCCATGCGAATGGCCGGCTGCGCGCCGATGATCGGTTCCAGGCTGCAATCCCAGTCACTGGCCCGCACGTCCACCGGACGAATCTGCAAATGATGTCGGCGGGCGTCCTGAAGAATCTGGTCCGGGCTGTAGAAACCCATGGGCCAGCTGTTGATCAGCGCACAGGCGAAGGCCGCCGGCTCGTGGCATTTCAACCAGCAACTGGCATAAGTCAGCAAGGCGAAACTGGCGGCGTGGGACTCGGGAAAACCGTAATCGCCGAAGCCTTTGATCTGCTCGAAGATCTGCGCGGCGAACTCCGCCGTGTAGCCGTTTTTCTTCATTCCGTCCGCCAGGCGTTCCTTGTGCGGTTCCAGTCCGCCGTGGCGTTTCCAGGCGGCCATGGAGCGGCGCAATTGATCGGCCTCGCCGGGGCTGTAGTCGGCGGCGACAATCGCGATCTGCATCACCTGTTCCTGGAACAGCGGCACGCCCAACGTACGCTCCAGCACCGCTTCGAGTTCTTTCGATGGGTAGATCACCTCTTCTTCGCCCTTACGCCGCCGCAGATAGGGATGCACCATCCCACCCTGAATCGGCCCCGGACGAACGATTGCCACCTCAATCACCAGGTCATAGAAGGTCGTGGGCTTGAGCCTTGGCAGCATCGACATCTGAGCCCGGGATTCAATCTGGAACACCCCGATGGTATCGGCACGTCCGATCATCTCGTAGGTTTGCGGATCTTCGGCCGGCACCGTTGCCAGACTCAGGTCCCGGCCACGGTGCCGACGCAGCAGATCGAAACAACGGCGAATCGCGCTGAGCATGCCCAGCGCCAGAATATCGACCTTGAGCAGCCCGACCGCATCCAGATCGTCCTTGTCCCACTGGATGATGGTGCGCTCGGCCATGGCGGCGTTTTCCACCGGCACCAGGCTGTCCAGGGGCTGCTCGGAAATCACGAAACCGCCAGGATGTTGGGACAGGTGCCGGGGGAAACCGATCAACTGCCCCGTCAGGCTCAGCACCCGGCGCAACACCGGGCTGTCGGGATCGAAACCACCTTCACGCAGGCGCTCGACGGGAGGCGCCTGATCACTCCAGTGACCGCAACAGTCGGCCAGGGCGTTGACCTGATCCGGCGGCAAACCCAGTGCCTTGGCCACATCGCGGACTGCGCCGGCACCATGGTAAGTGCTGACCACCGCCGTCAGCGCCGCGCGGGTCCGACCATAACGCTGAAACACGTATTGCAGGACTTCTTCACGCCGCTCGTGCTCGAAATCGACGTCAATGTCTGGCGGCTCGTTGCGCTCTTTGGAGAGAAAACGTTCGAACAGCAACGTGCTCCGCTCCGGGTCGATCTCCGTGATCCCCAGTACGTAGCACACCGCCGAGTTGGCTGCAGAACCGCGCCCCTGACACAGAATGTGTTGCTTGCGGGCGAAATTGACAATGTCGTGAACTGTCAGGAAATAACTTTCGTACCCCAGCTCGGCAATCAGCTGCAGTTCCTTGTCGATCTGCGCCAACACCTCGGCTTTAGGGCCTTTCTCCCAGCGCCACCGAACACCCTTTTCGGCCAACTCCCGCAGCCAGGACGTGGCCGTGCGCCCCTCAGGCACCAGCTCCCGGGGATATTGATAGCGCAACTGACCGAGGTCGAACCTGCAGCGCCGGGCGATGCTCAGCGTTTCGTCGAGCAGTGCCTGCGGATAAAGATCGCGCAAGGCGTCGAGGCTGCGCAAATGCCGTTCGCCATTGGGGTGCAGGCGCAACCCGGCCTCGGCCACCGGCAAGTGATGACGAATCGCAGTCATGGTGTCCTGCAAGGCGCGACGGCCACGGGCATGCATGTGCACATCGCCGCTGGCTACCGCCGGGATCCGCAATTCCCGCGCCAGGGTCAGCAGTGCCGCCAGTCGCCGGGTGTCGTCCTGCCCGCGATGTAACTGAACGCTCAGCCACAGGCGCTCGGCAAAGGTCTGCTTCAGCCAGTGCCCCTGCTCAACGTCATCGACGGCATCCGGCACCCACAACGCCAACAGCCCCGGCAACGGCTCGCCGAAATCCTCCCGCAGCACCTGATACTGGCCTTTCTGCGTACGGCGTCTGGCGCGGGTAATCAGGCGGCACAGGGTTTGGTAACCCTCGAGGCTTTCCACCAGCAGCACCAGTTTCGGGCCGTCTTCGATGCGTATTTCACTGCCGATGATCAGCGGCAATTCCACGGCCTTGGCCGCCTGCCAGGCGCGGACGATGCCCGCCAGGGTGCATTCGTCGGTGATCGCCAACGCTCGATAGTCCTGCTTTTTCGCCCGTTGAAAAAGTTCGAGCGCACTGGAAGCACCGCGCTGGAAACTGAAGTTCGACAGGCAGTGCAGCTCGGCATAATCGACACTCATGCGAACCAGCCTTGCAGCCACAACGGACCGCCTTCGCCTACCGCCCGATAGGCCCAGCCCTGCTGACCGGAACGGGTTTCGATCAGGTAATAATCGCGGCGCACGTCGTCGCCGTCCCACCAGCCCGACTCGATGCGTTCCGGCCCCATGAGGATGCGCGTCGAACCTTCGTGTACGGCCTGCGGCTCCGTCAGCAACCAGCCCGGACGTTGCACGGCAGGCAATACCTCACAGGTCTGGCTGTCGACACTGGCCTGCCAAGCGCATTCCGGCCGGTGATCGGCCTGGAACCGCAAGCCTTGCACCGCGTCATCCCCCAGCCGTGCGCGCAAGCGTTCGCGCAGTTGCTCCCAAGGCAAGGATTGCTGCGGACGATCATCGAACAGTTCCTGGTACTGGGGCACAAAGGTCGGCAAGTCTTCGGCGCGCAGACGAAAACCGCGCACCGGCGCCTCGACCTGAACCTGCTCCAGCCTCCCCCGGGCCAGCTCGAACAGCATCGCCGGATCGCGCTCGGCACTGAGCAGGCCGACCTTGATCAGCGTGTCTGGCAACCCGGCGTGCTCCAAGTGCAGGTCAAAACGCTGCACACCGCTGTCGCGTCCGCAGAGGAACGCCGCCAGATCGCCGGTCAGCCTGCGCAATGGAAACAGCAATGCCTGATGGGATTGCACATCGAAGTTGAGTTCGATGCGCACATCGAAACGGTCCGGCGGCAGGTAAAACGCCAGCGCCAAATGTCGTAAACCGAACAGGGTGTCCAGATGCTTGAGCACCTGAGCTTCGAAACGCCGGGCCAGGCTATGTCGTGGCAGCGCCTGCACCTGACTCAAAGTGCGCAGCCCCATGCGCGACAGTGCCGTGGCAACGCTTGGCTCCAGGGCGATCCGGTCGACGGGCAATTGCCCGAGATGGTGCTGCAAGGCGTCATTGTCCGGCACCACCAGACCGTCATAAACGTTGGCCAGCACCCGCGCCGCCACCGGGTTGGGCGCGGCGACAATCCGGTGACGAAACCCCAGCTCGCCGAGTTCAGCCCGCAACCGCGCCTCGAACTGCGGCCAGGGCCCGAACAAGCCCAGGCTGGATTCGATTTCAAACACCACGGCTCGCGGGTAATGCACGCTGACCTGGGAACTGAACCGATAGGCCCAGGCAGCCAGAAACTGCTGCCAGTGTTCGATCTCGGCGGCATCGTATTCGGCGGTGACAAACCCTTTGCTCAAGGCCTGAGCGGCGGTCATCGACTGGCCGGGACGCAAGCCCAGCGCCCGCGCCGAACCGTTGACCGCTTGCAGCACCCGACGCTGGGCCGGACCGGTCAGCAGCGCCAGCGGCTCATCGGGGTCGGGGCGCTGACGCAGAACCGCGTCCAGTGCCAATTGCGGGAAGAGAATGCAAACCCAGCGCATGGCAACCTCAATGCCCGACGGCAAAGGTAATCGGCGCCGAACGGGCCAGCCCGCCCCGGCACTTGAGCACCCGCAATTGCGCAGGTTTGGCGTCGATGGCGATGCGCAGGGCCGCTGGTGACGGGTTGATGGCTTCACTGATCGAGCGATAGGCGAACGCCAGGGTCTGACCGGTTTCCGCCGCCACCTGCAAACGTCGCAATGCCCGATCGTCGGCTTTGTGCGGCCAGCACAACACCGCCCCGCAACTGCCCGAACGCAGGCATTGTTCCGCCGCCCACAGCGCATCGCGCTCACTGGCCTGGATGATCGACAGTTGCCGCAAATCGACCCCGGCGTTCTGCCAGGCCTGGGGATACGGCACGTAAGGCGGTGCCACCAGCACGATGCGTTCACCTGCCGCCGACAGCCGCGCCAGCGCCGGCCACACCAGTTGCAACTCACCCACGCCCTGCCCGGCCAACAGGATTTCAGTCAGCGCCGCTTCCGGCCAACCACCCGTGGGCAATGCCGCGTCCAGCGCCGCATGCCCGGTGGGTTGCGGGCTGACGGCCGGTGGCGCAGGCCGGCCCTTCCAGACCTGGCCGCCATTGAACAGCGTATCCAACGCAACGACGGCGCCCATTACCCTTGCCTCACCAGACCGCAGAACACGCCTTCGATGGCCAGATCCTGATCGGCTCGAACAATGATCGGTTTGTAAGCCGGATTGCGTGGTAACAGCCGAACAGAATCGCCGACCCGCTCGAAACGCTTGATGGTGACTTCGCCGTCGAGCCGCGCCACGACGATCTGGCCGTTGACCGCTTCGGGATTGCGCCGCACGCCCACCAGATCGCCGTCGAGAATACCGTCCTCGATCATCGAATCGCCCTGCACCCGCAGCATGTAATCCGGTAGCCGCGAGAAGATCGACGGATCAAGCAGCAAACGGCTATGGATCTCGGCATCGGCACCGATCGGCGCACCGGCCGCCACTCGACCGAGTACCGGAACGTCCAGCAGTTCGGGCCGCGGCGGTTGATTCAACAGCCGAATGCCGCGCGCCTGATGCGGATTAACCTCGATGAAACCGGCCTCGGTCAGCGCCAGCACATGCTTGCGCGCCACGCTGCGGGAGGCGAAGCCAAAGGCCTCGCTGATTTCAGCGAGGCTCGGGGGCTGACCATGTTCGGCGATTCGATCGCGGATAAAGGTCAGGATGGCGGTACGGCGGGGAGTTAAAGTCGTCATGGAGTACATTTGTACTCTTTTGGGCTTTTCCTGACAAGGACCTGTAGGAGCTGTGTAGGAGCTGTCGAGTGAAACGAGGCTGCGATCTTTTGATGTTGTTTTTAAAGAGCAAGATCAAAAGATCGCAGCCTCGTTTCACTCGTCAGCTCCTACAGGTTTCAGGTGAGTCCTGAGAGGTAGGGCCACGGGTAGATGCCGGCTTCAACCAAGGCAGAACCGGCATCGGCGTGTCCGACTTTACTCGAGGTTTAGCCGACACGCAGTGCGCGCAGGTCAAGGCGATCGTCCTTGAGCGGTGGGCACCAGTAGTAGCCGCCGGTGATCGGTCGGCTGATGCGATACAGGCCGTCGGTAATGCCGTCTTCCAGACCACTCATGCGCCGCAACTGGGATTCGAACGCATCGAGGGAAAAACCGAAGGCCAGGAACATCAGGCCGGCACGATCGCTTTCGATCCACGGCATCGAGCGACGGACCACGAAGGCTTCAGGTGTGAAGCTTTCCTGGGCGGTGCGCTTGACGTGAGCGGAGATCGGCGCGTCATCGAGTTCTTCGTTGTCGCTCAAGCGACGGCCCATGATGTTGTCTTTCTCATGGGGCGGCATTGCGTGAAAGCCTTTCAAATCATGCTGCCACTGCTGGATCGCGGCGAAGCTGCCACCGACCAGACCGTCCGCGCCGTCGCTCAACAATGCAGCGGCGACAGCAGCTTCATCGTGAGGGTTTTCGGTGCCGTCTTCGTAACCGGTCAAGTCGTGCCCGGTCATGTGGCGGAAGGTTTCGTTCATCTGCACCAGACGCAGGGCCGGTGCCAGCGCGGCTTCGAGCGCACGGCTGCGATTGAGCAGTTCGCCACGGTCAACACCGTGCAGCCAGCACCAGAGTGCGTGTTGGGTCGAGGGGTTGTCGACACCGACACCGACCAGCGCAGGAAAGGCGCGCAGCCCGTCGATCTGCGCGTGCAACGCCTTGACCAGGGATTCACCAAAACCGACTACAGCCGACTTGCCGTCCACCAGGCGCATCAGGTTATCCAGCGCAGCCGGCAGTGCCTCAACCGATTCAAGGGCGAAGAACATATGACGAGCTTGAGGCGGAACAGGGGTGGCGAGAATGCCCGGCTGGTAATAACTCATATGAACTCCTTTGAGAAAGAACATGAAGTTTAACCGGGGGATCGTTACTTGTGTGTTTTCAGGGCAAAAGATAGCAGCCCCGTAACCCGGTAGCAGCTGCCGAGCCTGCGAGGCTGCGTTCGGCGGCGAAGCCGTCGTGAAATCGGATATTGCGGTGTATCAGGAAAACCTTGCATACAGGGTTTGCGACGGCTTCGCCGTCGAACGCAGCCTCGCAGGCTCGGCAGCTGCTACGACGATCCATAACGCCGAGCAAAAAAAATCATAAGATGAGCCATGACAAGCAAGTCCGAGGTCTGCTAAAACGATTCATCAGTGCATCACCCAATCCAGACGGGGTAGCGATATGACCACAGCACAAATCCTTGGCAACCTGTTTCCCACCGCCGACAACGTCCCGGAAAAGTACCGCCTCAACGGCCCGACCGAGCAGCGCGAGTATCTGGTCGATGGCGAACTGAAAACCTGGTCCGGGCCCCTCGCTCAAGTCCGCAGCCCAGTGTACCTGAGCGGTGCGAATGGTGATGAACAGGTGATCCTCGGCAGCACGCCGCTGCTCGATGCGGACACCGCATTGACCGCGCTCGACGCCGCCGTCCGCGCCTACGACCGCGGCCAGGGCCTGTGGCCGACCATGCGCGTGGCCGAGCGCATCCAGCACGTCGAAACCTTCCTGGCTCGCATGCGCGAACAGCGCGAGGCGGTGGTCAAATTGCTGATGTGGGAGATCGGTAAAAACCTCAAGGACTCGGAAAAAGAGTTCGACCGCACCTGCGACTACATCGTCGACACCATCAATGCCCTCAAGGAACTCGACCGCCGCTCCAGCCGCTTCGAACTGGAGCAGGACACTCTCGGCCAGATCCGCCGCGTGCCGTTGGGTGTGGCGTTGTGCATGGGGCCTTACAATTACCCGCTGAACGAAACCTTCACCACGCTGATTCCCGCGCTGATCATGGGCAACACCGTGGTATTCAAACCGGCCAAGCTTGGGGTGCTGTTGATTCGCCCGTTGCTGGAAGCCTTTCGCGACAGCTTCCCGCCCGGTGTCATCAACGTTATCTACGGCAGCGGCCGCGAGACCGTCAGCGCACTGATGGCCAGCGGCAAGATCGATATCTTTGCGTTCATCGGCACCAACAAGGCCGCCAGCGACCTGAAAAAACTCCACCCAAGGCCTCACCGCCTGCGCGCGGCGCTGGGCCTGGATGCGAAGAACCCCGGTATCGTTCTGCCGGAGGTCGATCTGGACAATGCGGTCAGCGAAGCCGTCACCGGCTCGCTGTCGTTCAACGGTCAACGCTGCACCGCGCTGAAAATCCTCTTCGTCCATGAAGACGTGGTCGAGGCGTTCATCGAGAAATTCAACGCCAAACTCGCCAGCCTCAAACCCGGCATGCCGTGGGACAGCGGCGTGGCCCTGACGCCTTTGCCGGAATCAGGCAAGGTCGATTATCTGCACACCCTGGTGGCGGACGCGGTCAGCAAAGGCGCAGCCGTGGTCAACCCCAACGGCGGTGAAGCCCGCGCATCGTTCTTCTACCCGGCCGTGTTGTACCCGGTGACACCGCAGATGCGCGTCTACCAGGAAGAACAGTTCGGCCCGGTCGTGCCGATCGTGCCTTACCGTCATCTGGACACCGTGATCGATTACGTCCTGGAATCCGACTTCGGCCAGCAACTGAGCATCTTCGGCACCAACCCGGTGGCAGTCGGCAGGCTGGTGGACACGTTCGCCAACCAGGTCGGCCGGATCAACCTCAACGCCCAGTGCCAGCGCGGTCCGGACACCTATCCGTTCAACGGTCGCAAGAACTCCGCCGAGGGCACGCTGTCGGTGCACGATGCGCTGCGAGTGTTTTCGATTCGGACTCTGGTGGCGACCAAGTTCCAGGAGAGCAGCAAAGAGCTTCTCAGCGAGATCATCAGCGGACGCAACTCGAGTTTCCTGACCACTGACTACATTTTCTGAGGCCTGTTTACTGCGCCGCCACCCGCCGAAGCTTCAGGCTCCAACCCTGTTGCATCCCGGCGGCGGCCAACAGAATCGCGGCGACACCGATCCATTGCAGCGGCTCCAGGCGATGGCCGAAGGCGAACCAGTCAACGAAAATCGCCGCAATCGGGTAGATGAACGACAACGCGCCGGTCAGCGCTGTCGGCAGTTTTTGAATCGCGCCGTAAAGCAGCACATACATCAAACCGGTATGCACGATGCCCAGGGTCACCAGACTGGCCCAGGCATCGGGCGTTTGCGGTATCGCCGAGAAGTGCGCAAAGGGCGCGAGCAATAGCACGCCGGTGCACACCTGGATCAATGCGATCAGATGCGGAGGTGTGCCGGTCAGGCGTTTGATGATCAACGCGGCAATCGCGTACAGAAAGGCAGCCCCTAGCGCCAGACCAATCCCCATCAGGTAATCGTTGCCACCCTCGCCCTGCTCACCATGTGCGCTGACAATCGCCAGCATTCCTAGAAACGAAATGCCCAGCCAGAACAACTTCTGCAGGGTGATCTTCTCCCCCAGGAACAACGCGGCCAGCCCCACCAGCATGAATGGTTGAACGTTATAAACCGCCGTGCCAATGGCAATCGAGGCGCGGGAATAGGACGCGAACAACAGCACCCAGTTGCCGACAATCGCCACCCCGCTCAGTACGGCCAGCAAAAAAGTGGTGGACGTCAAAATGCCAGGACGCAGAAAGCCGAACGCCGCGCAGATCAGCAATAAGGTGGCGGCACCGAACACGCAGCGCCAGAACACCACGTCCAGTACCGGTTGCCCTGACACCAGCACGAACCAGCCAATGGTCCCGGAAATCAGCATGGCGGCGGTCATTTCGAATGAGCCGCGACGTAATGTTTTGTCCATCATCCACCTCCTGTATTTGAGCCCAAAGTATGCCAATCCATTTGGGGGCTTCTCCAGCGCAAAAAGCAGGCTAAACTCGGCTTCTGCCTTTTTTATCAAGGCTTATTCAGCCAATTGCCTAACAGAGGATTCGCCATGACCGACGACATCGACCAAGTGCTGATTAGCGCGTTGATGGAAGATTCACGCCGCTCGCTCAAGGCCCTGGCACAGATCAGCGGCCTGTCCTCGCCCAGTGTCGCCGAGCGCCTGCGCCGCCTCGAAGAACGTGGCGTGCTCAAAGGCTACACCGTCGAGATCGACCCCAAATGCTTCGGTTACCAACTCCAGGCCATCGTCCGTATTCGCCCGTTGCCGGGCCAGTTACAGGAAGTGGAGCGACAGATTCAGGCCATCCCCGAATTCACCGAGTGCGACAAAGTCACCGGCGACGACTGCTTCATCGCCCGCCTGCATGTGCGCTCGATGGAACAACTGGACACCCTCCTCGATCGCCTCAACAGCCACGCCGAAACCAACACCGCCATCGTCAAGAAGACCCCGGTCAAGCGCCGGCTGCCACCGATGGCTTGAGTGCTGTTTTGTTCACAAAGGGGTAGATTGGGGTTTTTCCGGCGAAGGATTGACGGTATGAAAACTCAGGTCATGTTATTGGCGGCAATGATACTCACTGGTTGCGGCACGTTTCAGACCGTGGTGCGCAGTGACGAGGCCGCGGCGAAGAGTCTCAAGGAACAGAAAACCTACTGCGGTGCGGTTCCACGGATCTATAGCGGCGTGACGTATGACTTTTGCAGTCTGCATGCGCCTCCAGGCCCGGGCATCGATGAGTACAAATACAACAACGGCACGCCCTTTGTACTGATCGACGTAGTGATTTCCGGCGTTCTCGACACCATGCTGCTGCCCTACACCATTTATCGGCAACAGGCTGATGGCAGCATCATTGTGGCCGAATAAGGAGCAGGTGAATGTTGTCTCACGTTTTTATCGGCATCACCGATTTCGATCGTGCATTAGCGTTCTACCGACCTATCATGTCCCGATTACTTCGGCGCCTATATGCGCGACCCGGACGGCAACAAACTCTGCGTGTGTTGCCACGAGCCTGATTGAAACCAACGCTGAGCCAAATCACAGACAATAAAAAACCCGCCGAAGCGGGTTTTTTACTCAAGGCTGACGATCAATCATCGCGGCTCATGATGCCGAACAGTTGCAGCAAGCTGACGAACAGGTTGTAGATCGATACATACAGGCTGATGGTCGCCATGATGTAGTTGCGCTCGCCGCCGTGAATGATGGCGCTGGTCTGGAACAGAATGCACACCGAGGAGAACAGCACGAAACCTGCGCTGATCGCCAGCTGCAGACCGCTGATCTGGAAGAACAAGCTCGCCAGTGTCGCGCCCAGCAGCACAAAGAAACCGGCGGTGATGAAACCACCGAGGAAACTCATGTCCTTACGGGTGATCAGCACATAAGCCGACAGGCCGCCAAACACCAGCGCGGTCATCGCGAAGGCCGAGCTGACGACTTCCGCGCCGCCCTGCATACCCAGGTAACGGTTGAGAATCGGGCCGAGCAGGAAACCCATGAAACCGGTCAGCGCGAACGCAGAAACCAGGCCCCACGCCGAATCACGGAGTTTGTTGGTGAGAAAGAAAAGGCCGTAGAAGCCGATCAGCACGACGAAGATATTCGGGTAGCCGACACGCATCTGCTGCGCAACAAACGCCATCACGCCGCTGAATGCGAGGGTGAGGGCGAGTAAGCCGTAAGTGTTGCGCAGGACGCGGCTAACCTCTAGCTGCTCAGCCTGCACGCTGTTATTAACTGCGTAATCCTGTTCGCGCATGGCGACACTCCTGTTGGGTTTGAAACGTTCAGTCGCAAAGATCATAACAGACGCTCTGTAACAAGCCATGCAGAGAGTTTGACAGTGTGTTTCATTCAGGTATTATGGCGCCCGCAACGCAAACGGAGGTGTGGCCGAGTGGTTTAAGGCAACGGTCTTGAAAACCGTCGACTGTAACAGGTCCATGAGTTCGAATCCCATCGCCTCCGCCATCTTTATACGACAAAGCCCTGATTATTCAGGGCTTTGTCGTTTCTGGGGTTTGGCGACAATCTCGCCGCTAGGCATGTGTTCCATAACTAAGCAGCTGGCCCCCTCCTCCGGCGTCCCGCCGATCGTTAAACATCCTTCATGTAACGCGATGTTACGCTTTCCTCAAAACCGAGGATTTGCGATGCCACATTCAGACCTTCTCCCCTCCCTGCTGTACAAAATAAACAAAAACCAGCTGGCCCTCGAAGCCGCCATCATGGAGCTTTCCAACTGGGTCGAGTCTCGTGGCTCGGCTGACGTCGCCGACAATTTGCGTGGTGCCTTGGACACCATCGACAGGAACGAGGAGTTCATCGAGCTTACGCTCGCAGTCCCGATGGCACCGGAGTGACGACGGCTACTTTTCCTTGGCTAAAAAGACTGCTATCCGCCAAAAGCAATCATTCGCTGACATGTACAAGGGGGATTGCTATGCGCCGTGCATAGGTCATTCAAACGTATTGAAAGACCAACGACTAATCCCTTATGATTTGCGCAGGCTGGATCGAAGCCTGCTGCCCACCTTGGCAAACCCGAATGGGACGATTTCCTCCTCTTCAATGCGTTTGGGATTCCCTGTGCGGATCTCGGCAGTGGGCACCGGCTTTCCGCGAACAGAGGATGCATCCTATGAAACGCATAATCTTGATCCACAAATCTACTGTTTCTCGCCTAAAACAACGCGCTCGCCGCCTGAAACGGGCTAAAGACATTTCGCATCTTGAAGCTCTTGAGGTCGTAGCCAACGCTGCGGGCTTGGATAACTGGCATCAGATTTCAGAAGCGGCAAAGCTATGCCAACCAATTCAGGACGCTTATAGCAAAGGGTTTGTTTTAGCCTTCGATGCTAAGGAGGCTCCTGACCCTGATGATGAAGATAGCCCGCTACTCTGGGAGGAATTTGCCTTCGATCTGTTAGGAAGTCTGTTTTTTGAGCAATATCGAAATCAGCCAGATGAGGAGGATCTTGAAGGAAGGCCGATTTCTGAAACGCATGATCCCGATGATCTTAAACAGTATTTCAATAGCGATTGGGAATGCATGTACTTCTTCCGCCTGAAAGCCCCCTATCAGGTGACTACGGTAGAACAGCTTCTATCGCTGATCCATAAATACACGTTTTGGCCTCCACGCTTCGTTTTCGAGAAAGGTAAATTGCTGGATACGTATGGACTGCCAGCTTTGAACGATGACGGAGAAGTGATAGGCATCCGTTTCTAGGAGGTCAGCTTCCGGCCATTGCCAGTCATACGCTGTTCGCCACAATCGCGGAAACGAATACCCGCAGCAATCCAGACAGCTGACGTTGATTCGAGAGAGCGAGGTGATCACCCAAGATCGGCCAAGTTTACTTAACTGGAATCGACAAAAAAGGCCGGGGCGCCTCAGTCACCCCGGCTGCACCACTCTCGATGTGCCCGAATCGCCACCAGGGATGGCCACAGCGCCTGATGCGTTGCTTTCCTAATTTGCTTGCCCGCTAATGGGCATATTCGGATGCTGCCAGTCTAGGATTAATTTGCAGGGTGAATTGTCGCTTAGGTGAAGAGGTTCAGCGCGAGGTGATCGCGCAGGAGTTCAAGACGGTGCCGCAGGAGAAAATTGGCAACAACGTCGCTTGCGTGCTGGACGCCTTCGACCCCAAGTAATCGCAGAATACGCCACGGCCATGGTTTCGGTAGTGGCGCAGGCGGAAAGTCTGTGTCGGAGCGTGTCCGGGCTTTAGGATGTTCACGGGCAGAAAGATCGTCGCACCAAAGTAGACGGCACGACTGCCTTATCTACAACCCTCTATTTATTGCAAGATCAACGATTAAGCCTTTAATAAATCTTCATATTTTTTAGGCAGCAAAGAAACTTCCCCCCACTTCAGATCATTCAGAGCAAGACCGATACCGCTCTCTTGAATCCGGCCATAGGCGATAGCTACTCTACCAACAGCAGAACTATCAATTTTATGGTAATCCCCATCAGAACAGCTCATTTTCAAGCAAAAGTCCTTATATCCATTACTTGACACAAACTTCATAAATACCATTCGTACATTCCATGGATTCGGGCCTGCATCACGAACGCCCATCACCGTCCCGAAAACAAGCACTGGTTCTTCAGTTACATCCGTCGAGGGGCTTAGAGCCCTCAGCGCATCCATTAAAAGCTGTGCATACTGGGCCTCTGGAAAGTAATAGTATTTATAAAGATTTTTATCAAACCCTCTGCAGAGACCTGCAATCGATGTCACAACACTTGGGACCTTAAATTTTTTCCCACGATGGCGACCGATTGGCACATCCGAAAGCTCGCCATGCAAATCCTCAACCTTAGTCTGGTCGTACACATCAGGCTCAACCTCAGGCGAAACTGGACGGCTTTGCATAAAGCCTTTCACAACCACCAGTTCTCCATCAACAACGGCTTGGGCAGCCTCCTCTTCTGTATCATAGTACTTACCGACCGCTTTTTTGGTTCTTAAACTGCAATCGGTTTTAATACCCCTTTTGTGTGCAAAAAAAGCACTTCGACCCCGCTTATTTGCATCCTCTTCCTCGGGATTCCTAAACAACGGACAGCAGCATTCAGGACAAAAAATACTGCCTTTCATGTCCACGTCGTATTCGGAAACCAAAACGGGTGTACCTGATCGACGCAGCGCGCCCTTATCGCCGTCGCTAAAACTCCAGCCCGGAAGATGCAGGGCATGCTTAATTCGATTGCTCGCTCCGTGTGGTGCGCTTCGGGCCTGACCGTCAGCCATAATTCTTTCCTTTTTTATGTCATACCAGCGCTTATACAACACCACCCCGAATCAAATTGCCACCATCCGACCACGGAGGGCGGCGCTTGATTGGAGAAAATGACCCTTGGAAGATGATACAACTGCAATAAAGCAGCTTAATAGTTAATGCGTTCTAACTCACTACAGAGCGGCCCGGTATGGCGTCTTAGAGCATTTAACATCAATAGCATGATTGCCTTTAGGGTTTGCATTATGCCAATTGAAATCGACATGCCCAACAAAGGATGACATTGACCAATAAGCCACTTCCTGATTAGGCATTGGCCCAATGTGCACAGCCTTAATTGACTCAAAAGGAACCTCAACTTCGATATAGGGAATCAAAATATTCCCACGAGGACGAAATTTCACCTCAAAAGAATCATCGAAGTCAACGCCTCGAATCATTCTCACTTCACGTTCTTCTTCAAAACTTTGATGCTTGAATGTAGCAGCCGTTTTAATTAGTTCAGCATAAGCTGCCATTCCGTCCTCACCCATGCCGTGCGGGTTTGCTCGATGGGATCGACCCACCTCTCTTAAAGTATCAACAACCGAGGTAAATGCTCTACTTTTCTTTTCTTTTGAATCGTACAAGCACCCTGATTTATTTGAGGAAATTAACTCACCATCAAACTCAATTGCATACGATCCATAGGCACGCCACTGACTCAACAGATCGCCAGACTGGCTGAAGGAGCACACAAAAATCTGTGGCGATGCAGAAAAATCCCCAAAATCAAACGACAAATTATCGCCAATAAAAGATGACGCCGCTTCAACATACTCCGGACTAATGCGAGCTGTAGCCGAGGGGTTTTTCAGCTCTTCTAAAATATGTTCTAGCCCATGATTCATTTCCTCTGAATCATTCAAAAATCGAAGATCAGTTAACCACATTTTTCCGTTAGTCAAAATCGACTGTACAGCTGCAGCATCCGTGTAGTGAAAGAGTTGCATTAGAGCCCCCTCATAAAATTTCATCATCGCAATATACCCGGCGAGGAATCTCCATGCCCACAAAAAACCATGTCCCCCCGACGCATAATCTCGCGGACAACTGCCTAACCATCCAACATAGACCATCAAATGCCGCTGCGGCGCTGAAAAGCTGCGACTGGTCAAATACGATCGATAACGAAGCCATTATTCAGAAGGCAATCAATGAGCTCGACGCAGCCCTGCTCGCAGATTCCACACGTACAGCTTGTAAGCCCCCATGAACCATCGCGGCTCGCTGCCCAATCATTGCGAAAAGCAGCCTGACCCAATAACCACCTTCTGCCGCTGCACGCGGCATGGAGCACAGCATGCAATCCGAAATCCTATCGGACGAAGAGCTCGCCGATATCACCGGCTACAAGGCCAGGGCCCCTCAGCGGCGCTGGCTCGATGATCGCAAGTGGCTCTATGTCGAGAGCCGAGGTAAGCGCCCGCTGGTGGGTCGACAGTACGCCCGCATGAAACTGGGCATGATCTCGCCGGCCATCATTGACCCCAACCCGCTGCCGGCCGTGTCCCATGTTTTCAACATGGCTCGTGAGTGGGGGCTAACCAACAAGGAAAACCCCTGCCAAGGTGTCCGCAAAAACAAAGAAACGCCGCGCGACTATTACGCAAATGACGTGGTGTGGAATGCGGTGTACCAGAAAGCAGGGCAAGAACTGAAAGACGCTATGGACCTGGCCTACTTGACCGGCCAGCGGCCAGCAGATGTGCTGGTGATGCGCAAAGATGACATCGAGGGAGGATTCCTGATGGTTCAGCAAAACAAAACCAGTAAGAAGCTTCGGATTCAGATGACGATCAATGGCGCGGCCAATAGTTTGGGCCTGTTGGTGGCACAGATCGCGGCGCGAAACGCTCAGCACGTTTCCAGTTATCTGATCGTGAGCAAAAAAGGGGAAAAAGGATGACCGCTACGATGTTGCGCAAGCGGTGGGATGAGGCGAGGGAAAAGGCGAAGCAAGTGGCTATTGAAGATGGCGACGCACTCTTGGCGGGTCGAATTGCAGAGTTTCAGTTTCGAGATATCAGACCCAAAGCGGCATCGGAGATCAAAGATATCGGCGAAGCGAGCTTGCTCCTGGGGCACACGAAGGGCGATATCACCGAGCGGGTGTATCGCCGCGTCGGAGCCATCGCACAGCCCTCAAAAAAATAGCCTGAAAATGCGTTCCATAACTCGAAGTGCCCCCCTTGTAGAATGCGGTCTGTAGCCAAGCGGTAATCTGTCGGTTATGGAACGTAAAACCACCTCAAAGCCGCAGTTTTAACGGCTTTATCTATCGGACTTGAAAACCGTCGACTGCAACAGATCCATGAGTTCGAATCCCATCGCCTCCGCCATATTTGTACCGACAAAGCCCTGATTTTTCAGGGCTTTGTCGTTTCTGCAGTACGCTATTTCTGTAGCACCATTTCCGGATCGTTTCCGCATCTTTTCAGCTATTTCCGCAACCCTACCCTTCCGACACACCACGTTCCGATCAACAAATGATGCGTAGGGTGCCTTGACTGTGATCGATAGGCAGCTTTCGGCCCAGAAGCGGGCGTTGGTTACCAACACTAGCAATGACCCAGAAGCGTTTCGATGGCTCACTCATTGCAGAGGGGATCTGCTTAAAGTTTTCCGCAGGTAGCTTGCTGACGAAGGGCACAAATGCTTGAACTGAGCTGTCTGGGTAATTGCGACAGGCGCTTTACCCCTATCAAGCAGTTCGTACCCGTTGGCCGTGAAAAAATTAACAGCGCTTTGGGTCAACAAATGCAGTCGGGCTGCGCCTCGGGAGACCGCGTATTGTTCCAGTTCCGACAATACCGCTGTACCCAGTCCCGCTCCACGATGCTCCTCGCAAACGACCATAGAGCGCAGCAGGAGATCAGGGCCACTACCCTCCAACCCTCCATACGCAACCAATTTCCCATCCACGTCGAATCGGTAGAACTGCCGCCCGGGATCGCTCACATCATCGTAGGGCAATCCAGCTTGGCTCAAAGACGCACGGAGCTGATTCAAACCGCTTGTTCCTACTTTAATCATCTGCATCATCAGTGCTCTTATAGGCTCTCTGACACTCAATGCTAGCAGTATGTCCCATGCCTCCCTGCAACGCTGCATTAGTCCTATGGGGGCAAGCGGTCACCGGGATGCGCCTGGAAAACGAGTTGATTCAATGGGAATCAGAAATGATGTGTGTGCCAACACGATGGCTGATATCTTTCCCGCGCACAAAATCGCGTCCAGTCGACGCTGATCCCATCAAGGAAGATAAAAACAATGAAAATATTATTTATCGCTTCGCTAGGAATTTTATCGCTAATTCAAACATCACTATCCTTCGCGGATAGTGTTAATGGAAAAAATCTCTATTTACAGCGATGCACCATGTGCCACGGAATAGATCTCAAAGCAACAGGACCACTGGCTAATAAAAGCAATCCCCCTACACCCGATCTAACAACATTCGCTTTCAAAAAACGATTAAATGATTATCCGGGCGTAATTGTATCATCGATAATACTTCGTCCAAATGGGGACTTGATTCCAAAAACTTTGCGAGAGAATGGTGTAAAGCTATCGCCATACTCATGGAGGATTAAAGATCTGCGCGATTTAAATCAATATATGGGTGATGTGATTTCAAAAAATCGATGATTTTTGAGACGAGATACAGGCACAGAAATCTAAAAGCCATTTCAGGTTTGAGGGCTTGTGGGGCAATGCCGGTGAGCCAGTCGACCTCTCGCGGGCACATCGGCATGCTCAACGGAAAGCTTTCTGCGGTCCGCTGGGTATCAGGAGATGAGTGGGACATGCACGATATCTGAACAATAGCGCATGCTCCATCGCGCAGGAACGCCAGTATCGTAATTCGCCCACGGCAATGATTCGCAGGTCCCAAGCCGACTGCGATTTTGCCCGCCATACTGGAAAAACCGCGGTAATCGGTCCACTCTCGGATATCGAAGCGATTGTCCAGAGCAAGGCTCTAGCGATCCCTGGATTCGTTCTGTCAACCATCTATGGAAAAGCAGACCCATGAAACCAATCCGCGCCGTTGCCCTCGCCTCACTCCTCTCAACCGCCTGCCTGACGGCCCATGCCGCCGATATACCGTTGGGCAGCAGTGCCATGGAAGGTCACATCGTTTCACGCGTACTGGCCGTTGATCCCGCCAACTACCAGGTCACCATCGAAGGTCGCGACAAGAGTCCAGTGCCTATCCAACTCACCGACCAGGCCAAAAACCTGCACAATTTGAAAGTCGGCGACACGGTCGATATTCATGTGATTCGCTCGGTCGCTTATAAGCTTGATACCGATGTTGGCGGTGCATCGGGCGTCACTAATGAATCCATGTCCATCCGCGCCACCAAGGACAATCCCAATCCCGGAGGTGAAGCGGTTCGCCAGGTCAAGGTCACGTCCAAGATCACTCGCATTGACCTGAAACAGCATGAGGTGACCTTGCTTCCGCCGGAGGGAAAAGCGACTGTCCTGAAAGTCGAAGATCCGAAGCTTCAGGAAAGAATGAAAAAACTCCAAGTGGGTCAGACGGTCGATGCCATTTATACCGAAGTGCTGAAGGTCAAAACTTCACGCTAACAACGTTCGCCGACAAACGTGGCCTCGAACAACAGGACTTGAGTTCGACATGACAGATCTGTTCAATGCAATCGGACTTGGGTTACTGGCGCTGCTGCCATTGACTAACCCCCCCACCACAGTTGCGCTGTTTCTCGCCTTGAGTAAGGGGCTGAGTCACAAGGAAAAAAAGTCACAGGCTTTTCTGACGTCATTCTATGTCTTTCTGATCATGACGTTCACTTACTACGTAGGCGCGTTTGTTATGGATGCGTTTAATATCTCCATACCGGGCTTGCGTATGGCCGGTGGCGGAATTCTCATCATCATGGGCTTGAAGATGCTGTTTCCACCGCCTCTTCAGCCCTCTGCTTCCAGCAACGGCGCAACCGAACAACCGAACTTTGCGTTCATCCCGCTGGCCATGCCCAGTACGGCCGGACCTGGCACCATTGCGATGATCATAAGTTCCGCTGCCACTATCAAACACAGTACGTTGTTTCCTGCCTGGGTCTTATTAGTAGCCCCTCCGTTAATCTTCCTGTTTACCGCTCTTATCCTTTGGGTATGCCTGCTTGGCTCAGGGCTAATCATGAGAATAATGGGACAGTCAGGCATTGATGCCATATCACGGCTGATGGGTTTCCTTCTGGTATGCATGGGTGCGCAATTCGCCATTAATGGCTCGGTGGAAATCATCCAAACCATCATCGACAGTAATGCTCACCTGCTCCGCCCTCAGTAATTTCAAGAGCGTTTTCTATGAGTACCACCTGGCTGGCTCTCGGCATCCGGTATGAGAAACCTGAGGTTCTGCTGCCGCAGATGACAACCAAACGCGAGTCCAGCTTTGGCCCGCACCGATAACTCCCCTCGGTGACAGGTCGCTATTTTTCAATAAGCCCTTCGCGCAACGACCGCCTGACCTCAGCCTGTATGGCATAAGCCGGCGCCTCTACAGCGTTGAAATCCTGTGTATAGCGCTGGGCAAATCCTTCTACCCCCCATTCCTGATACTGCTGCACATGCTTTAACTCGTGAGCCCAGAGCGCGATGTTCTGTTCAGCGGTTTGAGCGTCCCGGAAAAGGATGATGTCGATCAGTGTCACGGCTCCGACATCGGGGTTTTGCAGCATGGCAGTGGCAGCGTTGAATTGACCGTCGTCGCTGACTTTGTAGCGCGCGGTATCGAGGACGCTGGGGTCGTACCAGCGCAGCA
The DNA here is from genome assembly GCF_014852305.1 of Pseudomonas sp. PDM09. Lineage (NCBI taxonomy): Bacteria > Pseudomonadati > Pseudomonadota > Gammaproteobacteria > Pseudomonadales > Pseudomonadaceae > Pseudomonas > Pseudomonas sp. PDM09. The sequence continues at coordinate 767,720 of NZ_JACVBI010000002.1, read as the reverse complement.
GTTGCTCGCGGATGTGCGGTGGAATGGGTTGGATGCCGGCGCTGGCTGCATCAGCGCGGGCTTGGGTCAACCATAGCGCCAGGGCAGGTGCCGCGATCTGGTGGACGTCATCAGGCAGGGAGCCGAGCATCGGCTCCAGGTCTGGCAGGCAGATGCAGCCGTTCAGGCACACTTCTTTTTCGCCAGCTGGGCAAGCGTTGGTCTGGGCTGGCACTTCAAGCGTCAGGCAAAGCACAAACAGCGCCAACAGGCGCGTGGTGATAGGTGGCATTGGCGCTCCAGGGACGGACGCAGCGCGAACAGGTCACAATTGATCGAGGATCAGCTAGCTTTAGCGTAGTCCCGAACCAGACGCTCCCAAGATAATTGCAGGGCAGACCATTTTTTCCGTGAATCCCTCGATAGGCGACTTAACGTACAGCCGCTGGAGCGTGTTCAAGCCAGCAGCTCGGTGATCCACCGGGCTTGCCGGGCGATGTCTTGCACCTTTTCCTCGGGCACGACCTGCCGAGCCCGGGCGAAGCTGGTCAGCGTCTGTTGCTTGTGGCGCAGAATGCGCTGCCACTTGATCAGGAACGCCGGGCTGCGTGCCTGCATCTGCAGTGGGCCGAAGTACAGCTCCTCAGGGGTATACAGCACCGGCCCGACGCGCTCAGCGACGATGATCTCGTAATAGAAGCGATTTTCCCGCAGCACTTCCTCGCAGAGGATACGGTAGCCATTCTCCATCAGCCATTGGCGCAATGGCTGCTCGCCACCGTTGGGCTGCAGGATCAGTCGCTCACGGCCACTCAGGCGTGCCTTGCCGTTGTCGAGGATGTCGCGGATCGTCTCGCCGCCCATGCCACAGATGCTGATCGCCGTGATCTCGTCTTCTGGCTCGATCGCCGCCAAGCCATTGGCCAGGCGCACGGTAATCCGCTGGTCCAGGCCGTTCTCGCGCACAGTGCGTTCGGCCGAGCGCAATGGCGTCAATGCCACCTCCCCAGCCACCGCCGCCGCGATGGCGCCACGGCGCATCAACGCCACCGGCAGATAGCCGTGATCCGAGCCGATATCGGCCAGGCGCGCATCTGCTGGTACATGCGCCGCGACGCGTTCCAGGCGCATGGACAATGTGTGTTCGTTCAACAGCAGCCCCTTTTCACCACGAACGTCCGAAACCTTTGGCCGGATCGGGGCGCGATTCTGTCGAGTCACGCCATGCATTTCAAATTTATGCGACCAGGACCATCTCGCCCCGACCTACCGCACACGTATCGACCCAAAAAAATACCTGGATCAGCTCTCAGGGGAAATGATCGAGTCCAGACTGGGTTCAGCAGCCAGTTTCAATCGGTCAGCTTTACTGATGTATTTAGACTTACTGGGCGGTGCCAATTTGGCGCTGGCCTTTTTTGCGTGAGCCTTTAATAACTGCTGTATTTTTTTACGACGGTTCATATTTCCTGCTCGGCGTGTGAGTTCGTGAATGATGGCAGAGGTTCGGGTAACGGGACAATGGTTGATGGCTTCCAAGTGGTTCGCGACAACGCTTCTGCGACCTGCCAGCACTTGTCCTATCCTTCCATCTAACCCATGACTCCGGACATCGAAATGCCCGCCCTCGAATCCACCCTCCTCCAGAGCTGGCACCACAACGCCCAATCCTGGATCGAGGCCATCCGTACCGGCACCATTGAAAGTCGCCTGAAAGTCACCGACCAGGCCATCCTGCTGGCGGTACTCGGCCGCCAACCCGAGCACGTGCTCGACCTGGGCTGCGGCGAGGGCTGGCTGTTGCGTGCCCTGGCTGACCGCGCCATCCAGGCGGTTGGTGTGGATGGCGATGCAGCGCTGGTCGAGGCAGCGCGGGCGGCGGGCTCTTCGCGGGTGCATTTGGCGAGCTATGAAGAGTTGGTGGAGGCGAAGGTAGACATTGGCAGCAACTACGACCTGATCTGCGCCAACTTCGCCCTGTTGCACCAGGACATCATTCCCCTGCTCACGGCCATGAACGCCCTGCTCGTCCCTGGTGGCACGCTGGTGATCCAGACGCTGCATCCGTGGACCGCGGCGGCGGGCGACTATCAAGATGGTTGGCGGGAGGAGACCTTCGCTGGGTTCAAGGGGCAGTGGCAACCCATGCCGTGGTACTTGCGAACGCTGTCCAGTTGGCTCAATGCTCTGGACATGGCCGGTTTTCGGCTGGCCGGCTTGCAGGAACCGCAGCACCCGCAAAGCCCTGTGCCGCAGTCATTGCTGCTGGTGGCTGAGCAAAACCCACCCACTGCCGCAAAAGTAGTCGCGGCAATGGGTGCTGACTGACAGGCAGAACTGCATCACGCCCCGTCGGGATAGTTGCTTTTCGATTAAAGGTGCAAGACTTGCAAAAATGGAGTCGTGTCGATCAGTACCGATAGGTTGCCTGCACTGAAATTCCATTCGCACTATTTTTGTAGTTGGCACTGTATTCCGGTTGAAGTCCGGAGTTGTTCGAATGCTGTACTGAGGCTTTTGAATCCCAGAGATAGCCATACGCAAAGTCTAACGTCAGATCGGCAGTCGGCGAATAAGCGCCGCCCAAGGTCACGGCCTGGCGATTCCCGACCGGAACGCGCACGCTGCGGTCGGCATTCCCAACGGGCGTCTGATCATAGGCATAGCCTGCGCGTATCAGCCATTGCGGGTTCAATTGATAAGATGCGCCAACCGCGGTGGACCAGGTGTCGTGCCAGTTCATCTCTTCGGCCACACGCCCCAGGCCAGCAGCCTGGCCCATGGCGGAAACACCGCTGTTGATTGCTTCGATCTTCTGAATCCGGCTCCAGCGTGTCCAGGTGGTCCCCAGGTATCCGGTCCAGCGACTATTGAATCGATGGGTGATGGACGTATCCACTGATTCGGGCATCGTAAGATCTATCTGGGTGTCATACTTTCCGTCCAGCGGGATAACGCTCGGGGAGCCGGAAACCTCAGTGTGCCCTTTGAGCTGATAGTTCACCTTCGAGTGATAGGTAATCCCCCAACGGGTTGCCTCATTAAAGTCGACCAAGAGTCCGACGTTGTAGCCAATCGCCGTGTCATCGCCTTTGATGGTAACCAGTGTGTCCTGGCCGTTGTTCAGGGCGCCGGTTGCCATGTAATTCTGAAGCTTTGCATTGAAACGGTTCAGGGTCGGTCCACCCCCAATAGACACGTAATCATTGATTCGATAGGCAATGGTAGGCTGCAGCGTTATCTCCTTGGTCGTGCTGTAGGAGCCATGGTAGCGACCCTGAAAAGAGCCCTCGTAATCATTGATCAGACCACTCGGGGCATAGAGGCCCAGCCCCACCGAAAGACGCTCATCAAGCGGTGTCGACATATAGGCGAAAGGAACGGCCCCCAAAGGTACCGAGTCCCCCTCATTCGTGCCTGGGGCACTGCTCTGCGCATCACTGATGTCGTCGCTCACCGAAACGATCGCGGCACCGCCGGAAATTTCACTGCGCTTCAACTTGGTCAGGCCAGCAGGATTTCCATAGATGGTGCTGGCGTCCAGCGCGGAAGACGACCTTCCTGCATAAGCAGTTCCCGCACTGCTTGCACTTTGTTCGTTTAGCGCAATGCCATTGGCACCTGCAATAGAAGAGGCGCTGAGCAGGGCCATGGCACTGGTGACCTTAATCCAGACAGCATACTTTCGCAGAGCAGAGAGACACGGCATCACACGGCTATTCAGTTTCATTGTCCACCTCTTGTTTATTGTTTTTATTGATTGCACGCAGGCAAGGCTTCGCCTTCCTGTGCACTTTTCAGTGCCGGCTGGAATTGATCGAAGTTGTGTAAAAGGCCCTGACTGAACAACACCAGGGCACGACTGCCGCGATTACAGATGCGAATCAGAGACTCAATTAAGCCACTCGGTTTGAAAGCTATAACGCCCCAAAAGCGGAGCCAGGACTTCCTGGGCAGTTCCGGCCCGGATGCAGGCGACATGCCCACGGCGATTGTCCTGCACGACCTCAACAGCAATATTCGAAAGCCCCAGGCGTTCCACTTCTTCCTGGACTACTTTGGCAATCTCCCGCTGTTGCAAAGCGGGCTTGAATATCTTGCCCACGGCAGTCAGTGGCAACGCCTCGAGAATTTCAATGCGCTTGGGGACTGCTGCCCGCTCGCTGATATTGAGATGAGCGAATGCCTCAAGTTCTTCGGCGTTGCAAACTTGCCCGGGACGCAGTTGAACGTAGGCGACTGGCACCTCGCCCGAGTAGGCATTGGGGCTGCCGATTGCAGCGGCCAAGGCGACAGCGGGATGCGCCTGCAGAGCCTCCTCGATTTGCTTGGGATCAATGTTGTGGCCGCCGCGAATGATCAACTCCTTCTTGCGTCCGGTCAGCCAGAAGTACCCCTGTGCATCCTGACGGCCCAAATCGCCCGTATTCAGCCAGCGCTGACCTTCGATATCGATCCAAAGGCCCTGGTTATGACGCTCCTCCAGATAGCCCTCGAAGACATTCGGGCCACTGATCGTGATGAGGCCGATCTCATCCACATTGGCGTCGCGCAGGTACTCTCCAGAATCATCGAGCACGACCGCGCGCATATTCTGGTAGGCAATCCGCAGCCCGATGGAGCCGATACGGCGCTCGCCATGGGGCGGATTGATTGAGGAAACGCAGGTGCCCTCCGTCAGACCGTAACCTTCAAGGATCTTTACCCCGGTCCGGCGCTCGAATTCCCGGAAAAGCTCAGCCGGCATGGGTGCGGCGCCACACATTGCATAGCGAAGACTGGACAGGTCGCAGCCCTGCCATTCATTTTGCAGAAGTGCGGCATAGACAGTTGGCACGCCGGAAAAGAGGTTGATACCGAAGTGCTCGACCATCTCCCAGAATCGTGGGATCACCCCCTCGCCACGATAGCCATGAGGCGTGCCGAGGATCACATGGTCGCCCTGAGTCCAAGGCACCAGCCCCGTCACCAGTTGTCCATTGACATGAAACAGCGGCAGGCCACAAAAGATAACCTGGCCACCACTGCGTGGCTGCAAATGAGCGGCTACGGCCCATGCATTGAACACTTCAGAGCCATGGCTACGCGCGGCGATCTTGGGGAGCCCGGTGGTGCCGCCCGTACAGATGTAGGAGGAGCACTCATCGCGGCGGATTTGCCGACCGCTCTTCAGGTGTGTGTGCGGCTGAGTACTCATCAGCGATTGCCAATCGTGGATCGCGATATCTCGATGCAAGCCTCGTTCCTTCAGTGCCGCTGCTTTCAGAGCCCCACGCACGGGTTCGGCGACATAGGGCTCCATGCTGACCCACACGACAGACCTGACCGTGGGCAACTGATCCAGTTGCGAAGCCAGTTTTGGCCACAGATCGCTGCCCGCCGTTGGCGCGAGCGTCACTACCACGGATGCCTTCGCAGCATCCAGCAAGCCAGCTATCTGCTTGGCCTCGAGCAGCGGATTGATTGCCATGACGATGCCCGCCGCCTCCCCGCCCCATATCGTGAAATGGGTTTCCGGCAGATTGGGCAAGATAAAGGCAAGCACCTCGCCCGGTTTTATACCCAGGTCATGGAAAGCATTCGCCGCGCGGGTGATATCCGCGAAGAGCTGGGAGTAGTTCCATTTGTAGGTGCGCTTGAAATCGGCGGCATCGGCGAAGAAGCTAAGCGCCGGTGCCTGGGGGGAGCACCGGGCTGCCTGTCGCAGCGCTTCATAAGTGCTGGATGCCAGGCCACGTTCCGACAGGGGGGCTTGTTCGAGGCTTTCGATGTCACTCAGGGTCTGCACAACCATCAGGCTTCCTCCACGACTCGGTTGCGTTGCACGCCGAGGTCGATCACACCATCGGCGCTGCGAATGCGCGCCTCAACCACGTCACCTGGCTTGAGATATTGCGTCCGACCTTCCTGTGCCTTGAGGAAAAGCTTCCATTTGGTGGCTTCTGGCATCAGGGCCGCAATACGCTGTTTGCCAGGCGAAGGTACCGTGAGCGCACAGCCAGCAGGCGTACCGGTGGCGATCAGGTCTCCAGCGGCGAAATCTTGCAGGGCGGAAAGTTCGGTAAGGGTTTCAGCGGGGCCGTAAACCAGGTTGGCCGTGCTGTCGTTCTGTCGCACCTGGTCGTTGACCGTCAGGCGCAGTTGCAGCTCTTTGAGGTAACGAATGTTCGTGGCATCCAGAAGGCAGAGGTACGGGCCGACCGGACCGAAAGTGCGGAAGCTCTTGCCCTTGTAGAACTGCATCTGAGGAATCTGAATGTCACGAGCCGAGTAGTCGTTGACGATGACGACGCCTGCAATGAACTCATGCAGATTGGCGTCGGTGACAACAACAGCGCCGTTGATCGCGCGTTTCATCACCAGCCCCAGTTCGATCTCGTAGTCGAGGAAGCGCACGGTCCGTGGCTTGATCAGGTCGCTGTCAGCCCCCACCAGGCAACTCGTCGCCTTGGTGAAGATCATGTTGAATTTCTTCACATCCGGGTCCATGCCCGACTCGATCATGTGCTGACGGTAATTGGCGCCCTGGCAGACGAACTGCTGGTTACGGGTCACCGGCGACAGCAGTTTCACTTCGCCCTCCGCAAGCTCCGTACCTGTTATTTGAGCGAGGTCGTCGATACTGTTTTCGCGAATGAAATCACCGGTGGTTTCAAAAGCGCCGGGGACAACCGTGATACGGCCCTGGCGTAGCACGCCCCAGTGGATACCGTTCTGAAATTCGAAGCGGACTACGTGTACAGCAGACATTGAAGGTACTCCTGGAGCGGCGTTTGTCTCGCGCTCGGCGGCGCGAGAACTGTGGTGTTGTTCTGAGAGGGGGCTGGCAACGCTGTAGACCAACGAGCCGCCGGCGATCAACGCGCCGGCTTTGAGCACATCCCGACGGCCATACCTGGTTGCATTGCCCGACATGGCGGCAGCTCTACCCGAACATCCGCATGAGTGTTATCAACTTGCGAATGCTCAAGTCCGGACTGCGTCGCAGGTTGCGCAACAGCGCACGCAGATTGGCCAGGCTCATCTTCGGTTTTGTAAAACGCTTGGGCATGCGCTGCCCCCACTGCGCCATTGCCTCGGGGCTCACGGGATGAATGCCCGTAGGCTGTGCAGCCGTGAAAATATCCCCGTCGCAGTAATGCTCGTGCTTATCGCCCCAAGGGTCTTGCCAGTAATCGAAGATCTGACTGCCCAGAATGTGTCGGCCGATGCCCCATGAGTGCACCCAACCGCGCTCGCGCAGGACGCGCTGCCCCATGCCCACAGCGTCTGCATCGACGACCTCATAGGCGCTATGGCTATAGGTCGCCATGAACCCTTGCGCTATCGCGAGCGTATGGTGATCCGCAGGAGTGTCACCAAGGTCAAGGCGCATAAAGGTGACAATAGGTGTGCCATCGGGGAGTACCTGCACATCGCTGGGAATCAACCCGAAATGCTTCGTATACCAGGCACAGGTCGCCTGGTAGTCGGCCACTTCGATGACGATGTGGCCCAGTTTGAGGACTTCAGCCGGAGCGATCGGCGGGCGCTGCGTGGCGTTGATTCGCGGTTGCTCCTGCGCCAGATTCCAGGAAAGAGGAGCTCTGTGTCCCAGCGTTATACCTGCCGTCTGGTCGCAAACAGCTTCCACGATGAATCCGGAAGGATCGGTGAGTTTGACGCAATACCCACCACCAGGATGTTCTGATTTTTCTACCAATGACGCGCCTGGGATGCGCGTCAGTTTTTCCAGATCCTTGAGCGACTGGACTGCCAGTCCGAACCCGACAAAACGTGCATGTTCTGCACGATGGACACGGTAACAATATGCAGTGGGGACGGTGGCGCGCAGGTAAAGCGTATCGGCGTCCTGCTGACTTACCGACAGGCCGAAGTCGGTCAGGAACCGCGCCGCCTCGTTCAAGTCCGGCCGTTGAAAGATCAGGTGCGTCAGATCCTGGGCCTTCACTGTCGGTTGCGGATGCCGGGCAGGTTGTGGTGTCGCTAACCGGGGCATTTCATTTTTGTGGGTCATTGTTCTTGTTTTCCGGGTTTTCAGGGTAAAGCCGTCCCCGCACCCCTGAAAATCCAGGGGTGTCTGGTTGACTCGGTTAATGAATCAGTCGAGGGAAGGCAGTGCTGGCAACTCGCTGGTCGCCAGCGCTCTAGCCTCTTCAGGCGGGACACCCAATGCCCGCAGCACCAGCTCGGCCGTGTCAGAGCCCGATTCGCGCCACGTCCTGTGGCCTTCCAGCACCAGGAAAATCGAGCCCAGGACACTGCTCGATATCAGCGTCATTACCGAGAGCAATTGCCCCTTTTCAAACGTGTACCGCCCACTGGACAGTCCGCTCAGAAGATCGGTCGTCGCTTGGCTGCTGAACATTTCGCGCAACGAAGCATTGCTCATGGCGAATTTATGGATGAACGCCCCCCACTGAGAGTCTTCGTGCGCTCGACGAATGAACAATCGAATGCCATTGGCAAGGCGCTGAGCCGGATCAGTGAGGGAGTTGAAGCTCTTGTTGACACGCTCATGCATCTCCTTGGCGAGATGGCTGGCGACCGCCTCGAACAGGCTTTCCATGTTGTCGATGTTGCTATAGACCGTTCCGCGCGCCACGCCTGCCTCTTGTGCGAGATCAAGAATGTTCACTTGTGAGGTGCCTCTTTCAGCGAACAGGCGAAAGGCGGCTTGATGAATACGGCGCTGTGTTGGATTCAGGGATTCCACGGTTCTCTCTCCAGGATTACCTTATGGCCTGATTGAACACTTGTGTTCAGTTTACGTCAACAACGTTTTTTGAATTAAATACGTTTTTCTCAATGAGATCCTTTCTATGGCGCAAAAAACCGGTAGATCGATTGGATATGGCAGGATCGTTGAAGGGCTCTACACATTGACACAACTGAACACGCGTGTTCAGCTATGTCGTGTTTCTGGCTCGCCGTCCCGGCAGGTCATCAAACCGGCCCCTCGATGCAAACCAGGAGCTCAACAACCTGAGCAAGCACTGTGCAGACGGTGCTCAAACGGTATGACCCTTAGCGATGGCTGGCCGAATTCTCATCAGCTGAAGGACAGAACATGACCAGCTCAAAGCTCTTCAAACCGCTTCGTTTGCCTAACGGCACGGTGATTCCCAACCGAATCGCCAAGGCTGCCATGGAGGAGAATCTTGCCAATGAGGATCACGCTCCAGGGGATGCGCTGGTTAAGCTCTACCGGCGTTGGGCGGACGGTGGGGCCGGCCTGATCATCACTGGCAACGTCATGGTTGACCGCCACGCCTTGACCGGACCCGCTGGTGTAGTGCTTGAGGACGATCGGAACCTGGGCCAGTTCAGGCTATGGGCCGATGCTTGCCGCAGTCGCGGAGCCCAGGCCTGGATGCAAATCAATCATCCCGGACGGCAGCTATTGGCCTCCATGGGGCAATCGGCACGGGGCCCCTCCGCGGTGGCTGTCGACATTCCCGGACTATCAAAGGCCTTTGTGCCGCCCAGAGCCTTGAATGAGCAGGAGATCGAAGAGCTGATTGAGCGCTATACCCGGGCCGCAGTGCTGGCTGAGCGTGCCGGATTCACCGGCGTGGAGATTCATGCAGCGCATGGTTACCTGTTCAGCCAATTCCTCTCCCCCTTGACCAACCGGCGTAGCGACCGCTGGGGCGGCGGCCTGGAAAATCGTGCACAAATTCTCCTGCAAACTATCGATGCAATACGCCGGCGAGTGGCACCGATCTTTTGCGTCGCTGTGAAGCTCAATTCCGCGGACTTTCAACGCGGTGGTTTCGATGCCGAGGATGCGGCGCGCGTGGTGGAAATGCTCAACGCCAAGGCGGTCGACCTGGTCGAGTTGTCCGGTGGCAGCTACGAAAGCCCGGCGATGCAGGGGCAAACCCGCGATGGCAGCCGCCTGGCTCGAGAAGCGTATTTTCTCGAGTGCGCGGAAAAAATAGGAAAAATCGCGCGCATGCCGCTGATGGTCACCGGCGGCGTGCGCAGAAAGGAGGTCGCGGAGCGAGTGGTGAGCGGCTCGGTGTCGATGGTGGGGCTTGCCACTGCGCTGGCAATCGAGCCGGCCCTGCCAAGCCAGTGGATGGCAGGTCAGGACACCGAAGTGGAGCCGATCGTCGTCCGCTGGAAGAATAAGGCGCTGGCGTCGCTTGCAGTGGCGTCGGTGGTCAAGAAGCAACTCGGCTTGTTGAGCCAAGGCAAACAGACAAAACCCAAGACGTCGCCACTCATGGCATTGATCGGCAATCAGCTGAAATCTCGTCGCCAGGCGAAGAACTATCGGCAATGGATTGGCCGGGCTTAGCCGGCCGAGGATGACATCAGGACTAGGGTAGCGGCTTACCAGCGATTTTCTTGGCTCTGGCAGGTGTTACGCCCAGCGCCTTGAGAATCATCTCGGCAACCTGCAGATCGTGTTCCGCCACCGCACGCCCTTCGACAACCGAGCGCATGGCGCCGGTGGTGCACGATACGACCATGTCCAGGGCGATCCCTTCGTCCTCATAAGCGAAAGTCCCCGCGCGCAGCCCTTCACGCAAGTCGCCCAGCACATGGGCGGCCAAGCGCGAGCGCATGGTCTGATCGGAATGGATGATGCGCAGCAGTGCGTTAGCCCATTGATGGTCGTACGCGGCCCGGCAGATGAACATGCGCACGCCAATCGAAAGCCGCTGTGCACCGCAGTGTACGTCCGAGCTCAGGGCGGAAATGGCATCGGAGAACTCGCTCGCCATGGCGATGCCAACCGCCTCGAGAACTTCGTCACGCGTTCGAAAATAGTTGTAGATGGTGCCGTTGGATACCGCGGCCTCCGCGGCGACATCGAGCAGTGCAATCTCCCCCACTTCCTTGCGTGCGACCAGACGCAACGCCGCGTCCACCAGGCCGCGACGGGTGCGTTCCCGCTTCTTGTGGCCTCGAGTGAGAGGCTCTTGCTCAGTTGCTTCTGAAGGAAAAATGGGGGAAGGCATCTTCACGCTCTTAATCGAGGAGGCTCGTTTATGGTAATGGAAACGTTGTCGGCCGTGGAATCGGCGCTACCCATCAGGATCAGGCAGTCTCGAACCAGGCTGCCTGCCTGTGCGCCGGGAGCGTGGTGCATGATGATACGGTCGGGGCGGATCGCGACGAGCGTGCCTTTGGCAGCCAGCGGCAGGATGTCATGGTTCAGGTCTTCGATGAAGTCGCAAGCGCTGTCGGAGCGCTGACCGCAGGCTCCGATCTGCAAGAAGTGGCCTCCCATCTGTATCCAGGAAAAGACCTCGGCAGCGCTCAGCAGCGACAACGGGTCGACACCGAATCCGACCAGGGTCAGGTTGTGTCCAAGCGCATCGTCGCTCAGTTGGATCTGCTGTTGCGTGTTGCGTACCCAGGCCTGGGGAAACAGGCTGCCACGCACCAGTTTGTCGCCACGACGATGACGCATGAACAGACCGTTTTTGAAGATGTTCTTCGGTTTGATGTCCAGTTGTTCGAAGTACTTTCTGGAAGCGGGAGTCAACGCCAGCGCGCGCATCATTGCGTGGATGAAGAAAGCGGCGACCTTGTTTCTTGGCATCACCAGACGGCCCATGAGTTTTGCCAGATTGATCATCGCCTGGGCATGGGGGCGGCGCTCTACGTCATAGGTATCGAGTACTGAAGGCGCGGCTTGGCCGTGAAGGACCCAGGCCAGTTTCCAGGCGAGGTTGGCGCCATCTCGAAGCCCCGCTACGAGACCTTGCCCGACAAAGGGGGGAGTAATGTGGGCTGCATCCCCTACAAGGAAAACTCGCCCCTTGCTGAACCTGTTGCAGCAGCGCGCGTGGAATCGATACACCGCCTTGCGCTCTATTTCCAGCGCCTGCGGATTGATCCATGGCGCAATCAGCCGGGCGATGCTTTCCGGGCTTTCCAGCTCTTCCCGGGATTCGCCTGGGTGCAGCATGAACTCCCAGCGCTCCCTTCCGCCGGGCGCAGGCATGTGCGGCGTCGGGCGCAGTGGATCACAAAGAAACTCAACGTGATCAATGGCGGACTTATGCCGGTTTTTTACATCGACAATCAGCCAATCCTCTGCATAGGTTTGTCCTTCGAATTCCTGGCCGATCAAGGCCCTGACCCTGGAGCTGGCACCATCCGCACCGATCAGGTATCGGGCGCGAATGAAATGCAGATGGCCGTCCTGATCCCGCACGGAGGCGACGACACAATCCGATTCCTCGACCAGATTCTCGAGCTCGAAGCCACCCAGGCTGGTCACTGACTTCAGCCCAGAAACCTGTTTACGCATCGCGTGTTCGAGGTCGGGTTGATAGAAAGTCACCAGTTTGGGGTGGCCGTCGATGCACCCGGCGGTGTTGGCCCGACTGAATTGCCCGAGGACCGGGGAATGCATCTTCACTTCAGGGATAACGATCTTCTCGAAAGCATCTTCCGACAATCCGGCGAGTTGCAGGATGCGAAGCGCCTCGTTGTCCAGAGCGATGGCACGAGGCATTAGCAGGACCTCATGGGTCTTGTCCATTACCAGTGTCTTTACTCCATAGCGGCCGAGCAGCGCCGCGATTGTCGCCCCTACCGGGCCGTTACCGACGACCAGCACATCGACGGCGGTGGGAGGCAGTTGCGAAGCTTTTTTGTTGTTGTTCATCTCGAGCCCTTGTTGTGATTGAAGTGGTGAGACGCGCCGGTCTCATCGTCAGGCAAGGTCAAGGTATGTAAAATTGAGACATATTTCAATATTGAAATTTTCGTCATTACCATTTCAAGATCATTACCGCCTCGGAATGAGGCCCTATGTTCTGTGCCGAAGGTGTCAGGGGGCCTTGCGCAGTCGCAACGTCTCATCGAATTGTCCTGCGATGGAGAGCGGGTAGCGTCTGCATCGATTTCCGACCGGCGAGGCTTGGCTTATGAGCCGATCAGCGTTGTTATTGGAGTAATGGCCCAGTGCTAGAAACTATGTTTTAGTCTTCAGGAATCCAACGTGGCGCGTCCGCAGCCTCATCCGAACCCAGTCCAGCTCTGCTTCGTCGAGTTCGAGCTCGACGAAGCCAACGCCTGCTTGTTACGTAACGGAGAAGCCGTGGCGTTGGCACCAACGCCCTTCACTCTGCTGTGCGCACTTGCACGCCAACCCGGATCGCTGGTGACCAAAGATGCCTTGCTTGATGCCGTGTGGGGGCATCGGTTCGTCAGCGATTCAGTGCTGAAGACGGCCATCAGCGATCTGCGCAAGGTGCTGGGCGATGACCCCAGGCAGCCCCGCTTCATTGAGACTGTGTCGCGGCGCGGCTATCGCTTCATCGCCGCGCCATCCCCTGCCCCTTCGATGCCGCCGGCATCCGCGACGGTGCCGGCGGCCGGTGCGTATCCGTCGCCGCCATTCATTGGTCGCACCGACAAACTTTCAAAACTGCAGCGCGCGTGGGAGCGGGCTTACGGAGGGCAACGCGCAGTGGTCTGGCTTGCCGGAGAGCCGGGGATTGGCAAGACCACGTTGATCGAACACTTCCTCGCCAGCCTTGGTGACATCGCCTGCGCACGTGGCCATTGCGTGGAGCACTACGGCACCGGCGAGCCGTACCTGCCGGTGCTGGAAGCGTTGGCCGATCTGTGCCGCAGCGACCCCGCCCTGCCGACGCTGCTGCGCGCCGTGGCGCCAACCTGGCTGCTGCAACTGCCGTGGCTGAGCACCGCGCAAGAGCGAGACGCGTTGCGGCGCGAGCTTGCCGGCATCGGTCCGGATCGCATGCTGCGGGAAATGGGCGAACTGCTGGACCGCTACACTGAGCAGCGGCCGCTGTTGCTGGTAACCGAAGACCTGCATTGGAGCGATCGAGCGACGGTCCAGCTCATCGACTATGTGGCGCGGCGACGGGGCCGCACGCGGCTTATGTGGCTGGCGAGCTTCCGCGTCGCCGAAGTGGTGGCGCTTGATCATCCGCTCAACTCGTTGCGCCACGAACTGCGCCTGCAACGTCTGTGCGAGGAAGTGGTGCTCGACCCGTTCTCGGAAACCGAGGTCGCTGACTATGTCGCGCTGCGCTCAGCCTCTCTGGCCCGCGATGAAACCTTCGTGCGTGCCCTGCACGAGCGCACCGACGGTGTGCCGCTATTCGTCTCGTCAGTCATCAGCGAAGTGATGGACACAACGGGCGACGACGCCACCATCGAGGCCCGGCTGGCGGGGATGGCGGTTCCCGAGAACCTTGCGGCCATCATTGATCACTACATCACCAAGCTCGGGCCGGAGCAGCTTGCGCTGCTCTCGGCGGCAGCGGTATGCGGAGTCGAGTTCCGGGTCGAGACGGTTTCGCTGGCCCTCGAACGCGACCTCGCTTCGGTGGCCCACGCCTGCGAGGAACTGGTGCGCGAGCAGGTGTGGCTCACTCGGTCGCGAGCCGCCGAACTTGAAGAGACGGTGGAGCTACCCTACTCGTTCCGCCATGCCCTCTTCCGCCAGGTACTGTACGACCGCACGCCGCGCTCATTGCGTACCCACCTTCATAGCCAGGTTGGCACTGCGCTCGAACGCGAGCGCATGGCCGGCGTGCCGGTTGCTGCCTCGGAGCTGGCGACGCACTTCGACCGGGCCCGGCAGCCGATGATCGCGCTGCACTACTACGCCGAGGCCGCGGAAGCCGCGTTGCTGCACTTCAGCCCAGCCTTGTGCTTCGGTCTCACTGAGCGCGCGATGGTCCTGCTGTGGCAGGCGCCGGAAGGGATGGAGCGCGATACGCTCGAAATTACCTTGGCCACGCTGCAAGGCGTGTCGGCGTTCCATACGCTCGGTGTCGGCAGCGAAGCCAGGAACGCGTTCGAACGCGCGTACACGCGGCTAACGGATGTACCCGAGCATCCGATGCGCGGTCGCCTGCTGCACGGATTCGGCTATCTGCTCGGTCTGCGCGGCGACTATACGCAGGCGCTGGCGGTCGCGGAACGCGCCGAAGCCCTCTCCTCCGAGGCGAACGATCCAGCGCTCATGCTGGTGGCGTGCATCGTGCAAGGCGAGGTGCATCATCTCCAGGGGCACACGCAGGCAACCCGCCGATGGCTGGAGCGCGCACTCGCAATCGCCGAGCCGCTGGACATCGGGGCGAACGAGATCTTTGCGGCCGATCCTCAGGTCATGCTGCACGGCATGCTGGCCATAGAACTCGTGCGTTCTGGCCTGGTTGAGCAAGGCCGGGCTCATATGCAACTGGCGCGGGACCGCGCACAAACGCTTCGCCAGCCTATGACCTGGCTGGTCGCCACCTGGCAGGAGGTGTTGATCGAAGTGCGAATGGGAAACCCTGTGCGTGTGGCAGCGCTGGCTGACGACATGCAGACATTGGTCGACGAGTATTCGCTCGCACTGGGGCGCACGGCTTGCCGCTGGTGGCACGGCTGGGCCGACGCGCGCAACGGCGCACCGCGCGACGGCTACCGCAGCATCCGCGAGGCCTACGAAGAACACACCGGACTCGGCATGCGCTCCGGTGCCAGCGAGGTACTCGGCTACGCCGCCGAGGCGTTGCTGCTGGCGGGTGATTGCGACGCCGCGCGAGTCGAGCTACAGGAAGCCCTACACGTTGGGGAAGAACTGGGCGAGCGCGTGTACCTGCCGCAATTGTTGCTGCTGGAGGCAGCGATTGCGCGGACGCAGGGCCGGCTCGATGCCGGCAGCATTGCGGTGCGGCGTGCGGTTGAGGAGGCGCGCACCCAGGAAGCACCGTGGCTGGAGCTGCAGGCGTTAGTCGAGCTGTGTGGGCACCACGACGCTACGGCCGAGGACCGCCAGGCCCTGGCGGCGCTGCTTGACCAGTTGCCCGAAACGGAGGGAACCGAGCTGGTGAAACGTGCGCGCTCGCTGCTTCAGGGCGCAAAGTCGGCTTGATGAGTTAAGGGCGCAAACTTGTGGGAGTGAGCCTGCTCGCGATGACGGAGGTACATTCAGCATCAATATTGGCTGACCCGTCGCCTTCGCGAGCAGGCTCGCTCCCACAGGGGCTGCGGTGTTCAAGCCCTTAACTTACCGGCATTGATTTCTGTCAGAGCGGCGCTGTCCCGACCGAAGTCTGACCTTTCGCTTACGACTCGACCCAGGAGGCGGCCTACGCTGTCGTCGAACTTTCTTGCCCCCTGGTCTGTGATGAGTCTGAACCCTGAATCCAAGTACCCCAATCGTCGCTCGTACGTCCTGAAGCTGCGCAGCGATGCCACGCCCGGCGCCCTCGCGGGCCGCCTTGAAAACCTGGTCACCGGGCGTCAGCGCGAGTTTTCGTCTGCCGAAGAATTGCTGGAGTCGATTGACTCGGACCTCACGTCGGCGGCCGACGAGCACGCGGCAAATGCCGACGGCGAGTGACGCCTCCAACAATGAATGAGCACTCGATATGGCGACCGAACGGCGACGTTTCGCTGACGACTTCGCGCATACCGGGCCCTACGCTGATACCACCTCGAATCTATACGAGTCCAATCCGATGCTGCGATGTCCCCTTCCCCTTCCGTTGACCCGCTATGCCGGGCAGACGCCCCTGCAACATGCCGAACGCCTGTTCGGCGTCGTCGTGGGTGCGGCGCTTGCCGCGTCTATCGCGCTGGTCTTGACCGGTTGCTCTACTGAGGTCGCCAAGCCGTCGGTAGACCTGCCGGCCAAGTTCGCCGCAAGCACAGCCTCCGAAATGGAACCCGAAGCCGCGTGGTGGGAGACGTTCAACGACCCGGTGTTGACGGATCTGGTGCGCCGCGCGATGCGTGAAAACCGTGATATCAAGATCGCCGCCGAGCGTGTGCGCACCGCTCGCGCCGGTGAGACGATCAGTCGCTCCTGGCTCTTTCCGAGTGTCGGAATGTCCGCCTTCGGCTCCGACCGTAGCAGCGGCTACAGCACGGCCAAGAAGCAGGGTTATCCAGATACCGAGACCGTGGGCGCCGGTCTGGACGTCTCTTGGGAACTTGACCTCAGCGGACGCCTACGTGCTGGAGCAGCGGCGGCCGAGGCCGAGGCACTGGCCGCGGAGGACGGCGTGCGCGGCGTGCGTCTGCTGGTGATGAGCGACATCGCCAGCAACTACTTCACGCTGGTTGGCGCACTGCGCCAGGCCGAAACATTAGGCGCGATCTCCAAGGCGCAAGACGAGACACTGCGCCTGGTTAATGCGCGCCACCGTGTAGGGTTGGCGACCTCTTTCGACGTCGAGCGCGCGCAAACCGATGCCGCATCGGCGCGCGCGCAAATCCCACCGCTGGAGACGCTGGCAGCCGTATCGCGACATCGCATCGCGGTGCTGATCGGGGATCAGGCCTTTAACGCCATGAGCATCCAGCCCTCCCGTGGCAACGCGGTGGCGCCCGAGGCCCGCAAGGGGCAGCCCGCCACCCTGCTACAGCGTCGGCCTGATGTATTGGCGCTGATGGCGCAGCTCGATGCCGCCAATGCGCACCGTAAACAAGCTGCGGCTGAGTGGTTCCCGCGGCTGTTCCTCGGCGCATCCTACGGCCGCCAGGGCCTTGAGCTGAACGGTCTGGACCTGGGCGCCGCACGCTTCACCAACGTGGCCGGTCTGCTCGCGATGCCGATCTTCAACGCCGGGCGCACACGCGCGATCAACGAGGTTGCCGAGAGCGGCCAGCGTGAGGCGCTATTGCGCGCCGAGGACGGCATTGTGCGCGCACTCGAAGACGTGGAGAACGCCCTCGTCACGCAGACGCAAGAGCGTCAGCGCGCCCAGTCATTGCAGTCGGCCACCGAGTCCGCGGAGGCGGCGCTGAGCCACGCGCAATCGCTCTACGACAGGGGGCAGATCGACCTGTTGCCGCTGCTCGACGCGCAACGGGCGCGCCTGGCGGTTCGCCTGAATGCCAACGACAGCAACACCCGGCTGCTGCTCGATAGCGTGCAGCTCTACAAGGCACTGGGCGGGGGCTGGCAGGTGTTCGAACAACCCGCTACTCCCACAGCAGCCACCACAGCCGACCGGCCACCACTTTCCTAAGAAACTGCCGTTTTTCAAAGAGGAACCGCCTTGAAAACCTCCCTTACTGCGGCCGGCGCTTTGGCCGTAGCCGTCATGCTGTCCGCGTGCAGCCCGGACCAGCCGACCGTTCAGGCACCACGACCGGTACGCACCGTTGAAATCAGCTACGACAATGCCCGCGACATCAGTCGCTACGTAGGCACCGTACAGTCGCGACATGAAGTCGACCAGGCCTTCCGCGTGGGCGGCAAAGTCGCCCAGCGCAACGTCGATGTAGGCCAGTTTGTACGCGAAGGCAGCATATTGGCTGTGCTGGATGACAGCGACTACCGCCTCGCTGAAGAAGCGTCTCGACAACAGTGGGCGGTTGCCGCCGAGCAGACACGCCAGGCCGATTCGGACCGCCAGCGCCTGACCGCGCTGAAGGCTGACGGCTCGGTCAGTGCGGCCGACGACGAGCGCGCGCATACAAATGCCCAGACTGCGCATGCGACCGCCGAGGCCGAGGCGCGAAAGCTTGAGCTCGCACGCAACCGGCTCAAATACACCGTGCTGCGCGCCTCGCGTAGCGGCGTCGTCACGGCTGTTCGCGTTGAGACCGGGCAAGTCGTGGCTGAGGGCCAACCGGTTGTCTCGATCGCGAATCCCGATGAATCCGAGATCGTTGTCGATGTGCCCGAGGATCAGCTGTCCGTCTTCAAGGAGGCGCGTTTCAAGGCCTCGCTGGCCAGTGCGCCTAACGAGATCTTCGATGTCACGCTGCGTGAGCTGTCGCCCCAGGCTGCGGCGCAAACGCGCACCTATCGCGCGCGGCTCAAGCCGATGCAGGCGCTGCCGCTGGGCGCCACTGCCACGGTAACGGCCGAGCGCGTAATGACCAGTGTCTCGGTGGCAGCGGTGCCAGCCACGGCACTGACGCAAAGCGGCGGCCAGCCTGCCCTGTGGGTGGTCACGCCCGTGGGCAAGGATCCGGTCGGCGTCGTCGAATTGGTGCAGGTGGCGGTGTTGGGCTACCGCAACGACGAGGTGCTCGTCTCCGGGCCGCAGGCCGGTGCATTGGTCGTTACCGCCGGGGTACAGAAGATGGCATCCGGACTGAAGGTCGCGCTTCCCGGCGCGGCGATTGTTGACGCGAACATCACGCAGCAGGCCGCCCGATGAACAACTTCAACCTCACCGACTGGGCGCTGCGCCATCGCGCCATCGTCCTGTTCATGCTCCTCATTGTCGCAGTGGCCGGCGCCTTCAGCTTCACCAGGCTCGGTCAGCTCGAGGATCCGAACTTTTCCGTGCCCTCCATGACCGCCATGGTCATCTGGCCGGGCGCCACCGCTCAGCAGATGCAGGACCAGGTCCTCAACCGCATGGAGAAGAAATTCGAGCAGATCGACAACTTCGAGAAGGTGGTCACCTACGCGCGGCAAGGCTACGCGGGCATGACGCTCACCGTGCGCGGCGGCACCTCCAAGGCTGACCAGCGCGAGGCCTGGTATCAGGCGCGCAAGAAACTCAACGACCTGAGCCGCGAGCTGCCTGACGGTGTGATCGGCCCGATCGTAAACGACGAATACGGCGACGTGTATGGCCTGATGTACGCCGTCAAGGGCGACGGCATCGGCCACGCCGACCTGTCGGACGCGGCCGAGGACATCAAGCGCCAGATGCTGAAGGTGCCGATGGTCAAGAAGATCGATCTCATCGGCAAGCAGGCCAAGCGTGTCTACGTCGAGTTCTCGCACGAACGCCTGGCGGCGCTGGGCATTACACCGTTGGCCATCGCCGAAAGCCTCAAGAGCCAGAACGCCCTGTTGCCCGCAGGTCAGATCGACACCCGCGGCGACCGCGTCATGGTGCGCGTGAGCGGCCAGTTCGCCAGCGAAGAGGCTATCCGCAACGTGCCCATCTCCGCAGGCGGTCGGCTGATCAAGCTCGGCGACATTGCGACCGTTACACGTGGCTTTGAGGATCCGCCGACCTACACAGTGCGCCACAACGGCCAGCCAGTGCTGATGCTCGGCATCACGATGACCAGCGACGGCAACATCGTGGACCTTGGCAAGGCGATGGACGCGGCAGTCGCCAAGATCCAGTCGGAGCTACCACATGGCGTGGAGCTTGAGCTCGTGGCCGACCAGCCAACCACGGTGAAGGATGCTATCCACGACTTCGCGCACGCGCTGGCTGAGGCGCTGATCATCGTGATCGCAGTGAGCCTGGCCAGCCTGGGCTGGCGCGCTGGCCTTGTGGTCGCGACCACAGTGCCGCTGGTGTTGGGCGGCGTAGCGCTGGTGATGCTGGCGATGGGCTGGAACCTGGAGCGTATCTCGCTCGGCTCGCTGATTATCGCATTGGGCCTGCTGGTGGATGACGCCATCATCGCCATCGAGATGATGGTGGCGAAGATGGAAACCGGCATGGACCGCGTAAAGGCGGCCGCCTTCTCTTATCAGTCCACCGCCATGCCGCGCCTGACCGGCGCACTCATCACCGTCGTGGGCTTCCTGCCGATCGGCCTCTCAAAGTCCACCACCGGCGAGTACGCGGGTGGCATTTTCTGGATCGTCGGCGCCGCTGTGCTGTTTTCGTGGATCTGTTCCGGCATCTTCACCCCGTACCTGGCGGTCAAGATGCTGCCCAACGATTTAGGCAAGCACCAGCATGGTGATATGTATGACACGAAGTTCTACCGTACCCTGCGCCGCCTGATCGACGCCGCCATCGAGCGCCGGTGGGTGGTCATCGGTGCGACGTTTGGCGCTCTGGTGCTTGCTCTGGCCTGTATCAAGCTAGTGCCGCAGCAATTCTTCCCCAACAGTTCGCGACCTGAACTGGTCATTGACCTGCGCGTCAAGGAAGGTTCCTCGTTCGCCGCGACGACCGAGCAGGTCAAGCACATGGAGGAGATCCTGGCGAAGGACGAGGACGTGCGTTTCTATACCGCCTACACCGGCGCCGGCGCACCGCGCTTCTATCTCTCGCTCAACCCCGAGCTGCCGAACCCGGGATTCGCCCAGTTCGTTGTAATGACCAAGGACCTGGATGCACGCGAGCGGGTGCGTGAGCGGCTGGTGACCTCGGCCGACCCACAATTCCCGCAGGCGTGGGTGCGCGTGACCCGGCTCGAGT
This sequence comes from Pseudomonas sp. PDM09, assembly GCF_014852305.1. NCBI lineage: Bacteria > Pseudomonadati > Pseudomonadota > Gammaproteobacteria > Pseudomonadales > Pseudomonadaceae > Pseudomonas > Pseudomonas sp. PDM09. The sequence goes on along the minus strand of NZ_JACVBI010000002.1, from coordinate 746,661 downwards.
TGGGGCCGCCTGTCGGCTACCCGGTGCAGTTTCGCGTCGTCGGCCCCGATACCCAGGTGGTACGCCAAATCGCCCGCGACGTGGAGAAGGTGGTTGCGTCCAACCCGAAGGTGCGCGACCTCCAGCTCGACTGGAACGACCCGGTGCGCACGCTGAAGGTCGAGCTTGATCAGGACAAGGCGAGCGCGCTTGGCCTCACGCCGGCCGACGTGTCGCTGGCGACCCAGACCGTGATGAACGGGGCAACCCTGTCGCAGCTGCGTGAGCATGAGGACCTGATCGACATCGTCGCCCGTGCCGTGCCTGAGGAGCGCTTGAGCCTCGACACACTGAAAGACATCAACCTTTACACCCGCCAGGGCACGGTGGTGCCACTGTCGCAAGTCGCACAGGTGCGCTCTGAGCTGGAAGAGCCAGTGCTGTGGCGCCGCAACCGCGATATGGCGATCACGGTGCGTGCCGACGTGAAGGATGGCGAACAAGGCGTATCGGTGACGCAGGAGCTCCAGCCGTTGCTCAAGGATATCGAAGCGCAGCTGCCGTCAGGCTACCGCATCGACGTGGGCGGCGCGGTGGAGGAAAGTGACAAAGCCAACAAGGCACTGCTGGCGGTGGCCCCGCTGATGCTGATCAGCATCCTGCTGTTGCTTATGCTGCAACTGCAGAGCTTCTCTCGCATGTGGATGGTGGTGCTGACCGCACCGCTGGGCCTGATCGGTGTGGTGCCGGCGCTGCTGGTGTTCCAGTCGCCGCTGGGCTTCGTCGCAATCCTGGGCATCATCGCATTGGGTGGCATGATCATGCGCAACTCGGTGATCCTGATCGATCAGGTACAAACCGAGATCGCCGAAGGGCGCGCCCCATGGAATGCGGTGCTGGATGCCGCCATTCACCGGGCCCGTCCGGTGATGCTGACGGCACTGGCCACCGTGCTGGCAATGATCCCGCTGACGCGCAGTGTGTTCTGGGGGCCGATGGCAATTGCGATCATGGGCGGCCTTACCGTGGCGACGCTATTGACGATCTTCTTCGTCCCGGCGTTATACGCCGCCTGGTTCAAGGTGGGTCGCCAGCCGGCCGCTGACAGCCAACAGATACGGGGGGATGCCGCACTCGCTTCTGAGTGATGTATGCCGTGACACTGTGTTCCGGACCTCACCGCTATTAGAAAGGCTTGCTCAGCGCCGTTTCTGAAAACAACAGAGGTCAGCCGCGAGGTTCTGCGAAACCTGCTTTCTTTCGCCTCCTCGCGGCTATTCCCACTGACAACGGCAGCCCCCCGCTACCGTTGACGGCTACAGGACGCACAAGGAGCGCCCCGAGCAGCCACCTGCCACGTAGAGCAGCAGAATTGCTTTTATCAGTCGAAAACTACCAGCAGCGCTACTTGCAGAAATATCAGTTCTGCTAATACCCTTGTCACCATGAAAACACGCCGCCCCCTTACCCCTGAAGAAGTCGCCGAGAGCTCCAGGCTCAAGGCTATTTATGACCAGCGAAAGTCTGCTGCCAAAGCGGCTGGATCAAATCTCACTCAAGCGGATGTGGCCGAGGCTTGCGGATGGTCTGGCCAAAGCGCCTTCAGTCAGTACGCAACCGGCAAGGTTCCACTGAACGTCGAGGCACTCCTGAAACTGGCAAAAGCCTTGCGCTTCGATGCCAGCGAAGTGAGCCCACGCCTGATGTCGACCGTTGCCAGCGTCCAGCCTTCCGAACGCATCCAGCCCAGCGTATTGATGTCGGACATCGAACCTTGGGATGACGACACGCCCCTGGATGACGATGAAGTCTACGTTCCCTTCCTGCGCGAAGTGGAACTGGCAGCCGGATCAGGCCGTTTCGTGATTGAGGAAAGCGACACTGCCCGGCTGCGCTTTTTCAAGAAGGACCTTCGCCATAACAGCGTTCAGTTCAGCAACGCGAAGTGCGTGGTTGTCAGCGGCAACAGCATGCTGCCAGTGCTGCGTGACGGCGCGACCGTAGGCATCAACGTCGGCAAGAGTTCACTGGGCGATATCGTTGACGGCGACATGTACGCCATCAACCACAACGGTCAGCTACGGGTGAAGCAGGTTTACCGCCTGCCGACGGGCATCCGCCTGCGCAGCTTCAATCGCGACGAGCATCCGGATGAGGACTACACCTTTGCCGAGATTCAGGAACAGCAGATCGTGATCCTGGGCCACGTGTTCTGGTGGGGGATGTTTGCCCGCTGATTGACGTTCACATGCCCGTCAGGCGATGAGGTTGCAGCTAAAAAGCCGAAACATCAAAAACCCGCCAGGTGCGGGTTTTTTTACGCCCCGCCAAAATATTATTAGCAGTGCTATTTACATTAAATATAAGCACTGCTACTTTTATCTCAAGAAATCAAATATCCAATCGCTTGTTAGATCTGACGGCCAGCGAGGTATTGATCCAACTGACTCCATCACCCGGAACGCGAGCCACAACGAAAGCATCACTTCTGCCCATTCACTGAGTGGGCAGTGGGATGTAGGCCTACATCAAAAGCGAAAGGCTCAACGGAGCAAAAGGTGACATCAACATGAATTAAGGAAAATGACCATGACCGTAGACATCAGCAACTACACAATCGCTACACCGCTTCCGATCTCCGAGACCAACCCCATCGCACTTGAGCTCATCGGCTGGCGCGCACTGCTTGAATGTCCGCAAGTCATTTCGATGCTTCCAGATGGCTCGCTGCAAATGACGGCACCGACGCTCGGCGCTTCGAGCAAGAGCACGCACCGGACTCGTTGCGAGTGGAAAGAGCCGGGTTATTGGCTGTTCGCCAGCGCTGCTGACCATTGGAACCGCCAAGAAATGCGCCTGACGAAAGTCAACTCGCTGCAGAAGGTGGTGATCGGCCAGATTCATGTGCAGGGTTCAGAGCGACCACCGGTGAAAGTGTTTTGGAACAAAGGCCGAATCACCATGGGGTTCCGGTCGAGTTATCTTCAAGAAGACCCGGTGAACTCCACGGTTCTGGAAGACGTGCCGCTCGGGGCACTGTTCAAAATCAACATTCACGCCAATTCGAGCGGCGCTGTCTCCGTTTCGGCGAGCTGTAACGGCGTCAAATCGACCTCCGCAATCATGCGCCTCGACAACACCTGGGACACGAAAACGCTGGCCTTCCACGGCGGTGTGTACAACCAGATCGACTACTCCGACACCACCGACCCCGAAGACGGTTCGGTGTGCATCATCAGCGACCTTTCCATCACCCACGCTTGATATAACGCAGCCTGTAGGGGTCAGCGGTGCGGCGATCGACGCACCGCTGCCCCCTACGAAAAGCGGATCAACTCTTCGCGTGCAGCGCATCATCGTGCAATGACTGGAAGTCATCCACCACCTTGTCTGTAGCAATGACCGCATCAAGGCCCCAGTCGCCAGGCACGTGCCAATCCTCTCCAAACATCTCCGCCGGATGCATCGTCCGTTCGGAACCATTGCCGCACGCCAGGGACTTCGCCGGACAATACAGGTCGCATCCCCAACAGATCCGTTCGGGGTGCTTGGGGTTGACGGGGAAATTCTTGGCCATGCCGATCTCCGATCATTGAGTGGCGTTTTTCCAACCTACAGCCCTTGCGCAATGCCAGCCTTGATACATATCAAGAACCGGCATCGAGCCCCCTGCGCAATCCTGAGCCAACCGTTTAATTACTCAAAACTTGATAACAATCATTATTGTTCGCAGCAAAGCTTCCTAGACTCGGGCTCCTACTCATCGGTGTTCAGGAAGCTATTATGCGTACCCCTTTTTCGCTGTCACTCGCCCTGCTCTTGCTCACACCACTGGTTCACGCCAAGGAATACCCGATCGGGGAACCACAGTTGTGTCCCGGGCTGGAAGTCGGGGCGGTGTATTTGCAGCCGATAGAAATGGCACCTGCGGGGATGATGCGCGCCACCGCGGATTCCGACGTCCACCTGGAAGCTGACATTCGCGCCACTGCGGATAATCGACAGGGCTTTCAGGAAGGCAGTTTCGTCCCCTACCTGAACGTCTCTTTCAACCTGAAAAAACACGGCAGCGACCCCGAGATCAAAGGCGATTTCCACGCCATGGTGGCCAATGACGGTCCGCACTATGGCGACAATGTGAAGCTGCTTGGCCCCGGTAAATATCAGCTGACGTTCACCGTCCTGCCACCCGGCGGTCATGGCTCCCTCGGGCGCCATACCGATAAGGAAACCGGTGTAGCGCCCTGGTTCGAACGCTGCGAACTGCACTACGAATTCATCTATGCCGGCATCGGTAAAAAAGGCGGCTATTGAATGAAGCGCCTGCATCTTGCCTGGCTGATTGTGGCCGGAACAGTTGCACCGTTGACGGCCCATGCCGAGTTGCCGAGCTTTGAGCTGAGCCTTCGCGATGGCCACTTCACGCCTGCCTTGCTGGAGGTGCCGGCCGGACAGCGCTTCAAGATCGTTCTGAAGAACGTCGGCCAAGGTCCGGCCGAATTCGAGAGCACGCCGTTGCGGGTTGAAAAAGTCTTGTCGCCGGGGGTGACAACCTTCGTGGTCATTCACCCCCTGAGGCCCGGTCACTACCCCTTTTTTGACGAGTTCAATCCGCAATTGCCCGAGGGCGGCATCCTCGCGAAATAACCTGTTAGCGCACGGAGCTTGCATGAATCAATCAATGTTCATCGTTTGGCGCGAAAGCGTCGAGGCGTTGCTGGTGATCGGTATTCTCCAGGCTTGGGCCAGCCAGCAAGGCCAACGCAATCGTCTGTTCAAATTCCTTTGGGCAGGTGTGGTGCTGGGGTTGATGCTCTCGGGCCTGCTGGCGGTGTTGATTCTGTTTGCCGGTGAGGCCATGAACGGGTCGGCCAGCGAATGGTTCCAGGCCGCACTCGCACTGGTTGCAAGTTTGTTGATGGTGCAGATGGTGGGCTGGATGCATCGCCACGGACGCACCTTCAACCACGATTTGCGACGACACGCCGATAGCCACCTGGCTCGGCAAGGGGGCGCAGGTCTATTACTACTGGCCATGCTCGCGATCAGCCGCGAAGGCAGCGAAACGGTGGTATTTCTCTATGGCGCCGGCGCCCGGTTGCGCGGTCCGCAGCTCGGTTTGTTTGCCGTCGGTGGCGTGTTGGGACTGGTGCTGTCGGCGCTGACCATCACGCTGCTGCACAGCAGTCGCCGATTCATTTCATGGCAGCGATTCTTTGCCATCAGCGAAGTCATCTTGCTCATGCTCGGCGCGGCGTTGCTGGTCAGCGGCACCGAACGAATCGGCGGCCAATTGCTCGCCCTGGATTTGCCGGGCGTGGTTTATAGCCTCGTTGGCGAAGCGCTTTGGGACAGCAGCACGTTGCTGAACGACAGCCACGGATTGGGTGGTTTTCTTGCCGGGTTCGCCGGTTATCGGGCAAGCCCCAGTGGCCTGACCTTGTTGGTGTGGATCGGTTATTGGCTGGCCGTCGGCGGCTGGCTACGGCAACGAACTGCGGAAAACCTGCCATGCCCGACCTGAGCCGGCGCAATCGATGGCTCCAACGCCTGGGCGACGGGATGCGTCGCCGTGCGCCCGTCATCCGTGGGGTGCAGTGGGCTGTTGTAGTGTTTTACGCAGTGCTGTTGGTGACCCCGGCACTGTTGCCGCTGCCAGACAGCCAGGCACGGATACTCGACAACCTGACCTTGCTCGCACAGTTTCTATTCTGGGGGATCTGGTGGCCGTTCGTGTTGCTGTCGATGGTGTTCTTCGGCCGACTCTGGTGTGGCGTTCTGTGCCCGGAAGGCTCGCTCAGCGAATGGGCCAGCCATTACGGTAAAGGCCTGGGTGTGCCGCGCTGGTTGCGCTGGGGCGGCTGGCCAACCTTGGCGTTCTGCCTGACGACCCTCTACGGCCAATTGATCAGCGTCTATGACTACGCCCAGGCCGCGCTGTTGATTCTGGGCGGTTCGACCGTCGCAGCGGTCATCGTCGGGTTGTTGTTCGCCCGGGGCAAGCGGGTCTGGTGCCGTTACCTGTGCCCGGTCAGCGGCGTTTTCGCCCTGCTCGCAAGGTTGGCCCCCGTGCACTTTCAGGTCGATGAACAACGCTGGCTAGAAAATGCCGCACCACGCCTGCCGCCGCCCAACTGCGCTCCCCTGCTCGATATCCGCCGCCTGCAAGGCGCCAGTGATTGCCACGCCTGCGGACGCTGCAGCGGGCAACGCGGTGCCGTTCAACTGATCGCCCGCTCCAGCAATCAGGAGATTCTTCACGCGACAGCGCAGACCCTATCCCCTTGGGATGCACGCTTGCTGCTGTTCGGCGTGATCGGTTTGGCCATGGGCGCATTTCAGTGGACGGTCAGCCCATGGTTTGTCGCCCTCAAACAATCCCTGGCCCAGTGGCTGGTCGAACACAACCAGTTCTGGGCCTTGCAGGATAACGCCCCCTGGTGGCTGCTGACCCATTACCCGCAGCTCAACGACAGCTTCAGCTGGCTCGACGGTTTCAGCATCGTCGCTTACCTGAGTTTGAGTTCGATCGTGCTCGGCACGGCGTTGATGCTGCTTCTGCGTCTGACGGCCCGACTGGCACGGGATCGCACACTGTATTGGCCCCTGGCGATGACACTCACGCCCCTGGGGGGTGCCGGCCTGTTTCTCGGGCTGTCGGCCACCACCGTCAAATTACTGCGTTATGAAGGCCTGCTGCTGGAGTGGGTACAACCGGCCAGGGCCTGTCTGTTATTGGCCGCGATGGGCTGGAGCCTGCTACTGGTTTGGAAACGGCTGAGTCGCGAAGGTCTTTCCCAGGTGCGACGCGGGTCCGCCATCGCTTGCCTGCTCCTGGCCGAAGGCATGGTGGGATTTGGCTGGTGGTTGCAATTCTGGGGCTGGGCTTGAGTTCCCCAGCCCCCGTTATCCCCGCAACACGAAGGCTGGAAACAACTCGCGCATGGCCTCCCACAACTCTGGCAGCAATGCTTGAGCCGAAACGCTCGGCAACAGCGGATCGAACATCCGTTCGGTGCGAACCAGTTGCACGGCAAAGCGTTTGACGCCGAGCGCATTCAAGCGTTTGGCCAGAATCAGCAGACGCGCCGGCTCGAACAGATGCCAATGCACGGTGGTGCGACATTCGTAGTCGACACCGCTGGCCAGCAGATGCTCAAGGCTGCGCCAGTTGGCGGTGCCGCTGCCCTCGACCCGGGTGATGGCCTGGCAATCCTCGGGCAACGCCTTGACATCGAAACCGACCCAATCCGCGCCGGTCAGTGCCTTGGCAAATGCAGCAGGTTTGATGCCCGCGCTGTGCAGTCCGATGCGAAATCCCATCGCCCGCACCTCATCCATGGCGCCGAGCAAACCGTCCTGCAAGGTTGGCTCACCGCCGCTGAACACCACGGCATCAAGCAGGTCCTGGCGACGTTGCAGAAATGCCAACACCCGCCGCCAATCCACTTCCTCACTGCCACGAGGGGGAATCAGCTGCGGGTTATGACAATAACGACAACGCCAGGCGCAACCCTGGCAAAACAGCACGCAGGCGAGCTGTCCCGGATAGTCGATAGTGGTCAGGGGCACCATGCCCCCGACCCGAAGCATTCGACTCATTGGCGTCCGGCCAGTGCCGCGCTTTCAGTGAAGTGCACCCGCTCGCGGTGCTCCGACTGTTTACCCGGATTGAACGCCGACACGGGACGGTGATAGCCCATCACCCGAGTCCAGACTTCGCAGCGTTGACGTTGAGCCTGGGGCAGTGTTTGCGATGCAGTCATGGTGAAGCTCCTTGCGGTTGAGTGGATCGAAATCAATGAACGGCGCCGGCTTTCTGCTCTTGCAGCAGCAGTGCTTCGTCGCATTTGGGGCAGAACTCATGTTCGCCATCGAGGTAGCCGTGCACCGGGCAGATGGAGAAGGTCGGGGTCACGGTCAGGTACGGCAGGCGGAAGCGGCCAAGGGCTTTTCGCACCAGTTGCTTGCAAGCCTCGGTCGAAGAAATTCGCTCGGCCATGTACAGGTGCAAGACCGTGCCGCCGGTGTATTTGCATTGCAGTTCGTCTTGAAGTTCCAGGGCCTCGAAGGGGTCTTCGGTGTAGCCCACGGGCAGTTGCGAGGAGTTGGTGTAATACGGCGCTTGCACGCTGCCAGCCTGGAGGATGTCTGGGTAGCGCTTGAGGTCTTCCTTGGCGAAGCGGTAAGTGGTGCCTTCTGCCGGTGTCGCTTCCAGGTTGTAGAGATGACCGGTTTCCTCCTGGAAACGCAGCAACGTGGCGCGTACATGGTCGAGCATGTTCAGGGCAAACTTGCGGCCCTGTTCGGTGTGCATGCCCTCCTCGTCGCCGCTGAAATTGCGCAGCATTTCATGCAGGCCGTTGAGGCCGATGGTGGAAAAATGGTTGCGCAAGGTGCCCAGGTAACGCTTGGTGTACGGGTACAAACCGGCGTCCATGTGGTGCTGAATGACTTTGCGCTTGACCTCCAGGCTTTCCATCGCCAGCTCCATCAGCGTGTCCAGGCGCTGCAACAAACCACTGGTGTTGCCCTTGAACACATAACCCAGACGGGCGCAGTTGATAGTCACCACGCCAAGCGACCCGGTCTGTTCCGCCGAGCCGAACAAGCCGCCGCCGCGCTTGAGCAACTCCCGCACATCCAGCTGCAACCGGCAGCACATGGAACGCACCTGATTGGGCTGCAGATCCGAATTGAGGAAGTTCTGGAAGTAAGGCAAACCGTAACGCGCGGTCATCTCGAACAAGCGATCAGCGTTTTCACTGTCCCACGGAAAATCATGGGTGATGTTGTAGGTCGGGATCGGAAAGGTGAACACTCTCCCTTTCGCATCGCCAGCCTGCATCACCTCGATGTAGGCGCGGTTGAGCAGGTCCATTTCGACTTGCAGGTCGCCATAGGCAAACGGCATTTCCTCCCCGCCGATGACGGGTATCTGCTCGCGTAAATCCTGCGGGCACACCCAGTCGAAAGTCAGGTTGGTGAACGGCGTCTGGGTGCCCCAACGCGACGGCACGTTGAGGTTGTAGATGAACTCCTGGATCGCCTGGCGCACCTCTTGATAACTCAGCTGGTCCTTGCGCACATAAGGCGCCAGGTAGGTGTCGAACGAACTGAATGCCTGAGCACCGGCCCATTCGTTTTGCAGGGTGCCGAGGAAATTCACCATCTGCCCCAAAGCGCTGCTCAAGTGCTTCGGTGGACCGGCTTCGACACGCCCCGGCACACCATTGAGCCCTTCGTGCAACAGGGTGCGCAGCGACCAGCCGGCGCAGTAACCGGCGAGCATGTCGAGGTCGTGCACATGCAAGTCCGCCTCGCGGTGGGCCTGGCCGATGGCCTCGCTGTACACCTCGTCCAGCCAGTAGTTGGCAGTGACCTTGCCCGACACGTTCAACACCAGCCCGCCCAGTGAGTAGCCCTGATTGGCGTTGGCCTGGACCCGCCAGTCTTCACGGTCCAGGTACTCGTTCATCGAGGTCGCCACTTCGACCATGGTCCGGCGGTCCCGACGCAAACGCCCGTGCTGTTCGCGGTAGACGATGTAGGCCCGCATGGCGAAGAAGAAACCGGCGTCCATCAACACCCGCTCGACACGGTCCTGGATCTGCTCGACATGCAGCCTTGGCAGTCCGTCCAGCCGGGCGAGTACCGCCTGAAGCAAACCTTCAACCTCAACCTCGGTGTACTCCCCCGTAGCCTTGCCGGCGGCGATCAACGCCTGACGGATCTTGTCTGCATCGAAGGCGACCAGACTGCCATCGCGCTTGTGCAAGCGGTTACATCCAACTGAGATCAGCGTGCTCTGCATTTGGCCTCCAAACACTACATATAGACTTAAATAAACTTAAAACCACAACATGCAGTGAAGACTACGGACAAAGGGCTGATCTGCAATTGATCGATATCAAGATTTGGCGGTGAAAAAAACGTCCGATGACGACACAGATTCTGTGGCAAGCGAGGAGCCAATGTGGGAGCGGGCTTGCTCGCGAAGAGGCCATCACATTCAACATCATTGTTGACTGATAGACCGCTTTCGCGAGCAAGCCCGCTCCCACATTTGATCATCTGTGTTCTTACAAACCGTGCAGAGCAGCTCAACCACCACTCATGTTCATGAACCGCACTATCTGCACCTCCCCTTCGGGACTGAAATCGTGGCGCAACGGCTTGCCGCGCAAGGCCTTCTGCACGGCATTGATCACGGGCTGATCATCCAGCGGATAACGCCGCAGCAATCCTCTTAAATCCAGCGCATCGTCCTGCCCCAGACAAAGCAACAGCTTCCCTTCAACCGTCATCCGCACCCGATTACAGCTGCCACAGAAGTTGTGACTATTGGGCGAAATGAAACCGATCCGGGTATCGGGATGGCGTTCCAGGCGCATGTAGCGCGCCGGTCCGCCGCTGTTTTCAGTGCTATCGAGCAACCGATGCTGGCTGGCGATCAGCGCCCGTACCTCGTCACTGGAACAAAACGATTCGCCCCGGGAACGCCCGACGTCGCCCAAGGGCATTTCTTCGATGAAACTGATATCGATGCGCTGATCGATGGCGTATTGCACCAACGCCGGGACTTCATCGAAGTTGCGCCCTTTCATCACCACGCAGTTGAGTTTGATCCGCTCAAACCCCGCGTCCCGCGCCGCTTCGATGCCGTTGAGCACCTGATCGAGATCGCCGATGCGGGTGATCGCACGAAACTTCTGCCCGTCCAGGCTATCGAGGCTGATGTTCATCCGCTTGACCCCCGCCTCCACCAATGGCCGGGCCAGGCGGCTCAGTTGCGAGCCGTTGCTGGTCATGACCAGTTCGCGCAAACCGGGCAGCGCGGCGATGTTGCGGCACAGTTCGACAATGCCCGGACGAATCAGCGGCTCGCCGCCGGTCAGGCGGATTTTGCGTACGCCCAACCCGACGAACAGCGTTGCCAGACGTTGCAACTCTTCCAGCGTGAGCACCTGCTGACGCGGCAGGAAGGTCATGTTTTTCGCCATGCAATACACACAGCGAAAATCACAACGGTCCGTCACCGACATCCGCAGATAATCGATCTGCCGTCCAAAGCCATCCTGCATTACAGCGTTCATCACATCTCCCGGTTTTCCTCGATGCTCACTGCACCAGCGGTGAGTCGGCACCCTGCAAGTGGATGCCGCGAATATCCGCCGCACCGATCAGGGTTTGCAGGTACTGCACCAGCGCTTTTTGCCAGACGCCTTGCTGCAACTGCGTGCGAATCGCCGTCGACACCACTTCATAGGGCAACGGCATACCTTCGATCCGCTGATCGACACTGACCACATGCCAGCCGTAGCGACTTTCCAGCGGTTTGCTGGCCAGGCCCGGCGCCAGGGTGAACAGCTGACGTTCCAGTTCGGGCACGGTCTGGCCCTTGCTGATTTGCCCCAGAGAACCGCCCTGAGCCTTCGACGGGCAGGCCGAATACTTCACGGCCAGCTCGGCGAAACTGCCGGGAAAGTCTTCCAGACGTTGCAGCAGAACTTCCGCCTGATCATGGGCAACGGCGCGTGCCTCAACATCATCCGGCGCACACTCGAGGAGGATGTGCCGAACCGCCAGCAACGGTGCGCTGTGAAAGCGCCCGCGATTGTTTTCGTAGTAACGCAGGCTGGTTTCCTCATCGCACTGCGGTACGTGCACCTCGCGTTCGAGCAACAAGCGCGTGGCCGCTTCTTCTTCGTTCTCGCCAGCACCGATCTCCATCGACACGCCGAGTTCGGCAATGCGCTGCTGCAACAACTCGCGGATCACCAACGCCCGGGCGGCCAGGTACACCGCGTCCTCACGGCTCTCGGCCGGGTGATATTGCAGCTCCTGGGCCATCGCTTCCGGTGTGATCGAGACCTCGTTGACGCTGATGATCGGCCACTCCTGTTCGCTGCTGGCGATCAACTGCGCCGGGGCGTCATCGGCAGCTGCCGGCTCAACCGGGAGAGCTTCAAACTGCGCCTGTGCGAGCGGCGCGATATCGAGAACGTCCTCGGCTTTTTTGGAAGACCCGCAGCCACCGCTGCCGCCGTTACCACCACATCCACATCCACCTGACATGATTGTCTCCTCAGTACTTCTGACGAACGATTTGATAACGACGCCCCAGGTACCAGATCGGTGCGCTGATCATGTGTACGAGACGGGTGAAGGGGAACAGCACAAACAGGGTCAAACCGAGAAACACGTGCAGCTTGTAGGTCAGCCCGACCGGCGCGATGGCCGCCGCCGCTTCCATCGGCCGCAACAGCACAGTGTTCTGCGCCCAATCGGCGAGCATCACCATCACCGAGCCGTCCATATGCGCGGTGGACGCCGCAATCGTCAGCAGCCCCAGCAGCAACTGCGCCAGCAGCACCAGCAGAATCAGGATGTCCGAAGGGCTGGAGGTGGCACGTACCCGAGGATCGGTGAGCCGCCGATTGACCAGCATCAGCAAGCCGATCAAGCACAGCAGGCCAAAGAACCCGCCGGACACCATCGCCAGCAACTGCTTGTTCTCAGTGCTGATGACATGGTGATAAACCGACGCTGGCGTCAGCAGGCCGACGAAGTGCCCGGCCAGCACGAACAACACACCGACGTGAAAGAGGTTGCTCGCCACGCGCATCCCGCGCTGGTTGAGCATCTGGCTCGAACCTGCCTTCCAGCTGTATTGCGACAGGTCGAAGCGTGCCCAACTGCCGATCAGGCAAATGGCCAAAGCGACGTAGGGATAGATCCCGAATAACAACAGATTCCATTTAGACATTACCGACCTCCTTGGCTGGCGCGGCGGCCAACCCTTCATGCTGAAAATCCACCCAGTGCAACGGCACCGCGCTTTCTTCCCGAGCCTTGCCCGGTGCGCTTGGCAGTCCACTGCAACGGTCCTGCTGTTCGGCCTGGAGGAAGTCCACGGCCTCCTCTTCCCAGATCTTGTCGAGGGCTTCGAGGGAGTCGTCGCGCGGTTCCGCCGCCACCTGCGCCCGCAGATCGGCCACCGCCTGATGCGGTTCGGCCCCGGCGATTTGCAGCAGCGCCCGGAAGCAGCTGGCATAGGCGCTTTCGCGCTCTTCCAGACGTGCGGCGAGCAAGGCCAGCAAGTGCGAAACATCCGCCAGGCCCTCGCGGGCCTCGATGTCTTCGCGGGTGGAGAGGAACTCCAGGTACAGCGGGATATAGTCCGGCAGCTCTTTGACGCCGATGGCAAAACCGGCTTCTTCGTATTGCGCCATCATGTCGACCATCGCCTGGCCACGGTCGCGGGACTCGCCATGCACATGTTCAAACAACAGCAACGACAGCGAACGACCCCGGCCGAACAGCGCACCGTAGTGCTCCTGCCCATCCATCAGGTCATTGGCGCAGATCAGTTCGAGCAATTCGAACAACGCGCCGCGCTGTTTAGGGCTGATTTCCCGTGACTGGATGATCGCTTTCTCCAGTTCGTCGCGACCGCCAATCAGCGTCTCGGTCGGGTAATCGAGCAGCAGCGAAATCACTTTGAGAATTTGCATGCTCATTCCTCCCACAACTGGACGGTTTTCAGGATGTCGCGGCGGTTGGCTTTCTTCGCACCGAACATGTTGGTGTCGGAGCTACCGCTGCAGCCGCTGCCGAAACTGAAGCCGCAACCGGAGCGTTCGGCAAAGGCGTCACTCATGGCGTCTTCACGGTGCGCGCTCGGTACCACAAAGCGGTCTTCATAGTTGGCGATCGCCAGGTAGCGATACATCTCCTCGACCTGGGCCACACTCAGGCCGACGTCCTTCAGTACTTGCAGGTCCTGAACGCCATCGACTTGCTCGGAACGTTTGTAGGCGCGCATCGCCAGCAAGCGTTTAAGCGCACGCTTGACCGGTTTTTCATCGCCCGCCGTCAGCAGGTTGGCCAGGTACTTCAGTGGAATACGCAGGCTGTCGACATCAGGGATCACCCCGTTCATACCGACGGTGCCGGCAGTGGCGGCGTTCTGGATCGGCGACAGCGGCGGCACGTACCAAACCATCGGCAAGGTGCGGTATTCCGGGTGCAGCGGCAGTGCGAGTTTCCAGTCCACGGCCATTTTGTAGACCGGCGAACGTTGCGCCGAGTCGATCACCGACTGCGGTACGCCATCGGCCAGGGCCTGACGAATCACTGCCGGGTCATTCGGATCGAGGAAGATCTCCAGTTGTTTCTCGTACAGATCCTGCTCATTGGCGGTGCTCGCCACTTCGCTGATGCGGTCGGCGTCATACAGCAGCACGCCGAGGTAACGGATGCGTCCGACACAGGTTTCGGCGCAAACGGTCGGCATCCCGGCTTCGATCCGCGGGTAGCAGAAGATGCACTTCTCGGACTTGCCGCTCTTCCAGTTGAAGTAGATTTTCTTGTACGGGCAGCCGCTGATGCACATCCGCCAGCCACGGCATTTCTCCTGGTCGATCAGGACAATCCCGTCTTCTTCACGCTTGTAGATCGCCCCGCTCGGGCACGACGCCGCGCACGTCGGGTTGAGGCAGTGCTCGCACAGGCGCGGCAAATACATCATGAAAGTGTTTTCGTATTCGCCGTAAATGTCCGCCTGGATCTTGTCGAAGTTCTTGTCCTTGCGACGCTTGGCGAATTCGGTGCCGAGGATCTCTTCCCAGTTCGGGCCCCATTCGATTTTTTCCATGCGCTTGCCGGAGATCAGCGAGCGCGGACGTGCAGTGGGCTGATGCTCGCCCAGCGGCGCGGTGTGCAGGTGCTGGTAATCGAAGTCGAACGGTTCGTAGTAATCGTCGAGGCTCGGCAGGTCCGGGTTGGCGAAAATGTTCGCCAACACGCGGAATTTACCGCCGATGCGCGGGTTGATCGTGCCGTTGGCGTTGCGGATCCAGCCGCCCTTCCACTTGTCCTGGTTTTCCCATTCTTTCGGGTAGCCGATCCCGGGTTTCGATTCGACGTTGTTGAACCAGGCGTATTCCATGCCTTCGCGGCTGGTCCAGACGTTTTTGCAGGTGATCGAACAGGTGTGGCAACCGATGCACTTGTCCAGGTTCAGAACCATGCCGATTTGTGAGCGAATCTTCATCTCAGTTCTCCTCGATATCGGTCGGCAGCGGACGTGGCAGGTCATCGCCACTTGAACCATCGAGCCAGTCGACTTTGGACATTTTGCGCACCACGACGAATTCGTCGCGGTTGCAACCGACCGTGCCGTAATAGTTGAAACCGTAGGCTTGCTGGGCATAGCCGCCGATCATGTGGGTCGGCTTGAGCACTACCCGGGTGACAGAGTTGTGGTGGCCGCCACGGGTCTTGGTGGTTTCCGAACCGGGCACGTTCACGATCCGTTCCTGTGCGTGGTACATCATCACCATGCCGTCCTTGACGCGCTGGCTGACCACCGCCCGGGCGGTCAGTGCACCGTTGACGTTGAAGCATTCGATCCAGTCGTTGTCCTCGATGCCGGCGCTTTTCGCGTCGTTCTCCGAGAGCCAGACAATCGGCCCGCCACGGCTGAGGGTGAGCATCAGCAGATTGTCGCTGTAGGTGCTGTGGATGCCCCACTTCTGGTGCGGGGTGATCCAGTTCAGGACGATTTCCTTGTGGCCGTTACTGCGCTTGCCTTTCACCCCTTCGATGGTGCGGGTGTTGACGGGCGGGCGATAACTCATCAGTTGCTCGCCGAACGCCTGCATCCACGGGTGATCCTGGTAGAACTGCTGGCGACCGGTGATGGTGCGCCATGGGATCCCTTCGTGAACGTTGGTGTAACCGGCGTTGTAGCTGACGTGATCGTCTTCGAGTCCCGACCAGGTCGGGCTGGAAATGATCTTGCGCGGCTGCGCCTGAATGTCGCGAAAACGAATCGCCTCGTGTTCCTTGGACAGCGCTAGGTGGCTGTGGTCGATGCCGGTGAATTCCGACAACGCCGCCCATGCCTTGACGGCGACATGGCCGTTGGTTTCCGGCGCCAGGGACAGAATCACTTCGGCGGCATCGATCGCCGTGTCGATTTTCGGACGGCCGTGACTGATACCGGCATCGCCTTCTTTGTGATTGAGTTCACCGAGAAATTTCACTTCGGCGTCGGTGTTCCAGTTGATGCCCTTGCCACCGTTGCCGTGTTTTTCCAGCAATGGCCCAAGCGACGAGAACTGTTTGTAGATGTTCGGGTAGTCACGCTCCACCACGTGCAGGTTCGGCGCGTTCTTGCCCGGCTCCGGAGCCACACCGGCGCTTTTCCAGTCGGTGCCGCCAAACGGTTGGGCCAGTTCGCCGACGCTGTCGTGCATCAACGGGATGGTCACCAGGTCCTTTTCAACGCCCAGATGCCCGACCGCCATGCTGGAAAACGCCTTGGCAATGCCTTTGTAGATTTCCCAGTCGGAACGCGATTCCCACGCCGGGTCGATGGCGGCCGACAACGGGTGAATGAACGGGTGCATGTCCGAGGTGTTCATGTCGTCTTTTTCGTACCAGGTCGCGGTCGGCAAGACGATGTCGGAATAGACGCAGGTCGAAGACATGCGGAAGTCCAGTGTGGTAACCAGATCGAGCTTGCCGATGGCGCCCTCGTCCACCCATTCGGCTTCTTCGGGTTTGCAATCGCCGACCTGGCCGATGTCTTCGTTCATCACCCCGTTTTTGGTGCCCAGCAGGTACTTGAGCATGTACTCGTGGCCCTTGCCCGAGGAGCCCAGCAGGTTGGAACGCCAAATGAACATGTTGCGCGGGAAGTTGACCGGGCTGTCCGGCTGTTCGCAGGAGAAGCGCAGCGAACCGTCCTGCAGCGACTTGACCACGTAGTCTTTCGGCTCCATGCCGGCCGCCGCGGCGTCGCGGCAAATGTGCAAAGGGTTAGTGTTGAGTTGCGGCGCGCTGGGCAACCAGCCGGCGCGTTCGGCGCGGATGTTGTAGTCCAGGGCATGCTCAGGGAATTGCGATTTGTCGGCCAGCGGCGAGAGCACGTCGTGCATGCTCATCTTCTCGTGGCGCCACTGCGAACTGTGGGCGTAGAAGAAGCTGGTGCCGTTCATTTGGCGAGGCGGACGGTTCCAGTCCAGGCCGAACGCCAGGGGCAGCCAGCCGCATTGCGGACGGAGTTTTTCCTGACCGACGTAGTGCGCCCAACCGCCACCGGTCTGGCCGACACACCCGCAGAGCATGAGCATGTTGATCAGCCCGCGGTAGTTCATGTCCATGTGGTACCAGTGGTTCATCGCCGCGCCGACGATGATCATCGAACGGCCCTTGGTCTTGTCGGCGTTGTCGGCGAACTCACGGGCGATCTGGATCGCTTTCTCACGGCTGACGCCGGTGATCTGCTCTTGCCACGCCGGGGTGCCGGGCACCGAGGCGTCGTTGTAATCCTTGGCCACGTTAGCGCCGCCGAGGCCGCGATCAATGGCCAGGTTGGCGGCCGACAGATCGAACACGGTGGCGACTTTGGCTACGCTGCCGTCCGCCAGCACCACGTTATGCACCGGCACGCGGCGGTATTGCACGGCATCGCCGGCCACGTGCTGGAAGTGCTCGTGGGACTCGCCGGCAAAATACGGGAACGCCACTTCGGCGACGTCATCGCCGATCAGGCTCAGCTTCAGATCGATCTCACGGCCTTCGCCACCTTCACGGGGCAGGATGTTCCACTTGCCCTTCTCGCCCCAGCGATAACCGATGGAGCCCTGAGGGGACACCAGTTCGCCGCTGACATCCAGCGCGATGGTTTTCCATTCCGGGTTGTTTTCCTGGCCGAGGTTGTCGGTCAGGTCGCTGGCGCGCAGGAAGCGGTCCGGCTGGTAACCGGCGCCCGGTGCCTTGTCGACCATTTGTTTGAGCAGCACCAGCACCGGCAAATCAGTGAAGCGCTTGGCGTAGTCAGTGAAATAGGCGCTCGGTTTGTCCAGGTGGAATTCTTTGAAGATCACATGGTTGAACGCCTGCGCCAGCGCCGCATCGGTGCCTTGTTTAGGGTTCAGCCACAGGTCGGTAAGCTTGGCGACTTCCGAGTAGTCCGGAGTGATCGCGACGGTCTTGGTGCCCTTGTAGCGGACTTCGGTGAAGAAGTGCGCGTCCGGGGTGCGGGTCTGCGGGACGTTGGAGCCCCAGGCAATGATGTAGTTGGAGTTGTACCAGTCGGCCGATTCCGGCACGTCGGTCTGCTCGCCCCAGACCATCGGCGAGGCCGGTGGCAAGTCGCAGTACCAGTCGTAGAAACTCAGGCAGGCACCGCCGATCAGCGACAGGTAACGCGAGCCTGCGGCGTAGCTGACCATCGACATGGCAGGGATCGGCGAGAAGCCGACGATCCGGTCCGGGCCGTATTGCTTGATGGTGTAGACGTTGGCCGCCGCGATGATCTCGTTGACTTCTTCCCAGTTGGAACGAATGAAGCCACCCATGCCGCGCTTGCTTTTATAGGAGTCAGCCTTGGCCTTGTCCTCGACGATGCTGGCCCAGGCTTCCACCGGCGCCATGGTCTGCCGCGCATCGCGCCAGAGCTTGAGCAACGGCTTGCGGATTTTCGGGTACTTGAGCCGGTTGGCGCTGTAGATGTACCAGCTGTAACTGGCACCACGGGGGCAGCCACGGGGCTCATGGTTCGGCAGGTCGTTACGGGTACGCGGGTAGTCGGTCTGCTGGGTTTCCCAGGTGATCAGGCCGTTCTTGACGTAGATTTTCCACGAGCAGGAGCCGGTGCAGTTCACCCCGTGGGTGGAGCGCACGATCTTGTCGTACTGCCAGCGCGAACGGTAGACGTTCTCCCAGTCGCGAGACTCTTTGCGGGTCTCTCCATGACCGTCGGAAAACTCGTTTTGCTTACGGTTGAAAAACCGCAATTGATCCAGTAAATGACTCACGGTGTAGTCCTCTCAGGCTTTGTCGCGGGGTCTGTGCCCCGCCCACGCAATGGTTGGATTCGGGTCGTCTCAGCAGGGTGTTGCGGCGCCTTTGCGCGCGTACCACCACCAGGTCACCACGATGCAGCTCAGGTAAAAGCCGACGAACATGTAGAAGGCCATCTCCGGGCCGCCGGTCAGGGCCATCGAAGAGCCGAAGGATTTGGGAATGAAGAACGCACCGAAGGCGCCCATGGCCGAACTGAAGCCCAGGACCGCAGCTGACTCTTTGCCGGCATTCTTCAGCGCTTGTTCGCGCACTGCCGGTGGTTTTCCGGCCGAGGCTTTTTCATGCTGGGTGCGGAAGATCACCGGGATCATCCGGAAGGTGGAGCCGTTGCCGACGCCAGTGGTGATGAACAGCAGCATGAACAGGCCGAGGAAGCCGTAGAAGTTGCCGCCGGTACCGTTCTGCGGCAAAAAGTGCAGCACCCCGAAGACCATCACGATCATCAGCACGAAGTTCCACAAGGTCACTTTTGCGCCACCGAGCTTGTCCGCCAGCCATCCGCCCAATGGGCGTACCAGTGCACCGACCAACGGGCCGAGGAAGGCGAATTTCAAGGCGATGACATCAGGAAAGGAGGTTTTGATCAGCAGCGGAAACGCGGCGGAGAAACCGATGAACGAACCGAAGGTCGCCAGGTACAACCAGCACATCAACCAGTTGTGCTTGCGTTTGAAGATCACCGCCTGTTCGCTGAACGAAGCGCGAGCACTGGACAGGTCATTCATGCCGAACCAGGCCAGCACCGTCACCAGGACAATAAAAGGCACCCAGATGAACCCGGCGTTCTGCAGCCACAACTGGCCACCATCCGGCAGTGCTTGCGGCGAGCCGCCCATGAAGCCGAACACACCGAAGGTAATCACCAGCGGTACACAGAACTGCATCACCGAGACGCCCAGGTTACCCAGCCCGGCGTTGAGGCCGAGGGCTGTGCCCTGCTGCGACTTGGGATAGAAGAAGCTGATGTTGGACATGCTCGAGGCAAAGTTGCCGCCACCGAAACCGCAGAGCAAGGCAATCAACACGAACACGCTGTAGGAGGTGCTCGGGTCCTGCACGGCGAAGCCCATCCAGATCGACGGCAACAACAGCGACGCGGTGCTCAGGGCGGTCCAGCGACGGCCGCCGAAGATCGGCACCATAAAGGAATAGAAGACGCGCAAGGTCGCACCGGACAGCCCCGGCAACGCCGCCAGCCAGAACAGCTGGTCAGTGGTGAAGGTGAAGCCGATGGCGTTCAAACGCACGATCACCGTGCTCCAGACCATCCACACCGCGAAGGCCAACAACAGCGCAGGAATGGAAATCCACAAGTTGCGCGTGGCGGTCTGTTTGCCGCTACTTCCCCAGAACGCGGGGTCCTCGGGGCGCCAGTCATGGATGACCGGGCCTTTGTCAGGCTTTTGCAGAACGGACATGTTCTTCTCCTAGGGCAATGCTGGAAATCGGGGACGGGGTCAGCAGCGGCGCCTTACCCAGCACCGGGCTTTTGCGTATTTCGCTGAAGTACATCCAGGTGAGGGAGACCCAGACCACGCCGTACATCAACATGAAGCAGGAAGAGCGCACGCCGGTGAGGTCCACCAGGGCGCCGAACAGGATCGGCAGCACGAAGCCACCCAGGCCACCGGCGAGGCCGACGATGCCGGACACCGCGCCCATGTTTTTCGGGTAGTCATTGGCGATGTATTTGAAAACCGAGGCCTTGCCGAACGCGAAGGCGATGCCCATGACGAACAGCAGCACGGTGAACAGCGCGGGGCTCAGGCCGATGTGGAAATCCACCGGGCCGTCGATGGTCTGCACTTGCAGTTGGGTCTGGGGATACGAGAGCAGGAACAGGCAGATCCAGCTGACCCACAACACCCACCAGGTCACGCTTTGCGCCCCCCAGCGATCTGACATCCAGCCGCCGACGGCGCGCAGCACGCCACCGGGCAGGGAAAAACAGGCCGCCAGCAGCGCCGCGCTTTGCAGGCTGAAACCGTATTCCTGCACGTAGTACTTGGTCATCCATAGGGCCAGGGCGACGTAGCCACCGAAGACGATCGAGTAGTACTGGCAGTAGCGCCACACCGCAGGGTCCTTCAGCGAGCGCAGCTGCTCACGCAAGGTGGCGCCGGATGCACTGTGGTGGTCCTTGTTCTCAGCACTGAGGAACCAGAACAGCAGCGCGGTAATAAAGAGGATCGCGCTGAAGACTTTCGGCACCAGTTGCCAGCTGCCGGCAGCGATCAATGCCGGGGCGAGAAACTTGGTCACCGCAGCCCCGGCGTTACCGGCGCCGAAGATGCCCATGGCGAAGCCCTGGTTGTCCTTGTCGAACCATTTGGCGACGTAGGCAATCCCGACCGAGAACGAGCCGCCGGCCAGGCCGACGAACAAACCCAGCACCAGGAACTGCCAGTAGGCAGTCGCGTGGCTGATCAGGTACAGCGGCGCGACGCAGCTCAGCATCAGCAGGAAGAACACGCTGCGCCCGCCAAAACGGTCGGTCAGCAAACCCAGCGGCAAACGCACCAGCGAGCCGGTCAGCACCGGGGTCGCGGCCAGCAGGCCGAACTGGGTTTCGTTGAGCTGGAGAAGGTCCTTGATCGGCACCCCGAGCACGGCAAACATCATCCAGACCATAAAGCACACAGTGAAGGCCAGCGTGCTCATGCCCAGCACCAAGCCTTGTCGTACACGCGGTGGGTTCACAATGCTCTCCAGTCAGTCAGCCATGGCGGCAGACTAGAGAGGCCAACCCCGCAAAAACTTGACCCATGTCAACGAAGGCCATGGGGGCATAGGCCTATGCTTATGCGGTCTACCTCTAAGGAGGTAGTCCTGAAAAGCCTTAAAACCCTTTATTTATCAGTATATTAAGAGTTTTAAGCCACGCTTTTGCTGACAAGGAACTGTCGACAACTCTTTAGAGGTAGCGCGCCCGGGATCGGCGGCAAAACCTACTCTGGTGCTGCACATGCTCTGTTTTCCTGATTTCTTCCGGGACCTGCGCCGATGATGCGCTGGTTGCGTAGCTCCCTGCCCGCTCGCGCCGGGCTGGCGGTGATCCTGATCGCCGTGCTGGCGCTCGCCAGTTCGCTGAGCGCCGGACTGATCGCCTGGTTCAGCCAGGGCGATGCCGCCGCCATCAACACCGCAGGCTCGGTGCGCATGGAGACTTATCACCTGAGCTGGAAACTGGCCGCGGGTGCAACGCCCTCAGAAATCGCCGCCATCACCGACAGCCTGCAAACCCGTCTCACCAGCCAGTCACTCAAGGCCGTGCTGGAAGATGGCCCCACCGCCGCCCTGCAAGTCAGCTATGGGCAAATCCAGCAACAATGGAACGAGGATTTGCTCCCGGCACTGCTGCGCGGCGATGCGGCTGCCTTTCAAGTCCAGGCTCATTCCTTCGTCGAACAACTGAACCAGTTCGTCAACCTGTTGCAGCGCCAGAGCGAACAAAAACAGGGCTGGCAACAGGCGATCCAGGGCCTGGCCTTGTTCACTACCATGATTGTCCTGCTGATCGGCTTATACGAATTGCAGTACGGTGTCGTCACGCCCCTCAAGGAGTTGGTGGACGCCACCCAGCGCTTTCGTCGCGGCGACTTCAAGGTGCGGGTCAACCATCAGTCCCAGGACGAACTGGGCCAGTTGGCCACGAGTTTCAACACCATGGCCGAGACGATTGAAGAGTCGCATCGCACCCTGGAAAGTCAGGTCCGGCAAAAAACCCTTAACCTGCAACAAGCCAATGCCGCCCTGGAGCTTCTGTATCAAAGCAGCCGAAGCCTGGCCACACGCCTGGCCAATGCCGAAGGCCTGGATGAGTTGATTCGACGCTTCCAGCAACGCCTGCCCGGCTTGCGTCTGTCGCTGTGTCTGCAAGGTCAACTGCAGGCACCGGCCCAACAGTTATTGGCCCTGCACGGCGCGAACATCCGCGAAGTCTGCGCCAGTAGCGACTGCGCCACGTGCCAGAAGCACCACAAAGCCAATCCGCAAGCCTTCAGCATCAGCAACCAGGGCAGTGAACTGGGTGAGCTGAAGGCGCACTTTGTCGACGGCCATCCCATGCAAGCCTGGGAAACCCAACTGATCCAGGCCCTGGCCAACCTGATCGGCACCTCGCTCTCGCTCAAGCGCCAACGGGAACAGGATCATCGCCTGCTATTGCTCGAAGAACGCACGATCATCGCCCGCGAGCTGCACGATTCACTGGCCCAGGCCCTGTCCTACATGAAGCTGCAAGTCAGCCGCATGCAGACCCTGATGCGCCGGGGCGAACCGGTCCAGACCCTGGAGACCGTCACCGCCGAATTGCGCGAGGGACTGAACAATGCCTATCGCCAGTTACGCGAGTTGCTGACGACTTTTCGTTTGCAGATTCACGACGCGGGGCTGGTGCAGGAACTCAAGGACACCGCCGAGGAATTTTCCCGGCGCGGGGAGTTCCAGGTGCATCTGCACGTCGACACCCTGGCCTTTCAGCTATCGGCCAGCGAACAAATCCACATTCTGCAGATCACCCGCGAGGCGCTCTCCAACTGCTTGCGCCACGCCCATGCGCAAAACGCCTGGCTGCAACTGCGCCAAGATGGCGAGACAGTCAGATTGTCGGTCGAAGACGACGGTCGCGGCTTCAGCGGCAACGTCGACCAACGCGAACACCACGGCCTGAACATCATGGATGAGCGGGCTCGCAGCTTGCACGGCCAGCTGCAGATCCTTTCCAGGGAACCCCAAGGCACCCGTGTCCAACTGGAATTCCACCCGGAATTTCTCGGGCAGCAAACAGAAGGCAGCACCCTATGACCCCGTCCCCGCAACACAGAATCCTGCTGGTAGACGACCACCCGATGATGCGTCACGGCATTCGCCAGATGCTCGAACTCGAAGATGATTTCCTGATCGTCGGCGAAGCCAGCCAGGGTGAAGAAGCACTCGGTCTGATTGAGCCGCTTCGACCGGATCTGGTCCTGCTCGACAACAACATGCCGCAAATGAATGGCATCGAAACCCTGCGCCGATTACGGGCGATGCACTACACCGGCAAAGTGCTGCTGTTTACGGTGTCGGATGCAGAAGACGATATTCGCGATGCACTGCGCCTGGATGCCGACGGTTACCTGCTCAAGGACATGGAACCGGAACTGTTGATCCAGTACATCCGCGATGCCTTGAACGGCGCCTTGGTCATCAGCCCGGGGCTGACTCAAGTCATGGCCCAGGCACTGCGCGCTCCTGCACGCCAGGCCGTGGTGGAACTGACCGAGCGTGAGCGTCAGGTGTTGAAAACCATCGCCAGCGGCTTCAGCAACAAGGTCATCGGGCACAAGCTGGGCATCACCGAAGGGACGGTCAAGGTCCACGTGAAAAACCTGCTGCACAAACTCGGCTTGCGCTCGCGGGTGGAGGCGGCAGTGTGGGCCATGGAGCATCTGCGCAGTGCAGGCTGACAGGCATCCCTCCTTGGAGGTAGGCCTGCAGAGGCATAGGTCAATTGGCCTGCGCTCTCTACTATGACGGTCAGCGGAGGTACGCCATGCTGACCCACCCTTCCATCGTTTTAACGTTGCGCCGTCATCATCTGTTCAGCCAACTGCCGGAGAAAGTCTTCGAGGAAGTCTGCAGCCTGGCCATGCTCAAGCGCCTGAGTTGTCACAGCACGCTCATGCACCAAGGGGATCCGGCCAGGCGTTTTTTCCTGCTGGTCAGCGGCCAGGTCAAGTTGTACCGGCTCACCGGCGAAGGCCAGGAAAACCTGGTGGAGATCATCCAGCCCGGCCAGACCTTTGCCGAAGCCTTGCTGTTCAGCCAGGCCCGACTCTACCCGGTGAGCGCCACCGCGCTGAAGGACAGCGTGCTGGTCAGTATCGAGGGCAACCATTACCGCAACGCCCTGGAGGATCAGCCGAAAGTCTGTCTGGCGATCCTCGCGAGCATGAGCGTTCACCTGCACCTGCGTCTGCGCGACATCGATACCTTGACCATGGCCAGTGCGACTCGTCGGGTGATCCATTTTCTGTTCCAGGAACGCCACCCGGTGACCGGCCAGATTGTCTTGCAAGTGTCCAAACGCCTGGTGGCGTCGAAGCTGGGGATTCAGCCGGAAACCTTCTCGCGGATTTTGCATCGCCTGGTGGAGTGCGGCCTGATCGCCATGGAGCGTCGCCATATCAGCATCCTCGCTGAAGAGGAGCTGGCGGCTTTCCAGTAGTCGGAATTGACCGCCATCAAGGCGCAATGCCAAGCGCCTTGCACACTGGCAGTGTCCATCCACGGAGAGTGCAAATGCCCCGTTCAACCCTGCCTTTGGTTTACTCCTGCTCAGGTTGCTCCAACGTCGCCCAACTGGCCAATACCCTGGCCGTGCGCCTGGACCGCAGTGGCCTGGCTGAAATGTCCTGCATCGTTGGTGTCGGCGGGCATGTGGCGGCGCTGGTCAACAAGGCACGCTCGGGGCGGCGGATCTTCGCGCTGGATGGTTGCCCGTTGCAATGTGTTGAAAACTGCCTCAAGCAACATGGGCTGCATGCTGATGTGCATCTGATTCTCAGCCATTACGGGCTGCGTAAACGCCATGGTGAGGATTGCACGCAGGCGCAGAGTGATGAGTTGTTTGAAGGGATCAGGCAGTTGATTGCCAGTGATGCTCGCCAGCATGAAAGCCGGCAGAAAACGATGGCCTGAGGGCCAACGAAAATCCAAATGTGGGAGCGGGCTTGCTCGCGAAGGCGGACTTACATTCAACATTGATGTCGACTGACAGGGCCTCTTCGCGAGCAAGCCCGCTCCCACATTTGATTGGTGTACATCTGCAAGAGACAGGTCGGCTATCAGGCCGCCTTCGCGGGCAAGCCAGCTCCCACAGGGATCCGAGTGAACCCTGCGGGAGCAAGGCCAAACTCAGGCCAGGCTTTTGCTAACCACCTCAAACACATCGCTGGACAGTTGCCCCGAAGCGCGAATCCGCTCCAGCTCGCCTTTCATCAACGCCTGACGAGCGTCGTCGTATTTGCGCCAGCGAGTCAGCGGCGCCAGTTGGCGAGAGGCGATCTGCGGGTTAAACCCGTTCAACTCGATCACCAGATCCGCCAGGAAGCGATACCCGGAACCGTCAGCCGCGTGGAAGTTGATCAGGTTCTGCCCGGCAAACGCGCCGATCAGTGCCCGCACCTTGTTCGGGTTCTTGATCGTGAACGCCGGGTGTTGCATCAAGGCTTTGACCCGCTCCAGACCACCCGGCAATGGGCTGCCGGCCTGAACGCTGAACCACTGATCCATGACCAGCGGATTGTCCTTGAAGTGTTCGGCGAAGGTCGCCAACGCCGTGGCTTTCTGCTCTTCGAACGGCGAATTCACCAACACCGCCAACGCCGTCAGACGTTCAGTCATGTTGTCGCTGGTGTCGAACTGCTCGAGGGTTGCCGCCAACACTTCCGGCTTGCCGCTGAGCATCAGGTACGACAGCGCAATGTTTTGCAGCGCGCGGCGGGCGAAATGCTCGGCCTCGGCCACATACGGCGTTTTCTTCGAGAGATCGCGATTAGCCGAATAACGCAGCCACAATGCCTCGAACAAACCTTCAGCCAATTGCTTACGGGCAAACTCGCGGGCCGTGTGGATGGCGTCTACGTCAGCCACTTCACTGATCTCGGTCAGATACGCCTCGCCCGGCAGCGAAAGCATTTCGGCGACCATCGCCTGATCCAGTGTCTCATCGGACAGCACGGTACGCAGCGCTGCAACCAAACGCTGATCCAGCACCAGCGCCTCGCCCTTCTGTTGCTGTTCGATCAACTCTTGCAGGACCTGCACCGACAATTGCTGACCGGCATCCCAGCGGTTGAAGCCGTCGCTGTCGTGCTGCATCAGGAACATCAACTGATCGCGATCGTACGGGAAGCTCAGTTTCACCGGCGCCGAGAAGCCGCGCAGCAATGAAGGCAGCGGCTTTTGCGCAATGTCGATGAAGGTGAAGGTCTGCTCGGCTTCAGTCACCGAAATAACCCGCGAAGTGCCTTGAGCACTGGTTTCACCGGCAAGACGCAGGGCCATTTCGCCGCCCTTGCTGTCCAGCAGGCCCAGTTCCACCGGAATCACGAACGGCAGTTTTTCCACCTTGTCCGGGGTTTCCGGGCAGCTCTGGCGGAAGGTCAGGCTGTAGGTTTTTGCCGCGGCGTCGTAGGACTCGCTCACCACCAAACGTGGAGTGCCGGCCTGGCTGTACCAGCGCTTGAATTGAGTCAGGTCAACGCCGTTGGCGTCTTCCATGGCTTTGATGAAGTCGTCGCAGGTCACGGCCTGGCCATCATGGCGTTCGAAGTAAAGGTCGCTGCCTTTGCGGAAACCGTCGGCGCCCAGCAAAGTGTGGATCATGCCGACCACTTCCGAACCCTTTTCGTACACGGTCAGGGTATAGAAGTTGGAAATCTCGATGAAGCTGTCCGGGCGCACGGCGTGAGCCATGGGGCCGGCATCTTCGGCGAACTGGTGGGTACGCAGGTAAGCAACGTCCTGGATGCGCTTGACCGTGGCCGAGTTCATGTCGGCGGAGAACTCCGAATCCCGGAACACGGTGAAGCCTTCCTTGAGCGACAGCTGGAAC
Organism: Pseudomonas sp. PDM09; assembly: GCF_014852305.1. Taxonomy (NCBI): domain Bacteria; kingdom Pseudomonadati; phylum Pseudomonadota; class Gammaproteobacteria; order Pseudomonadales; family Pseudomonadaceae; genus Pseudomonas; species Pseudomonas sp. PDM09. The sequence continues at coordinate 719,198 of NZ_JACVBI010000002.1, read as the reverse complement.
CAGTCGCGGCAGGTCACACGGTTGCCCGACCAGTTGTGGAAGTATTCGTGGGCAACGATCGCTTCGACCCGCTGATGCGCGGCGTCGGTAGCAGTTTCGGCGCGGGCCAGCACGGCACTGGAGTTGAAGATGTTGAGGCCCTTGTTTTCCATGGCGCCCATGTTGAAGTCGTTGACTGCGACGATCATGAAGATGTCCAGGTCGTACTCTCGACCGTAAACCTCTTCGTCCCAGCGCATGGACTTCTTCAGGCTGTTCATCGCGTGCTGGCACTTGTCGATGTTTTCCGGCTCGACATAGATGCGCAGCGCCACGGAGCGCTCGGTCATGGTGGTGAAGGTGTCTTCGACGCACCACAGGTCACCGGCCACCAGCGCGAACAGGTAGGCTGGCTTCTTGAACGGGTCTTCCCAGGTCGCCCAGTGCCGGCCGTCTTCGCCGGGCCCCGAGGCAATCGGGTTACCGTTGGACAGCAGCACCGGATAGCTGTGCTGCTCGGCGACCACCGTGGTAGTGAACGTGCTCATCACGTCCGGGCGATCGAGGTAATAGGTGATTTTGCGGAAACCTTCGGCTTCACACTGGGTGCAGAACATGGTGCCGGATTTGTACAAGCCTTCCAGTGCGGTGTTGGTTTCCGGGTGGATCCTGACGCTGGTGTCGACCGTGAAGCTTGTACTGGTCGGGTGCAGGGTCAGGTGATTCTCGGTCAGTTGGTAGTCGGCGGCGCTCAGTTCGCGATCGGCCAACGTCACCGACAGCAGATCGAGTTGCTGGCCATCCAGCACCAGCGGCGGCAGACCCGGGCCACGTTCAGGATTGCGACGCATCACCAGTTGCGCATGGACCAGGCTGTGGTCCTCGAACAACTCGAAGGTCAGGTGCGTCTCGTCGATCAGGTACTCAGGCGCCTGATAGTCCTTCAGGTAGATCATCTTCGGTTGTTCGGTGCGCATACTGGAATCCTTACTGATGCACGGCGAGCTGGTAAGCCGTGTATTTACGAATATTGATCACGCCGGTGTCGAAAATCAGGTACTGGCCCTTGATCCCCAGCAGCGTGCCTTCGGCAATCGGGTTCTTGTCCAGGTTGAAGCTGACAATCTTGGCCGGGTATTGCTCGACCGGATAGCGGATCTCGAGCGGTTCGACATCGGTAATGGTCTGGATTGCTTGCAGGCCAAATCGTTCCTGCAAACCTTGCAAACCTGGCGCACAACTTTCAAACAGCTGATCGCGAACCTGCGCCAGATCCACCGATACCGCATCGCCCTTGAGTAAAGCACGCCAGTTGGTCTTGTCGGCTACCTGGCTGCGGAACAGGTCTTCGACGAAGCCTGACTGCTGACGGGTCGCGACGCGCATGATCGGCAAGGCCTGGCTGGCGCCCTGATCGAGCCAACGAGTGGGCAGTTGCGTGGAGCGGGTGATGCCGACCTTGATCCCCGACGAATTGGCCAGATACACCACATGATCGGTCATGCAGAATTTTTCGCCCCACGCAGGCTCACGGCAGGTGCCGGCGTCGTAGTGGCAACGCTCCGGGCTCATGATGCAGAGGTCGCATTGGGCCAGTTTGGTCATGCACGGGTAGCAGTAACCTTGGCTGAAACTGGTTTTGGTCTTGCGTCCGCAATGGGTGCAGTGGATCGCCCCCAGGAATTCCAGGCGCACCGTGGTGCCGATCAACGGATTGACCGGTACCTCGGCGTCGCCCAGACGAAAAGCGTACTGAACGTTCGGCCCGTCAAGGCGCGCCGACATTTTGCTGATTGCACCGCGGCCAATCTCGATCAATGGACGGCATCCGATTTGAACAGAATGTTTGGCACTTCAATCGACTTCGACTCGCATTCCTGCGGGCCCATGTAGCCAGTGCGTTCTTCCTCGGGCAGGTTCTGGATTTCCCAGGCGATCATCGCTTGCAGGGACAGTTCGCGCTGCTCGGCGGTGAGTTTGCCGCCGTCGGACCATTTGCCGATTTCCACCGCCAGTTTCAGGCTCCGGTAGATATCCGGGGTGATGTTTTTGATCATTTCGTTAAAAGAGGACATCAAGGGCTCCGCGCTCTTTAATCACATAGCTTATTTGGAAGTCAGTTTACGGCGGTTGTACAAACCGCCCAACAAACCGGTGAAGCATCCGATGAGTAACCCGCTGACGTGGGCCGCGTTGGCAATCTGGCCGAAGCCGATCATCGAGACCAGCCCGGACAGGCACAGCAGCAACCACACCAGCATCATCACCAACACCCCTCGGGGCAGGCGATACGCCGGGTTCGGCGACAGAACCTGGAAGATCCAGCAATGCCCGAGCAGACCGTACAGCACACCGGACAACCCGCCAAACAGGCTCGGGCCGCTGAAAAGGTATTGGGTATAGTTGGACACCAGGCTGAACAGCAGCGTCAGGCCGATCAGGTTGATGCTGCCCTGCCGCGTCTCGATGCGCCGCCCCAGTTCCCAGTACCACATGCCGTTCATGGCCAGGTGCAGGATGCCGAAGTGGATCAGCATCGGCGTGACCAGACGCCACCACTGCCCCGCCGCCAGGCTGTCGGCCAATGGCGTGAAATGGATGTACTCGCCGACCACACGGAAATCGAGGAAGGTCAGCCAGCGTATCGTCTCGAGGTTATCGCCCAGCAGCGTCACCATGGCGACGATCAGGCTCAGCAACAGCACCAACGCCGTAGCCTTGCTGTAGCGCAACTGCTCGACGAAGCCCGGACGCGGCTGCGTCTGCGCGATCGGGATATCCAGTTGCTGATCGGGGTCACCCGCCGGAAAGCGTTCGTACAATGAGCGCACGTCTTCGCTGATGTTGGCCGGCACCCACAGCACTTGCTCGCCCGCCTCTTCGCTGACCCGGTGGGGCACTTGCATGCGTTGCAGCAGTTTGACGAACCCGCTCAAATCCACCGCCAAAGGCAGGCGTAATACCGCCACCGCCGTCATTGCAGCACCTCCGGCCGTTCGACATCGACCCAGACAAATTTATGCGGGTCGAGACGGGTTTCCTGATCCAGACGATAAGCGACCAGTTTGCCGTAGAGCACCGCGCTGTAATCCAGGCACGCCAGGTTCGGGCGGATCGGCGCCGGTTTGCCGCTGCGCCAGTAGTGGCCGACGAACAACAACGGCTCATCGACACCGTAGCGCAGCAAGTTGTCTTTTTCGCTGGACGACAGCGGCGTGCGGGCCACTGGCTCAGGCAAGGCGTCGGGCTGGAACACGATATCTCCGTAGGTTTGCGGGTCGTCTTCCCAGAATTTGGTGCGGAAAAACGAGCGCGTCAGGCCGTCGCCGCTGGTCATGGTCAACCCGTGGGGCAAGCGCATGTCGGTGCCGCGCAACAGGCGATCGAACACGGTGCAGGCAAAACTGCCCGGCACCGCGGAGGCCTGGAGGAAATGCTCATCGATGCAGCCGTCGGGGAACAAGCCGCGCAACGGCTCGATCAGGCCGGCGTCCCAGCAGGCATGCACCACCCGGAAACGCCCGGCATCGACGAACAGAGGCAATTCATAGAACCATTGCAGAAAGTCATGCCAATCTTCGGGATGATCTTCAAACTGAGTCAGGGTTTCCTTGAGCAGGCGACCGTGGCGCGGCGTATGTTCGCGCACGAACTGCTGGCCGCTGCCCGGCAACGCCGGCGTGCTCCAGCCGAGGGCGTTGAATTCATGGTTGCCCATGATGCACAGCGCCTGGCCGGCTTCGACCATGTCGTGGACGATGTGCAGCGCCTCGCGAATCCGCGGGCCGCGGTCGATGATGTCGCCCAGGAACACCGCCATGCGCGACGGATGCCGCCAGACGCCAGCCTGTTTGTGGTAACCGAGCCGGTCGAGCAAGTGCTCAAGGGTCAGAGCGCAACCGTGCACGTCACCGATCAGGTCGTAGCTACGCGCGGGATCGAGCATCAGTCGCCTCCACCACCCAACTTGCTGCCCCAGCCGAGCTTGGTCCGGCAGACTTCATAGTAGTTGTGGTCGAGCGGGTGAATCAGCCGCAGCTTCTGCGCTTTCTTGCTGATGGTGATGGTGTCACCGGGCGCGCAGGTGAAGTGATTCTGCCCGTCACAGGAAACTTGCGGGTAAATCTGCATATCTTTGGACACGACGATTTTCAGCTCACTGTTGCCATCGACCACGATCGGTCTACCTGACAAGGTATGGGGGTACATCGGCACAATCACAATAGCGTCGAGCTTGGGATGCATGATCGGGCCGCCCGCCGACAGCGCGTAGGCGGTTGATCCGGTCGGTGTGGCGACGATCAGGCCGTCAGCCTTCTGGCTGCAGACGAACTGGCCGTCGATGTACAACTCGAACTCGATCATCCGCGTCGATTTACCGGGGTGCAGCACCACGTCGTTCAGCGCATCGCCCTGGCCGATGGCCTCGGCGTGGCGCCGGACTTCGGCTTGCAGCAGGAAGCGGTTTTCTACCAGATAGTGGCCGTCGAGCACTTCGGCGACTTTGACTTCGAGCTCATCGGGGCGAATATCGGTCAGGAACCCCAGGCTGCCCCGGTTGATGCCGAGCACCGGAATATTGTGTCGGGCCAGCGCCCGGGCGGCACCCAGCAGGCTGCCGTCGCCACCGACCACAATCACCATGTCACAGACTTCACCGAGCATCTTGCGCGACGAAGTTTGCAGGCCATGACCCGGCAGGACTTCGGCGATGGTGTCTTCGAGGATCACGTGCAGGTGACGATCGAGCAGAAACCGTTTCAGTCGGCGGACGGTATCCAGCACCTGAGAACTGCCCAGGCGACCGATGATGCCGATATTACGAAATTGCTCCATGGGGCTCCTATTAGGATGCGGAGGGCCTGCGACGGCGAAAAACACGATTATGGGCGAAAGCGCGGCGTAGACAAAACCCTTTCAGCCACGACGGTGCGCTCGCGTTTCGGGCTATGCTCGCAAGATGATCCTATTTCCAGATTTGCTCCAGTTACCTCACCAGTTGCGCCACCCCGAAGTGCGCGACCTGGCTTGGGTCATCCTCGCGCCGCCGATGCTCAGCGTCACCCCGTGGCCGCAGCGTCATCCGCTGGCGGGCAGCGACTGGGTGCAGGCACCGGAGCGCCTGGAACACTGGCTCCGGCAACTGGATCGCGACAGCTACGACCTGCTGCACTGGCTGGCCCAGGCCAGAACCCGGCGGCTGGGTCTGTACTACGAGCGGCTGTGGCAATACGCCGTGCGGCACGCGCCGGGCATCGAGCTGATCGCCGCCAACATGCCGATCCGCCGTGAAGGCCACACCTTGGGTGAACTGGATATGCTGCTGCGTGATCGCGATGGCGTGCATCACCTGGAACTGGCGATCAAGCTCTATCTGGGGCCACAGAATGGTGACGGCCATGACACCGCGCAGTGGCTCGGACCGGGTTGTCATGATCGGCTCGACCGTAAACTCAAGCACCTGAGCCAGCATCAATTACCGATTTCCGCGCGAGTGGAAAGCCGTGCAGTGCTGGCGTCGCTGGATATCCAGCAGTTCAGTGCCCATCTGTGGCTGGGCGGTTATCTGCTCTATCCGTGGCCGGGGCAGGCCGAATCACCCAGCGGCGCGCACCCTCAACATTTGCGCGGTAGCTGGCTGCATCAGAAGGACTGGGCGGACTTTGTCGTACAACGCCCATTCGGCCGCTGGCAACCCCTGCCCCGCCATGCCTGGCTGGCGCCGGCGCACTATCCCGAAGAGCAAACCTGGAATGCTGAACAGCTGAGCGCATGGCTGAGCGATCTGGACCCGCTGGCACCGGCGCAATTGATGGTGCGGCTGACAGAGAATGGCAAAGGCGATTGGGAAGAAGCCGAGCGGCTGTTTCTGGTGTCCGATCTTTGGCCGAATGTGCCGGGTAATGGTTGAGTTTTTGTGGTGAATGGACTGGCCCTATCGCGAGCAGGCTCGCTCCCACATTGGATCTCCGTATGGCGAAGATCCTTGTGGGAGCGAGCCTGCTCGCGACAGGGTCGACACGGTTCAGATAGACAACCGCAACGCCAGCGCCGCCGGCGTCACCATCAACACAATCCCGACCTACAGGTTCGGCAGCTGCTACAAGGGAAACGTCACTGCTTTTTATGCTGCTCAACCCATAGCGCATACGCATCGATGAATTTTTGCAAGAACGGCCTGACCGACTCTGACAACTTGCCCGCCTCATCAAACGCTGAACCAGCGCCACCCAGGTAGGCCTCCGGTTGCTGCATGCACGGCACATTGAGAAACACCATGGACTGGCGCACGTTGTGGTTGGCGCCAAATCCGCCGACGGCGCCCGGTGAAGCGCTGATCACCGCACCCGGCTTGCCGTTCCAGGCGCTCTTGCCATAAGGGCGCGACCCCACGTCGATCGCATTCTTCAATGGCGCCGGTACCGAACGGTTATATTCCGGGGTCACGAACAGCACCGCGTCGGATGAGCTCACTTGTTGACGGAAAGTGCTGTAGGCTGCCGGCGGTGATTCGCCATCGATGTCTTCATTGTAGAGCGGCAAATCGCCGATTTCGACGATGTTCAGCTTCAGATTGGCAGGCGCCAGCTCGGCCAGCGCCAGCGCAACCTTGCGGTTGATCGATGCTTTTCTCAGGCTGCCGACCAGAACGGCGATCTCGTAGACGTTGCTCATGGAAGATTCTCGACTGTCCAATGGGAAGAGCTTCTAGTTATAGATGATCAGATGACGATTCAACCAGCGGGCGACGGAAAATCGCCGCCCCTGACTATTTTTTTCCTGTAGGAAAACTTACCTCGCCCAACCACGGTCTACAGAACCGCAAATTGAGTGATTTATCTCCAGAGGTTCTAAGCAGATGGCAGCAGTACTCGTCGGTCAGTTCCATGCAAGAGACGCGGAAGGCCGCGTTTATTCCGTGCATGAGTTCCAGGAATCCACCCCGTCGCACGACGGCCTCGCCGGCTCGGTGCCTGTCAGCACCTATAAGCTGGCCATTGGCGACCGGCTCAACAAACTCGACGACAACGAATTTGTGCTGGTGCAATCGGGCGTCACCCTCACTCGCGAACCTGAAACGAACGTGGCCTCATAACTCGCTGTTATGAGCAGAAGTCATATGCGCGCACTTGAGTTAGGATTCAGTGACTGACTCCCTCACCTGCTGAACATGGACTTCACGCATGCGTTTACGTCATATCGAAGTGATCCAGGCGCTCCTGCAGACCGGTCACCTGGGCACCGCCGCCGAATGGCTGCAGCTGCCAGTGGCCGAGGTTGAACGCACTCTGCGGGATGCCGAGGATCAGTTGGGTTTCATGCTGTTTGCCAGCGTGCGTGGTCGTCTGCAAGCCACGCGCGAAGCACGGGAGCTGCAAGTCGAGATCGCCCACGTCTACGAAGCCCTCGAGCCGGTCCAGCGACTGGCCAGCAGCCTCAAGCAATATTTGGCCCCGCCCCTGCGCATCATCTGCACCCCGCCGTTGGCACAACACCTGTTGCCACACAGCATCGCGGCCCTGCGCCGACGCCTCCCCGACGCACCTTGCACCCTCCTGAGCCAGCCGACCGGCGCGATTGTCAGAAGCCTGCTGCTGCGTGAAAGCGATCTGGGCCTGAGCCTGCATGACCCGGACCACGCCGATATCCATTGCCAGGTCATCGCTCAAGGCAAGCTCCAGCTGCTGGCACCCCATGGGTGGCTGCAACCGAAACAGAAGTACATTTCGCTGCAGGACCTGGCTGGCCAGTCGATGGTCGGTCTGGAAGGTCACGATCCGTTAAGCCCGGCACTGGACAACAAGCTGCATGCGCTGCGCCCTGCCCCGGTCATTCAGACACGGGTACAGACTCATCAAATGATGCGCAGCATGGTCGAGGCCGGTGAAGGTCTGGCGATCGTCGACCCATTTACCGCCCTCGGCGCCAAATCGGCCGGGCTCGATGCCTGCCCGCTGGCGCCTGCCGTGCCGATCAGCGTGTATGCCTTGAGCCTGAAGAGCGCCGAGCCCTCTGCGGCCGTTCAAGCACTGCTGGACATCCTCACGGAACAAGCCGTGGCGATGCTGGCGAGCTGAGCGGGTTTTCCAGCGGATTATCGAATAATCGATACCAGAAGAGCGCCATTTCAGCGGTATTCGGATCGATTCCGCGGTAGCGCAGGTGATCGATTCCGCCGACCACATAGCCACAGCGCTCATAAAGCCGACAGGCGCCCAGGTTGTTGTTCTGGGTTTCCAGCATGATGCCCGGCAGTTTTTTCTTGCGACTCCAGAACTGCGCCACGTCCAGCAACGCCTTGGCCACGCCATGACGGCGCGCCGGTGCATGCACCGCCAATTCATCGATATGGGCGAAACCGTTCCAGTTGGTGCTGACCACTAAATGCCCCACCGGCTCGTCATCCAGATAGGCCATGAAAATCGCGCTGTCTGCGGCATCGCGAAAACTGCTGAATTCCTCGGGATCGATACCGTAACACTTGCGATACGGGGTGATTGGCGTCACCGGCCACTGCGCCACCGGCTTACCGATTTGCGCGGCACCATAGGCGGCGACTTCAAAACTGAAATCACTGCCCCAGATATAAGCCGCAAACCCCTCATCGGCGACACGCACCGAGAGGCCTGGGTATTTGGGATTCATGACTGGTTGCATACTCGCAAAGGTCCTCATTCCTTGATGCAATCGACGGTGTAATGCCGTCCATTGCCCTCGTCTTCGTGTTGCAAGCCATGCACATCGGCGACAAATCCGGGAAAGCTGCTGTCGAACGTACGGGCAAACTTCAGGTAATCGATGATCGAACGGGTCGACTCGGTGAACCGCTCGCCGGGCATGATCAACGGGATCCCCGGCGGGTATGGCACCAGCATTACCGCTGCGATCCGCCCGTCCAGAGCATCGATCGAAACAGCCTCAACCTCCCCGCGTACTAATTGATCATAGGCGTCCGCCGGCTTCATCGCGACTTCCGGCAGTACGGTGTACATGCGTTTGAGGTGTTTGGCCGTGGCATTGCTGCGATAACAGGCGTGCAATTGATCACACAGATCGCGCAAACCCATGCCTTGATAACGGGCAATATTGTGTTGTGCCACGCACGGCAGGCAGGTGGCCAGGCTGACATTGGCGTCGTAACTGCGCTTGAACTCCAGCAACTCGGTCAGCAGCGTGCTCCATTTGCCCTTGGTGATACCCATGGAGAACAGCACCAGGAACGAATACAGCCCGGTCTTTTCCACGACCAGTCCGCGTTCCCAGAGGAATTTGCTGACCACCGCCGCCGGAATACCCCGCGCGCTCAGGGCACCGCCCGCCGTCAAACCCGGCATCACCAGCGTGACCTTGATCGGATCGAGCAGTACGTAATCATCGGTTACGCCGCCAAAGCCATGCCAATCGGCGTCGGGTTGCAGCAACCAGTCTTCGGTGACTACCTGTTCGATACCTTCGGCCGAGGGTGGTTGCCAGATGGAAAACCACCAGTCATCGGCGGCGATGTGCTGACGCAGATTGGCCAGGGCCCGGCGAAAGCTCAGGGCCTCGTCGAACATTTCCTGCAACAGCGAACGGCCAGCCGGCCCTTCCATCATCGCCGAGGCCACGTCCAGCGAAGCAATGATGCTGTACTGCGGCGAGGTCGAGATATGCATCATGAACGCTTCGTTGAAACGGTCGCGATCCAGCTGCCGGGCACCGCCGTCCTGAACGTGAATCATCGACGCCTGGCTGAACGCTGCCAGCAATTTGTGCGTGGAGTGCGTAGTGAACACCAGCGGGCTGTCTTCACTGCGAGAGGTGCCCATGCCGTAACGACCGGCGAAGAACTCGTGAAACGCCGCGTAGGCGTACCAGGCCTCGTCGAAATGCAGCACCTCGACACTGTTGCCCAGGCTCTGTTTGATTAATTCGGCGTTGTAACAGAGGCCGTCGTAAGTCGAATTGGTCACCACCGCCAACTTGACCTTGGGTTCGCGGCCCTTGGTCAGCGGGCTGGCTTCGATCTTGGCCTGGATCGATTCACGACTGAATTCGCTCAACGGAATCGGGCCGATAATTCCCAGCTCATTGCGTTCCGGGCACAGGTACAGCGGGATCGCGCCGGTCATGATGATCGAATGCAGCACCGACTTATGGCAGTTGCGATCCACCAGCACCAGGTCATCGCGGGCCACCATGGAATGCCAGACGATCTTGTTGGCGGTCGAGGTGCCATTGATCACGAAAAAGGTGTGATCGGCGCCGAAATTACGCGCGGCTCTCGCTTCCGCTTCGGCCAGCGGGCCGGTGTGATCGAGCAGCGAACCGAGTTCCGGTACCGACACCGACAAATCCGAACGCAGGGTGTTTTCCCCGAAGAACTGGTGAAACGCCTGCCCCACCGGACTCTTGTGATACGCCACGCCGCCGCCATGGCCGGGGGTATGCCAGGAATAATTGGAATCGGCGGTGTGCTGTACCAGCGCCTTGAAAAATGGCGGCAACAGACCGTCCAGATATTTGCGCGCCGCGCGGGCAACCTGACGGGCGAGGAAGGGCACGGTGTCTTCGAACAAATAAAGAATGCCGCGCAGTTGATTGAGCTCGGCCATGGCGTCAGCCGGGGCATTTTCCAGGGTCACCTGCTCGCCCAACGCAAAGATCGGCAGGTCCGGCGCCCGAACCCGTGCCAGGCGGATCAGCTCGGCCATGTTATGCAGAAGATGAGCATTGGTGCTGGCGTCTTCGGCGGCAATCAACATGCAAGAGAGGCCGTGATGGGTCGAGGCGACCAGACGCCCTTCGTTGTAATCGACCGCCGAGACGATGCTGAAGCCTTCCTGCTCAAGCTCCCGGGCGATGCCACGCACACGATCACCGGCAACGGTGTCGGCCTTGATGTCGCGGTGGACGATCAGGACCGGGAATTTCAAATCTTTATACATGGGGCTCGGTGTCCTGAGGCGGCAGACCGTGGCCTGCCAATAACCTCAGGGTAGAGGGTTGGAGCGCATGTGGCGAGGGGGATGCCCTGAAGTGGGGCATTGGGTGCGTGTGAAGATCAAAAGATCGCAGCCTGCGGCAGCGCCTACAGGATCGGGGCCACCGTTGATTTGATGGTCGACACGGTTGGCGTAGGCGCTGCCGAAGGCTGCGATCTTTTTCAGGCCTGAGCCTTGGCCTCGGCCAATTGCTGCCACAACGACGGAGCGCCGGCGGATTTGGCGATGGCTTCAAGGCGCGCAATGTGCTGGGCCAGATCTTCTTCACTGGCGCGGATGATCCGGATCGGCTGACGATCGGCCGGCAGACGACGGATTTCGGTGGCGGAGTTATCCGCGCCCTCACCTGAACCATTGCCATCGGACGCGTTACCGGCCAGCGACAGGCTGGTCTGGCCGCCGGTCATGGTCAGGTAAACGTCGGCGAGAATCTCGGAGTCGAGCAAGGCGCCGTGCAGCTCACGGCCAGAGTTGTCGACGCCATAGCGTTTGCACAAGGCGTCGAGGCTGTTGCGCTGCCCCGGGTGACGTTCCCGGGCCATCATCAGGGTGTCGAGGATCGAGCAGTGTTGCGTGATATCCGCGCGGTCGTGCTGGCCCATCAGGGCGAATTCGTTGTTGATGAAGCCAACGTCGAACGCCGCGTTATGGATGATCAGCTGCGCACCCTTGATGAACTCGAAGAACTCATCGGCCACTTCGGTGAAGCGCGGCTTGCCCACCAGGAATTCGTTCGTGATGCCGTGGACGCCGATGGCGCCTTCGTCACTCTCGCGATCCGGTTGCAGGTAAACGTGGAAATGCCGGCCGGTCAGGCGCCGACCGATCAACTCGACACAACCGATTTCGATAATCCGGTGGCCGTCGGTCACCGGCATGCCGGTGGTTTCGGTATCGAGTACAACGGATCTGGTGGCCATCAGTGCTCAGCTCTCAACGGGTCAATCGTGCAAAAGCGGCGATGTTAACACGCTCGCGAGATCGTCAACGACCGGTATTCAGACCAGCAACTGGCCGCCGCGATTTTGATGCTGTGATTTCTTGAGGAGCCGGGTTTGCCCGCGATGCGCCCTGGCAGGAACACCGAGTCGTGGCCTTCGCGAGCAAGCCCGCTCCCACATTTGATCGCATTCCCCTGAGAGAACTCGGTCGAATGTGGGAGCGGGCTTGCTCGCGAAGAACGATGACGCGGTGCATCGGTAGAACCGAAATCAGGCCTGCTTGTACCCACGCACTTCATCAACGCCACGGTTGGCCAGTTGGTCGGCCCGCTCGTTGCCATGATGGCCGATGTGTCCGCGCACCCATTTCCAGGTGACGTTGTGGCGGTTGACCTGCTCGTCGAGCAGCTTCCACAGATCGGCGTTTTTCACCGGCTCCTTGGCCGCGGTTTTCCAGCCGCGTTTCTTCCAGTTGGCCATCCACTCGTTGATGCCTTTCATCACGTACTGGGAGTCGGTCACCAGCAGTACGTCGCAGGAGCGCTTGAGCTCTTCCAGGCCACGGATCGCGCCCATCAACTCCATGCGGTTGTTGGTGGTGTTGGCTTCGCCGCCCCAGAGTTCCTTTTCAACGCCCTTGCACACCAGCAACGCACCCCAGCCGCCCGGGCCAGGGTTGCCCTTACAGGCGCCATCGGTGAAGAGTTCTACGCTATCGCTCATGCCAATCTATCCAGAAAATGCGGTGGCTCGCCGATCGGTGACCGACGATGCCCGAGGCCGGGGCGAACCCGGCCGGGAAAATAAAATGTGTATTACGGTTCGAGGTGACGACGGTTGACCTTGGCCATCGGCAACGGAATCAGCTTGCCCATCGGTTCGCGCCGTTCCTGACGCACCGGCCGCAGGCCCACCACAATCTTGCGCGCGACCAATAAATAGAAGCCACCACCCGACAACTGCCAGTCACCGGCCTTGCGCTCCCAACCGGCCAGACGGGCTTGCCAGGCAGGCGACGCAAGCGGCGGACGATAGCACCCGAAGCGGCGTTTCTCCAGCGCGAAACCCAGCAGGTTCAGCCAGTCGGCGACTCGCGATGGCGAAATACAGCGGGCCTTGCGCAAGGCGTCATGGGCGAACACATGACGCAGGCCCCAACTGCTCCAGGGGTTGATCCCGACAATCAGCAGATGCCCGCCAGGCCGAACGCTGCTCGCCGCTTCGCGCAGCAGACCGTGGGGCGACAGGCAGAAATCCAGCCCGTGCTGCAACACCACCACATCGGCGGCGTGCTCGCTCAAAGGCCAGGCCTGCTCTTCGCAAACAATCTCGACCCCCGGCAACGGCGCACCGAGCCGCACATTGCGCTGGACCTGCGGCGCCGACGGCGGCGTCTGCGCCGAAGGGCCGTAATGCACCAGGTAGCCGCCGAAGAAGCGCCCCAACTCGTCTTCGAGCATGCGTCGTTCTTCGTCCAGCAGAAATTGCCCGATGGGGCCGGACAGCCATTCACGGGCCGCGCTGATCAATGTCAGCCACTCAGGATCGGCCTGAGCGAACGCTTTATCGGTCATTGCATTCTCCAACGCGCCAGGAAGTTCTAAGATGCGCCAATGTTTTCCGCTTGGCGAATCCGACGATGATACAGATCAGTGCCCTGCCCGCCTTCACCGACAACTACATCTGGTTGTTACAAGACCACAGCACCCAGCGCTGCGCCGTGGTCGATCCGGGCGATGCCGCGCCAGTACAAGCCTGGCTCGCCGCGCACCCGGGTTGGGTGTTAAGCGATATTTTGATCACTCATCACCATCATGACCATGTCGGCGGCGTCGAGCGGCTGAAAAAAGCGACAGACGCGACAGTCTACGGCCCGGCCAGCGAAAGCATCCCGGCGCGGGACGTGGCACTCAAGGACAATGACCGCATCAGCGTGCTGGGCTGGGACTTCGAAGTCATCGAAGTACCAGGCCATACCCTCGGACACATTGCCTTTTATCACCAGGGCCATTTGTTTTGCGGTGACACCCTGTTCGCCGCCGGTTGCGGGCGCCTGTTCGAAGGCACGCCGGAGCAAATGCATCACTCGCTGAGCCGCCTCGCCGCGCTGCCCGAAGACACGCTGGTCTACTGCACTCACGAATACACCCTGAGCAACCTGAAGTTTGCCGCAGCGGTCGAACCGGGCAATCCGGACACCGCCGCACGTCTGGAAAAAGTCACCGCGCAACGTGATGCCGGAATCATGACGCTGCCCTCTACTCTGGCGCTTGAAAAGCGTACCAACCCGTTTTTGCGTGTCGACGAAACATCCGTTAAAGAAAAAGTGGACGAACGGAATGGAACCCAAAACCGGGCTCCGAGTGCGGTTTTTGCTGCTCTACGCGCTTGGAAAGATAAGTTCTAAGTAGCCATCACGTTGGTACAAAAATTCTGAATGGTTGACCGCAGGGGGTGCGCTTTCTAGAATCGCCCGACATTTTTGCCCGGAACTTACTTCCAGCCAATGTCGTCACCTATTCGTAAAGCCATCAATTCAGACGCATTGACCCGCTTGGCTCAAGCCATCGCGGTGGCTGTGTCCGCCACTCTGGCGGGCTGTTCCAGCCATGTGCCGCAGACCGAAGCGACACACACTCCGAACATCGCCGCTCGAGCCAAGCAAAAACCTGTCTGGCTCAGCGAAAAACCAACACCGCAAATTCCACAGGACGTCTGGGAGCGCATGCGCCAGGGCTTCCAGTTGCAGGACAACCTGGGCGTCAACCCGCGCATCGAGCAACAGCGCCTGTGGTTCGCCAGTAATCCGTCCTTCCTCGAAAACGCCGGCGAACGCGGCAGCCTCTACATTCACTACATCGTCGAACGCCTTGAAGAACGCAACATGCCGCTGGAACTGGCGCTATTGCCAGTGATTGAAAGCGCCTACAACCCGATGGCCTATTCCCGGGCCGATGCGGTTGGCTTGTGGCAATTCATCCCTTCCACCGGGCGTTACTTCAACCTGCGTCAAACCCGTTTCTATGATGGCCGTCGCGATATCACCGCCTCGACCACCGCGGCCATGGATTACCTGACCCGCCTGCACGACATGTTCAACGGCGACTGGCTGCTGGCCCTGGCGGCGTACAACGCCGGCGAAGGCACGGTCAGCCGGGCCATCGAGCGCAACGAACGACTCGGCCTGCCGACCGACTACTGGAACCTGCCACTGCCAGCGGAAACCCAGGCCTATGTGCCTAAGTTGCTGGCCCTGTCGCAAGTGGTCCTGGCGCCCGACGCCTATGGCGTGAACCTCAACCCGATCGCCAATGAACCGTACTTCCAGGTCGTCGAAATCAACCAGCGCATGGACCTGTCCAAGGTTGCCGCCGTCGCCAATATCGACGAAGACGAACTGTTCCAGCTCAACCCGGCCTTCAAGCAGCGCACCACCATCGACGGCCCCCAGCATCTGCTGGTGCCAACGTCCAAGGCGCAACTGCTGACCGCCAGCCTGTCGACCATGCGTCCTGACGAGCTGATCAGCCAGCGATCCCTCAAGCCGGTGTTCGAAGGGGCAGACGACAGCGAAATCGCCAGCCTCAAGCGCGCCTATCGGGTCAAACGCGGCGACAATCTGGGCACCATCGCCAAGGCCAACAAGGTCGAGGTCAAAGACCTGCAACGCTGGAACAAGTTGAACGGCAAGGACCTCAAGGTCGGCCAGACCCTGGTGATGCAGGACACCGCCAAGCGCAAATCCGGGCGCGTCAACACCGTGGTCGCCGCGAACAGCAAGGCGAGCGGCAAGGTTACAAACAAAACGCAACAGACCCAATACAAGGTCAAGCAAGGCGACTCGCTGTACATGGTCGCCAAACGCTTCAACGTTGAAATGCAGCACCTCAAGCGCTGGAACCCTCGGGTTGGCCAGGCGCTGAAACCGGGGCAGATGCTGACGGTTGCTTCGCCGCATTAAGATTGATGTGATGCCGAAAAGATCGCAGCCCTGTAGCAGCTGCCGAGCTCGCGAGGCTGCGTTCGGCCGTAGCAGCTGTCGAGCCTGCGAGGCTGCGCTCGGCTGCGAAGCAGTCGTCAAACCAGTGATTGCAGTGTGTCAGGCAGACCGCACTAGCCGGACTCACGACTGCTTCGCAGCCGAACGCAGGCTTCGCCAGCTGCTACAAGTCATTCACCTGCGCAATTAACAACGCATTAACCCCCCGTCTTTTTCCTGTCGATACAAGCTGTTACTGTACGGCCCACAAAGCCCAAGCCGCCTGGATCGGATCTCTGACTTGAAGCGTCCCCTCCTCCTGCTCCTGATCAGCCTGGCCTTGAGCTCCCCCGCAAGCGCAACGATCAGCGAAAGCCATGGTTATGCGCAGTTCGGCACGCTCAAGTACCCGGCCAGATTTACCCACTTCGACTGGGTCAACCCGCAAGCGCCCAAGGGCGGTACGTTGCGGGTGATGGCGTTTGGCACCTTCGATACGCTCAACCCATACACCTTCAAGGGTTCGAGCCCGGTTTCCACCGCCAACTTCCTGCAATACGGCATCAACGAACTCAATGAACCGTTGATGGTCGGCACCGGCCAATACGCGCCGTCCGGCGATGAGCCGACCTCCAGTTATGGCCTGATTGCCCAATCGGTGGAGTACAGCGAGGACCGCAGCTGGGTGGTGTTCAACCTGCGCCCCGAAGCGCGTTTCCACGATGGCACGCCGATCACCGCTTACGACGTGGCGTTCTCTTACCGTTTGCTGCTCAAGGAAGGTCACCCGCAATACCGCACCAACCTTCAGGAAGTGTCGCGGGTCGACATCCTCAACCCACGGCGCATCCGTTTCGTCTTCAAACGCGCCGGTAATCCGCTGCTGATCCTGCGTCTGGGCGAGTTGCCGGTGTTGCCCCAGCATTACTGGGAAGGTCGCGATTTCAAGGCCACCACCTTCGAGCCGCCATTGGGCAGCGGGCCGTATCGCATCACCTCGGTAACGCCCGGGCGGCAGATCGTCTTCGAACGGGTCAAGGATTATTGGGGCAAGGACCTGCCGGTCAATCGCGGCAAGTACAACGTCGATCGCATGGAAGTCGAGTTCTACCGTGACAGCGACGTGGCCTTCGAAGCGTTCAAGGCCGGTGAGTTCGACATCTACATCGAACACCAGGCGAAGAACTGGGCCAACGGTTACAACTTCCCGGCCGTGCGCCGTGGCGATGTGATCAAGGCGCAAATCGCGCACCAGATCCCGACCCAGAGCCAGGGCCTGTTCATGAACACCCGGCGACCCACTTTCGCCGAGGCCAAGGTCCGCGAAGCGCTGGGGTTGATGTTCGACTTCGAGTGGACCAACCGCACGCTGTTCAGCGGCGCCTACAAACGCGCCATGAGTTATTACCCCAACAGCGAGTTCTCCGCGACCGGGCTACCGGTCGGTCATGAGTGGCTGCTGCTCAAGCCCTATCGCGATCAGTTGCCCGCCAAGCTGCTCACCGAGCCGTTCAGCCTGCCGCAGACCGAAGGCCGCGGCATTCCGCGGGAAACCATGCGCAAGGCCCTGGAGCTGCTCGCCGAGGCCGGCTGGAAGCTCAACGGTCAGCGGCTACAGAACAGCATCGGCCAACCGTTGCGCTTCGAAATCCTGCTGGTCAACCCGAACCTGGAGCGCATCCTTCAGCCCTACGTCGAGAACCTCGCCAGCATCGGCATCGACGCACGGCTGCGCACGGTCGATCGCGCCCAGTACAAACAGCGCCTCGATCAGTTCGATTTCGACATGATCCTGATGACCCTCAACCAGACCCTCAGCCCGGGCCTGGAACAATGGCAGTACTTCCACTCCAGCCAGGTCGGGGTCAAGGGTAGCAAGAATTACGCAGGTATCGCCAACCCGGTGGTCGACCATTTGCTTGAACAACTGCTCGCGGCCCAGACCCGTGATGCACAAGTCGCCGCCGGCAAGGCGCTCGACCGGGTACTGCTGTGGCAGCACTACATCATTCCCAACTGGTACCTCAATTATCACCGCCTGGCCTACCGCAACCGGTTCGCCTTCGTCACCACGCCGCCCTACACCCTGGGCCTGAGCGCGTGGTGGCTGAAATCTTCGGAGAAAGATCGATGAAACCCGTACGCGCCCTGCTCTTGCAGGCCAGCGGTCTGTTGTTCGCCGGGCTGGCCTGCGCCGCCCCGCAACATGCCCTGACCCTGTACAACGAGCCGCCGAAATACCCGGCCGATTTCAAACATTTCGATTACGTAAACCCCGACGCCCCCAAGGGCGGGATCTTTCGCCAGGCCGGGTTCGGTGGCTTCGACAGCCTCAACCCGTTCATCAACAAAGGCGTGCCGGCCGACGACATCAGCATGATCTACGACACCCTGGCCAAACAGGGCCTGGATGAGCCGTTTACCGAATACGGCTTGATCGCCGGCAAAATCGAAAAAGCCCCGGACAACAGTTGGGTGCGCTTCTACCTGCGTCCCGAAGCACGCTTCCACGACGGCCATCCGATACGTGCCGAAGATGTGGTGTTCAGCTTCCAGACCCTGATCAAGGACGGCGCCCCGCTCTTTCGCGGGTACTACAGCGACGTGGAGGACGTGGTCGCCGAAGACCCGCTCAAAGTGCTGTTCAAGTTCAAGCACAACAACAACCGTGAATTGCCGCTGATCCTCGGCCAATTGCCGGTGCTGCCCAAGCATTGGTGGGCCACCCGCGATTTCAACAAGGGCAACCTGGAACTGCCGCTCGGCAGCGGCCCGTACAAGGTCAGCGAAGTCAAGGCTGGACGTTCGGTGCGCTATGAGCGGGTCAAGGATTACTGGGGCAAGGACCTGCCGGTCAATCGCGGCTTCTACAACTTCGACGTGCTGACCACTGACTACTACCGCGACAACACCGTCGCGCTGGAAGCGCTCAAGGCCGGTCAGTTCGACTACTGGCTGGAATCGGCCGCGAAAAACTGGGCCAAGGCCTACAACATTCCGGCGGTGGCCGAAGGTCGGCTGATCAAGGAAGAAATCCCGAACGGCAACCCCACCGGCATGCAAGGCTTCGTGTTCAACCTGCGCCGCCCGGTGTTTCAGGATGTGCGTGTGCGTCAGGCACTGACCCTGTTGCTGGACTTCGAATGGACCAACAAGCAACTGTTCAACGGCGCCTACGCGCGCACCCGCAGTTACTTCGAAAACTCGGAAATGGCCGCCACCGGCCTCCCCGACGCCGATCAGTTGGCGATCCTGGACCCATTGCGCGGCAAGATTCCCGAGCAAGTGTTCAGCGAGGCGTTCCAGAACCCGGTGACCGACGCCAGCGGCATGATCCGCACCCAGCAACGCAAGGCCTATCAACTACTGCAAGAAGCCGGCTGGCGGATCGTCGACGACAAGATGGTCGACGCCACCGGCAAACCGGTGACCATCGAATTCCTGCTGGCCCAGACCGAGTTCGAGCGGGTGCTGCTACCGTTCAAGCGCAACCTCAGCGACCTGGGCATCGACCTGGTGATCCGCCGGGTCGACGTCTCGCAATACATCAACCGCGTGCGCTCCCGGGACTTCGACATGATCGTCGGCAGCTTCCCGCAGTCCAACTCGCCGGGTAATGAACAGCGCGAGTTCTGGATGACCGCCGCGGCCGACAAACCCGGCAGCCGCAACTCCATGGGCCTGAAAGACCCGGTGGTGGACCAACTGGTCGAGCAACTGATCAACGCCGACTCACGCCAAAGCCTGGTGGCCCACGCCAGGGCACTGGACCGGGTGCTGCAATGGGGCTACTACGTGATCCCCAACTGGCACATCAAGACCTGGCGCGTGGCGTACTGGAGCCACATCGGCCACCCGAAGGTTTCGCCCAAATATGACATCGGCATCAATACCTGGTGGGTCAAGCCCAACGCGACATTGCCGATAGAAGTCGAAACCAAACTGCAAGCCGACCCTGCGGGCACGGAGTAATCAGATGCTGGCGTATATTTTTCGGCGACTGCTGCTGATCATCCCGACCCTGCTCGGCATTTTGCTGATCAACTTCGTGATCATCCAGGCCGCCCCCGGTGGGCCGGTGGAACAGATGATCGCCAAGCTCGAAGGCTTCGAAGGCGCCACCAGCCGCATTGCCGGCGGCGGTGCCGAGGTGTCGGTGGCGGGCTCCGCCTATCGTGGGGCGCAAGGCCTGGACCCGGCGCTGGTCAAGGAAATCGAGCACATGTACGGCTTCGACAAATCGGCGCCGGAACGTTTGTGGATCATGATCAAGAACTACGCCACCCTGGATTTCGGCGACAGCTTCTTCCGCGACGCCAAGGTCATCGACCTGATCAAGGAAAAGATGCCGGTATCGATCTCCCTCGGGTTGTGGAGCACGCTGATCATGTACCTGGTGTCGATCCCGCTGGGGATCGCCAAGGCGACGCGACACGGCAGCCATTTCGACGTCTGGACCAGTTCGGCGATCATCGTCGGTTATGCGATCCCGGCGTTCCTGTTTGCCATCTTGCTGATTGTGGTGTTCGCCGGCGGCAGCTATTTCGACTGGTTTCCCCTACGGGGCCTGACCTCGAACAACTTCGACGAACTAAGCACCGGCGGCAAGATCCTCGATTACTTCTGGCACCTGGCGCTGCCGGTGACCGCCTTGGTGATCGGCAACTTCGCGACCATGACGCTGCTCACCAAAAACAGCTTCCTCGATGAAATCAACAAGCAATACGTGGTCACCGCCAAGGCCAAGGGCCTGACCCGCCATCGCGTGCTCTACGGCCATGTGTTTCGCAACGCCATGCTGCTGGTGATCGCCGGTTTCCCCTCGGCGTTCATCGGGATCTTCTTCACCGGCTCATTGCTGGTGGAAGTGATCTTCTCCCTCGACGGCATGGGACTGATGAGTTTCGAGGCGGCGATCAACCGCGATTACCCGGTGGTCTTCGGCACGCTGTTTATCTTCACCCTGCTGGGGCTGGTGGTGAAATTGATCGGTGACCTCACTTACACCTTTGTCGATCCGCGCATCGACTTCGAAAGCCGGGAGCATTGAGATGAACCTGTCCCCTCTCAATCGCCGACGTTTCGAGCTGTTCAAGGCCAACAAGCGTGGCTGGTGGTCGTTGTGGCTGTTCCTGATTCTGTTCGGCGCAAGCCTCGGTGCAGAACTGATCGCCAACGACAAACCGCTGGTGGTGCATTACGACAACGCCTGGTACTTCCCGGCCCTCAAGCGCTACCCGGAAACCGCGTTCGGCGGCGAATTCCCGCTGGAAGCCAACTACAAGAGCCCGTACATTCGCGAACTGCTCAAGGCCAAGGACGCCTGGGTCTTGTGGGCGCCGATCCCCTACAGCTACCAGAGCATCAACTACGACCTGAAAGTCCCGGCCCCCGCGCCGCCTTCGGCCGATAACCTGCTGGGCACCGACGATCAGGGCCGCGATGTGCTGGCCCGGGTTATTTATGGCTTCCGGATTTCGGTGCTGTTCGCTTTGACGCTGACCATTCTCAGCTCGATCATCGGCGTGATCGCCGGGGCCTTGCAGGGTTTTTATGGCGGCTGGGTCGACCTGGCCGGGCAGCGTTTTCTGGAGATCTGGTCCGGGTTGCCGGTGCTGTACCTGCTGATCATTCTGGCCAGTTTCGTGCAGCCAAATTTCTGGTGGCTGCTGGGGATCATGCTGCTGTTCTCGTGGATGAGCCTGGTGGATGTGGTGCGCGCCGAGTTCCTGCGCGGCCGGAATCTGGAATACGTGCGCGCGGCACGGGCGTTGGGCATGCAGAATGGTGCGATCATGTTCCGCCACATCCTGCCCAACGCCATGGTCTCGACCATGACCTTCATGCCGTTCATCCTGACCGGCGCCATCGGTACGCTGACCGCCCTGGATTTCCTCGGCTTCGGCCTGCCGCCGGGCGCGCCGTCCCTGGGTGAACTGGTGGCCCAGGGCAAATCCAATCTGCAAGCGCCGTGGCTGGGTATGAGTGCATTTGCGGTGCTGGCGCTGATGTTGAGTCTGCTGGTGTTCATCGGCGAGTCCGCTCGCGATGCCTTCGACCCGAGGAAGTGAAATGAATCAGGACAATCTGATCGAAGTGCGCGACCTGGCCGTCGAATTTGTCGTCGGTGAACACGTGCAGCGGGTGGTCGAGGGCGTCAGCTTCGACATCAAGCGCGGCGAAACCCTGGCGCTGGTGGGCGAAAGCGGCTCCGGCAAATCGGTGACCGCCCACTCGATCCTGCGGCTGCTGCCCTACCCGCTGGCCCGGCATCCGTCCGGCACCATCACTTATTCCGACCGGAATCTGCTGGACCTGAAAGAGAAAACCATCCGCCACATCCGCGGCAACCGGATTGCGATGATCTTTCAAGAGCCGATGACCTCGCTCAACCCTCTGCATTCGATCGAAAAACAGATCAACGAAATCCTGGGTATCCATAAAGGCCTGACCGGCAAAGTCGCGACCAAGCGCACGCTGGAACTGCTGGAAATGGTCGG
Organism: Pseudomonas sp. PDM09; assembly: GCF_014852305.1. Taxonomy (NCBI): domain Bacteria; kingdom Pseudomonadati; phylum Pseudomonadota; class Gammaproteobacteria; order Pseudomonadales; family Pseudomonadaceae; genus Pseudomonas; species Pseudomonas sp. PDM09. Next base: position 696,814 of record NZ_JACVBI010000002.1, on the reverse strand, counting down.
CATCCCCGAACCGCAGAAGCGTCTCAAGGCCCTGCCCCACGAATTGTCCGGCGGCCAGCGCCAACGGGTAATGATCGCGATGGCCCTGGCCAATGAGCCGGAATTGCTGATCGCAGACGAACCGACCACGGCCTTGGACGTGACCGTTCAACTGAAAATCCTCGAACTGCTCAAGGAATTACAGGCCCGTCTGGGCATGGCGTTGTTACTGATCAGTCACGATTTGAACCTTGTACGAAGAATTGCGCATCGGGTATGTGTCATGCAGCGCGGTTGCATCGTCGAACAGGCATCGTGCGAAGAATTGTTCCGCGCGCCGCAGCATCCGTACACGCGGGAACTGCTGGCAGCGGAGCCCAGCGGCAAACCGGCGACCAATGTGATTGGCCCGCCGTTGCTGCAGGTCGAGGACCTGAAAGTCTGGTTCCCGATCAAAAAAGGCTTTCTGAAAAAGACCGTGGACCATATCAAAGCGGTAGACGGCATCAATTTCAGCCTGCCCCAGGGCCAGACCCTGGGGATTGTGGGAGAAAGCGGTTCCGGCAAGTCGACGCTCGGCCTGGCGATATTGCGGCTGATCGGTAGCAAAGGCTCCATACGTTTTGAAGGCAAGCAGCTAGACTGCCTGACGCAGAGCGAAGTTCGGCCGCTGCGCCGGGAAATGCAGGTGGTGTTCCAGGACCCCTTCGGCAGCCTGAGCCCACGGATGTGCGTGAGCCAGATCGTCGGCGAAGGCCTGCGGATCCACAAGATGGGCACCGAGGCAGAACAGGAACAAGCGATTATTGCGGCACTCAAGGAGGTAGGTCTGGACCCGGAAACCCGGCACCGCTACCCCCACGAATTTTCCGGTGGGCAACGGCAGAGAATCGCCATTGCCCGGGCATTAGTGCTAAAACCGGCGTTGATTCTGCTGGACGAGCCGACTTCGGCCCTCGACCGCACCGTGCAACGCCAAGTGGTGGAGCTGCTACGTTCACTGCAAACCAAGTACAACCTGACGTATTTGTTTATCAGCCATGACCTGGCTGTCGTCAAAGCGCTGAGCCACCAGCTGATGGTGGTCAAGCATGGCCAAGTGGTCGAACAGGGAGACGCGCAAAGTATCTTTGCCGCCCCCCAACATCCGTATACACAGCAGTTGCTGGAAGCCGCTTTTCTGGCACCAGCCACTGCGCAATAAACCTGAAAAGAGGAGCAACACATGGGTTTTCTCGCCGGTAAGCGCGTACTGATCGTCGGTGTCGCCAGCAAGCTGTCCATCGCATCCGGCATCGCTGCCGCCATGCATCGCGAGGGCGCTGAGCTTGCCTTCACTTATCAGAACGACAAACTCAAGGGTCGTGTCGAAGAATTCGCACAAGGCTGGGGCTCGAGCCCTGAGCTGTGCTTCCCGTGCGACGTGGCCAGCGATGAAGAAATCGCCAAGGTCTTCGAAGCACTGAGCAAGAAGTGGGACGGCCTGGACTGCATCGTGCATTCCGTCGGCTTCGCCCCGGGCGACCAACTGGACGGCGACTTCACCGAAGCCACCACCCGTGAAGGTTTCCGCATCGCTCACGACATCAGCGCCTACAGCTTCGTGGCCCTGGCCAAGGCTGGTCGCGAAATGATGAAAGGCCGCAATGGCAGCCTGCTGACCCTGTCCTACCTGGGCGCCGAGCGCACCATGCCGAACTACAACGTAATGGGCATGGCCAAGGCTTCTTTGGAAGCTGGCGTGCGTTACCTGGCCGGCTCCCTGGGCCCGGATGGCACCCGCGTGAACTGCGTATCGGCTGGCCCGATCCGCACCCTCGCCGCTTCCGGCATCAAGAACTTCCGCAAGATGCTGGCCGCCAACGAAGCGCAAACCCCGCTGCGTCGTAACGTCACCATCGACGAAGTCGGCAACGCCGGCGCCTTCCTGTGCTCGGACCTGGCGTCCGGCATCAGCGGCGAAATCATGTACGTGGACGGCGGCTTCAACACCACCGCCATGGGCAACATCGAAGAGTGATCTTCGGTTAGCCATTAAAAACCCGCCTCTTCAGGCGGGTTTTTTTATGGCTTCAATTCCAGGATTGACTCGGTCAAATGTGGGAGCGGGCTTGCTCGCGAAAGCGGTGCGCCAGTCGACACTTTCTGTATGCCGTACACCGCCTTCGCGAGCAAGCCCGCTCCCACAGGGGTTAGCGTTTAGTCATCGATCTGTGTCAAACACCGCGCAAACAACTGCTGGATCGGTTGTGTGCGCTGGCTATAACGCTGCAACAGCACGATCTCCCGGTAGAACGTCAGCTCACCCAACGGGATGATCCGCACCTTCGCCCCATGCTCAAGCCACAGCCCAGCCTCGGGCAATAGCGAAACACCCAGCCCGCATTCGACCATTTTGACGATAGCTTCCAGCTCATCCAGCTCCAGAGCTACCTGCACATCAATCTGCTGCTCACGTAAAAAGCGAGTCACCAAGCGCCCACCGAAAGAATTGCGGTCGTAGCGTACATGGGGATGGTTGGCGAGTAACTGCAGCGGGTCGTCGCCCTCAAGGTCTGCCGGCACGATCAGCACAAACGGCTCTCGGCGAATGACTTGCACCGACAATTCCTTGGGCAATTCAAACGGTGGCTTGATCAGAATCGCCAGATCCACTTCGCCGGTGTCCACCTGACTCAACAGGCTCAGGGATACCCCCGGCACCAGCTTCGCCTCCAGCAATGGCGCCTGCTGCCGGAGTCGCAACAGCGCGCGCGGCAACAACCCGGTCTGGACGGTGGCCACCGCGCCGATCTTCAATTCGCCACGAAACTCGCCGACGCTATCACTGACGGCCATGCGGCTGAAGGTCTCAAGGATTTCCCGAGCCATCGGTAACGCCCGCTGCCCTGCGGCGTTGAGAATCGCCTGACGTCCGGTGCGATCGAACAGGCGAATGCCCAACGCCTGTTCGAGGTTGCGGATCTGCGCGCTGACCGCCGACTGGGTCAGGCCAATGTGCATGCCTGCCGCAGCGAACGTGCCATGACGCGTCACGGCAATGAAGGTTTTCAGTTCCCGCAGCATGCGGCTCCCCGATTGATCGAAATAATTTGAGCTCGTCGCAAAAAACTATCGTCTTTCAATCAAAAAGCACAGGACTAAACTCGGTCTTAACTCTCAACCCGTCGAGGCACGTCCGATGCAACTGTCCCCTTTTCACTTGGCCATCCCGGTTTACGACTTGGCCGCTGCCCGGCGCTTCTATGGTGAAGTGTTCGGCCTGGAAGAAGGTCGCTCCAGCGATCACTGGGTCGATTTCAACTTTTTCGGCCATCAACTGGTCATTCATCTGGCACCGAAAAACGCTTCCCAGGAAGCCGCCCACACCAACGCCGTGGATGGCCACGACGTACCGGTGCCGCATTTCGGTGTGGTATTGGGGATGGCGGAATGGGAGGCCCTGGCCGAGCGTTTGAAAGCCCTTGGCACGCGCTTCGTGATCGAACCGGGTATCCGCTTTCAGGGATTGGTGGGCGAACAAGCCACGATGTTTCTCTTCGACCCCTGCGGCAACGCTCTGGAGTTCAAGGCGTTCAAGAATATCGATCAGTTGTTCGCCAAATGATCCGGGCACGTTGCAGCGGTCTTGCAAGACGCCATTCAACAATGACGGGCGTCGCACAACGCCTTATCGGCCAAAGCCAGCAAGTCTTCCGCCGTCTGGTGTAGCCGAGGATCAAACTCGATCTGCCCGATACTGAAGCGAATGTCATAGCCACGATGCGCCGTGGCATTGCGTTCATCGAGTATTTCTTCGAGGCGCGCTCTGATCGCGGCGATTTCCACGGCGTCGGTGCCGGTCAACAAGGCAGCAAACTCATCGCTGCCGAGCCGGCCGATCACATCGCTTTCACGAAAGGCGATGCGTAGCACATCGGCGAAGGTTTTCAGGGCATCGTCGCCCTCGGCGCGACCGTACAGCTGGTTGATGCGCTTGAAGTCATCAAGGTCGAAAAACAGCAGCGTCGCGGGTATGCCCAACTGCTGACAGGCCTCCAGCGCCAACCGGGCCAAAGCCTCGAAGCCATGACGATTGGAGAGCAGCGTCAATTCATCCATGCTCGCCATCTGCACGCCCGTCAGTTCTTGCTCGGCCTTTCGCGCCAGGTCGCGCAATACATCGCGATCCTGCGCCGCGCTGTCGAGGATGTTCGGTGCACGCAAGGCATCTGCGCCAACGCCGGGTTTAAACGATTTGCCTGGGGTTAACATCACTCACTCCTTGATGGGTATGAACGTTAGAGTCGCTCATACCCGGTATGACTCCCTATAAACGCGCCGCTGGTCAGCTTCCTGCCACCGGACACGGCCCTCCAGCATCGGCCCAAATCTTGAACTGGGTGACAAAAATGTCGTGGGGCACCGGCACCGGCGCCCGTCCCTCGCCCGGGCGCCAGCCCCAGAGCACCAGTTTGTCCTCGCTGACGTGCTTGATCAGCGCCGCAAAATCACGGTCGCCATTACTGGAACGGTCCTTGATCATCGCGCACAACTTGTCGGCTGGCAGCCCAATCCAGGCCATCTTGTGTGCGGCTGGCGGCAGGCTCCAATGCGGTGCTCCGGGTGGAGCGTTGGGGCCATAGCTGGCCGGCGGATTGCGTTCGGCATGACAACTGGCACACGGCAAACCGGCTGCGCCCTTGCCGTCCAGGCCGCGAACCACATTCATTGCGTGAGGAACACCGGCGTCGAACTGCAACGGTGAATCGCCGGGGATATGACAGTTCTGGCAACGCGGGCTCTGGAACACCTTCTGCACCGTGTCGAACGCCTTCACCGCCTCTTTATCATCAGCGAACAGGTCCGAGGTATAACCACCCAGGCCGATCAGCATCACCGCGCCCCAAAATACATGTCGTCTCATCTCACACCCCCGACAGTTGCAACGGCAGTTCCCGCAGACGCTGCCCGGTCAGGGCAAACACCGCGTTCGCCACGGCCGGCGCCACGGGCGGTACACCGACCTCGCCGATGCCGCCGGGCTTGTCGCTGCTGGGGACGATATGCACCTCGACCACCGGCATCTCGTTCAGGCGCAGAACCTGATAATCGTGATAATTGGACTGTTCCACCTGACCGTCCTTGAACGTCAGTTTGCTGTGCAAGGTAAAACTGAGACCAAAGGTGATGCCTGACTCCATCTGCGCGGCGATGCTCTGCGGATTGACCGCAATGCCGCAGTCCACCGCACACACCACCCGGTGCACGCGAATCGCCAGATTGTCCTGGGACACCTCGGCCACCTGGGCGACATAACTGCCGAAAGACTCATGCACCGCCACGCCCAATGCGTGACCGTCTGGCAACGGTGCTTTCCAGTTGGCTTTCTCTACTGCCAGATTCAGGACGCCCAGATGCCGCGGATGCGCCTTGAGCAAGGCGCGTCGGTATTCCACCGGATCCTTGCCGGCGGCGTCTGCCAGTTCATCGATCAACGACTCCATGACGAATGCCGTGTGGGTGTGCCCCACCGACCTCAGCCACAGCACGCTGATGCCGGTTTGCGGCGAATGCAGTTCGACTTGGTGGTTGGCCAGCCCCTCAAGGTAAGGACTGTCGGCCACGCCTTCGACGGAGGTTTTGTCGATGCCATCCTTGACCATGGTCGCCGCGAACGACGTGCCCGTCAGGATCGACTGCCCGACCAGCACATGCTTCCAGGCCATTGGCATGCCGTCGGCATCCAGGCCGATGCGCGCCTGATGCAAGAACGCCGAGCGGTAATAACCGCCGCGAATGTCATCCTCTCGGGCCCAGACGGTTTTTACCGGCGCGCCCGCCGCTTTGGCGACGTACACGGCTTCGCTGACAAAATCCGAGGTCGGGTTGGCCCGACGCCCGAAACCGCCACCGAGGAATTGGGTGTGGATCTCTACCTGTTCGGGTTTGAGCCCGGTGATCTTCCCCGCGATCATCTGATCCAGCGTCTGAAACTGCGTGCCGGTCCAGATTTCGCATTTGTCCTTGGAAATTTTCACCGTGCAGTTGAGCGGCTCCATCGGCGCGTGAGCCAGGTACGGCACGCTGTATTCTGCTTCAATCGTCTTCGCTGCTTTGCCTAGTGTCGCCGTCGCATCCCCGGCCCGACTGGCGGAAGTGCCGGGGGTGGCGGCGAGTTTACGGAAGCTTTCCAGCAGTTTCTGACTGTCGAGCCCGGCGTTCGGCCCCAGGTCCCATTCGACCTTCAGCGCATCGCGCCCCAGCTTCGCCGCCCAATAATGATCGGCAATCACCGCGACACCCGTGGGCACCTGCACCACTTTGTGCACGCCCGGCACCGCCAGTGCCTCGGCGCCTTCGAAGGATTTGACGCTGCCACCGAACACCGGTGGACGTGCAACCATCGCCGTCATCAGCCCATCGAATTGCACATCCATGCCGAACTTCGCCTGCCCGGTGATTTTCTCCGGGGTGTCGAGGCGCTTGGTGGGTTTGCCGATGACCTTCCAGTCTTTGGCTTCCTTGAACTTGATCGAAGCCGGATCCGGCAGTGGCAGCTTGCCAGCGTCATCCGCCAATTCGCCGTAAGTGGCGCGCTTGTCGCCGGCCATGACCACGCCCGATTCGGTGCGGATCTGCGAAGGCGCCACGTCGAATCGCTTGGCCGCCGCCTCGATCAGCATCAAGCGCGCCGCCGCTCCGGCCTGGCGATAGCGGTCGAACTCCATCCAGGTCGACGTCGAACCGCCGGTGATCTGCATCCCGCCAAACGCCGGCAGGCCATAATCGGCCGCCGAGGCCGGCGCATGTTCGACACGAATTTTCGACCAGTCGGCGTCTAGCTCTTCGGCGATCAACATGGTCAGGCCGGTCCAGATGCCTTGGCCCATTTCCGAATGACCGAGCAGCACGGTGATGCTGTTGTCGTTGCCAATGCGTAAAAAGGCATTGGGGGCGAAGACGTTTCCTTGATTCTCGGCGCCTAGGGCAAAGCGATTGGCACCGGGGATGACAAACGCCACCACCAGACCGCTGCCCAACACCGCACTGCCCTTGAGAAAACCGCGACGCGAGACAGGGTTGATTCTGTTCATGGGTCAGCTCCCTTCGACGTGGTATCAACCGATCTCGGCGGCGCGTTTGACCGCGGCGCGGATTCTTGGGTAGGTGCCGCAGCGGCAGATGTTGCCGGACAGCGCCTGGTCGATGTCGCTGTCGGTGGGCTTGGGGATCTTCGCCAGCAACGCGGCCGCCGACATGATCTGCCCCGACTGGCAATAGCCGCACTGAACCACGTCGAGTTCGGCCCAGGCTTGCTGGACCGGGTGCGAGCCATCGGCAGACAAGCCTTCGATGGTGAGAATTTTCTGCCCGTGGGCCACCGCCGTGGCAGGCGTGATGCAAGAGCGCAGCGGCGCGCCGTCGACGTGTACGGTGCAAGCGCCACACTGGGCCATGCCGCAACCGAATTTTGTGCCCGTCAGGTGCGCGACATCGCGCAGCACCCAGAGCAACGGCATGTCCGCCGGGACATCCAGTTCCTGGTCCTTGCCATTGATATTAAGGGTCAGCATTGCGGGTTTCCTCAGACTCACGGTGTTCTGAAGGGGCGAGCCTCGCTCCTGCAAGGTCGGCGGGTTACGCGCGCCTCGGGTTATCCCTACAGCTAAGCGCAATTTGACCCACAAGCCATGTTCATCGACCACCGGTCGCTCCCGTCCCGTAGCAGCTGCCGAGCTGCGCGAGGCTGCGTTCGGCGGCGCAGCCGTCGCAAACCCTACCTGCAAGGTTCACCTGACACACCGCGTTTGCTGATTTCACGACTGCTTCGCAGCCGAACGCAGCCTCGCGCAGCTCGGCAGCTGCTACGGACTTGTCGATCTACGGCGCCACCGATCGACCGCGGACTGACTACGCTGATAATCCAGCGTGTTCAACCTGCCGAGGACAACCGACATGCAACGCTTTCCCAAACTCACCCCCTGCCTGTGGTTCGACGATCAGGCTGAAACGGCGGCGAAGTTTTACTGCGCGATCTTCGATCATTCCAAAATCGCCGGCATCACCCATTACGGCAAGGCCGGTCAGGAAATCCACGGCCGGCCGGAAGGTTCGGTGATGACCGTCAGTTTCGAACTCGATGGGCAGAGCTTCACCGGCCTCAACGGTGGCCCGGTGTTCAAGTTCAATGAGGCGGTCTCATTCCAGGTCAATTGTCACACTCAGGAAGAAGTCGACCACTTCTGGGGGCGCCTGTCTGCGGGCGGTCCCGTTGAAGCCCAGCAATGCGGCTGGCTCAAGGACAAATTCGGCGTGTCGTGGCAAATCGTGCCCGTGGCGTTGATGGACATGATGAAAGACCCCGACACAGCCAAATCCCAGCGCGCCATGGCGGCGATGCTGCAAATGAAAAAACTCGACATCGCCATGCTGCAACGAGCCTTTGACGGCGAGAGCTAATACACTCCAGAGCTGAACCGCCGAGGACGCCAGGATGAAGCACTCCGTCACCAAAGATGCAGACAAAGCCCCGCGCTTCTGGCGTGACGACGCGCTGCCCTTCATCGAAGCCCGTTCCATCGCCGACGGTCGCGAGGTCTGCTACAGCCGGCATTCCCATGCGCACTTTTCCATTGGTGCGATCACCGCCGGGCGCAGCACCTATATTCACGAGCAATCGGAATTTCAGGTCAGTGCCGGCACCGTGGTGCTGATGAATCCGGGCGATGTGCATGCCTGCAACCCGATCGACGACCAGCCGTGGTCGTACCTGATGCTGTACGTCGAGACGCCTTGGCTGACCGATTTGCAGCATCAGCTCGGCTTCAGCCAGGACTCGGCGTTTCGCCGGTTTTCCATCACTCACAATCGTGACGTCGAGCTGTTTGCTGGCCTGAAGAATTTGTACGAGGTGTTGATCGACCCGCAGCAAGACATGCTGAGCAAGCATAGCGCGGCGGTGGAATTTTTCACCGAGGTGCAACAGCGGCTCAACCCTGTCGAGCAACCGCTGCGCGAACCCAATTTCAAGCTGGAGCGGGCCGCCGACTATATCCGCGACAACTGCACACACATGCTCAAGCTCGAGGATATTTGCGAGGCGGCGCAACTGTCGCCGTCGTACCTGATCCGCGCGTTCAAGCAGCATTACGGCATGACGCCCCATGCGTTTCTGATCAACCGGCGCATCCAGTTCGCGCAGGAACAACTGCGTAACGGCAAGTTGATTGCCGATGTGGCGCTGGAAGCCGGGTTTGCTGATCAGGCGCATTTTCAGCGCGCGTTCAAACAGCATCTGGCGGCGACACCGGGGCAGTATCGCGGCTAAGTCAAGCAACTCAAAACCCTGTGGGAGCGGGCTTGCCCGCGATAGCGATACTGCATTCGACATCATTGTTGGCCGACCAGACGCCATCGCGGGCAAGCCCGCTCCCACAGAGAAAACATTGGCAATAAGAGTTGTGCCGGGAACCTACGGCAACAGCAAATACCCCGCACTCACCGCCAGCAACAACGCCATGACCCGATTGAACAGGCGCATCCCCGCCGGATTGCTCAGGTAGCCGCGCAAAAACGTGCCGGCATAGGCCCAGCACCCCACCGACAAGTAGCAGATCACCAGATACACCGCCGCAAACTGCCAAACCAGCCGCGCCTCGCCATCGGCGACAAACGCGCCCATCCCCGCCACACAGGCCAGCCAGGCTTTCGGGTTGAGCCATTGCATCACCGCGCCATACAGCATCGATGGCGCCCGCCCCGACTCCTTGGCATCGAGTTGACCGTTATCAGTGGCCAATTTGAAAGCCATGAACAGCAGAAACGCCACCCCCGCCCATTGCACCACCCGCGTCAGCGCCGGCCAACGCTGCAACACCTCATGCAATCCCAACCCCATCAGCACCAACAGCAGAACAAACCCCAGGGTCGCCCCGGCCACATGCCGCTGACTGGCGCAAAAGCCGAACTGCGCGCCAGAGCTCAACGCCACAATGTTCACCGGTCCCGGTGTAATCGAAGCTGCCAGCGCAAACGCGGCCATGGAAAGAATCAGACTCATTGCATACCTTCTTCAATTCAGTTGAACCAGGCTTCAAGGTAATGAGCAGCCTGAACGCCGTATTGAAGAAAACGCCCCTCTGCGTCATTGCAAGCCTGCCACGATGCGCCCTGTGGCGAGCCTATACTCTAAGAGTTGGCACACTCGAAGCGACCTGCAATCGTGTTTGATGTACGGGGTATCGCGTCGAGTGATCGTTCACGCAGGCCACGGCCTGCCTTCGTCGTAGGGAGGAAAAGCTCATGGCGCGTAAATACATCGACTGCCGCGAGTTTCCAAGCGATTCCAAATGCTCGGTCGCGCTGTCCGCAGACTCTGAAAACGAACTGCTCGAGGCCGCCGCACAGCATGCGGTCAGCGTTCACAAGCACACCGACTCACCGGAACTGCGTGCGCAACTGAAGACGATGTTTCACGACGGTACTCCGCCTGTTGAAGCACCGCGTCCCGCGTAGGAGCTGCCGAAGGCTGCGATCTTTTGATCTTGATCTTCATCGGGACCGCCGGGAACATAAATAGGGACACATAAAAAGGGACAGACCACGATTTAAGGCATATGCCGAGCAATCGTGGTCTGTCCCCTGTTTCCCCCAAAGGAGACGACTATGTATGCAGTTATAAGAACCTACCTGGGTGCTGGAGCAAAACAGCTTTTCGAGCTTTTGGAACAGCGCAAGGCCGACGTCGAAGCTACCCTGCGGACAGTGCCTGGCCTGGTAAGCTACACACTGCTGAACACGGGTGATGGCGGTACGGCGGTGACTGTTTGCACGGACAAGGCCGGCAGCGATGCGAGCTTGAAAGTCGCGCGCGACTGGATTCAGAAAAATGCCTCGAATATTCACGCAAACCCGCCGATCGTGACGGAAGGTCCGGTGATTGTGCAGATCAAATAGTGTGCCTTTCCGGTTGATCTTACGTTAGAAGGGACAGACCGCGATTTACGGCGAATGCCGGGCAATCGTGGTCTGCCCCCTGTTTTTCTCCAACCTGAATGACAAAGGAGATCCTACGGGGAACGTTGGTTAACCAAGCCAACGCAAGTGTATGGCGATTTGCGCCCACCGCTGTATGGGCCGGCCCACTCGTCACTCATGATAAAAATACGGCTCTCGTTACTGGAGCCGTCGTCATGGACCTCGCCACCCTCACCCTGTTTCTCCCAGCCTGCTTCGCCCTGAACATGGCTCCCGGCCCGAACAATCTACTGTCGGTCAGCAACGCTACCCGTTATGGCTATCGTCGCGCCTGCGTGGCCGGCGTCGGTCGTTTGCTGGCGTTTGCCGGGATGATCGCCCTGGCCGCCGCCGGGTTGTCGGTGGTGCTGCAAACCTCGGAATGGCTGTTTTATGCGATCAAGATCATCGGCGCCGCTTACTTGTTGTACCTGGCCTGGCAATTGTGGCGCGCCAATCCCGAGGCCGAGCAGGTTGTGACCGGCGCGCCAATTGACATTGTCGCTCTGGCGCGGCAGGAGTTTCTGGTGGCTGCGGGCAATCCCAAGGCTATTTTGCTGTTCACCGCATTCCTGCCGCAATTCGTCGACCCGACTCGACCGATTGCCGCGCAATTCGTCGTGCTCGGCACATTGTTCCTGCTGCTGGAGTGGATCGCCATCAGCGCCTACGCCTACATGGGCCTGCACATGCGCCGCTGGTTCGCCGAACCACGGGGCAAGCAGATCTTCAACCGTTGCTGCGCGGGATTGTTGTCGGCTGCGGCCTCGGTGTTGTTGATGGCGAAACGGGCCTGAACTTTACCCTTGGGACGGCCCTTTCAGTTCGACCTGATTGCCATCCGGATCGAAGCAATAGATCGACAGCCCGTGGCCTTCGGCGCCGAAACGCACGGCAGCTTTCTCGGGGATCAGGCCGAAGGACTGCAAGTGACTGACCAGCGCTTCCTCGTCGAACGGTTCAATGCGCAGGCAGAAGTGATCGACGTTGCGCCGTTCGTGGCCAGCGGCAGCACCGCCCTTGCGGCCGAGTTCGCCCTGGATGTCGACGAGGTCGATCATCGAGGTGCCCGCACGCAAATGCACCAGGCCCAGATCGTCACGGCGCTTGACCAGTTCGGCGCCGAGTACCTCGCCGTAAAAAGTGATACTTCGTTCGAGATCCTTGACGCGCAGGACGATGTGATCGATGTGTTTGATCGTGAACGGTTGCATAGGATGATTCCTGAAAATAACGTTTACAGGATTATCGGTAACCCGATGACTGTAGCTCAGGACCCTAAAAATTCATTGTCGATTTTCCGGTGGAGGCGCCGGGCGACGCAGCATATGCTCAGCCCATGAACCTACAAAACGCTGTGCTTCCGCCCCACGCCGAGATGGTTCGTGCCATGCTCGAACGCGACACCGCCTATGAGGGGGTGTTCTTTACCGCGGTCAAAACCACTGGCATTTTCTGCCGCCCCGGCTGTACGGCGCGCAAACCGAAGCCGGAAAACGTTGAGTTTTTCGCCCATGCCGATGAGGCGATGTCGGCGGGCTATCGCGCCTGCCTGCGTTGCAAGCCACTGGACGCCGCGGCCATCGCGCCGGACTGGGTGCAGCGACTGCTCAAATCCGTGGACGCCGACCCCGACCTGCGCTGGACCGATGCCCAGTTGCTGGCCGAGGGCATCGAGCCACTGAAACTGCGCCGCTGGTTCAAGCAGCATTTCGGCATGACCTTTCACGCCTGGCTGCGCAGCCGGCGCCTGGGCATCGCCCTGGGTGGCATCAAACAGGGCGCATCCATCGACAACGCCGCGTTCGACTCCGGCTACGAATCCCTGAGCGGCTTTCGCGATGCGTTTCAAAAGTCGTTCCATATCACGCCCGGCCGCGCCGCCCACAGCGAGCCACTGCTGTTCACTCGGCTGACCACCCCACTGGGGCCGATGATCGCCATGGCCGAACAGCGTGGGCTGGTGCTGCTGGAATTTCTCGATCGACCGGCACTGACCAGGGAAATCGAAGAATTGCAAAACCGTTATGGCTACGCCGTGGCACCCGGACACAACGGGCATTTGCAGCAAATCGAAGCAGAACTGGCGCAATACTTCGCCGGCAAACGGACCGAATTCAACGTGCCACTGCACCTGCCCGGCAGCGCTTTCGCCCGACAGGTGTGGGCCGAACTGATGAAGATTCCGTACGGCAAGACCACGACTTATGGCGCTATCGCCGCGCAACTGGGCAACCCCGGCGCCAGTCGCGCCGTGGGCCTGGCCAACGGACAAAACCGCCTGGCGATTATCCTGCCCTGTCACCGGGTGATCGGTGCAGACGGCTCGTTGACCGGCTATGGTGGAGGACAACCGCGCAAGGCGTTCCTGCTCAGGCTGGAAAGCGCCGCGGTGCAAATCACCGAACAACTCGCGTTCTGATCACTCCGCCGTTTATTCAAAAAAAGTCATAAGGAAGGACATTCGATGGACACACTCGACAACCAATTCCACCAACTGCACCAGAGCGGCCTGCTGATCCTGACCAACGTCGCCGATGCCACCGGAGCGCGATTGGTGGAACAGCTGGGCAGCAAGGCCGTCGCCACCAGCAGCGCGGCGGTGGCTTGGGTTCACGGTTACCCGGATGGCAATACCTTGCCGCTTGAACGTCTCGTTTCCACCGTCGAATCCATCGCCCGAGTCATCACGGTGCCGTTGACCGTGGACATCGAGGCCGGTTATTCCGATGACCTGGGTCGGGTCGCAGAAGTGATCGACGCCGTCATCGCCGCCGGTGCCGTGGGGATCAATATCGAGGACGGTGCTTCGCCGCCCGACCTGCTGGCGCGCAAGATTGAAATCGCTCGCCAGGTTGCCAATCGCCGGGACGTGAAGTTGTTTATCAACGCTCGCACCGACGTGTATCTCAAGGGCTTGGTACCGGCCGAAGATCGCGTCGCAGAAACACTCAAACGGGCCGCGTTGTATCAGGCCGCAGGGGCCGACGGGCTGTTCGCGGCGGGCGTCACGGCGGCGTATGAGATTGAAGCGTTGTGCCGTGGCACGACGCTGCCGGTGAACGTGCTGGGTTTCGCGGGCCTGCCTTCGCCTGAAGAACTGCAAACCCTCGGCGTGCGCCGTTTGAGCGCCGGCTCGAGCATCGCCGAATTCCTCTACGGCGCCATGGCGTCGGTAGCCAAAAGCTTTCTGGAAACCGGAAAACTCGATAGCAGCGACCTCAAGGCCTTCACTTATGGCCAAGTGAACGCCCTGCTGACCCCCACCGGCAAAGTTTGACCGCAAGCAATGGAGTGCGGCGCTGCGGAGTGAGGGCTAATCTCCCCCGCAGTCACCCGCGCTTCAGGATGCTCCATGCCCGACACCTACCAACTGGCCAGCGAATTTCTCTCGGCCCTCGACGCCGACTGGCAACGCCACATCAGCGCCATCGGCCCCTGCCTGCATCAGCCCCATGCGGCTCGCGATCCTTACGAATCGCTGGTGCGGGCGATTGCCTATCAGCAACTGCATGCCAAGGCCGGCGATGCGATTGTCGGCCGGCTGCTGGCGTTGTTTCCGGCGAGCACCTTCCCAAGGCCTGAGCAGATTCTGGCGACCGACTTCGAGCAGATGCGTGGTTGCGGGTTTTCCGCCAGCAAGATCGCGACCATTCAGGGCATCGCTCAGGCAGCTCTGGACGGCGTGGTGCCGGATTACGCCACGGCCCTGGCCATGGACGATGAAGCCTTGATCGAGCGCTTGATCACCTTGCGTGGGGGGGGTCGCTGGACCGTGGAAATGCTGCTGATCTACAGCCTGGAGCGGCCGGACATTTTACCGGCCGATGACTTTGGCGTGCGTGAGGGTTATCGGCGGCTGAAGGGGCTGGAAGTACAGCCGACTCGTAAGCAGATGATTGAAATCGGGATGGCGTGGCGCCCTTATCGGACGGTGGCGGCGTGGTACTTGTGGCGGGTGCCCGGCCGGTAGACCGCGTTATCGTTCATCGCGAGCAGGCTCGCACAGGGGACTTTCTGCGAACACATTATTTGTGAACACTGAAGATCCAATGTGGGCGCGATAGCACCGGCACATCCAGCATAATTTCAAGTCCAGGAACGCGGACAGTCTAGGCTGTCCTGAGTCATCCCAACCTCATTGGAGGTTCCCATGCAGCTCGAAGGCTCCTGCCATTGCGGCGCAGTGTCGTTCAGCCTGACCAGCGCCCACCCCTACCCTTATCAACGCTGCTATTGCTCGATCTGTCGCAAGACCCAGGGCGGTGGCGGTTATGCGATCAACATCGCTGGCGATGCCGCCAGCCTGAAGGTGCGCGGTCGCAAGCACATCTCGATTTACCATGCGCGGCTCAAGGAAAAAGGTGACATACGCGCCCATCGCAGCACCGCCGAGCGGCATTTCTGTTCCGTTTGCGGCTCGGGATTATGGGTGTTCAGTCCTGAATGGCCGGACCTTGTCCACCCATTCGCCTCGGTCATCGACACGGCGCTGCCGGTGCCACCCGAGAACACGCACGTAATGCTCGGTTCGAAAGCATCATGGGTAGAAGTCCAGACGCAGCCCGCTGATCGACGGTGCGATAGGTGGCCTGAAGAGTCCATCGCCCAGTGGCATGAGCGCCTGGGTTTGAGCCGCTAAGCCCGTTCATGACAAAGCCGGATCAAAAGATCGCAGCCTTCGGCAGTGCCTACGCCGACCGTGTATATACCCCGGTTCTGTAGGAGCTGCCGCAGGCTGCGATCTTTTGATCTTCACGCCGCTACCGGCACACCACTGTGAAAACGAAACTCCACATCCGGCGACTCGATCAACGCCTGCTCAGCGTCACGAACCCTATCGATCACCTGGGCAATGTCCTTGGCGTCACCGTACTGATAGGCCAGTTTCAGGTAACCCTGGAAATGCCGCGCCTCGCTTTTCAGCAGGCCGAAGTAGAACTTGCCCAGTTCTTCATCCAGATGCGGCACCAACGCCTCGAAACGCTCGCAGCTGCGGGCTTCGATGAAGGCGCCGACCACCAGCGTATCCACCAGCTTCACCGGCTCGTGGCTGCGCACCACTTTGCGCAGCCCCGAGGCGTAACGCCCGGCGGACAGCTGACGCAGCCCGATCTTGCGCTTTTTCATCAGGCGCATGACCTGTTCGTGGTGCACCAACTCTTCCCGGGCCAGACGCGACATCAGGTTGATCAGATCGACGTGAGAGTGGTATTTGGCAATCAGGCTCAACGCCGTGCTGGCCGCCTTGAATTCGCAGTTTTTGTGGTCGATCAGCAGGGTTTCCTGATCGGCCAGCGCGGCCTGGACCCAGCCATCGGGCGTGCGGCAGCCGAGGAACTCGTGAATTTCGGGAAGGATCATGGGGCTCACGGATAAAAGGTACAAAACGAAGGGCGCCGATTATACCGGCCTGCCGACAGACCACCAGACACCAACCGTTGATATGCATCAAGTCGCCGAATGCCGGCCAGCAACTATAGTTGTCCAACGCAGTGTTTTTTATCTTCATGGAGATCCCGATCATGCAAGCCATTCGCAGCATCCTGGTGGTCATCGAACCCGAACACTCGGAAAGCCTGGCGCTCAAACGGGCCAAACTGATCGCTGGCGTGACCCAGGCCCATCTGCACCTGCTGGTCTGCGATAAAAAGCATGATCACGCTGGCATGCTTGGCGTGCTCAAGGCCGCGCTGATTGAGGACGGCTACAGCGTCACCACTGAGCAGGCGTGGAACGAAAGCCTGCACGAAACCATCGTCGATGTGCAGCAAGCCGAAGGCTGCGGGCTGGTGATCAAGCAGCATTTCGCTGACAGCCCGCTGAAAAAAGCCCTGCTGACCCCGGCGGACTGGAAACTGCTGCGCTACTGCCCTACCCCGGTGCTGCTGGTGAAAACCGCCAAGCCCTGGACCGGCGGCGTGATCCTGGCGGCCATCGATGTCGGCAACATCGACGGCGAACACCGTACCTTGCACGCCAGCATCATCGATCATGGCTACGACATCGCCAGCCTGGCCAAGGCCCATTTACACGTGATCAGCGCTCACCCATCGCCGATGCTCTCGGCGGCCGACCCGACGTTTCAGCTCAAGGAAACCATCGAAGCCAGTTACCGCGAGCAGTGCAAGGCGTTCCAGGCCGAGTTCGATATCGATGACGACCATCTGCACATCGAGGAAGGCCCGGCGGATGTATTGATTCCGTTCATGGCCCATAAACTGGGGGCATCGGTAACGGTGATCGGCACCGTGGCGCGGACCGGGTTGTCCGGGGCGTTGATTGGTAATACGGCGGAAGTGGTGCTGGATGCGCTGGAGAGCGATGTGCTGGTGCTCAAGCCGGATACGGTCATGGATCATCTGGAAGAGATTGTGACCCAGCATTGAGATTTGTGGTGCCTGGCAGGACGCCATCGCGAGCAGGCTCGCTCCCACATTGGATCTGTGTCGTTCACAAATCCCCTGTGGGAGCGAGCCTGCTCGCGATGCTTTTAGGCGCCGAAGGCGTCTTTGAGGAAACCCGGCGCTATGTAGCGCTGGTAATGCGCTTCCGAGAGCAGGAAAAATTCCCGATCAATGGCATCGCGCAATTCCGGCAGGTTCCAGTCGCGGAACTCCGGCAGCAGCACCATCCCGTAGGCTTCCAGATTGTTGATGACCCGCGCCCCCCGGGCGATCAGCTGATAAGCCCAGCAATATTCCGACTGATGCGGCACAAAACGAATCTTGCGCTGCTCCAGCTGCAGACGCAGCAACGCGGGATCGAAAATCTCTACCTTGCTGGCCATCACCTGCGACAACAATTGCTCAAGACGCAGCCATACCGCGCGTTTTTCTTCCTCGTTGTAACCGTTCCAGTGAATCACTTCATGGTGGAAACGCTTGCAGCCACGGCACACCAGATCACCGTAAACAGTGGAGCAGAGGCCGACGCAGGGGGTCTTGATGGTCTGATTGGGCATAGGTAGGCAAAACACGGGAAAGCAGAACAGGTCGGCATGTTAGCCCTTTGTCTAACATTCATCACCCCTCAAAATTCGAGGGCTAACTTACCTTTAATTTTTTTTTGCCGTAGAATCAGCCAGCCTTTTAAGGCGCCAATGTCCGTTAGAAGCTGTTTTCAAAGCGTCACGAGCACAGTCGTTCCTTCAGAGCGGTGTTGGCGAAGGGTTTTTCAGCGGTGAAAAACCTGACGCCAACCCTCATCAGCTCCCCGTTCTGCAGGCGTAAAACTTTGAAAGCAGCTTCTGTAAGGAATTGCCGGTAATTCTGGCTAAGCGGCCCACAACGCCACGCAGCGCATGAGTACGGCAATTTCGGGATGAGCGTCCCGGACACCCATTTGGGACCACTGATGAGGGTAATAACTGTGCTTGAAGCCTACCGCAAACATATCGAAGAGCGTGCAGCACTGGGTATCGTTCCCCAGCCGCTTAACGCCGAACAAACTGCAGGCCTGGTCGAGCTGCTGAAGAATCCCCCGGCTGGCGAAGAAGCCTTCCTCGTTGACCTGATCACCAATCGCGTTCCGCCAGGCGTGGACGAAGCGGCCTATGTAAAGGCCGGCTTCCTCTCTGCCCTCGCCAAAGGCGAAGCCAAATCCCCTCTGATCGACAAGAAACGCGCTGTTGAACTGCTCGGCACCATGCAGGGCGGCTACAACATCGTGACGCTGGTCAATCTGCTGGACGACGCCGAACTGGCGCCAGTGGCCGCCGAAGAACTCAAGCACACCCTGCTGATGTTCGATGCTTTCCACGACGTCGCGGAACGCGCCAAGAACGGCAATATTCACGCCAAAGGCGTGCTGCAATCCTGGGCCGACGGCGAGTGGTTCAAGAACCGCCCTGTGCTGGCCGACAAGATCAGCCTGCGCGTGTTCAAGGTGACTGGCGAAACCAACACCGACGACCTGTCCCCTGCTCCTGATGCCTGGTCCCGCCCTGACATCCCGCTGCACGCCCTGGCCATGCTGAAAATGGCTCGCGACGGCATCGTGCCGGACGTGCAAGGCTCCATCGGTCCGATGAAGCAGATCGAAGAAATGCGCAACAGCGGCTTCCCGATCGCCTACGTCGGTGACGTGGTCGGTACCGGTTCGTCGCGTAAATCGGCCACCAACTCGGTGCTGTGGTTCTTCGGCGACGACGTTCCTTACGTGCCGAACAAGCGTGCTGGCGGCTTCTGCTTCGGCAGCAAGATCGCTCCGATCTTCTACAACACCATGGAAGATGCCGGCGCACTGCCAATTGAATTCGATGTGACCAACATCAACATGGGCGACGTGATCGACCTGTACCCGCACGCTGGCAAAGTCTGCAAGCACGGTACTGACGAAGTCATCACCACCTTCGAAATGAAGACCCCTGTGCTGTTGGACGAAGTCCGTGCCGGCGGTCGTATTCCGCTGATCATCGGCCGTGGCCTGACCGATAAGGCTCGCGCCGAACTGGGTCTGCCAGCATTCGACCTGTTCAAGAAACCGGATGCCCCGATCGAAAGCACCAAGGGCTTCACCCTGGCGCAGAAAATGGTCGGCAAGGCGTGCGGCGTAGCCGGTGTGCGTCCAGGCACCTACTGCGAACCGAAGATGACCACCGTCGGTTCCCAGGACACCACCGGGCCAATGACCCGTGACGAACTGAAAGACCTGGCGTGCCTGGGCTTCTCCGCTGATCTGGTGATGCAGTCGTTCTGCCACACCGCGGCTTATCCAAAGCCGATCGACGTGACCACCCACCACACCCTGCCTGACTTCATCATGACCCGCGGCGGCGTTTCCCTGCGTCCGGGCGACGGCATCATCCACAGCTGGCTGAACCGCATGCTGCTGCCGGACACCGTCGGTACCGGTGGTGACTCGCACACCCGTTTCCCGATGGGCATTTCGTTCCCGGCCGGTTCCGGTCTGGTCGCATTCGCCGCTGCCACTGGCGTAATGCCGCTGGACATGCCGGAATCGATCCTGGTGCGCTTCAAAGGCAAGATGCAACCGGGCGTCACCCTGCGTGACCTGGTTCACGCCATTCCTTACTTCGCGATTCAGGCTGGCCTGCTGACCGTCGAGAAGAAAGGCAAGAAGAACGCCTTCTCCGGCCGCATCCTGGAAATCGAAGGCCTGGACAACCTGAGCATCGAACAGGCTTTCGAGCTGTCCGACGCCTCGGCCGAACGTTCGGCTGCCGGTTGCACCATCAAGCTGTCGAAAGAATCGATCACCGAATACCTGCAATCGAACATCACCCTGCTGCGCTGGATGATCGGTGAAGGCTACGGTGATGTGCGCACCCTGGAACGTCGTGCTCAAGCGATGGAAGCCTGGATCGCCAACCCTGAGTTGATGGTGGCCGATGCTGACGCCGAATACGCTGAAGTCATCGAAATCGACCTGGCCGACATCAAGGAGCCTGTACTCTGCGCGCCAAACGATCCGGACGACGCCCGTCTGCTCTCCAGCGTTGCTGGCGAGAAGATCGACGAAGTGTTCATCGGTTCGTGCATGACCAACATCGGTCACTTCCGCGCTGCCGGTAAGCTGCTGGATCAGGTCAAGGGGCAGCTGCCAACCCGTCTGTGGCTGTCGCCGCCGACCAAAATGGACGCGCACCAGCTGACCGAAGAAGGCTACTACGGCATCTACGGCAAGGCCGGCGCACGCATGGAAATGCCAGGCTGCTCGCTGTGCATGGGTAACCAGGCACGTGTAGAGCCGAACTCGACTGTTGTGTCGACATCGACCCGTAACTTCCCGAACCGTCTGGGTGACGGCGCGAACGTCTACCTGGCTTCGGCCGAACTGGCGTCCGTTGCGTCCATCCTGGGTCGCCTGCCGACCGTCGAGGAGTACATGGAATACGCTGGCAAGATCGACAGCATGGCGGCCGACGTTTACCGCTACCTGTCCTTCGACCAGATCGCCGAGTTCCGTGAAGCTGCTGCGAACGCCAACATCCCGGTCGTTCAAGCCTAACGTTACAACGCCATAAAAAACGCCGCCCATCGTGAGATGAGCGGCGTTTTTTTATGCCTGAAGAAATGTGGGGCTCACTGTTACTGATC
Source organism: Pseudomonas sp. PDM09 (assembly GCF_014852305.1). NCBI lineage: Bacteria > Pseudomonadati > Pseudomonadota > Gammaproteobacteria > Pseudomonadales > Pseudomonadaceae > Pseudomonas > Pseudomonas sp. PDM09. The sequence continues at coordinate 675,776 of NZ_JACVBI010000002.1, read as the reverse complement.
GTTTACTGATCGTTCCCACGCTCCGCGTGGGAATGCAGCCCGGGACGCTCCGCGTCCCCTTCGAGAGCTGGAACGCGGAGCGTCCCTTGAGGCACTCCCACGCAGAGCGTGGGAACGATCATCGCGAGCAAGCCCGCTCCCACAGGGTATTCAGCGTATCTGGAAGATCTATCCTCAGGCTGTCAGGGAGTAGATCAACGCCGAAATCGCCACCAGGCCTATCGCTATCACGAAGACGTTAGAGGCTTGACCACGAAAGCGCGCCATGGCCGGAACCTTGCGGATCGCGTACATCGGCATCAGGAACAGGATCGCCGCGATGATCGGGCCACCGAGGGTTTCGATCATGCCGAGAATGCTCGGGTTCAGGGTCGCAACGATCCAGCAGACCACCAGCATGAACGCCGCGGTCATGCGGTCCAGCGTCTTCGGTGCCGGGCGCTTGCCGCTCTTGACGATCAGGCCCTTCAAGCCTTCGCTGGCGCCGATGTAGTGACCCAGGAACGACTTGGAAATGGCCACAAAGGCAATCAACGGCGCCGCGAAGGCGATGGTCGGGTTGCTGAAGTGGTTGGCCAGGTACGACAGGATCGACAGGTTCTGCGCCTTGGCTTGGGCCAGTTGCGCCGGCGACAGGGTCAGCACGCAGCTGAAGACGAAGAACAGCACCATCACCACCATCAAGAGGTGGGCGCGGGACAGGATCTGCGAGCTGCGCTCTTCGGCGTGATCACCGTAGCGACGCTTCTGGTCCACCGCGAACGCCGAGATGATCGGCGAATGGTTGAACGAGAACACCATCACCGGAATCGCCAGCCACAAGGTGTGCAGCAGCGCCGACGACTCAGGCAGCGTGGTCGCGGTGCTGAGGATGCCGCCATTCCAGTGCGGAACCAGGAACACCGCCAGGAACAGCAGCGCGACTATGAACGGATAGACCATCAGGCTCATGGCCTTGACGATCGCCTGCTCACCGCAACGCACCACTGCCAACAGGCCGAGAATCAGCACGAACGACAGCACGGCGCGCGGTGGCGGCATGATGTGCAGTTGATGTTCGAGGAAACTGCCCACGGTGTTGGTCAGGGCCACGCTGTAGATCAGCAGGATCGGGAAGATCGCGAAGAAATACAGCAACGTGATCAACGCGCCGGCCTTGATGCCGAAGTGCTCTTCCACCACTTCGGTGATGTCGGCGCCTTCGCGGCCGGACAATACAAAGCGGGTCAGGCCACGGTGGGCGTAAAACGTCATAGGGAATGCCAGCACCGCCAGGATCAGCAGCGGCCAGAAGCCGCCCAGCCCCGCGTTGATCGGCAAAAACAGGGTACCGGCCCCGATTGCCGTGCCAAACAGGCCCAGCATCCAGGTGGTGTCATGGCGATTCCAGCTTTCTAGGCTCGCTGGTGTTGCCGCTACATAGCGTTCGTCGACGCTATTGGCCTGATCATTCATCCGGTCGGATCTCCGCTTTCCGGTCACTTGCCACCCGGTCAGGACGAGTCGGAAAAAACCGACAGGCAGCGCCCTGGCCGAAACAGGGGCGCGATTGTCCGGGATTAATCAACAGAAGCAAAGGCTTAGGTGAGGAATGGTTATGCGGATCAGATGCAGCTGGCGAAACACGCGTTCTCCCGTAGGAGCGAGGCTTGCCCGCGAACCAGTCGCCTCGGTCCATCAGGAATACCGAGTAATCGTTCTTCGCGGGCAAGCCTCGCTCCTACGAATCGCGGGCAAATGATCTAGTGTTGTCATTAGAAGGATCGCAGGCTTCGCCAGCTCCGACACCGGGAGCCAAAGCCCCTGACCATTGCCAAACCGCTCTGGAGTCAGCAACCTGAAACGACGTTCAAACCCCGATATTCCGCTGCCCGCAGGAGCCCAGCATGACCGCAACTGTTCTGGTACTGGTTGAAACCATCAATGAATACCTGCCGATTCTCGAACATCAGGGGTTTCATTTGATCCTGGCCCCGACCCCGGCCGAGCGCGCCGCCGCCATTGCCCGACAGGGCAGCCAAATCGATGCGGTGCTGACGCGCGGTCCATTGGGCCTGCGTGCCGACGAAATTGCCGCCCTGCCCAACCTCAAGATCATCTGCGTGATCGGGGCCGGTTACGAACACGTCGACCTGCAAGCCGCCGCCGACCGTGGCATCACCGTCACCAATGGGGCCGGCGTCAATGCCTCTTCCGTCGCCGACCACGCCATGGCGTTGCTGCTGGCACTGGTGCGCGATATTCCTCGGGCCGATGCTGCCGTGCGTCGGGGCGAGTGGCCGAAAATCATGCGCCCTTCCCTGGCCGGCAAGCGCCTGGGCATCCTCGGCCTCGGTGCCGTCGGCATCGCTATCGCCAAACGTGCCGCCAACGGCTTCGACATGAGCGTGAGTTACCACAACCGCCAGCATCGCAGCGACGTGCCCTACAGCTTTTGCTCGACGCCGACCGAACTGGCACGCCATTCGGATTTTCTGATCGTTGCCGCACCCGGCGGGCTCGGCACTCAGCACTTGATCAACAGGCAGGTACTCGACGCTTTAGGGCCTAACGGATTTATCGTCAACATCGCGCGGGCCAGCGTGATCGTCACGGCTGACCTGATCAGCGCGCTGGAACAACGACGGATCGCTGGCGCCGCGCTGGATGTCTTCGATAACGAACCTCAGGTGCCGGACGCCCTCAAGGGGCTGGCCAACGTGGTTCTGACCCCGCATGTCGCCGGATTGTCGCCGGAGGCCACCCAAGGCACCGTGGAACTGGTCGGCAAAAACCTGACGGCATTTTTTTCCGGTCAACCGGTACTCACCCCCATTGCTTTACCGCCGCCGTCGGCAGCCGCCCGCAACACTCACTAAAGGACGCCCAACAGCGTCCAGAGTCGCCGGGATTCGGCATCGGCGCTGATCAGTTCTCCAAGCAGCTCACTGAGGGGCTTGTTGCCCCATTCCACGCCTCGTTTGATCAAATAGGGAACCGGGCTGTGGGGTTCGGTGCGCGCCAGGTACTCGGCGATCAACAGCAATTGCCGGTACGCCTCTTCACGACTCGCGGGCTCGCTGAACACCTGAGGCGCCGCAATGACGGGCGGCACGTCGGCCGGGCTCGATGCCACCACCGCTGGAATTTCGACAGGCGCCGGGGTCGGTTTTCGTGGGTGCATGGCGATGAACTCCTGAACCAGCGTCAACAACGCTTCAATCACGTCCTGCAACGCTTTGAAGCCTGGGGCCTGATTGCCGAGATAAGCGTCGCTCCACACCTCCAGGCGTTGCAGGTGCTGCTGGCTGAGCAGCAGCGTGCCCTGGCTGCGCAACCAGAATGACAACGGGGTGGCGCGAATCTGTTCGGTGAGTTTTTTCTGTTCGTTACGCGCGTTCTCCGCCGAGGTCTTGGCCGTTTTACTGTCGCTGGCCTGTACCTGTTGCAGCTGCAACCGGCGCCAGGCATCCAGACAGAAACTATCGAATTCATTGTTGCGCGGCTCGAACAACGGCACTCGGGTCAGCAACACTTCAGCGTAGCGTCGTGCCAGCCATTCGAGCGGTATCACCCGCCATGACTGATCGCCGTCCTCCGCCTGGGGATGCAAGTGCTCGGGATAGCGCTCGCATAACCCGGCCACCAGCGCCAGGCTGCCCGGCAAACCTTCGAGCCCGTCTTGATGCAGCCAGGCCTCACCCAGCCAGGCGCTGAGCATCAAATCCTTGCTGCGTTCAAGCAGCAGGTTGGTGGTCAGTTTTTCCAGTTCCGGCCATTGGGCGCGTTTGATCGACGACTGCCACACCCCCGTGGGCAAACTGGTGTCGTCCTCGCGGCGCAGCTCGCGCAACCGGTCGAACTCGGGCTCATAACGCAGATCCTGACCACAGGGAGCCTGCTCGCTGATCGGTTCGAGCAGTTGGCTGATCAGCTCCGGCAACGGCGTTGAAGGTTGATTCACAGGCCCTCCTTTTGGGATTCGATGTCAGGGGCTTCAATGCCCGCGGTCGATCTCGTCACCATGAACGGAGAGCGTGGGGCACGGGTTGGCAAGGGCTGAATGGACAGCGGCAATTTCGAGCCCTGGGTCATCAACGACAGGCGCACAAACATCAGGGTTTGCTCGGCGGTGGTGGTGCTGGACTGCGTCGTCACGGGCAGGCGCAAGGTCAACGGAAAGTCCGTGTAATCCATGTTTGGCTGGCGTTGCACCGACACGTGCGAACGCATCAAGCGCAATAACGACCACGGACCGCTGTACTCCCAGCCCGCTTCCAGATCCCGCACCACCAGGCTCGGCTGCAACGGATCGTTGGCCGGGCGCTGGTAGCCATTTCGGGCCCAACGCAAAGTCAGCCGGATCGGTTGGCCAACCATCCAGCGCAGGTTCTGCTGCGGCTCGCCGGGATAGCTGAGCTGTTGATTGCCGGCATTCAAGCCCCAGGCAATCACCTGATCGGCACCGCGCTCTTCCTCTCGATCGGTGCGCCAGCGCACGTCCATCTCCAGCCCCAACACACCGCTTTTGTCGCGTACAAACATCGGGCCCAGCCACGTGCTGGCTTGCTTCAGACGATTGAGAAAGTCCTCGGCGGCCAGGCGTTCCGGGGTCTGGCTCAGCAACAATCCGGCCTGCGCCACCGGCAAACGCTTGTCGATCAGCTCCAGCAAATGCTGAACCCTGGCCGGATCAGCGTCGGCGGCCTGAAGGCCATTGGCAAACGGAAAGCGCTCCGCCAGGTACTGATTAAAATAGTTGGCCAGGTCGTTCCACGCCGCCGCTGCCTGTTGCTGTTGCAGGAACTGGCAGCGTTGCATGGCGGTTTGTTGCAGATCCACCGCCCGCAACGCCAGTGTTCCGCGCCCGCCAGACAGGTTGGCGGTTTGCAGGATCTGGCCGCAGGACGTGGCGTCCATTTCGATGAAGTCGCGACTGACCAATTGTTCGATCTGCGCCGGCGAACTGGCGGGGTTCTGCTCCTTGTACTTGAGCAGTTCGTCGTTGAGCGCACTGAACTGCGTCACGCGTTCATAATCCAGCGCCGAGAGGTTCTGTTGCTGGACTTTCAGCCACTCCAGCGCCGAGGTGCGGCGCTCGGTGATGCCGAGCATGGTGTTGAATTGCTGCTTGAGGCTCAGTTTCAAATCCTGCACGTCGTTGGCGCCATACAGTTGCAGGCCGAGGTTTTTCGAGCCGTCCCACTGGCTGATTTCGGTGCGCCCGCTGAACAGCGGCTGGGCGACGATTTCGTCGAGGCCGCTGACGATTTCGGCCAGGGCGCGGCGGTTCAGGGCCGTTTGCAAACGCGTGGCCAGATCGCTGCGACGCACCTCGATAAAGGCTTTCTGCAAGGCAATCGCCTGGGAGGCCTGCACATTGAAGACGCCCCTGTTGGCCTGCGCATTGTGCTCGCGCAGGCTCGACAACATGGCCTTGACCACTGCGCCTTCGGCCGCTTGCAGCAAGGCGCCGCGATACGCCGGAGGAATGCGTGGCAACTCTTCGGCGGCGTAACTCTTGTAGCTGGCGAAATAGTTCAGCGCACTGTCGAGGTCGTCGCCATCAACGCCCTGCCCTTGCCCATTCGGGGCTTCGGAGCGATCCGCCTGTAAAGCGATGGCCACAAAGTCACGCTTGAACAGCGCCTGCACCGCGTTGTTGAGCTGTACCACGTGTTCCTGCAAGACCAGTTGCCCGCTGCCTTGCTGAATCAATAAATTGTCCCGGGAGCCGGCCTGAACGATCCATTGATCGCGAAAGCTCTGTTGCAGCTTGGCCGCCTGCATTTCCAACTGTTGTTCCAGTTGCGGTCCGAGCAAGGCGCTTTTGCGCACGTTGTCCAGCAACTCGCGGTAGCCAGGCACCAGGTCCTGACCCTTGCCGCGACCCCACGCCGAATTGGTCAAGCCGATCACGGTTTGCAGGTCATCGACCAGTGCGCGCAAATCTTCGAGCTCGGTGAGGGAGTTGCCACTGCCGGCCTCCAGCCGTTCCAGATGCAGCTTGAGATAACCGGCCTGGCGCACGAAATTGTCAGCCAGGAAATACTGGTCCAGCCAGCGCTCCATGAGCCCGAGGAAATTTTCCTCGATCACCGGGCGCTCGACGGTCAGGTCCAGCGGTCGCAAGTCGCTGCCATCAGCATCGAACAACGCCCGATTGTAAAAGCCGGCGCGGTGCAACGTGCCGACGTTGAGGTTCAGCGACAATGCGTTGTTGCTCAACAACACCAGGTCTTCGAGGGGCGCTTTGGGGTTGTTCAGCGCCTGACTGAACCACTGGTTCTGCTGCTCCAGATTCACCGCGCGCTCCACCAGATCCTTGGCCTTGACGTAGTTTTGCCATTGGGCCGGATCTTCGCTTTCGACGTTGCCCCGTCGTTCGGTGTTGCGGATGGTCTTGAGTTGCGCCAGTTCCGCGTTCAACAAGTCGTGCAACGGCAGCAACCAATGGCTCTGGGCGGTCAGGCGCAACTCGCTCGCCAACTGCGCATCCAGCGAAGAGAACCAGGAGGTCGGAAATACCACGGAGGTGAAGTTCCAGCCCGGCGCCTTTTCCAGCACTCGCCAGAAACCCTGAACGTTGCGCCGAGTCGATTCCAGCCGATGGGATTCATCCGTGACCGCCGCGTAGTTTTTTTGCGCCCCTTGCAGCAGGCGCGACAGTTCATGGGCCTCCTTGACCGAATCCTGCCAGACCCACAGCATGCCCACGCTCCAAACCACCGCGACCACCAGCGCCCCCCCACCGGTCACGCGTTGCCAGCGTTGACGCAGGCGTAACAGACGCGGCACCACCTGGGCCAGACCACGTTCGGCGACCACCCGCCGCTGCCACAATTGCCGGGCAAAGGCGCTCTGCTGCAACCCGGTGTCGTAGGCCGAAAATCCGTCGGTGCTGTCTTCCGCGGGCTGATTGGCAGTGAAATAGATACCGCGAAAGCGCGGTGCCTCACCTTGAGCATTGCCCTGGAAAACCGGCTCCAACAAGGATTGCAGATGGCGCCGCAAGGCTTCGAAGCGTTCCGGCAAGCCATACAGTTCTGTGCTCAGTTGCCCGGACAAGGCGCCGATTTCGATGATCGATTCCGCCAAGGCCCGAGTCACCTGATCCAGTGCCTGATCGCTCCATTGCGCTTGCCAGACCGCATCGGTCCCGTGGGGCGACGACCAGCCCAGCGTGCGTTCGCGGGCCTCGACCGGCAGCGCGGTGATCAACTCCTGAAACCCCGGCAACTCTTCCATGCCAGTAATGACCACGTACACCGGCACGCTCAGCCCGAACCGTTGCAACAGATCGATGAAGCGTCGACGTGCCGCCAACCCGAGGGTCACGGCTTGCTCGACGTTGCCCAGTCGACTGACCGGCACCGTCCAGATCACTCCGTCCAGCGGACGCTGACTGCGCAAGCGCAGGATCAATCCCAGCAAGCGCCACCAGCCGCCCCGTTGCAGGTGCATGCCTTCATCCGGCAGAAACAGTGCCTGTGGCACCACCAATACCGTCCCTTCAGGGTCCGACCACCAGCGACCGAACCAGGCCGGTTTGTCCGTCGGCTGCAAACGCCACTGGCTACACAACTGCGTGCCCTGGGTTTCGTTGCCGAGCATCAGCAGCCATGGAATCTGATACCGGTCCTGGGCGCCCTGCTCCTGCTCCATGTGCCGCACCGCCAGGTAAAAACTGCGAATCGCCGCACCGCTTTGCGTGCGCCACCACCAGACCGCTACCCCGACAATCGCCAGCAGCAACAGCACGGCGATGACGAGGCCGATAATCCCCAGCGTGCTCATGAGTCTTGCTCCGAGGCGGTCACGGAATCGGTCATCTGCAAGACCGGTTCGAGCTCCAGACGAATGTCACGCCAGAACAACTGCCCCAACCCGGTCAGCAGCAGAACCATGGCGAGAATCCCCAGACCCAGGCGAAAACCGTCGGGCAACGAACGGCGCACTGGCAATTGCAGCGGCGGCACGGCCGAAGGTTGTTCGAGCCGGGCACTGACGTCGGCATAATCCGCCTCGTGCTGCCAGGCAAAGGTGAACAGCGCCAGGCGCCATTTTTCATGTTGAGTCTGATTCGGTTCGCCGCGCAGACGTCCCTGAAATCCCAGCACCAGACACTGCAAATAGACGTTGGCCAGATCGCGCGTGGTGGGAATCTGCTCATCCAGCAGTTCCTTGATCGCCAGCGGTATCCGCTCACCGGCCTGACGGCTGGCGTACAGCCGCGATTCCAGCGGTTTTTCCTGCCAGGCTGACTGGCCCGGCCACGGCATGAACAGCAAGGTTTCATCGACCAGCGCGACAAAGGCATAGACCAGCGCCTTGACTTGCTCGGTGGCGGCGTCACCGACTTTGGCGAATGCGGTTCGCCACAGTCGTTGGGAGATTTGCGTCGACAGTTCGACCACCGCCTCCACCAGCGCTTCGTCCTCGCTGTCCTTGGGTAACTGGTTCCAGTCCTGGGACCATTGCTGCCAGGCCTGGCGAAAAGCACTGCTCAGCGGCGCTTCGTGGAGGCCTCGTGTACCCGATCCGACATTGCCCTCAGACATAGGACGTTCCTTCCTTGATCAAGCACTTTCACTCGCCTGGGCGACAAACAACACCACTTGCCATGGACTGCTGGCCAGCCTGGAAGCCGGTGCGGCAATCAGCAACGGCAACTGCCCGTCGAACCATTGGCCTTCGGCCGTCACCACAAACAACCGCGTATCGTCGCCGACGCTGTAGGCCACTTGTTCATTGCGACTCATGGCCTGATGGGACAAACCGCTCATGCGCTGACGACTGAGCAATGCGATGTGCGGCTGCGACGCAATGATCGCCCCGCGCAGCCATTCGCTCGCGGCCTGTTCGCTGGCACCGTTGGGCATGCGCAAACCGATGACCAGCCGTTGGCTCGGCTGATCGTCGGGCAATTGAATCGAGAAGGTTTGTTCACTGCGTTCGAACGCCAGGCTGCGATATCCGGCGCGGATCAGTTCGAGGGTCTTTTCAAGCCAGTCGAGCACCGCTTCATAGCCGCGCTGCAACTCAAGAAAGTCCAGCGGTGCGAACGCCGGAACACCGGCCAATGGATCGAGCGACGACCAGGCACCGGCCAGCCCGAGCAGCAAGCCATACAGCGCCTGAGGCGTCGCCACTCGACTGTTCAGCAGGCCTTCGACTTCCGGCAGCCGCGCCCAGAGCGCCGTCAACTGGCGACGAATTTCCAGCGCGTCGTCCTGATTGCCAGCCTGCTGCGCCTGGCGCAAACGACCGGCGAGGAACATGCATTTCTCCCGCGCCCGGGCACACAGTGCCGCCACGCGCCGACCCACTACCGACTCGGGCAACAGGCATGGCGTTGGCGGGGTGTAAGGCAATTGGAGAAAGCCGCCGCCCTCCTTGCGAATCCTCAGCAGTGGCAGGCAGACGGAATCCGCCTTGTTCAGTTGCGTGCACAAGCGCGGGTTCGGACGCCAGACCGTGATCGACTCGGGGTACTCGCCGCTCGTGAGATCCGGCAACGCATCGCCGACCACCGATTGCAATCGGCCCTTGAGCGGCAGCAACTGCCCGGCGCGCCACAGTGGACTGATCGCCAGGTAAACGGTGACGGTGGCATTGTCCGTGGCATCGATCACTTCACTGACGTCGAGCTCCAGCATCGGCCCCACACCGGCCTGCAGATTGACCGGCAAACCGTCCGGCAAGGTCGCCTGCAAATTGATCAGCCGGACGAGCCCGGCGCTCAATGCCGAAGGATCGAACTCGACTCGCGTCACGCCCCAGAACCACGGATTACAGGCCTGGGCGAAATGCGCCACCAGCGCCTCGGCCCGCAACCCTTGCAACTGAAAATGCTGGGGCAATAACTGCATGCCCTCATGCCAGCAAACCGCGTCAGGTAGCAGACTCATACGACTCCTTTCGACATCTCTTATTGCCGCACAAAAAATGGGCGGCCTGGCCCGGACTTGAACACCGCAATCCCTGTGGGAGCGAGCCTGCTCGCGATAGCGGCGGGTCAACCAACATTGAAGCTGAATGTACCGCCGTCATCGCGAGCAGGCTCGCTCCCACCGTTTTGTGTTCAGTTCGGGTGGTCGCTGACCAGCGTCATCTCGCGACTGTCGAACTTGAGCCAGGCGTTGCTCTGATCGTCCAGCCGTAACCGGTGTGCTCCGGGAGTGTTATAGCTGGCGAAGACTAAAAGTCCAGCCGCCCGCTTGCCCTCCAGCGGGAAGGGTTGTTTGTCGATGAATTGACCGGGCACCAGCTCCAGTCCCCAGACCGTCATCAACTGTCGATAGTCGCGCTGGAACTGCTCGCGTTCGGCGAACCACTGGCGGGCGGTGATACCCGACAACTGCTTGAGCAGGTCCGCGTCGTTCACCGCAATGAAGTCCACCGCGATCGGCGTGTCATCGTTGGCGCGGGGCGCGACGTCCAGCGTCAGATTATCGAGGTCGACACGAGGTCCGAACAACGAACACCCGGCGAGTGACAGGAGCAGAACCACAGAAAAAAAACGTGCGTACAAAATGAATTTTCCTTTTCTCGGTACAGTCCAAAAATGCTTTTTGTTTGCTTTTTTATAGACCTGTTCTAGCGTCTTGGGTAGTTCGGTCAGCACGACGAATGTGGAAGGTTCGTCAAAGGAATGACAGGTCCTCTGCCCTCCCTTTCTAACCTACGGTCCAGTAAGGGAATGCGATGAAACGGGCCTCCCGATGCATTGCGCCCGCCTCATGCATCGGAGTCAGCCACCATGGCAGAAAGTACTCAGCACAAGCTCGACAGGGTTCGCCCGCCCCGGGTGCAAATCACCTACGACGTCGAAATCGGCAACGCCATCGAGAAGAAAGAATTGCCGTTGGTTGTCGGCATTCTTGCCGACCTCTCCGGCAAGCCTCTGGAGCCACTCCCGAAATTGAATGAACGGCGCTTCACCGAAATCGACCGCGATAACTTCAACGAAGTGCTCGCCTCGATCGGCCCGCGCGCCACCTTGCAGGTCACCAACACCCTCAGCGGCGACGACAGCAAACTCAACATCGAGCTCAACTTCAAGCACATCGACGACTTCGACCCGGTCAAGGTGGTTGAGCAAGTGACCCCGCTGCGGCGTCTGTTCGAAGCCCGTCAGCGTCTGCGCGACCTGCTGACCAAGCTCGATGGCAACGATGATCTGGACAAGCTGTTGCGCGACGTCATCGCCAACACCGAGGGACTGCAAGAGATCAAGTCTGCCCGCCCGGAAACCGCCGCCCCCGCCCCCGCAGGCGATGCAGAAGTACCGGCCGAACCGCAAGCCTGATCGTTCATCCACTTAGGGAGAATTTGCCATGCCCGCCTCATCCGCCGCCCAGAGCCAAGCCAGCGACAGTACCGCCCAGACCTTGTCTCTGCTCGATGAAATCATCGCCAAAGGCCGCATGGCCCATGACGACAGCCAGCAGGATTACGCCCGCGACATGCTCGCGGAATTCGCCACCCAGGTACTAGACGAAGGCATGGCCATCGACAAGGACACCGTGGCGATGATCAACGACCGCATCAGCCAGATCGACGAGCTGATCAGCGCTCAACTCAACGAAGTGTTGCACCACCCGGACCTGCAAAAACTCGAAGCCTCCTGGCGCGGCCTGCACCTGCTGGTGAAAAACACCGAGACCAGTTCCCGACTGAAACTGCGTCTGCTCAACGTGACCCAGAAAGAGCTGCAGAACGATCTGGAAAAAGCCGTCGAGTTCGACCAGAGCGCGCTGTTCAAGAAGATCTACGAAGAAGAATACGGCACCTTTGGCGGCCACCCGTTCAGCCTGCTGGTGGGGGACTACACCTTCGGCCGGCACCCGCAAGACATCGGCCTGCTGGAGAAACTCTCGAACGTTGCCGCAGCCGCTCACGCGCCGTTCATTGCTGCCGCCAGCCCCCGGTTGTTCGACATGAACAGCTTCACCGAACTGGCCGTGCCCCGTGACCTGTCGAAAGTCTTCGAGAGCCAGGAGCTGATCAAGTGGCGCTCGTTCCGCGAAAGCGAAGACTCGCGTTATGTGTCGCTGGTACTGCCGCACTTCCTGCTGCGTCTGCCCTACGGCCCAGACACGTCACCGGTGGAAGGCATCAACTACGTCGAAGACGTCAACGGCAGCGACCACGGAAAATACCTGTGGGGCAATGCTGCGTGGGCCTTGTCGCAACGAATCACCGAAGCCTTCGCCAAGTACGGCTGGTGCGCGGCGATTCGCGGTGCCGAAGGCGGTGGAGCGGTGGAAGGCCTGCCGGCCCATACCTTCCGCACCACCTCTGGCGATCTGTCGCTCAAATGCCCGACCGAAGTGGCGATCACCGACCGTCGCGAGAAAGAGCTCAACGACCTTGGCTTCATCGCCCTGTGTCACAAGAAAAACAGCGATGTGGCGGTGTTCTTCGGCGGCCAGACCACCAACAAATCCAAGCTCTACAACACCAATGAGGCGAACGCCAACGCGCGGATTTCGGCGATGTTGCCGTACGTGCTCGCGGCCTCGCGCTTCGCCCACTACCTGAAGGTGATCATGCGCGACAAGGTCGGCAGCTTCATGACCCGCGACAACGTGCAGACCTACCTCAACAACTGGATCGCCGACTACGTGCTGATCAACGACAACGCGCCGCAAGAGATCAAGGCGCAGTACCCGTTGCGTGAAGCCCGGGTGGATGTGACCGAGGTCGCCGGCAAACCGGGTGCCTACAAGGCCACGGTGTTCCTGCGGCCACACTTCCAGCTCGAAGAGCTGACCGCGTCGATCCGCCTGGTCGCGACCCTGCCGCCACCGGTAGCCGCCTGACCTGCCTCCCGCCGGCCAACCCGGCGGGATTCCCCCTGCTTATCTAGCACGATTACTTTCAGGAGTTTCATGCGATGGATGCAATCATTCTCGACCTCGGCGGCGACATCAAAGGCGATAGCCTGCTCGAGGGTTACAAGGACAAGATCGAAGTCATGTCCTACAGCCACAACGTGGCGATGCAGGTGACCAACGACGTCAGCAACTCGGAGCGTACCTCCGGCAAGCCGCACATCGGCGAGTTCACCCTGACCAAATTCGTCGACAGCTCGACGCCCTCTCTCAACGAGTATTGCTGCGCAGGCAAACCAATCCCGGAAGCCAAAATCACCATCGGTCGCAACGCCGCCGAAGGCAGCGGTCAGCTGATGCCGTTCATCATCTACACCCTGACCAACGTCGTGCTGTCCAACGTCAGCGTCAGCGGTGGTACGGGTGGCAAACCGGTGGAAACACTGTCGCTGAACTTTACCAAGATCAAGTGGGAACTCACGGCCCAGAAAGACGACGGCACCAAGGAAGGCACGGCCGCCTCGACCTGGGACATGGCCGCCAACAAGCTCATCAAAGCCAAGTAAGCGGACGCGTCGGCCATGGCAGGCACCGGTATTCTCCCACCGTTGTTCGAGCGCCTCGCCGCAAGCGAGGTCGACACCGTGCAGGTGTTCGATCGCCAGGGGTTGCTCGACTCGGTACACACGGAGTTGCTGCGCCTGTTCAACACCCGACGCGGCCAACGTCCACTGACCTCCCCACCGAGCATTCTCGACTACGGCATCGCTGACTGGACCGCCTTGCAACAGCAGCGCAGCGATGACCGTCGTCAGTTGGCGCGGGAAGTCCGCGTGGCCATCACCCACTTCGAACCGCGCCTGCAACTGGGCGAGGTTCAGGTCAATCCGGTCCCCGGCCATCCGCAGCAACTGAGCATTCGGCTGCTGGGCGAGTTGCGCAGCGGCCAGCAGCACTGGCCCGTGGCATTTGTCATCGAGAAGGCGGGCGATGGCCTTGAGGTGCGTCATGAGCGACTCGATTGACCCGCAACTGCTCGATTACTACCAGCGCGAACTGACCTGGCTGCGGCACGCCGGGAGCATTTTTGCCGAGCGTTATCCCAAGGTCGCCAGACGCCTGGAATTGTCCCCCGGTGAATGCCCCGACCCGCATGTCGAACGCCTGCTCGAAGGTTTCGCCTTGCTCGCGGCGCGCTTGCAACGGCGGCTCGATGACGACTACGCCGAATTCAGCGACGCCTTGCTCGAACAGCTTTACCCGCTGGCGATGCGGCCATTACCGTCCTGCGCGATCGTGCAGTTCGAGCCGGACCCGAGCAAGGGCAACCTCGCCGGCGGTTACCCGCTGCCACGAGACACGCCGCTGTTCGTCACCACCAGCAAAGGCGAAAGCATCCATTTTCGCACCAGCGCCGCGGTTCGCTTGTGGCCGCTGGAAATCAATGAAGCGCTGTTGCTGGGCAGCGACGAAGCGCAGGCCCTGACCGGCGTTGCACAGGCACGCTCGGCCCTGCGCCTGAGCCTACGTTGCCTCGGTGAAAGCCAGTGGTCGGAACTGAACATCAACCAATTGCGCGTGCACCTCGCCGCCTCCCCGGTGATCAACGCCTGCCTGTATGACCTGCTCGGCGCCCACGCCGTGAAGGTGTTGGCCGGCCCCATCGGCAGCGTGCCGAAAGTGCTGGCGGGGTTGCCGGACATTGTCGGTTTCGCTAGCGACGAAGTGCTGTTGCCGGACGAGGACGGCGTGCATCCGGGCATGCGTCTGCTCGCTGAATATTTCGCCTTCCCGGACAAATTCAACTTCTTCGATATTCCGTTGGCCGGTGCCACCAGCGACAGCCAGACGCTGTACCTGTACATCGTCTTCGACCGCGCCCCGGCTAACCGTCTGCACTTTCAGGCCAGCGACTTCGCCTTGGGCTGTGCGCCGGTGATCAACCTGTTTCCGCGAACCTCGGAGCCCCTGCGCCCGGACGGTACCCGCAGCGAGTACCGCCTGGTCGCCGACAGCCACCGGGAAAACAGCGTCGAGATCCACAGCATCCGGGCGATGCGCGCCAGTTCCAGTCAGGGTGTGCTGCGCGTTCCCGCTTATTACGGCAGCCAGCACATCGGTGGTGAAAAGCAATGCTACTGGCACGCACGACGGGTCAGTGGCATGACCCCAAATCGTCTGGGCACCGACCTGATGGTGAGCCTGGTGGACACCCGACTCGATCCATTGTCCGAGACCACCGAATACAGCCTCACCGCCGAATTGCTGTGCACCAACCGACACTTGGCCCAGAGCCTTCCGGCCGGGACACCATTGGGTTTCGAACGACCGGGGCCAGTGGCCTGGGCACGCCTGCGCAATCCACCCAGCCCACAGAGTTTGCCGCGCCTGGACGGTGAGTCCCGTTGGCGGCTGGTGTCGCAATTGACCCTCAATCATTTGTCGCTGGTCGAGGGGCCGCAGGCGCTGAATGCCCTCAAGGAAATCCTCCAACTGCACAACCTGCGTGACGAGGCCAGCGCCCTGCGGCAGATCGAAGGTTTGCTCGGCCTTGGCTGTGAACGGGTGATCGCCCATGTCGGCGAAGATGCGTGGCGCGGCTGGCGCAATGGGCTGGAGGTTCAGCTGCAACTCGATCCGCAGCATTTCGTCGGCAGCAGCGCCGTGTTGTTTTCAGCGGTGCTGGCGCAATTCTTTTCACTCTATGCCACGGCCAATCGCTTTGTGCGCACGGTCCTGGTCCAGTCAGACAAGGAGGTCAAGACATGGCAACCCCAAGCCGGCATGCCACTCTCCCTCTGAGCCTGAGTCAGAAGCTGCGGCGCGACCCGCAGGCGTTCGAATTATTACAGGCGTTGCTGCTGCTGGAGCGTGAACACCCGCAAGCCGAATCCCTGGGCAGCGGCACCGCGCCTCAAGCGGAAGCCCTGCGCCTGCGCGGGCCGTTGACGGCGCTTTTTTCCGCCAGCGAAATCGAAAGCCTGACCCAGGAACCCGGTCAGCAACCGACGCTCAGTACCCCGGTGTTTGGCCTCGGCGGGCCCGACGGCCCTCTGCCCTACGCCTATCAGGAATGGCTGCAACAGAGGGCTCGCGCCAAGGATCATGCGCCGGCCGAATTCCTCGACCTGTTCCAGCATCGCTTGCTCAGCTTGCTGTACAAGGTGATGCGCAAACACCGGATTGCCGTCGGTTTTACGGCCCCCGGCGCGTCCCCGGTGCAGGCGCAACTGCGGGCGCTGACCGGGTTGTTGCCCAAAGCCTTGCAGGAACGTCAGGCCGTTCCCGATTCCGCCGTACTGGCATGCAGCGCGCTGTTTGCCGACGGTCGTCGCTCCCTCGCCGGCTTCGCCGCGATCGTGCGCGAGCACTTCGAACTGCCGGTCGCACTCAGCGCCTATGAAGGTGCCTGGCGGGAAATCCCACCCGCCAGTCGCAGTCGCCTGCAACCGGGCGGCCGCAACCTGCAACTGGGCCGCAGCGCCGTGGCCGGCACCCGGGTCTGGGATGAACACGCCGGCATCCGCCTGACCCTCGGCCCGCTGACCTCGGCGCAGGCGACGCGGTTTCTGCCCGATGGCGACTCCCATCCGGCACTGGCCAGCCTCAGCGCGCTGTATTTCGGGCCCGATCTGGATTGCACGCTGGTGCTGTTGGTGCGCGGTGCCAGCCCGATAAAACTCGGTCGCCAGGCTCCGCCCTTGCTCAGTTGGAACGGTGGCCTGCAACGCCAGACCAGCCTCGCCGTGCAACAGATCGAAACCCGCCTTCGTCAGCTGGAGATCACCTGAACATGGAACTGGCCAGCCTGATCGGACGCCTCAACCCGGACAACCGCCGCGCCCTCGAACGGGCCGCGCAACGCTGCCTGCAACGGGGTCATCATTACGTCGAAATCGAACACCTGCTGCTTGAGCTGCTGGACATCGAGGGTGGTGACTTCGCTTACTTGCTGCCGCGTTTTGGCCTGGAGCGCGATGCCCTGACGGCGGAAATCAACAAGGCCCTGGAACTGTTCAAATCCGGCAGCACCCGCACCCCGGCGCTCTCGGCGCAAACCATCGGCCTGCTCGAAGACGCGGTGGTTCAGGCCAGCGTGCTCGGCCTCGACAGCATTCGTTCCGGCTTGCTGCTGCTGGCCTTGCTCGACCGCGATGAACGCCGCAGCCTGCTGCTCAATAGCGCCTCGTCGCTGTTGAAAATTCCGCGGGAAGCCTTGCGCAGCAACCTGCTGGAATGGACCGAAAACTCTCGCGAACACGTCGGCGGCACGCGGCCTGTCAATGCCGGCAAACCGCAGCCGAAACAGGACTCGGTGCTCGATCAGTTCACCCAGGACCTGACCGCCGACGCCCACGCCGGGCGCATCGACCCCATCGTCGGACGCGACGGCGAGATTCGCCAGTGCATCGACATCCTGCTCAGACGTCGGCAGAACAACCCGATCCTGGTCGGCGCGCCGGGCGTGGGCAAAACGGCGGTGGTCGAAGGCCTGGCCCTGCGCATTGCTGCTGGCGATGTACCGCCGTCGTTGCAGGAAGTCAGCCTGCGGGTACTCGACCTCGGTTTGTTGCAGGCCGGGGCCGGGGTCAAAGGCGAGTTCGAACAGCGGCTCAAAGGTGTAATTGACGCGGTGCGCAACGCCGACAAACCGATCATTCTATTCATCGACGAAGCCCACACCCTGATTGGCGCTGGCGGCGCGGAAGGCGGCAGCGACGCGGCCAACCTGCTCAAACCCGCGCTGGCCCGTGGCGAGTTGCGCACCCTGGCCGCCACGACCTGGCTTGAGTACAAAAAATACTTCGAGAAAGACCCGGCCCTCGCCCGCCGTTTTCAGTTGGTGCAAGTCGAGGAACCGGACGAAACCACCGCCGTGGAAATGCTCCGTGGGGTGGCCGCGAAACTGGAACAGCACCACGGCGTGCAGGTGCTGGACGCGGCGATTCACGAAGCGGTGAAACTGTCCCACCGCTACATCTCCGGACGTCAGTTGCCGGACAAAGCCATCAGCGTGCTCGACACCGCCTGCGCCCGGGTCGCCCTCGGCCAGCACGACGTGCCGCCACCGCTGGAAAGCCTGCGCCATCGCCAGAACAGCCTCAAGGATGAAGTCGAACGCCTGCGTCGCGAACAAGCCACCGGGCTCGATCATCGGGAACGCATCACCCTGCTGGAAACCGAATCCGTCAGTAATGTGCAGTCCATTCGCGACCTGGAAATCCGCTGGAACGAAGAGCGGATCGCCGTGCGCGAACTGCTGGAAACCCGCCGCGAGTTACTTACCTTGAGCGAGCGCGCCGACAACGACAAACCGGACGAAGCCACCGACAGCCGCATCGATCATCTGGCCGCCGAACTGGTACGACTCGAGGCCGGTCTGGATGCCATTCGCCAGGACGATCCGCT
Organism: Pseudomonas sp. PDM09; assembly: GCF_014852305.1. Taxonomy (NCBI): domain Bacteria; kingdom Pseudomonadati; phylum Pseudomonadota; class Gammaproteobacteria; order Pseudomonadales; family Pseudomonadaceae; genus Pseudomonas; species Pseudomonas sp. PDM09. The sequence continues at coordinate 657,549 of NZ_JACVBI010000002.1, read as the reverse complement.
GGTGCCGGAACAGGTCGACGCAAAAACCGTGGCCGCCGTGATCGCCGGCTGGACCGGAATTCCGGTGGGCAAAATGCTCGCCGACGAAGCCCACGCCGTACGCACCCTCGGCCAGCGCATGGGCCTGCGGGTCATGGGCCAAAGCACCGCGCTGAACACCATCGCCCAACGCCTGCAAGCCTACCGCGCCGGCCTCACCGACCCGCAAAAACCAGTCGGCGTATTCCTGCTGGTCGGCCCCACGGGCGTGGGCAAAACCGAAACCGCTTATGCGTTGGCCGACGCGCTCTACGGCGGCGAACGCAACCTCATCAGTATCAACCTCTCGGAATACCAGGAAGCCCACACCGTCAGCCAACTCAAAGGCGCCCCGCCCGGCTACGTCGGTTACGGCAGCGGTGGCGTACTCACCGAAGCGGTGCGGCGAAAACCTTATTCGGTGGTGCTGCTGGATGAAATCGAAAAAGCCCATCCGGATGTGCTCGAAGCCTTCTACAACGTCTTCGACAAAGGCGTGATGGAAGACGGCACCGGATTGGTGGTGGATTTCAAAAACACCGTGATGCTCGCCACCAGCAACGTTGGCGCTGAGTTGCTGCTCGATACACCGGTCGCGCAACTGGGCACCGATGCCTTCAACGAAGCGCTGCACAAGGTGCTGCTGAAAACGTTTCGGCCAGCGTTTCTGGCCCGCATGACGGTGGTGGCGTATCGGCCGCTGGATGAGGCGACGCTGGAAGGGATTGTGTTGGCGAAACTGGAGAAATTGCGCGGACGCTACAAGGCCGCGACCGGGAAACAGTTTGAGTTTGATACCGGGATTGTGCAGGCGGTGTTGGCCAAGTGCAGTGCGGCGGGAGCGAGGGATGTTGAGAATGTTTTGATGACGCAGGTGACGGGGAAGTTGGCGGAGTGGGTGTTGGAATGAATACAAACACTTCAAACACAGAAAACTGAAGCAGGGACAGCACATGCCAGGCTACGAAATACTAAAAGACAAGGACTATGTACTTACCGTTAAAGAAAAGAACAAAGAAAGAAAACGTGCAAAGCAAAAAGATACCGACTTCAACAACGACCTGATTGACTACGGAAAAATATTCGATCTACTGGAAGACAAACCAAGATTTGAGCAAGGAATCGTCAATCTTTCAAAAGACCTCTGGGATCATTATCGACTTATAACCAAAACCAAAGATAACGAGCCCACCAAAAGCTTGCCTTTCGGCAATCTTTTTACGCGCTGCCTGGGGTTGGAAGCCATGAAAAACGGATTCAAATTCCAGCAAAACCTTGAAGCGGACACCGATTTTAATACTGTCCCCAACAAATTCAAGCTCACTATGAATGATCAATACGTGGGTTATTTGATCCATCACAAATTCTTCTGGAAAGATTCCATCGCAGCAGACCACGGCGAACATAGCCACAGCTTACAATGGTTAGTCATCGCCAGAGAATTGAATGGGCAGACTACGTCAATGGCACATGAACTGTATACGCGCAGTGTGGACTATTACAGGAGGGACGGAAAAAACCTGACCACAAGTTTATGGGAAACACTGGTGGATTGTTTTCCAGCCATGGGAGGGGGCGCCAAAGTCGGTTCGACAACGACAGACAGCTACCGCTCCCCCAACAATATCACTCGTCTGCTTATTGGTTATGGCAATGGCCTCACCCCCATCAACGATCATTTCCTATCTCACTACCTCAGCACAAAATACAAAAAAAAATCACTCGTCGAGATCACACCTTCCGAGCAGATAAAGTTCAAAGATCTTTATACCGACGACCATACCCACACGGATTGGGAGCGCGGAACCGAAGAATTCAACAAAGCAAGGCTCAACAGAAAAAAGGTCACCAATACTGACCCTGAACTGTTCTCGAAAAGAACGGCAACGAGTTATACCTTTCACGGCAAAAGCGGATTCTTATACATAGGCAGTTAACAAGGAGACTGTCAATGCCCATCATTCCTGAATACAAAGCCACTTCAATCAACGTCAACGGCTCAAGTGTCACTGTACCTCTTTACGCCAAAGCCATATTAACGTCGAACAATATGTCGGGAGGCTCCGGCCCTGACCAATCCCTCCATCCACCGGGGTTCATTTCAGGTTCTTGTCCGCAACATCACCAGCGTGGTCATTTGATCGGTAATCAACTCGGTGGCAGCGGAACTGATTTGCGTAATCTGGTGACCTTAACGGAAGGCACCAACCACCCGATCATGTATGAATACGAGCTAATGGTATATAAGCATGTCAAAGCGAACCCTGGCATCAACTTCATTTATCAAGTCACTGCTCAATATGACCCCTCACGCTATCTGACGGCACAAGTTGCTCCCGGTGGCTCTACGTCTGGGGCAGCCAACAATCCCTATTGCCCTATGCCTTGCCCTGAGTCGTTGAGGATTGATTTTTTCTACGCGGAATCGCCCGGGGTTCTGGTTTATCCATTGGTCTACCGTGTTTTGACCGAGCACGGTGAAGGTTGGACGTCAGACCCGCTGTACATCCTCAACGGCGTGTACAAATTCCATGAAGGCAGTCCAAGGCATGTCGCACTGGGCTGCTGGGCATCATGAGGTGGCTATGAAATTCGATATTTTCCCGACCCTGGAACAGGAAGTAAGCCTGAGCCCCCCAGAACGGCTGGTCACATTGATTGCCGCTTGCGAGCCCAATCAGATCGGTCGATTCAATGTCCGCGAGGTTGCCTGTCAGCCACCTACCGGTGTCATTCCTCGACAAGGTAAAGAAGAAACGCTGTTCTTCACGTCCAGTGTCGTCCGTGCGCAAACGGACAGCATGAGTCGAGTGATGGTCTTTGTCGGCGTCAAAAAGAAATATCTAACGAAAATTCCCGAATCGCTCAATGGTTGGAGTTGCCCGCGTGGCACACCGATGCAGGTAATTAAAGTCCAACACGGTCTGCCGGCACTCAAGCTTTCATTTCTGAATTCATGACCCGAGGCGACTTTGATGCCCCGCTCCACCGACAGCAATACCAGCCTCTCCCTTACCGCCACCTCGCTGTCGGCGCTTTATCCTGAATCGCTGTCCGGCGAAGAAGCGCTCAATGCGCTGGGCACACAAACCCTCAACGGCCTCAACGACGGTGCCACCCTCACCCTGATCACCGCCGTCGCCACCCACGTCACCACCACCCTGCACAACGACGCCCTCACCCGCCCGATGGATGCACTGGTCGCCGAAATCCGCCAACTCCCGGCCGACGCCACTGCCGAGCGCTATCAGCTTGTACTGCGGCCATGGCTCTGGTGGCTGACCCTGGCCAGCAACAACCGCGTGTTCCAGAACCTCAGCACCTCTGACATCGTCACCACGATTTTCAAGGCTCATGGTTTTACCGATTTCCTGCTGAAGCTCAGCGGCAGCTATACCCCGCGCGAGTACTGCGTGCAGTACGGCGAAACCGATTTCGCCTTCGTTTCACGGTTGCTGGAAGAGGAAGGGATTTTCTGGTTTTTCACCCACGAGGACGGCAAACACACGCTGGTGCTGGGTGACAGCAACGATGCCTTTGTGCCAATCCCCAATGGCCCCAAGGTGAACTATCTCGGCCAGCAGTTGGGTGAGCGAGAACTGCACGGCATTCGCTCCGGCCAGGTCTGCGTACAGGCGGTGGCCGGGGTGTATCAGGCGACGGATTACGAGTTCACCACCCCGACCACCTCGCTCTACAGCCAGGCCGAAGCCGTCGCCGGGCCACGGTCGATGTACGAGCACCCCGGTAGCTACAACACCAAAGCGCGCGGCGATGCGCTGACCAAGCAGCGTGTCGATGGATTGCGCAGCCAGGAGAAGCGTTTTGTCGGTGAAAGCGACTGCCGCTGGCTGGTGCCGGGGCACTGGTTCACTCTCGCAGGGCACGATGATTCGACGTTGAATATCGATTGGGTGGTAACGGCGGTGACTCACGAAGCCAGCCATGACAGTTATCGTAATCGCTTCGAAGCCATCCCCAAGGCCACGCCTTTTCGCCCGGTGAGAACCACACCGAAGCCGCGAATGCACACCCAAACCGCCATCGTCGTCGGCAAGTCGGGCGAAGAAATCTGGACCGACGAATACGGCCGCATCAAGTTGCAGTTCCCGTGGGATCGCGACGGCAAGAACGACGAAGCCAGCTCCTGCTGGGTGCGGGTGGTATTGCCCTGGAGCGGCAAGGGTTTCGGCATGCAGTTCGTGCCGCGCATCGGCCAGGAAGTGATCGTGACGTTTATCGATGGCGATCCCGATCGACCGCTGGTGACGGGTTGCGTCTACAACGGTGACAACGCCCTGCCCTATGCGCTGCCAGCGAATCAGACCCAGTCCGGAATCAAGACTCAGTCGTCCAAGGGCGGTGGCGGTTTCAACGAGCTGCGATTCGAGGACAAGAAGGACGCCGAAGAAGTGTTTCTCCAGGCGCAAAAGGATTTCAAGATCAATGTGCTCAACGACACCACCGCCACGGTCGGCCATGACGAAACCCTGACCGTACAGAACGCCCGTACGCGCACGGTGAAGGAAGGCGACGAGACCGTGACCCTGGAGAAAGGCAAACGCAGCGTGACCATCCAGACTGGCAGTGACAATCTCGATGTGAAGGACAGTCGCACGGTGACCGTGGGCGCGGACCAGACCCACAGCACCGGTGGCAACTACACGCACAAGGTCACCGGCGATTACAGCCTGACGGTGGACGGCAATCTGACCATCAAGGTGACCGGTACCCTGACCCTGCAAAGCGGCGGCAGTTTTGCGATCAAGAGTGGCGCTGATCTGGTAGCCCAGGCCAGCACCTCGATCAGCCAGAAGGCCGGTACGTCCCTGAGCAATCAGGCGGGGACCTCGTTGGAGAACAAGGCCGGCACGACCATGACCAACGATGCCGGGATCAGCCTGACCAACAAAGGCGCCGCGTCGCAGATCGTGGACGGTGGCGGCATGCTGACGATCAAGGGTGGTCTGGTGCAGGTCAACTGACAAGGAGAACCCATGGCCATCACGCCGCTGGATTTGCAGCAGAACGATAAACAGCTCAAAGGTCGCTTGCTCGATGGCCAGCTCGACGGTGCGCTGCACATCAAGGATGACGGGCGCGCGCAGGCCGATTTGCAGTACAGCCAGGGCGAGCTGCAAGGCACTACCCTGCTCTATCACCCTAACGGCAAGGTCTCGGCGCAGCTGCCGTTTGTTCGTGACAAGCTGCAGGGGGTCGCGAGTTTCTATGCGCCGCAAGGCCGGCTGCAGCGCAAGGCGACTTACCGCCGAGGGCTGCTGCATGGCGAGGCGTTCAATTACTTTCCCGACGGGCAACTGGCCGAAGCAGAGTTCTACCGCGATGGCGTGCGCGAGGGGCGGTATCAGCGCTTTCATCCCAACGGTAAAGCTGCCGTCGAGGCTCGATATCTCAATGGTCTATTACTGGAACCGGAACAGGGTTTTGCCAGCGATGGGCGACCGCTGGATGCCGAGGGCAAGCCGATTTCGAGGGTGCGCTGGTGGTTCAGGCGCTGGAGTGATCCCGAGCAGGCCTGAGCCCTGTAGCAGCTTGAGCCCTGTAGCAGCTGTCGAGCCCCAGCGAGGCTGCGTTCGGCTGCGAAGCAGTCGTGAATTCGGTTAATGCGGTCTGCCTGACGTACCGCACTCTCTGATTTTACGACTGCTACGCAGCCGAACGCAGCCTCGCTGGGGCTCGACAGCTGCTACAAGGATTATTTGAGGTCAGGGAATGAGCATCTGCATTTGCCCCGGCATCACGATTTTTATCACCCCTGCCCAATTGCACATCAGGGTGCTGTTGGCATCGATGGCCGGCATGCCGCCCAGCAGCAGGGTCGGCGCGCCGCCGGGGATCCACGGGGTGGCGGTGGCCGGAATGCAGGGCATCGGCGTCAATACGCCAAGCGCTGCGGCGGTGGCGGCCGCGACCATCGGGTTGGCCATGCTCATGCACGTGCCGAACGGCATGACGTTGACCAGCGGAATGTGATCCATGATGTTCGCCGCTGGCATGCCCCCGGTCAGCGTGCGATTCACCGGCAACACGTTGAGTACCGCTGGTGCCGCGCCGAAACTGCATTGCAGGGTCGCGGTGGCGCAAACTTGCGGACAACCCATGTCGAATCTCCTTCCTGGAAGCGACGCTCCACTGAACCATAGTCCGCCGAGCCGGTTCGCGCACATCAGGAACGCTGATTATCCGGCAACACGCTAACCTATAAGACCGTGCCGCGCTTGTGGCCACCCCGGCGCACCATTAGATTAGTCAATGATGTCTGGCCTCCAAAATAAGCAGAAGGGATAAGCATGGCGCTTACTGACCAGTCCACCCGTATCCGCTCCGGCGAAGAACTCGATGCCAGCCTGATCGATCCATACCTCAAGGCGCACATTCCGGGCCTGAGCGGCTTACCGAAAATCAGCCAGTTTCCGGGCGGTGCGTCGAACCTGACTTACCTGCTGGAATACCCCGAACAGGAATTCGTCCTGCGTCGGCCACCGTTCGGCCACAAGGCCAAGTCCGCCCACGACATGGGCCGCGAATTCCGCATTCTCAATCAGCTGCGGGATGGCTTTCCCTATTGCCCCAAAGCCTATGTGCACTGCACTGACGAGTCAGTGATTGGTGCCGAGTTTTATGTGATGGAACGGGTCAAGGGGATCATCCTGCGCTCCGAACTGCCACCAGAACTTGGCCTTGATTCAGCGAAGACCGAAACCCTGTGCAAGAGCTTCATCGACAAGTTCGTGGAACTGCACCGGGTCGACTACAAGGCCTATGGCCTGGGCGACCTCGGCAAACCCGAAGGCTATGTGGCACGGCAAATCAAAGGCTGGAGCGAGCGCTACGAAAAAGCCCTGACCCCGGACGCACCTAAGTGGGAAGCGGTCAAAGCCTGGCTCAATGACAAGATGCCGGCCGATCACCCAACGTCGAGCATCGTCCACAACGACTACCGCTTCGACAACGTGATCCTCGACCCCGAGAACCCGATGCAGATCATCGGCGTGCTGGATTGGGAGCTGACCACCCTCGGCGACCCGCTGATGGACCTGGGCAATACTCTCGCCTACTGGATCGAAGCCGACGACCCGGCGCCGGTGCAATTGATGCGCCGTCAGCCGAGCCACGCCCCCGGCATGCTGACCCGCCGTGAGTTCGTCGATTACTACGCCGAACGCGCGGGCATCCAGATCGACAATTTCGACTTCTACTACACCTACGGTCTGTTCCGCCTGGCCGGCATCGTGCAGCAGATCTACTACCGCTTCTTCCATGGTCAGACCCAGGACAAACGCTTCGCGCAGTTCATTCACATGAACAAACTGCTGGAGCAGATGAGCCTGCAAGTCATCTCGAAATCCAGCCTCTGATCACGGCCGCTGATCGGGCCCAATAACAAGGAAAAATCATGTCCAAGACTCAGTTGTTCGACCTCGACGGCAAGATCGCTTTCGTCTCCGGCGCCAGCCGCGGCATCGGTGAAGCCATCGCCAAACTGTTGGCGCAGCAAGGTGCCCACGTCATCGTTTCGAGCCGCAAACTCGACGGTTGCCAGCACGTTGCCGACGCGATCATCGCCGCTGGCGGCAAGGCCACCGCAGTCGCCTGCCACATCGGTGAAATGGAGCAGATCACCCAAGTCTTCGCCGGCATCCGCGAACAGTTCGGGCGCCTGGACATTCTGGTCAATAACGCGGCGACCAACCCGCAGTTCTGCAACGTACTGGACACCGACCTCAGCGCCTTCCAGAAAACCGTCGACGTGAACATTCGCGGCTACTTCTTCATGTCGGTGGAAGCCGGCAAGCTGATGCGCGAACACGGCGGCGGCAGCATCATCAACGTCGCCTCGATCAATGGTATTTCGCCGGGGATCTTCCAGGGCATCTACTCAGTGACCAAGGCAGCGGTGATCAACATGACCAAAGTTTTCGCCAAGGAATGCGCGCAATTCGGCATCCGTTGCAACGCCCTGCTGCCGGGTCTGACCGACACCAAGTTCGCTTCGGCGCTGGTAAAGAACGACGCCATCCTGAAAACCGCGCTGCAGCAGATTCCGCTCAAGCGTGTAGCCGACCCGAGTGAGATGGCCGGTGCGGTGTTGTACCTGGCCAGTGACGCGTCGAGCTACACGACTGGGGTTTCGTTGAATGTGGATGGCGGGTTCTTGTCCTGATTCGACTCACCAGATACATAAAAGGCAGCCTCAGGGCTGCCTTTTTAGTTTTCAGTACTCACCACTGATCGTTCCCACGCTCTGCGTGGGAATACCTCACCGGACGCTCTGCGTCCGCTCTTTTGGGACGCGGAGCGTCCCTGGCTGCATTCCCACGCGGAGCGTAGGAACAATCAAATCGCAGCCGTATCGGACCCCGCATAAGAATATTTATTCCACAATTTGCATTTCGGGAATATTTATTCCATAAATAGCCCTCCTGAAAATAAAAACCCAAAGGACCCCGGCTATGCGCGAACTCGGTATCGGACTCATCGGCACAGGTTTCATGGGCCGCGCCCACGCCTTGGCCTTTCGCAATGTCAGCGCCGTATTTGAATTACCGCTGAAGCTCAAACTCACCGCCCTCGCCGACGCCGATCCGCAGCGCGCCCGGCACTGCGCCGACGCGTGGGGCTTCGATGCCGCTCACAGTGACTGGCAACAGCTGATCAACGATCCCAAGGTCAATCTGATCGCCATCACCACCCCTAATCATCTGCACTACCCCATGGCCATGGCCGCCCTCGCCGCCGGCAAGCCGGTGTACTGCGAAAAGCCGCTGGCGGTGAACCTCGAACAGGCCAGCGCCATGCGTCTGGCCGCTAAAGCTGCGGGCGTGGTGACGCGGGTCGGCTACAACTACCAGCACAATCCGATCATCGGCCTCGCTCGGGATTTGATTCAAAGTGGAGCGTTGGGACAGATCATCAGTTTCCAGGGCGAATTCAGCGAAGACTTCATGGCCGATCCCGTTTCACCCTGGTCCTGGCGTTGCGACGCCGATTACGCCGGCGGTGCCTTGGCGGACCTGGGCAGTCACTTGCTGGCCATGGCCCGTCATCTGCTTGGCGATATTCAGGCGGTGTGCGCGGATACCCAGACCGTGCATGCGCAACGCCCCGTTACGTTGGGCGGTCAGGAACGACGCGAGGTCGCGGTCGACGATCAGGTCCACGCGTTGCTGCGGTTCGCCAACGGCGCGCGCGGGACGTTCAGCAGCAGCTGGCTCAAACATGGTTACAAGAATCACCTGAGTTTTGAAATCAGCGGCACCCGGGGCACCCTGGCGTTCGATCAGGAACGCTTGAATGAACTGCGGATGTTTCGCGCAGGGCAAGGCGGTTTTCAACGGCTATTGGCAGGGCCGGATTTACCGGGTTATGCCGCTTTCAGCCCGGCACCGGGGCATCAGTTGGGTTACAACGAACTCAAGACTTTGGAAGTGCATGAGTTGGTGATGGCGCTGGCCGGCCTCGGTCAGGACGGGACAGATTTCGAGCAGGCATGGGAAGTCGAACGCCTGGCGACAGCGATTCGTTTGGCGGCACACGAGTCGCGTTGGGTCAGGATCGAGGAAGTCTGAATCGCCGCTCGGGCGACACCCGCCAGTCGCAGAGGGCCACTGGCGGTAAACGCCATTAACCGGAGCAAACTTACTGAGTGACGCAACGGGTCAGGGTCGTGGTCCGCGTCACCTGCCCTTCAGCCCTCATGTCACCCTGTACATCGGTGTTTTCGGAGGTCTGGCAGGTACGAACCGGTGGCGGTGGCGGCGCAGCGGGTGGTGGAGGTGGCGGACTGGCACATCCACCCAGAATCGCCGCGCAGAGTACGAGCGACAGTGGCGAAAAAATACGTATCCCAAGACTGTTCATAGGTTGACCCGCGGTAAGTAATCGACATTTTCCGCGACACAAAAACCACACCGCCTACCTGCGGCCCCGTCACAGAAAAGAAATACCTCGCATTCCTTATAGCCCAGCCACCCGCCAATGCCAGAAAAAGCAGAGGGAAACAAGCCAGCGCCTACGAAGCACTGGACCGATGCAGGCCAATGTTCTCAAGCTCGTACTGCAACTCTTCAATCAACGCCGTCAACGCCTCCGGCGTTCTGAGATTCGCCATGCTCAACCCGCTGACCACCAGATCCACCTGCCCCGTCGCCGGATGATAAAGCTTCACCGTCAACGAATTATCCCCGGTGAGCGCGCACTCACAGGCCAACGGCGAAAAACTCCGCTCCAGTTGCATACGCAATTGCGCCAGATGATTCATCCCGATTCACCTTGGCGACGAGCTGAAATCGACTCCACGCTTGAACTGTTCGTACCCATGTGGCTGTTCCTTTAGCTGCATTGAAGAAAATGCGATACCGACCCGAAGCCACGTATCGCACCCTCACAGACTAGAAAAACCAGCCCCTGAGCAGAACATCAAATTGCACCATCCCAACTAGTGCATTTGCATCTTAACGTTGCCCCTTGGGCCGCCTCTCGCTGGAGAACAGACCCCGTTCGCGAGCCCATACAATCGCCTCGCTGCGGCTGTGCACGTCGAGTTTGGAATACACCGTCGAAACATGATTGCGCACCGTATTAGGCGCCAGTTTCAGGCGTGCGGCGATTTCCTTGTCGGCCAGGCCTTCACAGATCAAGCCGAGCACATCGCGCTCTCGCGCGGTCAGTTCGGTGAACGACACAGTGGGCAACTGCGGTGAATTGACGTTCTTCACGTTGGCGAGTTTTTCGATCAGCGTGCGGCTGAACCAGGAAGCATCTTTCATCACCTCTTCAATGGCTGACACCAGTTCCAGCTCGGTGCGTTTGCGCTCCGTAATGTCCATCAACACCAGCAGGTAGCAAGTGCCACCCTGAATGTTCACGGTGTCCGCCGAGACGGCGCAATCGATCAGCCCGGCATCCTTGCGGCGTACCCTGACATCGATGCGATCCACACTCCCGGTTTTCTCCAGGGCCGCAAACAATCGCGTGCGAGCGCCTGCGTCATTGATGAAACCGAGTTGCGCCACGGTCTTGCCGAGCACCTCTTCACTCGGGCACTCGAGGGTATCGAGAAACGCTTCGTTGACATCCATCACCACTTGATCGTCGGCGCTGCACACCAGGATCGGCACCGGGGTGAGGCGAAAGGCTTTGGCAAACCGTTCCTCACTCTGGCGCAGGGCTATTTCAGCCTTGTGCCGCAGTTCCATGTCGACGAAGGAAAACAGCATGCAAGCTTCGTCGTTGAGCTCCAGCGGTTGCCCGGCAACGATCACCTGTTTGCTGCCACCGTCGGGCAATTGCAGTTCGGCCTGCATCTGCGGAATGGTTACCCCGTCACGCAAACGCTGCTTGGCCAGGTCCTTGTTTTCAGCACGCTCCAGCACATCCAGCTCATAGGTCGAAGCGCCAATCACCTGATCGCGGGCATAACCGGTCATTTCCAGGAAGCCCTGGTTGACTTTGATATAACGCAAATCGCTGAGGCGACAGATCACCGCCGGGGCCGGGTTGGCATTGAAGGTCTTTTCGAAACGCTGCTCGGCGCTGGCCCATTCGGTGACGTCATTCATGATCAGCACCAACGACTCCGGCTCGCCGGCATGGTCGGCCAGCACCATGCTGCGCACGCTGTGAACCCAGGTGCGTTCGCCGTTTTCGACTGGCGTCAGTTCAACCAGTACATCGTTGAACATCTCGCCGCGGGCAACACGGCTGATCGGATAATTCTCCGTCGCCACCGGGTGATTGTTGCGATAGCGCAAGGCAAACCGCTTCGCGTACTCCTTGGCATTGGCCCCCAGCTCACCGATCCGACTGACGCCGTGCATGGTCAGCGCGGCGTCGTTGGCCCAGAGGATCGTCTGGTCAAGCTCCAGCAAAATCACCCCATCGGACAGCCCGGCGATGATCTGCTGCAACTGGCGGCGATTGGTTTCGGTGGTCAGGACGTCCTGGCTCATTGGAACTCCACGCGTACGGCGGCGCATTCATGCGCCGCCCTGTGAAGATTACGACCGCGGGGGATTGGGATAGTGCTGAGGACTCATCCGCCGGGCTGATCGTTCCCACGCTCCGCGTGGGAATGCCTCTAGGGACGCTCCGCGTTCCAGCTCTCGAAAGGGACGCGGAGCGTCCCGGGCTGCATTCCCACGCAGAGCGTGGGAACGATCAACTATTGCACTTGCAACGATGCATCCAGCCCCGCCAGCTTATCCGGATTGCGCATGATAAAAATCCGGCTCACCCGCCCCGCTTCATCAAAACCAAACGTCATCGACGCAGTAATGACCCCGTCCGCCTTGATGATCACGCCTTGTGCCCCATTGATTTCGCTGGGCAGCCATTCGCAAGTATGCCAATAGACATGCAACGACTGACCAATGAAATCCAGCACGCTGGTAATGCCAGACAAGGTTTCGCGGATGGCCGAGGCCTTACCGCCGCCATCGGCGCAGAGTTCGACGTCTTCGGCCAGCAGCGCGGTCAGGGACGCGGTTGAGCCGCTGGCGATTGCGCTGTGAAAGGCGCTCAGCAATTGATCCTGACGCGCCGGCTCCGGCTGATAACGGATTTGCCCGCTCCCCAGGCCAGCCTTGGCCCGGGACACCAGTTTGCGGCAAGCCGCTTCCTGGACTCCGATCGCCTCGGCGACTTGCGCGTAATCCATGTCGAAAATTTCGTAGAGCAGGTACGCGGCGCGCTCCTTGGGGGTCAGCCGTTCCAGCAAGAGCAGGAATGCGGTGGACAATGACGAGGCCAGTTCATGCATGTGTTCGGGTGAATGCTGATGGGTGGTGTGAATCGGCTCCGGCAGCCAGGTGCCGATGTAATCGACCCGTGACGTGTGCGCCGAGCGCAGCAGGTCGATGCAGTGCCGGGTGCAGGCCGTGGTGAGCCAGGCGGCCGGCGTGGCGATGGAGGCCCGGTCGGCCTCCAGCCACTTGATGAACAACTCTTGCACCACATCCTCGGCTTCGGTGCGCGAGCCGAGAATGCGATACGCCAGACCGAGCAAAAAGGGCCGGCGCTGCTCGAATACAGCGGCGGCGTTTTCAGCGGAGTTCATCGATCAGTGCCTCGACACCTGCAAACGGTTCCACAGGTTGATCATGCCGATCTCGGCCGTCAAGGCACCGATCTGAGCATCGTTGAAATGCTCGCGCAAGTCGCCGCGCAGGGTGGCGTAATCGGTCTTTTCATCGAGTACGGTCAGGGCTTCGGTCCAGGCCAGGGCGGCGCGTTCGGCGGCGCTGAAATCGCTGACGTGACGCCAGACGATCAGGCGGTCCAGGCGCTCGTTGGTTTCATTGGCCTCGCGCGCCTCGCGGGTGTGCATCTTCACGCAGAAACCGCATTGGTTAATCTGCGAGGCACGCAGGTGCAGCAGGTGTTTGAGGGTCGGGTCCAGGTCATGGCTGTCGAGGGTGACATGGACCTGGGTCAGGCTTTCGAAAACCTGAGGAATGGACTGCAGCAGATTGACCGGTTGGGTGTTGGACGACATCGTGTTGCTCCGCTAATTGTGGGGTTCAACAGGATGACGATTGAGGATTCGGGTTTGTGACGTGGGACGTTTTTTTAACGCTTAGAAGCAAAAGATCGCAGCCTTCGCCAGCTCCTACATTGACCGAGTACACCCACGGATGTACGCAACCCCTGTAGGAGCTGGCGAAGCCTGCGATCTTTTGATCTTCAGGCCGCAAGTTCACCACTGGCAATCGCATCCGAAGCCGCCAACATCGCCCGCAACAACACCGCACACCCGGCGGCGAGGTCATCCGGCGCGGCGTTTTCGATTTCGTTGTGGCTGATGCCGCCCTCGCAGGGCACGAAGATCATCCCGGCCGGGCCGAGTTCGGCGAGGAAGATCGCGTCGTGCCCTGCACCGCTGACGATGTCCATGTGCGATAAACCCAACCCTTGCGCCGCGCCGCGTACCGCTTCGACGCAACCCTTGTCGAAGTACAGCGGCGGGAAGTCGGCGGTGGGGATCAGTTCGAACGTCAGGCCGTGTTCCTCGCAGGTGGTTTCGATGACTTCGCGAACTTCGGCGATCATTGAATCGAGTCGCGCCGGCTCCAGATGACGAAAATCCAGGGTCATGCGCACTTCGCCAGGAATCACGTTGCGCGAGCCGGGGTAGGCTTGCAGGCAGCCGACGGTGCCGCAGGCGTGGGGTTGATGGCCGAGGGCGGCGCGATTGACCGCGCCGACGATCACCGAGGCGCCGACCAGAGCGTCCTTGCGCAGGTGCATCGGCGTCGGACCGGCATGGGCTTCGACGCCGCGCAGTTTCAGGTCGAACCATTTCTGCCCGAGGGCGCCCATCACGACACCGATGGTTTTGCGCTCATCCTCAAGAATCGGGCCTTGCTCGATGTGAGCTTCGAAATACGCGCCTACGGCATGGCCGCTGACCTTGCGCGGTCCGGCATAGCCAATGGCGTTCAGGGCTTCGCCGACGGTCACGCCCTCGGCATCGACCTTGGCCAGGGTTTCTTCGAGGGTGAATTTTTCCGCGAACACGCCGGAGCCCATCATGCAGGGAGCGAAGCGCGAGCCTTCTTCGTTGGTCCAGACCACCACTTCCAGCGGCGCTTCGGTTTCCACACCCAGGTCATTGAGGGTGCGCAAGACTTCGACCCCGGCCAGCACGCCGAAGCAGCCGTCGAACTTGCCGCCAGTGGGTTGGGTGTCGATGTGGCTGCCGGTCATTACCGGCGGCAGATTCGGATTGCGGCCAGGCCGACGGGCGAAGATATTGCCGACGGCGTCGATGCTGACGGTGCAGCCGGCTTCCTCGCACCAGTTCACGAAGATGTCCCGGGCCTGGCGGTCGAGGTCGGTCAGGGCCAGCCGGCAGACGCCGCCCTTGACCGTGGCACCGAGTTTGGCCAGGTCCATGAGCGACTGCCACAGACGGTCGCGGTTGATGTGCTGATGGGTGGACTGCAGAACGTCTATGGCAGCGTTCATGGTGATCTCCTCAGTTCTTCTTCTGATAGTTCCCACGCTCTGCGTGGGAATTCATCCATGGACGCTCTGCGTCCGCTTCTGGGACGCGGAGCGTCCCGGGCTGCATTCCCACGCAGAGCGTGGGAACGATCAAACTCACACCGCCGATTTCACGGCAGTAGGACTCGGCCGCATCACACTCAGCCCGTAATAAATCAGCCCACCAAGGGCCGAGCCGGTGAACCAGCCATAGCTGTAGAACCAGCTGAACGCATCGCTGCCCAGCGACAACAGCGTCAGCGCTACCGGCACGCCGAACGCGATAAAACCGAACCAGTTCCACGCCGGATAAACGTCATCGCGGTAAAGTCCGGCCAAATCCAGTTCCTGTTTCTTGATCAGGAAATAAT
Source organism: Pseudomonas sp. PDM09 (assembly GCF_014852305.1). Lineage (NCBI taxonomy): Bacteria > Pseudomonadati > Pseudomonadota > Gammaproteobacteria > Pseudomonadales > Pseudomonadaceae > Pseudomonas > Pseudomonas sp. PDM09. The sequence continues at coordinate 642,154 of NZ_JACVBI010000002.1, read as the reverse complement.
CCACCACCATGATCCCGGCGATCGGCCCCAATAGGCTCGAATAGCCCAGCAACCAGTTGGAATACACCGTCTCCAGGCTCAAATCCGAGACGATCAGCCCCAGTTTTTTCAACAATTCATGGGCCATCAGCGCCAACCCGACCAAACCCGTGAGCATCACCGCTTTGGTGCGGTTGATGACCTTGGGCGCGACGTTCTGGAAATCGTTGGTCGGCGAAACAATGTTGGCCGCGGTGTTGGTCGACAACGTGGCGATGATGATCAGCGCCATGGCCAGGGCGACCCAGACCGGGCTCTGGATATGGCCGATCAACGTGACCGGATCGGAGACAGTAACGCCCACCAGTTTTACCGAAGCGGCCGTCATCACCACACCAAGGGAGGCGAACAGGAACATGGTCAGGGGCAAGCCGATAATCTGCCCGATGATCTGATCCTTCTGGCTTTTCGCGTAGCGGCTGAAGTCTGGAATGTTCAGCGACAAGGTGGCCCAGAACCCGACCATCGCGGTCAGCCCGGCGGCAAAGTAACTGACCACACTGGTCCCTTCCGGACGCTTGGCCGGGATCGCCATCAATTCAGTCATCGATACGTTCGGCATCGCCCACACCAGCAGCCCCACGCCCACCAGCACCAACAACGGCGCCGAAAGGGTTTCCAGCCATTTGATCGAGTCCGCGCCGCGAATCACCACCCACAGGTTCAAGGCCCAGAACAGCATGAAGCCGATCACTTCACCGGTACCGCCGAGGGCTTTCCAGCCATCGAACACCGAGCCGAGAAACAGGTGAATCGCCAGCCCGCCGAACATCGTCTGAATGCCGAACCAGCCGCAGGCCACCAGGGCACGGATCAGGCACGGTATGTTGGAACCGAGGATGCCGAAGGATGAGCGCAACAACACCGGAAACGGAATGCCGTACTTGGTGCCGGGGAAGGCGTTCAGGGTCAGCGGGATCAGCACGATGATGTTGGCAAACAGAATCGCCAGCAGCGCTTCACCGACGCTCAGGCCGAAATAAGCGGTGAGCACGCCGCCGAGGGTGTAGGTCGGCACGCAGATCGCCATGCCGACCCACAGCGCGGTGATGTGCCATTTGTTCCAGGTTCGTTCGCGCACCTTGGTCGGTGCCATGTCGTGGTTGTAACGGGGACTGTCAAGCACGTCGCTGCCGGCTTCGAGCTCAAACAAGCCGTCGCGCTCGGTCACTTGCGATCTGATCTGTTGCATGGCCGCTCCACTGTTCTTTTGATTATTTTTGCTCATCAGGGGCTGGCGCAAAGTGCGCAAGCCCGACGATGGCCGGAGAAACTGACAACTTTCATGGACCGGCCAAGGTGTCAGCGGCGGCATCAATAAACGTGCCGGGTGCCCCGCTAGCGCATCGGGCAGTGCCATAAAATTTCGCTAACCAACTGATGTTAATCAGCTTTATTTATCCAACTATTGAATCCGCGGTGAGTTGCCATGCCACTCAGGCCGAATGTCAGGCAAGTTGTCCGAACAGTCAGGACTCAATCTGGTGCGTCGATCTTTTTTGAAAGATTGCGCATCAACCATAGACCATCCTCAAGCGGCTGATTTCACATAGAAAATCTTGACCATATTTCGAACCTGTCAAGTGCGTCAAAATGGTGAGAGGCCTCACCATTTTGGTGATTTTCAGTTTTTATCGTTATTTTTCAATTAGTTAAAACAGCAATAAGCTTATAAAAAATATTCTTGCTCAATCCACAAACTGCAGCTAGCGTCTATTCTTGACAGCGCTGACAGGAATACACCGATTGGCGTCTGCTTCATATAAAACATTTAGAACCGGCATCAGTCGGTCAATGCCTGCGAGGAACTCGGAATGTCTCTGTTGATCCGTGGCGCCACCGTTATTACCCATGATGAAAGTTATCGCGCCGACGTCTATTGCGCCGACGGCGTGATCAAAGCCATCGGTGAAAACCTCGATGTTCCCGTCGATGCCGAAGTGCTCGACGGCAGCGGCCAATACCTGATGCCCGGCGGCATCGACCCGCACACTCACATGCAACTGCCCTTCATGGGCACGGTGGCCAGCGAGGACTTCTTCAGCGGCACCGCAGCGGGGCTTGCCGGCGGTACCACCTCGATCATCGACTTCGTGATTCCCAACCCGCAGCAATCGTTGATGGAGGCGTTTCATCAATGGCGCGGCTGGGCGGAGAAATCGGCGTCGGATTACGGTTTCCATGTCGCGATCACCTGGTGGAGCGAACAGGTCCGCGAAGAAATGGCCGAGCTGGTCAGCCACCACGGGGTCAACAGCTTCAAGCACTTCATGGCCTACAAGAACGCGATCATGGCAGCCGACGACACATTGGTGGCGAGTTTCGAGCGTTGTCTGGAATTGGGCGCCGTGCCGACCGTGCATGCGGAAAACGGCGAACTGGTCTATCACCTGCAACGCAAATTGATGGCCCAGGGCATGACCGGGCCGGAAGCACATCCGCTGTCGCGGCCTTCGCAGGTGGAAGGTGAAGCCGCGAGCCGGGCGATCCGCATTGCCGAAACCCTCGGCACGCCGCTGTACCTGGTGCACGTCTCGACCAAGGAAGCCCTCGACGAAATCACCTACGCCCGCGCCAAGGGCCAACCGGTCTACGGCGAAGTGCTGGCCGGGCATCTGCTATTGGACGACAGCGTTTACCAACACCCGGACTGGCAGACCGCCGCCGGTTACGTGATGAGCCCGCCCTTCCGTCCTCGCGGCCATCAAGAGGCGCTTTGGCATGGCCTGCAAGCGGGCAACCTGCACACCACCGCCACCGACCACTGCTGCTTCTGTGCCGAGCAAAAAGCCGCCGGTCGTGACGACTTCAGCAAAATCCCGAACGGCACCGCCGGTATCGAAGACCGCATGGCGGTGCTCTGGGATGAAGGGGTGAATACCGGGCGTTTGTCGATGCAGCACTTCGTTGCCCTCACCTCTACCAACACCGCGAAGATCTTCAACCTCTATCCGCGCAAAGGGGCAATCCGCGTTGGCGCCGATGCGGATCTGGTGCTCTGGGATCCGGAAGGTACGCGGACGATTTCAGCCAAGACCCATCACCAGCAAGTCGACTTCAATATTTTTGAAGGCAAGACCGTGCGTGGCGTGCCGAGCCACACCGTCAGCCAGGGCCGAGTGGTGTGGGCCGATGGTGATTTGCGCGCCGAGCGTGGTGCCGGTCGGTATGTCGAACGGCCGGCGTATCCGGCGGTGTTTGATTTGCTGAGCAAGCGGGCTGAGTTGAACAAGCCGACGGCAGTGAAACGCTGAGCCGTACCCACGATCGTTCCCACGCTCTGCGTGGTAATGCAGCCCGGGACGCTCTGCGTCCCATTGGAACGCGGAGCGTCCCTTGAGGCATTCCCACGCAGAGCGTGGGAACGATCAGCCCATCAGAGGCAGTACCTCAATAACCGTGAGGCCAACACCGTGATCAAGAGCCTGAACCACCTCCCGCATCCCCATGAGGACGCGGCCGCCCTCGCCGGCCATTTCACCGATCTGGCGCCGCCGCTCAACGACCGTCAGGCGCATCTGGAAGCCTCGCGCTGCCTGTATTGCTACGACGCGCCGTGTGTGAATGCCTGTCCGAGCGACATCGATATTCCATCGTTCATCCGCAATATCCATCAGGAAAACGTTCAGGGCGCCGCGCAGAAAATCCTCTCGGCGAATATCCTCGGCGGCAGTTGCGCCCGGGTCTGCCCGACGGAGATTCTTTGCCAGCAGGCCTGCGTGCGCAACAACGCCCAGGAATGCGCGCCGGTGCTGATCGGCCTGTTGCAACGCTATGCCGTGGACAATGCCCATTTCAGCGAACACCCGTTCCAGCGTGCCGCCTCGACCGGCAAGCGCATCGCCGTGGTCGGTGCCGGCCCGGCGGGTTTGTCGTGTGCGCACCGCAGCGCCATGCACGGCCATGACGTGGTGATTTTCGAGGCGCGGGAAAAGGCTGGCGGCCTCAACGAATACGGAATCGCCAAGTACAAACTGGTGGACGATTACGCGCAGAAGGAACTTGAATTCCTGATGGGGATTGGCGGGATCGAAATCCGCCACGGCCAGAAACTCGGCGACAACCTGACCCTCAGCGAACTGCATCAGCAATTCGATGCGGTGTTCCTCGGCCTCGGCCTGGCCGCCAGCAAACAGCTGGGGCTAGCCCATGAGGATGCCCCCGGCCTGCTCGCCGCCACCGACTACATCCGCGAACTGCGTCAGGCCGATGACCTGACGCAACTGCCACTGGCCGAGCACTGCATTGTCCTTGGTGCCGGCAACACCGCCATCGACATGGCCGTGCAAATGGCCCGTCTCGGCGCTCGCGACGTGAATCTGGTGTACCGCCGTGGCGCCCCGGACATGGGTGCCACCGGTCACGAACAGGACATCGCCAAGGCCAATCAGGTGCGGCTGCTGACCTGGGCGCAACCGCAAGAGGTGCTGCTCAACGATCAGGGCAACGTGCGCGGCATGCGCTTCGCTCGCACCCGGTTGGAGGAAGGTCGTCTGCAAACCACCGGCGAAACCTTCGAACTGGCCGCCGACGCGATCTTCAAAGCCATCGGCCAAACCTTCGACAACAGCGCCCTCGCCGATCCGCTGGCCCGTGAACTCAAGCGTCAGGGCGACCGCATCCTCGTCGACGAACAGCTGCGCACCAGCATCCCCGGCGTGTATGCCGGCGGCGATTGCACCAGCCTCGATCAGGACCTCACCGTGCAGGCCGTGCAGCACGGCAAGCTGGCCGCCGAGGCCATCAACGCTCAACTCATGCTCAACGTGGAGGCTGCGTAAATGGCCGATCTCTCGATTGTCTTCGCCGGCATCAAAGCCCCCAATCCGTTCTGGCTGGCCTCTGCGCCACCGACCGATAAAGCCTACAACGTGGTTCGCGCGTTCGAGGCCGGCTGGGGCGGCGTGGTCTGGAAAACCCTGGGTGAGGACCCGGCGGCGGTCAATGTATCGTCGCGTTACTCGGCACACTTCGGGGCTAATCGGGAGGTGCTTGGTTTTAACAACATCGAGCTGATCACCGACCGTTCGCTGGACATCAACCTGCGGGAAATCACCCAGGTCAAAAAGGACTGGCCGGATCGCGCGCTGATCGTGTCGCTGATGGTGCCCTGCGTCGAAGAGTCATGGAAAAACATCCTGCCGCTGGTGGAAGCCACCGGGGCCGATGGCATTGAACTGAATTTCGGCTGCCCCCACGGCATGCCGGAACGGGGCATGGGCGCGGCGGTCGGCCAGGTGCCGGAATACGTCGAGCAGGTCACTCGCTGGTGCAAGACCTATTGCTCGCTGCCGGTGATCGTCAAGCTCACGCCGAACATCACCGACATCCGCGTCGCCGCCCGTGCCGCTCACCGGGGTGGGGCCGATGCGGTGTCGCTGATCAACACCATCAACTCGATCACCAGCGTCAATCTGGAACGCATGGTCGCCAATCCCGCCGTCGGCAGCCAAAGCACCCACGGTGGTTATTGCGGTTCGGCAGTGAAGCCGATCGCGTTGAACATGGTCGCCGAAATCGCCCGCGACCCACAGACCCAAGGCCTGCCGATCTCTGGCATTGGCGGAATTGGCAGCTGGCGCGATGCGGCAGAATTCATTGCCCTGGGCAGCGGTTCGGTACAGGTGTGCACGGCGGCGATGCTGCATGGTTTCCGGATTGTCGAGGAGATGAAGGACGGTTTGTCCCGCTGGATGGACAGTCAGGGCTACGCCAGTGTCTCGGAGTTTTCCGGGCGTGCGGTGGGCAATACCACGGACTGGAAGTACCTGGACATCAACTATCAGGTGATTGCGAAGATTGATCAGCAGGCGTGCATCGGTTGCGGTCGCTGCCACATCGCTTGCGAAGATACCTCGCACCAGGCGATTGCGAGCCTTAAGCAGGCGGACGGGACGCATAAATATGAAGTGATCGATGATGAGTGTGTGGGGTGCAATCTGTGTCAGATCACGTGTCCGGTGCAGGATTGCATCGAGATGGTGCCGATGGATACCGGCAAGCCGTTCCTGGACTGGAATCATGATCCGAGGAATCCGTACCACATCACTGTCTAACCGATCGTTCCCATGCTCCGCGTGGGAATGCAGCCCGGGACGCTCCGCGTCCCAAGAGCGGACGCAGAGCGTCCATTGAGGCGTTCCCACGCAGAGCGTGGGAACGATCGGGTTACGGCTCCAACCCGATCCCCCGCAAGATCACGCTTGTCACCGTCTGCACCGCCCGCTCGAACTGCATGTCCGACAGCGGCTGGTGATCATTAAGAATATTCACCTGGTGATCGAAGTCGGCGTAGTGCTGGGTCGAGGCCCAGATCATGTACAGCAGGCTGGAAGGCTCCACCGGCAGGATGCGTTTGTCCTCCACCCACTGGCGAATTTTCGCTTCTTTCATCTTGGCCCAGTCGTACAGGCTGGCGTCCAGTTTGTCACCCAGTGTCGGCGCACCGTGGATGATTTCGTTGGCCCAGACTTTCGAGCCGTACGGCCGGCTGCGGGAATGGTTCATCTTGGCGCGGATGTAACTGCTGAGTACCACACGCGGGTCATCGAACATCTCGAAGCACAAGGCGTCCTGCTTCCAGACCTCCAGCAAACCCAGCAATACCGCGCTGTACAGCTCGCTCTTGGTGCTGAAGTAGTAATGCAGGTTGGAACGCGGCAGTTGCACTTCGGCGGCGATGTCGGCCATGGCGGTGCTACCGAAACCTTTTTCGGCGAAGACTTTTTCGGCCCCCAGCAGAATTTTTTCGACGTTACTGCGACGAATCTCGATCTTGTGATTGCCCATGAGGGCTCCCTGGCAACAACGTTGATCAAGACTAGCATCCGCTCTGGATCGGGGCGACAGGGGAAAACGAAACTTCGTACGGTGGTCTTGCAGCTCGGTGACAGTCAACATTGATGGAGAAGTCATCGTATAACTTGTGATTGACATCCCCTTAAAGCCTCGCAAATAATCGCCGCCAACGTTGTACGACGACATATAACAAAAAATAAAAACAACAAAAAACAAGAGAGCGTTATCGTGAGCAGAATCGCCCGCAATTCCTTCAGCAGCACCCCTCGCCCCACCTTCGTCCGTCGCCATACCCTCAGCCTGATCGGTTGCAGCAGCCTGGCCTTCCTCCTGCCCCTGACCAGCCAGGCCGAAGGTTTCGTCGATGACGCCAAAGCCACGTTGAATCTGCGCAATGCCTACATCAATCGCAACTTCACCAACCCGGACAATGCCCAGGGCAAGGCGGAAGAGTGGACGCAAAACTTCATCCTCGACGCCAAATCCGGGTTCACTCAGGGCCCCGTCGGTTTCGGCGTGGATGTGCTCGGTATGTACTCGCAGAAACTCGACGGCGGTAAGGGCACGGGCGGTACGCAGTTGCTGCCGATCCATGATGACGGCCGCCCCGCCGACAATTTCGGCCGTCTGGGTGTGGCGCTGAAAGCCAAGGTGTCGAAAACCGAATTGAAGGTCGGGGAATGGATGCCGGTGCTGCCGATCCTGCGCTCCGATGATGGTCGCTCGCTGCCGCAAACCTTTCGCGGCGGCCAGGTCACCTCCACCGAACTCAGCGGCCTGACGCTCTATGGCGGCCAGTTTCGCGGCAACAGCCCGCGCAATGACGCGAGCATGGAAGACATGTCGATGAACGGCAGAGGCGCGTTCACCTCCGACCGCTTCAACTTTGGCGGCGGCGAGTATGCGTTCAATGAAAAGCGTACTCAGGTCGGCGTGTGGTACGCGGAACTCAGCGACATTTATCAGCAGCAGTATTTCAACCTGAGCCATAGCCAGCCCATGGGTGACTGGACCCTGGGTGCCAACCTCGGTTACTTCATCGGCAAGGAAGACGGCAGCGCGCTGGCCGGCGACCTCGATAACAAAACCGCGTTCGCCCTGCTCTCGGCCAAATACGGCGGCAACACCTTCTATGTCGGCCTGCAAAAACTCAGCGGCGACAGCGCCTGGATGCGCGTCAACGGCACCAGCGGCGGCACGCTGGCTAACGACAGCTACAACGCCAGCTATGACAACGCCAAGGAACGCTCCTGGCAGGTGCGCCACGACTACAACTTCGTCGCCCTCGGCATCCCCGGCCTGACGCTGATGAACCGCTACATCAGCGGCGATAACGTGCATACCGGAGCGATCACCGATGGCAAGGAATGGGGCCGTGAATCGGAACTGGCCTACACCGTGCAAAGCGGCGCGCTGAAGAGCCTCAACGTCAAATGGCGCAACGCGACCATCCGCCGCGATTTCAGCACCAATGAATTCGATGAGAACAGGATCTTTATCAGTTACCCGATTTCGTTGTTGTAAGGCGCGAAGCCTGCGTTCGGCTTGTAGCAGCTGCCGAGCTCGCGAGGCTGCGTTCGGCTGCGAAGCAGTCGCAAATCGATCTATCTGACGGACCGCAGTGCCTGATTTTACGGCTACTGCGCAGCCGAACGCAGGCTTCGCCAGCTGCTACAAAAGAGTGTCGCGAAATGCACTCACGGGGGATGAACATGACCCTCCGTCAATTTCAATCAAAGTCGCGTTGACAAGCACCGGAAAGCCTAACAATACTTCGACCAAGTCATACGACAACCTACAACAACCCAATAACGACAATTTACTGTTCAGGGATTTACATGACGACCACATCCCCATTCAATCGCCTGCTCTTGACCGGCGCCGCCGGTGGCCTCGGCAAAGTCTTGCGCGAACGCCTGCGACCTTACGCCAACGTACTCCGTCTGTCGGACATCGCCGACATGGCGCCAGCCATTGATGATCGCGAAGAAGTCGTGCCGTGCGACCTCGCCGACAAGCAAGCGGTGCATCAACTGGTCGAAGGCGTGGACGCGATCCTGCACTTCGGCGGCGTGTCGGTTGAGCGTCCGTTCGAAGAGATCCTCGGTGCCAACATCTGCGGCGTGTTCCATATCTACGAAGCGGCCCGCCGCCACGGTGTGAAGCGGGTGATTTTCGCCAGTTCCAACCACGTCATCGGCTTTTACAAGCAGGACAAAACCCTCGACGCCCACTCCCCTCGCCGCCCGGACAGCTATTACGGCTTGTCCAAGTCCTACGGCGAAGACATGGCCAGTTTCTACTTCGATCGCTATGGCATCGAAACCGTCAGCATCCGCATCGGCTCCTCGTTCCCGGAACCACAGAACCGCCGAATGATGAGCACCTGGCTGAGCTTCGACGACATGACCCAACTGCTCGAACGCGCGTTGTACACCCCGAATGTCGGCCATACCGTGGTGTACGGCATGTCCGACAACAAGAGCGTCTGGTGGGACAACCGTTTCGCCGCACACCTGGGTTATGCGCCACAGGACACGTCTGAAGTCTTCCGCGAAAAAGTCGAAGCCCAACCAATGCCCGCCGAGGATGATCCGGCCCGGGTTTATCAGGGTGGTGCCTTTGTCGCGGTTGGTCCGTTCGGCGACTGAGCCCTCGCCAATCCCCACATAACAAAGCCAAGGGAATGCGTTGCCATGCAAGCCGAATTGATTGTCGATGCCCGCAATGCGGTCGGTGAAAGCCCGGTGTGGGTCCCCGAGGAAAACGCCCTGTACTGGGTCGATATTCCGACCGGTGGATTACAGCGCTGGAATGCCGACAGCGGGCACGTTCACGCCTGGAAAGCCCCGCAAATGCTCGCCTGCATCGCTCGTCACAGCGCGGGTGGCTGGGTCGCCGGCATGGAAAGCGGATTCTTTCACCTGCACCCACACAACGATGGCCACCTCGACAGCGAACTGCTGGCCCACGTCGATCACGCCCGCCCCGACATGCGCCTGAACGATGGCCGCTGTGATCGTCAGGGCCGTTTCTGGGCCGGCAGCATGGTGCTGAACATGGGCGCCAACGCCGCCGACGGCACGCTCTATCGCTACAGCGCCGGACAACCCGGGCCGCTCGACGCCCGGCTCAGCGGTTTCATCGTACCCAATGGCCTGGGTTTCAGCCCGGACGGCAAGACCATGTACCTCTCGGATTCGCACCCCGACGTGCAGCAGATCTGGGCCTTCGATTACGACATCGACAACGGCACGCCATCCAACCGTCGGCTGTTCGTCGACATGCATCACTTCCTTGGTCGCCCCGATGGCGCGGCAGTGGATGCCGAAGGGTGCTACTGGATCTGCGCCAACGACGCCGGGCTGATTCACCGTTTCACCCCCGATGGCCGACTGGATCGTTCGCTCCCCGTGCCGGTAAAGAAACCGACCATGTGCGCCTTCGGTGGCAGCCAGCTCGATACCCTGTTTGTGACCTCGATCCGCCCCGCTGACGACCATGACGAACAGTCGCTGGCCGGCGGCGTGTTCGCCCTCACCCCCGGCGTCAAAGGCTTGCCGGAACCGGTGTTCAACGAATGGCTTTAACCCTTCTGCTGCATCGCTGTGCCTTGAATAAAAACAACAAGACAGGGATGGTCATCATTCTCGGCGGGATTCTCTCGGGTATCTTCACCGCCACCGAGTCGGCGGCTGATGGCCGTGACCTACATTCCAGCGCTGTCGCTGTGGTTGCCGCTACCGCTACGCCAATAGTTGAGTCAGCACCGCGCGCAACTTGCCGGGTTTCACCGGTTTGTTCAGCAGCGGTGCGTCGAGTCGCTGCAGTGAGCGCCGACACTGGTCGGTGCGGTCGGCGGTGATGATCACCGCTGGAATCGCCTGGCTGAAATGCTCGCGCAAATGCCGGACCACTTCACAGCCCACCACCCCGTGATCCAGGTGATAGTCCGCCAGAATCAATTCCGGCGCCTGTCCCTGCAAAGCCATCAGTGCCGTGGCCTCGTCGGTGGCGATGACCACCTCGCAGCCCCACTGTCCGAGCAGCGCGCTCATGCTTTCAAGGATGCTGACTTCGTTGTCCAACACCAACAGCCGCCGGCCCGGCAACGGGTTACCGGTACTGGGTTGCGGCGCGGCCTGACTGATCGGCAATGGAATCTCATGGGAGATCGGCACTTCGATGCTGAACATCGAACCGCGCCCCGGCCGCGAATGCACCTCAATCCTGTAGTCGAGGATCTTGGCGATGCGTTCGACAATCGCCAGTCCCAGGCCCACGCCCTTGCGATCGGCGGCGCGCCCGACGTCCAGTTGGTTGAACTCGAGGAAGATCGAGTCAAGACGATCCGCCGGGATTCCGCGCCCGGTGTCCCAGACTTCGATACGCAGCGCATCGCCCCGGCGTCTTGCCCCCAGCAGAATGCAGCCCTCGTCGGTGTAGCGGCAGGCATTACTGAGGAAGTTACGCAGGATTCGGGTCATCAGGCGCAAGTCGGTATGAATGGCGTAATCGCCCATGTGCACCCGCAGGTTCAACCCGGCTGCCGCGGCCACCGACTGAAACTCCGAGACCAGTGGCGCGAGCAATTCGTCGAGGCGGTACAGGGCAATATCCGGCTTCACCGCGGCCTGATCGAGCCGGGAAATATCCAGCAGATCGGTGAGCAAATCTTCCGCCCCTTCCAGCGCCTGATGCGTGCGCTCCACCAGCACCTGTTCGACGTCGGGCAGTTTGCGCTCGCGCAAGGTCGAGATCAGCAAACGCGCGGCGTTGAGCGGTTGCAGCAAGTCGTGACTGGCGGCGGCGAGGTATTTGTCCTTGCTGCGATTCGCGGCTTCAGCGGCATCACGGGCATCGCGCAAGGCTTCGGCGGCGTCCATCAACTCGTTGGTGCGCGCGGTGACCCGCTGCTCCAGTTCGTCATTGAGTTGTTGCAGGCGCTGCTGAGCGAGTTTTCGTTCGGTGATATCGGCGACAAAGCCCTCCACCAAACCTTCCTGATCCGGTTTGAGCAGCAGATTCATCAACACGTCGAGGACGCTGCCGTCCTTGCGCCGCAACTGAGTTTCATAGCCCAGCAGGCTGCGCTCGCGCTGGAGGATTTCGCCGATGCTTTCCAGTTCTTGCGCCCCGCCAACGAACAACGTGCCCGCCAGGTCCGTCAGGGAAAACAGCACCTCCTGCGGGTTCTGATAGCCGAGCATCCGCGCCAGCGCCGGGTTGGCGGCGCGCATGCCCTCCAGCAGGCTGGCCTGGAAGATCCCGTGTACCGCGTTTTCGAACAGCCATTTGTAGCGGTTGCGTTCGGTTTCCAGTTCATCCAGGCGCGCGGCCAGTTCCGGGTAATGACTCTTGCGCGCCGAGTGGTTGCCTAAGCCGAGTAACCCGGCCAGCGCCCGTTGTTGCTCGTCAGAGGGCTTCGCCATAGACGACCTCGACGTCGCGCTGACTGGATTCGCGCGGGTTGGTCAGGATGCACGGGTCGTGCATGGCGTGTTGCGACAGGAACGGAATGTCTGCGGTACTCACCCCGTGCAGGCCCAGGGTTTCGTGGAAGCCGATGGCATGTTTGAGCGCGATCAGGTGTTCGACCAGCCGTCCGCAAATCTGCCGGTGATTGAGGCCACGGCAATCAATACCGAAGGTCTCGGCGATCACCTTGAAGCGCTCCGGCGCCGAGCTGTAGTTGAACGCCACCACGTGTTCCACCAACACCGCATTGCACAGGCCATGGGGTAGATCGAGGAAGCCGCCCAGGCTGTGGGACATGGCGTGCACCGCGCCAAGAATCGCGTTGGAGAACGCGAGCCCGGCTTGCATGCTGCCGAGCATGATTTTCTCGCGCAGGGCGATGTCGCTGGGGTTGGCGATCATTTGCACCAGATTGCCGTTGATCAGCCGCATCGCTTCCAGCGCATGAGGGTCGGTGAGCGGCCCGTGACCGGTGGAGACAAAGGCTTCGATGGCATGGACCAACGCGTCGATGCCGGTACAGGCCGACAGGAACGGATCCATGCTCAGGGTGGTTTCCGGATCGATCAGCGACACGTCCGGCACCGCGGCTTTGCTGACGATGGAGAACTTCATGCGTTCTTGCTGATTGGAGATGATCACGAACTGCGACACGTCGGCCGACGTGCCGGCAGTGGTCGGGATCAGGATCAGCGGCGGGCTGGGCATGCGCAACATGTCCACGCCCTCGAACTCGAGGATGTTGCGCCCGTGGGCGACGACAATGCCGATGCCCTTGCCGCAATCCATCGGGCTGCCGCCGCCGATCGCCACGATCACATCGCAGTGATTCTCCCGGTACAGCTCGGCACCGAGCATGACCTCTTCGATCCGCGGGTTGGGCGAAACGTCGCTATACAAAAAGAAATCAATGCCCAAGGCTTGCAGGCTGGCCTCGACATCGGCGACCCAACCGGCGGCAATCACACCGGGGTCGCTGACCACCAGCACTTTGCGGGCGCCGAAGGTCTTGGCGTAGTTACCGACGTTGTGCCGACAGCCGGCACCGAAGATGATTTCAGGCGAAACGAATTTACGCAGCTGGCTGAGATTCTGGCTCATTGGAAAGCCTGTTTTTATTGTTTTGAAAGGTAAGGACCACACTAAAGCATCCGGCTGCGAATGCAATCAGACCAATGGATAGCGAGCTGGGATGTACTCAGACTTGTATCCATTGGAGATCAACTGTGGGAGCGGGCTTGCTCGCGAAAGCGGTGTGTCAGTCAATAGATGTGTTGAATGTAATGCCGCTTTCGCGAGCAAGCCCGCTCCCACAGGGGATTTGTATCAGCCCACGATTCATCCACGATAAATCAGCCGCGAAGCCTTTTCATTGCGCAACGTCAGGTGCTCCATGCCCTGCCCCGGCGCGTCGGCTTCGTCCCGGGCCTTGAGAATAACGTCGTGGTGCGGCGACTTGCTGCACACCGGATCCGCGTTACTCGCATCACCGGTGAGCATGAACGCCTGGCAGCGGCAGCCGCCGAGGTCCTTGTGCTTTTCATCGCAGGAACGGCACGGCTCTTTCATCCAGTCATCGCCACGAAAACGGTTGAAGCCGAAGGAGTCGTTCCAGATGTGCGCGATGCTGTGCTCGCGCACGTTGGGAAACTGCACCGGCAACTGGCGGGCGCTATGACAAGGCAAGGCCGTGCCGTCCGGGGTGATGTCGAGAAACAGGTTGGCCCAGCCATTCATGCAGGTCTTGGGGCGTTCTTCGTAGTAATCCGGGGTGACGAAAATCAGCTTGCACGGGTGGCCCTCGGCTTCAAGCCGCTGGCGGTATTCATTGGTGATGCGCTCGGCGCGCTGCAACTGTTCGCGGGTCGGCAACAGGCCGACGCGGTTGAGTTCGGCCCAACCGTAGAACTGGCACGTCGCCAACTCGACGAAATCCGCCTCCAGCTCCAGGCACAGTTCGATGATCTGCGCGATCTGGTCGATGTTGTGTCGATGGGTGACGAAGTTCAGCACCATCGGGTAACCCTGGGCTTTCACCGCACGGGCCATGGCCAGTTTCTGGGCGAAGGCCTTGCGCGAACCGGCGAGCAGATTGTTGACCTGTTCGTCGGCGGCCTGAAAGCTGATCTGGATGTGGTCCAGCCCGGCGACTTTGAAGTCGCGGACCTTCTGTTCGGTCAGGCCGATACCCGAGGTGATCAGGTTGGTGTAGTAACCCATGTCCCGCGCGGCCTTGATCAGCTCGGCGAGGTCTTGGCGCACCAACGGCTCGCCACCGGAAAAACCCAGTTGCGCAGCGCCCATCTCCCGCGCCTCGCGGAATACCCGAATCCATTCTTCTGTGCTCAACTCCTCGCCCTGCTGGGCGAAGTCCAGCGGGTTGGAGCAATACGGGCATTGCAGCGGGCAGCGATAGGTCAGCTCCGCCAGCAACCACAGCGGTGGGCCGGGTTGCTGTTCGATCTGGCTCACAAGATGATCCCCCGGTGCCAGACCCGCTCCGTGGTGACGGTGTGATACGGCGGGCGATCCAGCTCATAGGCCATGCTCATCGCGTCGAGCATGCTCCACAGCACATCGAGCTTGAACTGCAGAATCTCCAGCATGCGTTGCTGGCCTTCGACCGTGACGTAATGCGCCAGGGTGATGCGCAAACCATGCTCGACATCGCGCCGGGCCTGGCTCAGACGTGTACGGAAATAGTCGTAGCCGGCCGGGTCGATCCATGGGTAATGGGTGGGCCAGGCGTCGAGCCGGGACTGGTGGATCTGTGGCGCGAACAGTTCGGTCAGCGAGCTGCTGGCCGCTTCTTGCCAACACGCGCGACGGGCGAAATTGACGTAGGCGTCCACGGCGAAACGCACGCCCGGCAGCACCAGCTCTTGCGAAAGGATTTGTTCGCGATCCAGCCCCACGGCTTCGCCCAATCGTAGCCACGCTTCGATGCCGCCTTCACTGCCGGGGACGCCGTCGTGGTCGAGGATCCGTTGCAGCCATTCCCGACGCACGTCGCGGTCCGGGCAATTGGCGAGGATGGCGGCATCCTTGAGCGGGATGTTCACCTGGTAATAGAAGCGATTGGCGACCCAGCCCTGGATCTGCTCGCGGGTGGCACGCCCGGCGTACATGGCTTGGTGGAATGGGTGGTGGATGTGGTAATAGGCACCCTTGGCGCGCAGGGCTGCTTCGAATTCGGCGGGGGTCATGGGGGTGTCGGTCATTGCGGTTCTCCGGATTTCGCGGTGTCTGGTCTGGCGCCTTCGCGGGCAAGCCTCGCTCCTACAAGGGTTCTGCGGTGTACACAAACCCCTGAAGGAGCGAGGCTTGCCCGCGAAGAGGCCATCCGCTACAGCTCAATACTCATGCCGTCATAGGCCACTTCAATCCCGCGCCGTTCCAGCAACGCCCGCTCGGCCGAGTCTTCATCGAGGATCGGGTTGGTGTTGTTGATGTGGATCAGCACCTTGCGCTGACGGCTAAAGCCCTCCAGCAAGTCGAGCATGCCGCCGGGGCCGCTTTGTGGCAGGTGGCCCATTTCGCTGCCCAGGCTCTGGCCGACTTCGCACACACGCATTTCATCGTCGCGCCACAGCGTGCCGTCCAGCAGCAGGCAGTCGGCACGCTGCATCCAGCTCAACACCTCGGCATCAACTTGCCCCAGCCCCGGCGCATAGAAAACCGATGCGCCGCTGCGCAGGTCTTCAATGAACAGGCCGATGGTGTCCCCCGGTTGCGGGTTGCCACGGTTGGGCGAGTACGGCGGTGCGTTGCTGACCAACGCAATCGCGCGAAATTGCAGCTGTGGGCAGGCCGCGATGCTGAACGGCTCGCGATCCAGTCCGATGGGTTGCCACTGCAAGCCACCGTTCCAGTGTTTGAGCATGGTGAATAAGGGAAAGCCGCTGCTGAGGTCTTCGTGAACCCGCTCGGTGCACCAGACCGAATGCGGGCAGCCTTCGCGCAGGCTCAACAAGCCGGTGCAATGGTCGATCTGACTATCCAGCAGGACGACACCGGCAATCGCCGTGTCGCGCAAGCGTCGGGCCGGTTGCATCGCCGGAAAGCTTTCGAGTTGCGCGCGAGTGTCCGGTGAAGCATTGCAGAGCACCCACTCCACTCCGTCGTCGCTCAGGGCAATGGACGACTGCGTGCGACGTTGCGCGCGCAGGTTGCCGTTGCGCATCGCGGCGCATTGACGGCAGTTGCAGTTCCATTGCGGAAAACCACCGCCGGCGGCGGAACCGAGAACGCGGATGTGCATGGGATGGCTCCAGAAGGCAGGCCCGGCCAACGCGACGGCTGACCGGGCGATCAATCAACGGTTGGCGAAATACATCGTCACTTCGAAGCCAATACGCAGATCGGTAAACGCGGGTTTATTCCACATGGGTCAATCCTCTTCTTGTGCCGGTCAATTCCGGTAAGACCATTAATGCACGGGGGATGAGATGACCGAATGCTACTTTCGAAGGAGTTGGCGGCGTGCGTTGGTAGGGGGTGTCGCGCGGTCTCAAGTACACGGAGAACCCATGTGGGAGCGGGCTTGCTCGCGAAAGCGGATTGTCAGTCAACATAATTGTTGAATATCAAGCCGCCTTCGCGAGCAAGCCCGCTCCCACATTGGGGTTGTGGTGTTTTTGCGGGTTAGAAGAACCCCATCGGATTGATGTCGTAGCTCACCAGCAGGTTTTTGGTCTGCTGGTAATGGTCGAGCATCATCTTGTGGTTCTCACGGCCGACACCGGATTTTTTGTAGCCACCGAACGCGGCGTGGGCCGGGTACAGGTGGTAGCAGTTGGTCCAGACGCGCCCGGCCTTGATCGCCCGGCCCATGCGGTAGGCGCGGTTGATGTCGCGGGTCCACAGGCCGGCACCGAGGCCGAACTCACTGTCGTTGGCAATCGCCAGGGCTTCGGCTTCGTCCTTGAAGGTGGTGATACCCACCACCGGGCCGAAGATTTCTTCCTGGAACACACGCATTTTATTGTGGCCCTTAAGCAGGGTCGGCTGGATGTAATAGCCGCTCGACAAGTCGCCCTCAAGACGCTCGGCCGCGCCGCCGGTGAGCAGTTCGGCACCCTCCTCCTGGGCGATTTTCAGGTACGAGAGGATCTTGTCGTATTGCTGCTCGGACGCCTGGGCGCCGACCATGGTTTCGGTGTCCAGCGGGTTGCCGCGCTTGATCTTGACGATCTTCTTCATCACCTCGGCCATGAACGGCTCGTAGATCGATTCCTGCACCAGCGCCCGGGAAGGACAGGTGCAGACTTCGCCCTGATTGAAGAACGCCAGCACCAGACCTTCGGCGGCTTTCTCGATGAACTGCGGCTCGGCGTTCATGATGTCTTCGAAGAAAATGTTCGGCGACTTGCCGCCCAGCTCGACGGTGCTTGGAATGATGTTCTCGGCGGCGCAATGCATGATGTGCGCGCCCACCGGGGTGGAACCGGTGAAGGCGATTTTGGCGATGCGCTTGCTGGTGGCCAGCGCCTCACCGGCTTCGCGACCGAAGCCCTGGACGATGTTCAGCACGCCCGCCGGCAGCAAGTCGGTGATCAGCTCGGCGAACACCATGATCGACAGCGGCGTTTGTTCGGCGGGTTTGAGCACGATGCAGTTGCCGGCCGCCAGGGCCGGGGCGAGTTTCCAGGCGGCCATCAGCAGCGGGAAGTTCCACGGGATGATCTGCCCGACCACGCCCAGCGGTTCGTGGAAGTGATAGGCGGTGGTCAGTTCGTTGATCTCGGCGGCGCCGCCTTCCTGAGCGCGGATGCAACCGGCGAAGTACCGGAAGTGGTCGGCGGCCAAAGGTACGTCGGCGTTGAGGGTTTCGCGCACGGCCTTGCCGTTGTCCCAGGTTTCGGTGACGGCGAGGATTTCCAGGTTCTGCTCGATGCGGTCGGCGATTTTCAGCAGCACCAGCGAGCGATCCTGCGCCGAGGTTTTGCCCCAGGCATCGGCGGCGGCATGGGCAGCGTCGAGGGCTTTTTCGATGTCGGCGGCGCTGGAGCGCGGGAACTCGGCAATCACTTCACCGGTGACCGGTGAGGTGTTGGTGAAGTACTCGCCGTTGATTGGAGCGACGAATTCGCCGCCGATGAAATTGCCGTAGCGCGGTTTGAAGGAAACGATAGCGCCGGCTGTTCCGGGTTGTGCGTAGATCATGGTGGGCCTCTGTCTGGGTCGATGCCTGTCGAGCCAACAGGCGATGAACCGATAGTAGAGAGCCCCGCCTGCCAGACGAATGCGCCGTTGGCAGGGGGATTCTCGTTATTTGGTAGTAGGTGATCGTTCCCACGCTCCGCGTGGGAATGCCTCAACGGACGCTCCGCGTTCGGCTTTTGGGACGCAGAGCGTCCCGGGCTGCATTCCCACGCAGAGCGTGGGAACGATCAGTTGCAGCGATCAGTGTTTGGCTACCAGGTCTTTAGGCAGCTTGAACGTCCAGAGCATGCCGCCCTGGTTGAAGTCCTTGACGCGCTTGGCCACTTCGCCGCCCCACAGCGGTACCGCGCCGCCCCAGCCGGAGAGCACGGAGACGTATTGTTCACCGTCCATTTCCCAGGTGATGGGCGAGCCGAGCACGCCGGAACCGGTCTGGAATTCCCAGACTTTCTCGCCAGTCTTGGCATTGAATGCCTGCAGGAAACCTTCCGGCGTACCGGTGAACACCAGGTTGCCCTTGGTGGTCAGCACCCCGCCCCACAGCGGCGCGAAGTTCTTGTGGCGCCAGACTTCCTTGCCGGTTTTCGGGTCGATGGCGCGCAGCACGCCGATGTAGTCTTCATTCAGCGGTTTGATGGTGAAACCGGCACCGAGGAACGCCGCGCCTTTCTTGTAGGCGATGCCTTCGTTCCAGATGTCCATGCCCCATTCGTTGGACGGCACATAGAACAGGCCGGTGTCGCGGTTGTAGGCCATCGGCATCCAGTTTTTCGCCCCCAGGAACGCTGGCGCGACAAACACCGAACTGCCTTTGGCCTCGGAGCCCGGCGCACCCGGACGGCTGGCGTCGTTGTAGATTGGCCGACCGTTTTTATCCAGGCCGCTGGCCCAGGTGATCTTGTCCACGAACGGGAAGCCACGGATGAATTTGCCGTTGGTGCGATCGAGCACATAGAAGAAACCGTTACGGTCCGCGGTGGCTGCGGCTTTGATTTCTTTGCCGCCTTCGCTGTAGTTGAACGACACCAGTTCGTTCACGCCGTCATAGTCCCAACCGTCGTGGGGTGTGCTCTGGAAGTGCCACTTGATCGTGCCGTCATCCGGGTTCAACGCCAGGCGCGAGGACGAGTAAAGGTTGTCGCCAGGACGCAGGTGCGAGTTCCACGGCGCCGGGTTGCCGGTGCCGAACAGCAACAGGTTGGTTTCCGGGTCGTAGTAGCCGCCCAGCCAAGGGGCCGCGCCGCCGGTTTTCCATAGATCGCCGGGCCAGGTTTTGCCCGCTTCGCCGCCGGAGATGCCGTTCTCCACAGCCTTGCCGTCCTTGTAGACATAGCCCATGTGGCCTTCGACGGTGGGACGAGTCCACAGCAGGTCGCCGTTTTTCGGATCATAGGCTTCGATTTTGCCCACCACCCCGAACTCGCCACCGGCCACACCGGTGATCAGTTTGCCGTTGATTACCAATGGCGCGGCGCTGATGGAATAGCCTTCCTTGTGGTCGGCAACTTTCTTGCTCCAGACGACCTTGCCGGTGTCCTTGTTCAGGGCCACGAGCTTGGCGTCGAGGGTGCCGAAAATCACCAGGTCGCCATACAGCGCAACGCCACGGTTGATCACGTCGCAGCACGGCCGGATGTCATCGGGCAGGCGCGCGTCGTATTGCCAGAGCTTGCGGCCGGTGCGCGCATCCACCGCGAATACCCGCGAGTAGGAGCCGGTCATGTACATCACGCCGTCCTTGATCATCGGCTGCGCCTGCTGACCGCGCTGTTTTTCCCCGCCGAACGAAAAGGCCCAGACCGGTCGCAGGTCCTTCACGTTATCGACATTGAGGGTGTCCAGCGGGCTGTAGCGCTGACCCTGGACGCCCAAGCCGTTGGTGACGACCTGCTCCGGGTTCTTCGGGTCCTGGAGGATGTCTTGATCGGAGACTGCGGCCAATGCCTGGCCAGACAACAGCATGGCACTGAGCAGCATGCTCAAAACGAAGGGTTGGCGACGTGCGGGTTGGGTCATGACGGCTGCCTCTGCGGTTTTTGTTATACCCGGGAAATTTTCCCGGTCTGGTGCAGATTCTTGAACGCCGCCGTCCTTGCAACAATTACCCGCAGTGCGGAGATTGCTAGTTCCTTAGTACCGGGTCGGTCGCGGATTTTGTGATCGACTTCGGTCCCTGCGGGAGCGGGCTTGCTCGCGAAGGCAGTGTGCCAGGCAACATCATTACTGAATGTGAATGCCTCTTCGCGAGCAAGCCCGCTCCCACAGTGGATCTTCGGTGTACACAACATCTGCGTTCACACCGCTCCCACAGCGGATTTTCGTACACAACATCTGCGTTCAAACCGCTCAAATGTGGGAGCGGGCTTGCTCGCGAAGGCGGTGTGCCAGGCAACATCATTACTGAATGTGAATGCCTCTTCGCGAGCAAGCCCGCTCCCACAGTGGATCTTCGGTGTACACAACATCTGCGTTCACACCGCTCCCACAGCGGATTTTCGTACACAACATCTGCGTTCACACCGCTCAAATGTGGGAGCGGGCTTGCTCGCGAAGGCGGTGTGTCAGGCAACATCAGTGCTGGCCGGAATCCACCCGCCTCATCTGTCCCCGTTCGTAACGCGGGTACAAATGGCTGACGCTGCGGATCAGTTCATAGCGACTCAGGCTGATCCCGGCGAAACGTTCGGGGATGGGGCTGCGGATCATTTCGGCCATGTCGCTGCCATTGGCCGCGCCGTCGCGCATCAGCTGGTCCAGCCAGGTCAGGTAATCGTGCATCTGTTCGAACGGTTTTGTATCCGTGGCCACCGGCCCATGGCCGGGGACGATCAGTGTCCACGGCAAACCCTGCAGGGTCGCGATGTCGGCCAGCCACACCGACAGCCCCGGGCTGTTGGGCGTGGTCAGGGCACGTTGATAAAACACCAGATCCCCGGCAAACAACACGCCGGTTTTCTGGTCGAGAATAGCCAGATCCGCGCCGGTGTGCCCACCCAGACTCAGTAGGCGCAAATCGTGGTTCCCAAAACTGTGCATGCCAGGCGTCAGCACCTGCGTCGGCAACACCACTTCGGTGCCGCGCATCCAGTCACCCACCAGCCGATACATGTTTTCAGCCATGGCATCACCCTGCTGTCGCAACAGTTCGGTGGTACCGGCCAAGGCACCAATCGGCACGTCAGTGAAAGCCTGACTGCCCAACACATGATCAGGATGGTGATGGGTCAGCAGCACCTGAATCACCGGTTTATCGGTAGTCGCCGCAATCGCTTTGCGCAGGGCTTCGCCATAGCGTTTCGACGGCCCGGTGTCGATGACCACCACACCTTTTTCCGTGACGATGAACGCGGTGTTGACGATGTTGCCGCCATTGCTCTTGGCGAAGTTGTCGGTGCTGCCTTCCAGCAGCCAGGTGTCTTCGGCGATCTGCCGGGGCTTGAGTGTGTAATCGGGATCGGCCAGGGCCGGCAGGCTCAGACTGATGAACAACAGCAGCATCCAGCGCATCACTCGCTCCTTGGGTCAGGGAATGGCCGCATCGAATTGATTGCCGCTGTTGTCGCGCAGCACCAGACGCGTCTGCCCTGCTCCTTCGATGTCGAAGGCCAGATTGGGGTTTTCGCTGACCGCCGGGAACAACTGCAGACGCGCCAGCAATTGATCGTTTTGATCGCGCAGCTCGGCCAGGTTGATGAAAAACTCCGGGATGCCGCTGACCATGCCGTTGTCCATCGGATGCGCCACCTGCAAACGCACGCGACTGAATTCGCCCCGGGGATAACGGCCACCCAGCACTTCGCCGATGTGTTCTTCCCAACCCGGTTGCGTGCGCACCACGCTTGGCGCAGTGCAACCGCCGCCTGCCGCATCGATCAGGGTCGAGCCGACATGCCACAGCCCGTCGCGGGTCAGTACCGCCGCACGCAACGGCGTGGCTTGTTCAACGCGGATGCGGATCGACAGCCATGGCAGCACACCGGTCAAGGGTTCGAAGTCGACGATTTTCGGCAGCGGATTGAGTTCGGCCCAGGCGAGGATGCGCACCACTTCGCCCTTGAACGCCCGGGCGTCGATTTCCAGCGGCACTTGTCGGGCGTCTTCGGCAAATGGCGGCGCGAGCAACTTGACCCGCTCATCGAACACGAACGGTGCATCGCCGAGCATCTGTTTGTGATAGAACCCCCACATCACCGACGGCACCGGGTCGTTACCCGGCTCGACGTCCGCCGCGTTCGCGGCCAAGGGTAACCAGCAGGCCAACAGACAACTCGCTCGCCAGTTCACTATTGATACATCTCGGGCACGTCATACCGCAGGCCGTAACGGGCATAAATGGCTTTCACCGAGCCCTCACGAATCAACGCTTCCAGCGCCTCTTCCACGGCGTAGGCCAGTTGCCGATTGCTTTCATGCACCGCCATGCCGATCTCCCAAAGCTGTTTACCCATGTTCGGGTAGGCGTTTTCCGCCAACGCCACTTGTGGGTCGGCGGCCTGATGGACTTGCCAGTCGATCTCGCCGCGCATGGCCATCACCGCGTCGACTTCACCGGCCTTCATCGCGGCAAACGCCTGGGGTACGCCTGGGTAATGGTGGGTCTTGGCGGCGAGCATGCCGTTGAACACCGAGGTCAGGTAAAACGACGGCACGCTGTCGACTTCAACACCGATCGGGTGTTGCTGGAACACCGCGACGCTGGCGACTGAATCCAGCCGACGACGGTCGTAAGCGACTTGCCATTGTTCGGTCTGGTACGGCCCGAACATCACCACATGGCCGTTTTCCAGTTCACCCAGTTCATTGCGTTTCTGTGCGTAATCGCGATCGTAGGGCACGCGCATCATCAGGTCGGCCAGTTGCTGATTGTGCAACTGGCTGGCCCGCCAGATGTAATCGCGCAGGTCGTCGTCGAGCTTTTCTCCGGCGGGTGCCCAAATCAGTTTCAGGCGTACCCCCATGGCCTTGGCCAGCGCCTGGGCGAGTTCAACATCGACCCCGCGAGCCTGACCAGCGTCTTCAAAGCTGTAGGGCGCGAAGTCCTTGTACACCGCGACTTTCAGCTCGGCGGCGGCGATCATTTCGTCATAGGTACGGACCTGCGCCTGCGCTGCCTGGCAACATAGCCACACAGCGCTGATCAACACCGCGAGCAAACGCATGGGTCACTCCTCGACGTGCACGCTGTCCAGGTAGGTGCGTACCGCCCACAGGGCTTCCTGACTCAGGTAGTCGGCCATCTTCGGCATGTACACCCGGCCGTCACGCACGGCGCCATGGCGCACACGTTCGACGAACCATTCATCACCGGCCTCGCCGACGTCGAGCATGCGCAAGTCGGGAGCGATACCGCCGGACTTGGCTTCCAGGCCATGACAGGCCGCGCAGTTCTGGTTGTAGGCCGAAGAGCCGATTTGCACGGCTTTTTCGCGTTCCGGGGAGGAACGGTAAGGGTTCGCCGCCGCCCAACCATCGGCATCGACCTGCACACCGGCATCCTTGATCGGGGTCAGTCCCTGGGTTTCGACGGCTTGGGGTACCACGTTGCCGTGGGCCCAGACGGAACCTGCATTGATGAAACCGGCCAGCAGTCCGGCAACGAGCAAGGCGCTGCGTTTTGTTGTCATTGTTCTGCCCTCAAGATTGCACGCAAAACCTCTTTGAAGAGGCTATGGCACCCATCTTAGGAACGGCTTTGCGCCAACCCCATGCTGCTTTGGTGGCCGCGGCCTACTCCCTTGGTAGTAGGGCTTGTGGCGCAGGCCCAACCAATACGGGGCGGGCGCCGTGCAGCTTGTCGATGCCGATCAGGGTCAGGATCAGCAAAAACGGCAGGAGCAGTGCTTTGAGAATTCGCATGGTCAATCTCCCCCCTTGAGTGATGGCCGTTGCAATCCATGCTAAAACCGCGCCGCCCGGGGTGAGTTACTACCTTGGTACTGGCCCATCGGTACTTTCTGCATATTTCCCCGCCCGTCCAGGGTTCCTATGCTGACGCTACCTGTGATGGAGTGCCTTTATGCGCCAGCTCGCCCCTTATGCCTTGATCTACTTGCTGGCGATTGCCTGCGCCGCCGGGGTGGCGACCCAGGTTCAGGCGGCGCAGGCACCGCTGCAAGTGCAGATCGGCTACCTCGGTTATCGCCCCGACCCCGGGCCGTTGCTGTCGAACGTCATTCCCGAACCGACCGATGCCGGCCTGCGCGGCGCCGAACTGGCGATCACCGACAGCAACAGTACCGGGCGCTTTCTCAACCACAGCTACAGCCTGGTCAGCGCCAGCGTCGACAATCCGGATGCGCTGATCGAAGCGGCCAAAGCCCAATACGAACAAGGCCTGCGCCTGTTTGTGGTGAATGCACCGGCGCAGACCCTGCGCCGTCTCAGCGCCGTGCTACCCGACAGCTTGCTGTTCAACGCCGGCAGCGCGGATGACAGCCTGCGCAGCACCGACTGCCTGCCGAACGTGCTACACAGCCTGCCAAGCCGGGCGATGCTGGCCGATGCGCTGGCGCAATTTCTGGTGCTGCGCAAATGGCAGCGGGCGCTGTTGATCGTCGGCCCGACCGCGGACGATCAAGCCTATGCCGCCGCCCTGCGTCGGGCGGCCAAACGCTTCGGCCTGCAACTGGTGGCGGAGAAAGCCTGGAGCTTCGATAACGACCAGCGCCGCAGCGCTCAGGCCGACATGCCGCTGTTCACCCAGACCGCCGAGTACGACGTGGTGCTGGTGGCCGATGAACGCGGCGACTTCGGCGAGTACGTGCCCTACCAGACCTGGTATCCACGGCCGGTCGCCGGCACCCAGGGCCTGACCCCGGTGGGCTGGCACAAAACCGTGGAAACCTACGGCGCCGCGCAGTTGCAGAAACGCTTCGAAGCCCTGGCCGGGCGCTGGATGAACGACCGGGATTTCGCCGCGTGGATTGCCGTACGCAGCATCGCCAGTGCGGTGGGTAAACTGCGTCAGGCCGATGCCATGGCGATTCGTACGCTTGAGATCAGCGATCAATTGCCGCTGGACGGCTTCAAGGGTCGCAAGCTCAGTTATCGGCCGTGGAACGGTCAGTTGCGCCAGCCGATCCCCATCGTGCAACCCCGGGCGCTGGTCAGCACTTCGCCGCAAGACGGCTTCCTGCACCCTGTCAACGAAATGGACAGCCTGGGTTACGACAAAGCCGAGGTCAGCTGCCGCTTTCTCTGATCCTTTTTTCATGACAACAACAATAAGGAATCTGCCATGCGCCGCACCCTGCTTTCCTGTGCCCTACTTTCCTGCGCCCTGCTTCTCACCGCCGGGCACGTCGCTGCCAGCACCGCCTGGGTCTCCAACGAAAAGGACAACAGCCTGAGCCTGATCGATATGCAGACCCTGCAAGTCACCGATACCCTGCCCGTCGGCCAGCGCCCGCGCGGCCTGTTGCTGTCCCACGACAACACGCTGCTGTACATCTGCGCCAGCGATTCGGACCGGGTCCAGGTAATGGACATCGCCACGCGCAAGATCATCAAGGAACTGCCCTCCGGCAAAGACCCCGAGCAATTCGCCCTGCACCCCAACAATCGCTGGCTGTACGTCTCCAACGAGGACGACGCGCTGGTGACGGTGATTGACACCGAAACTTCCAAAGTGCTCGGGCAGATCAACGTCGGCGTCGAGCCCGAAGGCATGGCCGTCAGCCCCGACGGCAAGTGGGCGGTGAACACCAGTGAAACCACCAACATGCTGCACTGGATCGACACCAGCACCCAGACCCTCGCCGACAATACCCTGGTCGATCAGCGGCCGCGTTTCGTCGAATTCAATCCCGATGGCTCGCAGCTGTGGGCCTCGGCGGAAATCGGCGGCACCGTGACGATTCTCGACGTCGCCAGCCGCAAGGTCCTCAAGACGCTGACCTTCCAGATCAAAGGCGTGCACCCGGACAAAGTCCAACCGGTGGGGATCAAACTCAGCGCCGACGGCAAGTACGGTTTCGTCGCCCTCGGCCCGGCCAACCATGTGGCGGTGATCGACGCCAAGACCTTCGAGATTGTTGATTACCTGTTGGTGGGCCGACGGGTCTGGCAGATGTCGTTTACCCCGGATCAACGGCAATTACTGGCCACCAATGGCGTCAGCGGCGACGTATCGGTGATCGATGTCGACAGCCTCAAGGTCACTAAATCGGTGAAAGTCGGGCGCTATCCGTGGGGCGTGGTGGTGACACCATGAACGCCCTTGAAGTCAGCGACCTGAGTTTCGCTTACGGCGCGCGCGAGGCCTTGCGTCAGGTGAGTTTCAATCTGGCAGCGGGGCGTTTTGCGGCGCTGTTGGGACCGAACGGCGCGGGCAAGTCGACGCTGATTGCGCTGCTCACCCGCCTTTATGATGTGCAGCGCGGTGATATTCGGGTCGGCGGCTGCTCCTTGCGCACCTCGGCACGTCCGGCGCTCAAGCAATTGGGTGTGGTGTTTCAGCAAAGCACTTTGGATCTGGACCTCAGTGTTGAGCAAAACCTGCGTTATCACGCCGCGCTGCATGGCCTGTCCCGGCGCCAGACCAACCTGCGAGTCGACGCCGAACTGGCACGCCAGGCCCTGACCGAGCGCCGTCGCGAACGGGTACGCGAGCTCAATGGCGGCCATCGCCGCCGGGTGGAAATCGCCCGTGCGTTGTTGCACGAGCCAAGCCTGTTGCTGCTCGACGAGGCCAGCGTCGGCCTCGATCCGGCCAGTCGCCTGGCGCTCAACCAACACATCCGCAGCCTGTGCCGCGAGCACACCATCAGCGTGCTCTGGACCACTCATTTGCTGGATGAAGTGCAGCCCAGCGACGACTTGCTGATCCTGCATCAAGGGCGGTTGGTGGCCAGCGGACAGGCCGACGCGTTGAGCCTGGAACACGGTGGCGACCTGGGTTCGGCCTTCGCTCACCTGACCACCCCGCCCCCTTCAGGAGCAATCGTCGGATGAACGCCTACTGGCAATGTTTCAGCGGTATCGTGCTGCGCGAATGGCTGCGCTTTGTGTTGCAGCGCACGCGGTTTCTCAGCGCGCTGGTGCGGCCGTTGCTGTGGCTGCTGGTGTTCGCTGCCGGTTTTCGCGCGGCACTCGGCATCGCCATCATCGAGCCCTACGACACCTACATCCCCTATGAGGTTTACATCATCCCGGGCCTGGCCTGCATGATCCTGTTGTTCAACGGCATGCAAGGTTCGCTGTCGATGGTCTACGACCGGGAGATGGGCAGCATGCGCGTGCTGCTGACCAGCCCCCTGCCCCGGACCTTCCTGCTGTGCAGCAAATTGCTGGCGACGTCGCTGATTTCACTGTTGCAGGTGTATGCCTTTCTGGCGATTGCCTGGCTGTACGGTGTGCAACCGCCGGCCATGGGTTTGTTGCTGGCCTTGCCGGCATTGCTGCTGGTGGCGTTGATGCTCAGCGCGCTGGGCCTGTTGCTGTCCAACGCCATCCGCCAGTTGGAGAACTTTGCCGGGGTGATGAACTTCGTGATCTTCCCGCTGTTTTTCCTGTCGTCGGCGCTGTATCCGCTATGGAAAATGCGCGAGTCCAGCGAGTGGTTGTATTGGCTGTGCGCCTTGAACCCGTTCACCCATGCAGTGGAGCTGGTGCGGTTTGCGCTGTATGAACGCTTCAACCTGGTGGCGCTGGCGGTATGTACGGGGCTGACGCTGGTGTTCGCCCTGCTGGCGGTACTCACCTTCAACCCGCAGCATGCGGCCCTGCGCAAAACCAACTGACAGCTCCGACCCGATCGTTCCCACGCTCCGCGTGGGAATGCAGCCAGGGACGCTCTGCGTCCCAAGAGCGGACGCAGAGCGTCCGGTGAGGCATTCCCACGCGGAGCGTGGGAACGATCAATTAAAACAGGGCAAATTACTACTTTAGTACTGGTTTACCTGTCTATCGTCGCATTCACAATGCACCGCTACTGGCATGTAATGGGTTCATAACTATAAGGACTGAACCCCATGCCGCGTGCACGACGTGTTCTGCTGTGCCCTTCTCTCGCCGCGCTGTCGCTGAGCCTGTTGCTGGGCGTCGCGCAGGCTGAAACAGCGCTGTTTTCTGCCGACGGTTATCGCATCGGTCTATACCGCAGCCCAACCCCGACTCAGCTTCAGGGCGCGAGTATCATCGACACGCCTGCCCTGCAAAACCTGCTCACGCAGACGCCCCATCCGCTGCTGATCGATGTCTACCGAAGGCAATGGCTGCAAGGCCGTTTCATCGAAGATGAGGCCCATGAAAACCTGCCCGGCAGCCATTGGCTGGCCAATACCGGTGACGGTGACCTGACGCCCCCGTGGCAGGATTATTTCGCGCGCCACCTGCAGCAATTGACGGCGGGCGACCTGACGCGACCGTTGGTCTTTTACTGCCGCTCCGATTGCTGGTTGAGCTGGAACGCGGTAAAACGCGCCGCGTCCATGGGCTATAAAACACTGTATTGGTACCGCGACGGACTGGATGCCTGGCAAGCGGCGAACCTGCCCGTGACGCAGGCAAAGCCCGAGCCCTTTCCCTGACGTGAGCGCTGCGTGTTGTTGCCACACCCGAATCAAAAATAATGAGGTGAAAGGCCATGTACAAAATTCTGATTGCCGACGATCACCCGCTGTTTCGCGAAGCCATTCATAACGTCATCAGCGACGGTTTCCCCGGCAGCGAGGTCATGGAAACCGCCGACCTCGACAGTGCCCTGGCCCTGACCCAGGAACACGATGACCTGGACCTGATCCTGCTCGACCTGAACATGCCCGGCATGCATGGCCTCAATGGCCTGATCAATCTGCGCAACGAGGCGCCGACCATTCCGGTGGTGATCGTTTCCGCCGAGCAGGACAAACAAATCGTGCTGCAAGCCATCACCTATGGCGCGGTGGGGTTCATCACCAAGTCCTCGCCTCGGGTGCAGATGACCGAAGCCATCCAGCAGATCCTCAATGGCAATGTGTACCTGCCGCCGGACATCATCCGCACGCAAAAAAGCGGCACTCATCGCCGGATGAATGACACCCCGAGCTTCCCGCCCGAACTGCTCCAGGCGCTGACCCGCAAACAACTGCTGGTGCTAGAGCGCATGACCAAGGGCGAATCGAACAAACAGATCGCCTACACCCTGGAAATCGCCGAAACCACAGTCAAGGCCCACGTCTCGGCGATTTTGCGCAAACTCAATGTGCACAATCGGGTGCAGGCGATTTTGAGTGCCGGGGATATTGATTTCGGGTCGTATTTGCGGCGCTGAGTTCGCAGGCAACCAGAAGACCGAGTCGTCCCCTTCGCGAGCAAGCCCGCTCCCACATTAGATCTGAGTCGACTCGGTCAATGTGGGAGCGGGCTTGCTCGCGAAGGGGCCCTAAAAATCACCCAACTCTCTCAGGCACACCTCAAGGCCGACCAAGCAAATGACTCATCGCCGTCTTGAGCTTCATCGGCCGCACCGGTTTGTGCATCAGGGTGTGGCCCAGTTCGCGGATTTGCTGTTTGAGTTCGTTGCTGTAGTTGGCGGTGATCATCATCGCCGGGATCGCTGAAGCACGCCGGGCGTTGATGCGGGCCACGGCGTCGACACCATTCTTCTCGTCATCCAGGTGATAGTCGGCGATCAGCAGGTCGGCTTCATCGTGATAATTATCCACTTGCCGCGCCAGGTCCTCCTCCGACAGCGCCGTTATCACCCGGCAGCCCCAACCTTCGAGCAAGGTGCGCATCCCCGCGCAAATCGCCGCGTCGTTGTCCAGCACCCACACCCGCGCACCGCGCAGGCGCTCGAGCATCGGTTCGCTCATCAGCAGGTTCGGCAACGCCTTGGGCGCCGTGGCACTCAACGGCACTTCGACGGAAAACATCGAGCCCTTGCCCGGCCACGAACGCACATGAATCCGGTGGCCGAGAATACGGGCGATTTTCTCGACGATCGCCAGGCCCAGCCCCAAGCCGCGATCCTGATCCGGGCGCTGCACATCCCCTCGCTTGAACTCCTGAAAAATCTCCTCCAGACGGTTTTCGGCAATGCCCAGGCCGCTGTCCCAGACCTCGATGGTCAGCCGCTGATGATGACGCCGGCAGCCGAGCACCACGCGCCCGCTGTAGGTATACCGAATGGCATTGCTCAGCAGATTACGCAGAATCCGCGCGAGCAACTGAATGTCGCTGCGCACCAACGCCGAACAGGGGATGAAATGCAGCTCGAGCTCTTCGCTGCGGGCCACTTGGGTGTATTCGGCGGCGAGGTTTTCCAGCAATTCGCTCAGGGCGAATGGCGCAATGTCGGCCTTGATCACCCCGGCATCGAGTTTGGAAATGTCCACCAGCGTGCCCAGCAGGTTTTCCACGTCTTCCAGGGAATTGCTGACGTTGCGCACCAGCGTCTCGTTGGCCACCGGCTCCCGGCGCTCCAGCAAGGCGCTGGTAAACAGCCGCGCGGCATTCAGCGGTTGCAGCAGATCGTGGCTGACCGCCGCAAGAAACTTGGTCTTCGACAGATTGGCCTGCTCGGCCTCGAGCTTGGCCTCGCGCAAGCGTGACTCCACCCGGCGGCGCTCGTCGATTTCGCGCAGCAGTTGGTCATTAAGGGTAGTCAGTTCGGTGGTGCGTTCGCGCACCCGCAGTTCAAGGTTCTGATAGGCCTGATGCAGCGCCTCGGCGGTACGGCGGCGCTCGGTGATGTCGCGGATCAACACGAAAATCCCCACCACTTCCCCGGTGGCCAGGCGATTGGGCACGTAGGAGCGCAGCATGTAGCGCTCCTGATTGTTGATGTTGGTTTCGGCAAACTCGAACGTCACGCTCTCGCCGGCCAGGGCCCGGGCCACGTAGGCTTCCAGGCGCTGATAGTGCTGCTCGCTGTGGACTTCGCGCAGGCTCTGCCCGAGCATCACGCCCCGGGGCCAGCAGTACCATTCTTCATAGACCTTGTTAGTGAATTCATAGACCAGATCGGCATTCAGGTAGGCGATCAGCGCCGGCACATGGTCGGTGATCAGGCGAATCCAGCGCTCGCTTTCGCTGAGCGCTTCGGCGTGCTGGTAGCGTTCGGTGATGTCGGTGAAGGTGTTGACGAAACCGCCGGTGGGCAACGGATGGGTGCGGATTTCCAGCACCCGGCCATCGTAGAGGCGCTGCTCGCATTCCTGCACGTGCCGCCCGTTCGGATCGCGACTGGCCGGGGTCAGCAGGTTCAGTTCGCTGTCGGCAATCACTTCGGCGAATGGCCGATGAGCCGCCACCGGGGCCAGGCCGCTGAGTTCCAGGAAGCGCCGGTTCCACAGTTCCAGAATGCCCTCGGCGTTGACCATCGCCACGCCTTGGGACAGGTTGTCGACCGCCCGTTGCAACAAGTGCGATTTTTGCGCCACCGCCTGCTCACGGCGCAGGGTTTCGCTGAGTTTGACGTCGGTAATGTCGGTGAACAGGATCACCCGCCCGCCTTCCTGAGTCGGCCGTTCGCTGACTTGCAGCCAGCGCCCGTTGTGCAGGCGATAGAGCAGGTTTTCGTCGGCATGCCCGCGGGGTTCTTCGCTGAACAGTCCAGTCGAGGTCATCAACCGTTTGACCTCGCGCAGGCGCATGCCAGCATTGATGCGCACCCGGCTGTTGCCCCAGAACGCCTTGAAGCGGCTGTTGAACAGCACGATCCGCTGTTCGGCATCGAACAGTACAAAGGCGTCGGAAATACTTTCGATGGCGTCGATCAAGTGTTGATGGGCGGTTTCGGCCCGCAGCCGTGCCTCACTGAGCAAATGATTGCCGGCCTTGAGTTCGGCCATGGCCTGGTTCAGGGCATCGGTGCGCTCACGCACCTGTTCGGCCAGCACCACCGAATGCTGGAACGCCGCATACGGGTCGTTGCCCCGGGTGATGCCGGATTCAATGCGCTCGATCAGCGCGCCATTGATGCGCTGCAGTTTGTGGTTTTCGTGGCGCAGGCTGGCGATCTGCGCCTGCAGGTCAGCGCTGTCCAGGGGACCGGCCTCGGGCAATGGCAACCCCGGTGAAGGTCTGGTTGATGTGCATGCCATTGAACTGTTCTCCGTAGGTGTTGAAACCCATCACCCGCTGCTCCCGCAGAAACGCGCCGATCTGCTCGAGATTGCCGCCGTCTTCCAGTTCCAGACGCCTAAGAAAACAGTCGCAGCCGATGGTCAGCAACAGGTCCCCGAGACGCTTCTGCAAACCGTCGAACAAGTTTTGCAGATTTGGCAGCATGGGGCCGGGGGTCATGACGGTAAGGACGATGCCGTTTTCCACCGCACAATAGAAACTCAGGCTCAGGTCCGGATGAACCTGCTGGATCGCCCGCACGTAATACTGATCGTTGATTCGCACCGCCAACGGATGCGCGGCGAAGATCCGATAATCGAGGTCGGCCACCGCCACGCCGATGTGCCGGGCGTATTCCTCGGCGGCGGGTTCGGCATTCAGTTCGAACACCCGGCGCGAGGTGCTGTCGGCAGCGGTGACCACCAGCTTCTCGGCCCTGGGCAGAATGTGGTGGGTGGTGAAGACTTCGAAGTCCAGCCAGGTATTGACCAGCACCACCACCGCCGCGCCGCTGTGAAACTCGCCGCCGAAATACACGTGGGTGTGGGTCAGGTAGTTGTCGTCGCCGGCTGAACCGCCAAAATGCGGAATGTCGCCTAACGCTGCGCTCAAGGCCGCCAGAACCATTTCTTCACGGCTGGACAAGCCATCGAGCAGGGTCAGGGCAAAGCTGTTGCCCTTGATCGGTGCCAGGGTGTTGCTGCGACAGCCGCTGACCAGTCGCTCGACCATTTGCTGGGCATCGATCAGGCTGAAATGCTCCATCTCGTCGATCAGTTCGGCGGAGATGGAAAAGTGCCGATGATCGAAGCCCACCGCCGTCACGCAGCTGCGGCCATAACCTTGGGGGGTGATTTCTCCGGCACTGGTGCAACCCACCAGACGAATGCCGCCGAAGCTCTGTTGCAACGCCTGCCCCAGCGCCTGCAAGTCGTACTCGGCGGAACAGAAGAACAGCACGAAGCCCAAGTGCGGGTGCAAGAGTTGTCGCGCCAGATCCTGAGCCGCTTGCTGGGCATCCGTGGCCTGGGACATGCCACTGACCACACCGTCGTTCTGAACCTGCTGCATCCTCGCCCCTCGCCGGTGCGCCTGTATGAGGCACGAGTGTACGAAGCCTGCGGGCGGCGGCGAATGCTACTTGGGTAGCGGGTGGGTGGTTCGATGGGATGAGAGGACGACAATATCTACAGAACACCACAAATCCCTTGTGGGAGCGGGCTTGCTCGCGAAAGCGGCCTTCCAGTCAACAATGATGTTGCCTGACACTGCGCTTTCGCGAGCAAGCCCGCTCCCACATTGGATCTGCGTTGTGCCGATTATGGAGTTACCAGGTCAACACCGCCCCCACCGCAAACGTATCGGTGTCTTCATTCTGGGCGCTGGTGTCGTGACCGTTGATCTCGAACTGGTTGTACTCGGCCACCAGCTTCAGGTTGTCGTTGACGTCATGGAACAGCGCAATGCCGCGGGTCTCGTAATCGGCACCGCTGCCGACCACGCCGTTGCCGTCGTCCTCGGTCTTGCCGTAAGACAGTGCCAGGCGGTTCTTGCCCAGTTTGTAGGAGCCCTGCAACAGGTAACCGTCGCTGTCGACATTGCGCAGGGTCGGCTCGCCCGCGTTGTTGGTGAAGAACGGGTTGATGCCCTTGGCCTGGAAGCCGGAGCCGGTCAGCGACAGCCCGCCCATCTTCGCCTGCACGCCGTAGCCCACGCCTTTGGAGGTGACGGACTCGACGCTGGAATCGGTGTTGTCCGAAGTCTGGTAGCTGCCGTTGAGCCAGCTGTAAATCTTCGCCCCGCCGACGTCGAACTGATAGGTGATCTCGCTCTCGGTGCGCGGGTTCTCCTGATACGCCTTGCCCGTCGCGCTGCTGTCGTTGGTGTCGACCGGGTCCATGATCCCGACCGCCACCCGCAAGCCATCCATCACCGGGGTGCGATAGGTAATCTGCGACGTCGGGAACGGGTACGGGTAGCCGCTGCCGATGTTGCCGAACGACACCCCACCGCCGTCCACCAGGCCCAATGTATCGCTGACCTGACCATAACCGGCGAGCAATTCGTCGAGCAGGATGTTGGAGCGGGCAAACAGGCCGAAGTCCTTGCCGATCAGCACCTCGCCCCACTCTGGATTGGCTACCGTGCCATAGAACTGCCGCACGTCGATGGCGGTGTCGGTGCCGTTGGTTTCGCTGTCGTTGATGGTCACCCAGAACGAGGCGCGGGCGCCGAGCTTGAGGTCATCGACCTGCTTGCCCATGTTGAAGCCCAGGTAGTTGGGCAGAAACCCCATCTTCACCCGCGCCTGGCGCCGGTCGTACTGCTCGCCGGCCCGGTCCACGTCACTGTTCACGTAGAAGGCGTTGATGTAGCCATCCGTGGAGAACGTGGTCTGGTCCTTGTCGTACAGCATGATTTCGGCCTCGGCCATTGAGCTCAGGCCAAGGGACGACAGGCTGGCGATGAAGGCCGGCAAGAAACGATGCTTGAAGTTCTTATTGTTGTGCATGACGCGCTCCGCAACGGGGGACTTGATGTCGGAGGCGATTATCGAAAGTGGACCGGCGGCGTCATACGCTGCCTTGGGGGCGGTTGTGAGCTGCTTTGGACTGGCGGGTAGCGCGCGGCAAATTCGGCGTAAGACCGCCCGTCGGACAGGCCCGGAACTTAGGGCGTACGCCTGTGGACCGGACTGGCGTCCACAGGAACCGGTGCCCGCTAGGCGAGCGCTCTAAACAGCATGTAAACGGCGATCACCACGCAGACGCTGGCGAAGCCGATCTGCAGCCCTCGGGCCGGCACCCGCGCGCAGAGTTTTCGACCGAGGATCATCCCGACGATGCTGGCGACAATGAACGACACGCCCAAACCATCGATCCGCACCCCGGCATGAAACGCGCCGATCACGCCGATCACCGAGATCAGGCTGATCACCATCAACGACGTGGCGACGATGCCGCGCATCTGCACATCGGTCAGTTGCTTGAACGCCGGCACAATCAGAAAGCCGCCACCGACCCCGAGCAGCCCCGAGACCACACCGGTCACCGCGCCGAGTGCCGCCAGAGTGGCGGTGCATTTGGCGGTCCAGGAAAAGCGCCCGGTCTGTTGATCGAGCATGCAGTTTTTCTGGCCCCAGTTGGCATGGCCGTGATCACTCGGGCCATCGTCGGGCTTTTCCCGGCGCAGCATCCGCCAGGCCACCATGACCATCAGCAGACTGAACAGGACCATCAGGATCCTTTCCGGCAACTGATGGGCGAAGTAGATGCCCACCGGCGAAAATACCGCGCCCAGCAGTGCAATCAACAACGCCGCGCGATAGCGCACCAGGCCATGGCGCAAACCGTCGATCGCACCGATCGCCGCCGCACTGCCCACCGCGAACAAGGCGACGGGCGCCGCTTGGGTCATGGTCAAACCCAGCCCCAGCACCAGGGCCGGCACCGCAAGAATACCGCCACCAGCGCCGGTCAAACCGAGCACCAGCCCCATGACAACGCCGAAAAAACTGGCCAGCAACATAGGGTTCTCTCAGTCAACCTTGGACAGATGGGTCAGCCATTCACGGCCCTTGAGCAGGCCATTCCAGTAGAACCACGGCAGCAAGGTCGCCTTGAGAAACCAGGCGGAACGGCGCGGCACTGTCGGGTCGAGGGGAAAGGTCGGCAGCAACTTACCGGCGTAACCGAACTCGGCGAGGATCACCTTGCCCTTCTCCACCGTCAGCGGGCAGGAACCGTAGCCGTCGTACTTGAGTGGCAACGGCTGTTGCTTGCGCAGGGCCAGAAGGTTTTGCGCCACCACCACGATCTGCTTGCGCGCGGCGGCGGCAGTTTTCGCGTTGCTGGTGGAACAGACATCGCCCAAGGCAAAGACGTCGGTATAGCGCACGTGTTGCAGGCTGTGCGGGTTCACTTCGCACCAGCCAGCGGCGTCGGCCAACGGGCTTTGGCGGATGAAATCCGGCGAAACCTGAGGCGGCACGACGTGCAGCAGGTCGAAGGTTTTTTCTTGTACGGTCACGACACCTGCAGCGTCCTTGACCTCGAACCACGCGGTTTTCGATGGCCCGTCAACCTTGACCAGATTGGAATTGAAGGCCAGCCGGGCGTTGTACTTTTCGATGTACTTCATGAGCGGCGGCACGAATGTCGCCACACCGAACAACGCAGCGCCAGCCAGATTGAACTCGACGTCGAATTTGTTCAGAACGCCGGTTTTACGCCAGTGATCGCAGGACAAGTACAAGGCTTTCTGCGGCGCACCGGCGCATTTGATCGGCATCGCTGGCTGGGTGAAGATCGCTTTACCGCCGCGCAATCCCCGGACCAGTTCCCAGGTGTAGGCCGCGTGCCGATAGCTGTAATTGGAGGTCACGCCGTTCTGGCCGAGGGTGTCCTGCAAGCCTTCGATTTTCTCCCAGGCCAGGCGCAAACCGGGGCAGACCACGAGGTTCCGGTAACTGACGGTGCGGCCATCGTCGAGGGTCAGCTGTTTGCTGTCCGGGGCGATGTCAGTCACGCACGCCTGCAACCAGGTGGCCTGGCGCGGCATCACCGAGGACATCGGGCGCGCGGTGTTTTTCACCGCGTAAGCACCACCGCCGACCAGCGTCCACGCCGGTTGGTAGTAATGCTGGCTGTCGGGTTCGATGACGGTGATGTTTAAACCCGGATCGCGTTTCAGCAGGCTGGCAACCAAACCAATGCCGGCGGTTCCGCCGCCTATTACCACGATGTCGGCACTGATGGATGGGCCCCAGTGTTGATCGTTCATTACTCATTCCTTGTTATTGCACGCATGGCGCCGGGTTCAGTCCCGTAGCAGCTAGCGAGGCTGCGTTCAGTCCCGTAGCAGCTGTCGAGCCCCAGCGAGGCTGCGTTCGGCTGCGAAGCAGTCGTGAAACCGGCTAATGCGGTCTGTCTGACATACCGCAATCTCTGATTTACGACTGCTTCGCAGCCGAACGCAGCCTCGCCAGGGCTCGACAGCTGCTACGGATCGCATTACGGCTATCAGACTCAGCCCCAGCTTTTCAGCACCGCTCCGCAGTACAGGCCGGACAGCGTCTTCATCACCTGAATCACTTCGTGACTGGCTAAACCATAGAATATGTACTTGCCTTCACGACGGGTGGCGACCAATCCCTCGTCGCGCAGGATGCCCAGCTGTTGGGACAGTGTGGGCTGGCGCACGCCGGTCATTTTTTCCAGTTCGCCGACATTGCGCTCGCCCTGGGTCAGTTGGCAGAGAATCAGCAGGCGGTCCTCGTTGGCCAAGGCCTTGAGCAGCACGCAAGCTTTGGAGGCAGAAGCCCGGAGCTGGGCGACTTCACATTCGGTCAGACTGGATTGCATTTGCA
Organism: Pseudomonas sp. PDM09; assembly: GCF_014852305.1. Taxonomy (NCBI): domain Bacteria; kingdom Pseudomonadati; phylum Pseudomonadota; class Gammaproteobacteria; order Pseudomonadales; family Pseudomonadaceae; genus Pseudomonas; species Pseudomonas sp. PDM09. The sequence continues at coordinate 604,257 of NZ_JACVBI010000002.1, read as the reverse complement.
GGATGCCTTCGACGTCACTTAAGCTGCGGACATTATGTTTAAACATAAAGTGTTGCAACCGGTTATTGTCCTCCCGCCCCTTTCCACAGGTTCGTCCCCATGTCTGCGTTGATTGAAGCCTTCCTCGACCCCGCCTCGTCGACTTACAGCTACGTGATCTACGAGCACGATGGCGGGCACTGCGCGATTGTCGACCCAGTGCTGGATTACGACCCCGCCGCCGGGCGCACCGCGACCGTCCAGGCCGACAGAATCATCGCCTTCGTGCGCGAACATCAGTTGCAGGTGCAATGGCTGCTGGAAACCCACGCCCATGCCGATCACCTGTCCGCCGCGCCGTATCTGCGTCGGGAATTGGGGGGCAAGATTGCGATCGGTGAGTCGATCAGCAAGGTTCAGGACGTGTTCAAGACGCTGTTCAATCTGGAGGCGGGATTTAGCGTCGATGGTTCACAGTTCGATCACCTGTTCGTGCCGGACGAATCATTCCGGATCGGCAATCTCAAGGCCACGGCCCTGCATGTGCCCGGCCATACCCCGGCGGACATGGCCTATTTGATCGACGGCGATATGATTCTGGTGGGCGATACGTTATTCATGCCAGACGTCGGCACCGCGCGCTGCGACTTCCCGGGCGGCAACGCCAACCAGATGTTTGCCTCGATCCACAAGCTGCTGGCCTTCCCCGCCAGCGTTCGCCTCTACGTCTGCCACGATTACCCGCCCCCGGGCCGCGCCCCGCAATGCCAGAGCACGGTTGGCGAGCAGCGCAAAAGCAACATCCATATTCACGATGGCATTGATGAGGCCGCTTTCGTCGCCATGCGCACCCGGCGCGATGCCGGGTTGGGCATGCCGACGTTGTTGTTGCCGGCGATTCAGGTGAATGTGCGGGCGGGGAATTTGCCGCCGGCGGAGGGCAATGGTGTCACTTACCTCAAAATCCCTCTGAATCAACTCTAGTCCCGTAGCAGCTGTCGAGCACCGCGAGGCAGCGTTCGGCGGCGCAGCCGTCGTAATCCAACCAACGCGGTTTCCCGGAAAGAACGCGGTTGCAAGTTTTGCGACGGCTTCGCCGCCGAACGCTGCCTCGCGGTGCTCGACAGCTGCTACAACTCAATTGGCCAGGGTCAACCCATTGGCCGGCAACGGCAGCGCCGTCTTGTAGCGCACTTGCTTGAGCGCAAAGCTCGAACGGATGTTCGCCACCCCGGGCACTTTGGTCAAAAAATCCATCATGAAGCGCTCCAGCGACTGAATGGTCGGCACCAGTACGCGGATCAGGTAATCCGGGTCGCCGGCCATCAAATAGCACTCCATCACTTCCGGACGATCCGAGATCGCCTCTTCGAAATGCTGCAACGCCTCCTCCACCTGTTTCTCCAGGCTGACGTGAATAAACACATTCACATGCAGCCCCAGCAGGTCGGCATCGAGCAGGGTCACTTGCTCACGAATCAGCCCTAATTCTTCCATCGCCTTGACCCGGTTGAAGCACGGCGTGGGCGACAAGTTCACCGAACGCGCGAGGTCGGCGTTGGTGATGCGCGCGTTCTCCTGAAGGCTGTTGAGAATGCCGATATCGGTACGGTCCAGTTTGCGCATGAGACAAAACCACCTGCTTTTTATGTTTATGCAGAATTTTTATCCTCAAATGACCTCAAGCGCAACGAAACAGAGAGAAATATTCTTCTTGGGCCGGCCTATGATTGTTGTAGGACAAGATTTCTTTTATCGAAGAATGACTGCCAGCTCACTACAAGAAATTCACAAGATCGAGCGTAGAAGCCATGAACCAAGCGTACGAACCGCTGCGCCTGCACGTTCCCGAACCTTCGGGCCGCCCCGGCTGCAAAACCGACTTCTCCTACCTGCATCTGACCGACGCAGGCCTGGTGCGCAAACCCCCAATCGACGTTGAACCGGCCGACACGGCTGATCTGGCCAAAGGCCTGATTCGCGTGCTCGACGACCAGGGCAATGCCCTCGGCCCATGGGCTGAAGGCGTGCCCGTCGAGATCCTGCGTAAAGGCATGCGCGCCATGCTCAAGACGCGGATTTTCGACAACCGCATGGTGGTCGCCCAGCGTCAGAAAAAAATGTCGTTCTACATGCAAAGCCTTGGCGAAGAAGCCATCGGCAGCGCCCAGGCCCTGGCCTTGAACATCGACGACATGTGCTTCCCCACCTACCGTCAACAAAGCATTCTCATGGCCCGCGACGTGCCGCTGGTCGACCTGATCTGCCAACTGCTGTCCAACGAACGCGATCCGCTCAAGGGCCGTCAACTGCCGATCATGTACTCGGTCAAGGACGCCGGTTTCTTCACCATTTCCGGCAATCTCGCCACCCAATTCGTCCAGGGCGTGGGCTGGGGCATGGCCTCGGCGATCAAGGGCGACACCAAAATCGCCTCGGCCTGGATCGGCGACGGCGCTACCGCTGAATCGGACTTCCACACCGCCCTCACCTTCGCCCACGTCTACCGTGCGCCGGTGATCCTCAACGTGGTCAACAACCAATGGGCAATCTCCACGTTCCAGGCGATTGCCGGTGGTGAAGCCACTACCTTCGCCGGACGCGGCGTCGGTTGCGGCATCGCCTCCCTGCGGGTTGATGGCAACGATTTTGTCGCGGTGTACGCCGCCTCTGCCTGGGCCGCCGAACGTGCGCGCCGCAACCTCGGCCCGACCATGATCGAATGGGTCACCTACCGCGCCGGCCCGCACTCGACGTCCGATGATCCATCCAAATACCGTCCTGCCGACGATTGGAGCCACTTCCCGTTGGGCGACCCGATTGCGCGCCTCAAGCAGCACCTGATCAAAATCGGTCAGTGGTCTGAAGAGGAACACGTCGCCGTCAGCGCCGAGCTGGAAGCCGAAGTGATCGCCGCGCAGAAAGAAGCCGAGCAGTACGGCACCCTCGCCGGCGGCCAGATTCCGAGCGCCGCGACCATGTTCGAAGACGTCTACAAAGAGATGCCGGAGCATTTGAAGCGCCAGCGTCAAGAGTTGGGGATCTGACATGAACGATCACAACAATAAAATCGAGTTGGAAACCGCCATGACCACGACCACCATGACCATGATCCAGGCCCTGCGCTCGGCCATGGATGTGATGCTTGAGCGTGACGACAATGTCGTGGTGTTCGGCCAGGACGTGGGCTACTTCGGCGGCGTGTTCCGTTGCACCGAAGGCCTGCAGAACAAGTACGGCACCTCCCGGGTATTCGACGCACCGATTTCCGAAAGCGGCATCGTCGGCGTCGCCGTGGGCATGGGCGCTTACGGTTTGCGGCCGGTGGCCGAGATCCAGTTCGCCGATTACGTCTACCCGGCGTCGGACCAGATCATTTCCGAAGCCGCCCGCCTGCGTTATCGCTCGGCCGGCGAATTCACTGCACCGATGACCCTGCGCATGCCCTGCGGCGGCGGCATCTACGGCGGCCAGACCCACAGCCAGAGCATCGAGGCGATGTTCACCCAGGTCTGCGGTTTGCGCACGGTCATGCCGTCCAACCCTTACGACGCCAAAGGCCTGCTGATCGCCTCCATCGAAAACGATGACCCGGTGATCTTCCTCGAACCAAAACGCCTGTACAACGGCCCGTTCGATGGCCACCACGACCGTCCGGTAACCCCGTGGTCGAAACACCCCGCCGCGCAAGTGCCGGACGGTTACTACACCGTGCCACTGGATGTCGCTGCCATCGCGCGTCCCGGCAAAGACGTGACCATCCTGACCTACGGCACCACCGTTTATGTATCGCAAGTGGCGGCTGAAGAAACCGGTATCGACGCCGAAGTCATCGACCTGCGCAGCCTGTGGCCGCTGGACCTGGACACCATCGTCAAGTCGGTGAAGAAAACCGGCCGTTGCGTGATCGTTCACGAAGCGACCCGCACCTGCGGTTTCGGCGCCGAACTGGTCGCCTTGGTGCAAGAGCATTGCTTCCACTACCTGGAAGCGCCGATCGAGCGCGTCACCGGTTGGGACACTCCCTACCCGCACGCGCAAGAGTGGGCGTATTTCCCTGGCCCGTCCCGAGTGGGCGCGGCTTTGCATCGGGTTATGGAGGTCTGAATGGGCACGCACGTTATTAAAATGCCGGACATTGGCGAAGGCATTGCAGAAGTTGAGCTGTCTCAGTGGCACGTCAAGGTCGGCGACATGGTCGTCGAAGATCAGGTGCTGGCCGATGTCATGACCGACAAGGCGATGGTCGACATTCCATCCCCGGTGCATGGCAAAGTGATTGCGCTGGGCGGCCAGCCTGGCGAAGTCATGGCAGTCGGCAGCATTCTGATCAGCATCGAAGTCGAAGGCGCGGGCAACGTTAAAGAGTCGGCTCAGCCAGTAGCGGTTAAAGAAGCACCCATTGCAGCGCCTAAAGTTGAAGCGGTTGTTGAAAGCACACCGGTGGCGGCGCCTCGCCCTGCCGCCGCGTGCCAAGGTCCGATGGTTGCCCGTGAAGCCGATGAGCGTCCACTGGCCTCCCCCGCCGTGCGCAAGCATGCGCTGGACCTCGGCATTCAATTGCGTCTGGTGCGTGGCAGCGGCCCTGCCGGACGGATTCTGCACGAAGACCTCGAGGCTTATCTGGCTCAGGGTCAGTCAAATGCATCGACCGCCACCGCCGCTTACGCCCAGCGCAACGACGAAGAGCAAATCCCGGTGATCGGCATGCGTCGCAAGATCGCCCAGCGCATGCAAGACGCCACCCAGCGTGCTGCCCACTTCAGCTACGTCGAGGAAATCGACGTCACTGCCGTGGAAGAACTGCGCGCACACTTGAACGAAAAACACGGCGCAACCCGCGGCAAGCTGACCTTGCTGCCGTTCCTGGTCCGCGCGTTGGTCGTGGCCCTGCGCGACTTCCCGCAGATCAACGCCCGCTACGACGACGAAGCGCAAGTCATCACGCGCCTCGGCGCGGTGCATGTGGGCGTCGCCACCCAAGCCGACATCGGTTTGATGGTGCCGGTGGTACGTCATGCCGAAACCCGCAGCCTGTGGGACAGCGCCGCGGAAATCTCGCGTCTGGCCACCGCTGCGCGCACTGGCAAGGCCAGCCGCGATGAGCTTTCCGGTTCGACCATCACCCTGACCAGCCTCGGCGCCCTGGGCGGCATCGTCAGCACCCCGGTGCTGAACCTGCCGGAAGTGGCAATCGTCGGCGTGAACAAAATCGTCGAACGGCCGATGGTCGTCAAAGGCCAGATCGTGATCCGCAAGATGATGAACCTCTCCAGCTCCTTCGATCACCGCGTGGTCGATGGCATGGACGCGGCGCAATTCATCCAGGCCATCCGTGGCTTGCTCGAACAACCCGCCACGCTTTTTGTTGAGTAGGCATTTGTGGAGAAAGTCATGCAACAGACTTTGAACACCACGCTGCTGATCATCGGCGGCGGCCCTGGCGGCTATGTGACGGCGATCCGCGCCGGTCAGTTGGGCATTTCGACCATTCTGGTGGAAGGCGAATCGTTGGGCGGCACCTGCCTGAACATCGGCTGCATTCCGTCGAAGGCATTGATTCACGTCGCCGAACAGTTCCATCAGACGCAGCACCACAGCCAACACTCGGCGCTGGGCATCAGCGTATCGGCGCCGACCCTGGACATCAGCAAGAGCGTCGAGTGGAAGGACGGCATTGTTGATCGCCTGACCACCGGCGTTTCGGCGCTATTAAAGAAGCACAAGGTTCAGGTCATTCAAGGCTGGGCCAAAGTGATCGACGGCAAGACCGTCGAAGTCGACGACACGCGCATTCAGTGCGAGCACCTGGTGCTGGCCACCGGTTCGAAAAGCGTGAACCTGCCGATGCTGCCGATTGGCGGGCCGGTTATCTCCTCCACCGAAGCCCTCGCACCGACGTCCGTGCCGAAACGGCTGGTCGTGGTCGGTGGCGGTTACATCGGTCTGGAGCTGGGGATTGCTTATCGCAAGCTCGGCGCCGAGGTCAGTGTGGTCGAGGCGCAGGATCGTATCCTGCCAGCCTACGACGCCGAACTGACCCATCCGGTACACGAAGCGCTCAAGCAACTCGGCGTAAAGCTTTACTTGAAGCACAGCGTTGAAGGCTTTGATTCACAAGGAAATACGTTGCAAGTTCGTGACCCGAATGGCGACACCTTGAACCTGGAAACCGATCAGGTACTGGTGGCTGTCGGCCGCAAACCCAACACTCAAGGCTGGAACCTCGAAGCCTTGAACCTGGACATGAACGGTTCGGCGATCAAGATCGACAACCGGTGCCAGACCAGCATGCGTAACGTCTACGCCATCGGCGACTTGAGCGGCGAACCGATGCTCGCGCACCGGGCCATGGCTCAGGGTGAAATGGTTGCCGAGCTGATCAGCGGCAAACACCGCGAATTCAACCCGACCGCCATCGCCGCCGTGTGCTTCACCGACCCGGAGCTGGTGGTGGTCGGCAAGACCCCGGACGAGGCCAAGGCTGCGGGGCTGGACTGCATCGTTTCGAGTTTCCCGTTCGCCGCCAATGGCCGGGCGATGACGCTGGAATCGAAAAGCGGCTTCGTGCGGGTGGTCGCTCGTCGGGACAATCATGTGATTGTTGGCTGGCAGGCGGTCGGTGTAGGCGTGTCGGAGTTGTCGACGGCGTTTGGCCAGAGCCTGGAAATGGGCGCTCGTCTGGAAGACATCGCCGGCACCATCCACGCGCATCCGACGCTCGGTGAGGCGGTGCAGGAAGCGGCGTTGCGTGCCCTTGGTCACGCGCTGCATCTGTAACCCAGGGAGATTGATGGCGTAGGTGATGGCCTCTTCGCGAGCAAGCCCGCTCCCACATTGGATTTGTGGTGTTTGTAGGCGCTGTGGCAACCACAGATCGAATGTGGGAGCGGGCTTGCTCGCGAATTCTCAAGGTCGACACCATTTATATGCCAATCACCCGATAGTCCGGGCTGCGAAATGGGCCCGGAATGAAGTATTGTTGTCCCCATCCAGAAAAATGTCAGAAGCCTTGAACCGTTTCGGCGGTTGTTAAGTGATAGAGGGTGTCATGGGTAACGAAAGCATCAATTGGGACAAGCTGGGTTTTGACTACATCAAGACAGACAAGCGCTATCTGTCGCACTGGCGTAATGGCGAGTGGGACAAAGGCACCCTGACCGAAGACAACGTGCTGCACATCAGCGAAGGCTCCACTGCCCTTCACTATGGCCAGCAGTGCTTCGAAGGCCTGAAGGCCTACCGCTGCAAGGACGGTTCGATCAACCTGTTCCGCCCGGACCAGAACGCCGCACGCATGCAACGCAGCTGCGCGCGCCTGCTGATGCCGCACGTGTCCACCGAACAGTTCGTCGAAGCGTGCAAGGAAGTGGTACGCGCCAACGAGCGTTTCATCCCGCCTTACGGCACCGGCGGCGCGCTGTACCTGCGCCCGTTCGTGATCGGCGTGGGTGACAACATCGGTGTGCGCACCGCGCCCGAGTTCATCTTCTCGATCTTCTGCATCCCGGTCGGCGCTTACTTCAAGGGCGGTTTGACCCCGCACAACTTCCTGATCTCCAGCTACGACCGTGCCGCCCCACAAGGCACCGGTGCGGCCAAGGTCGGTGGCAACTACGCCGCCAGCCTGATGCCGGGTTCCCAGGCCAAGAAGGCGCACTTCGCCGACTGCATCTACCTGGACCCGCTGACCCACACCAAAATCGAGGAAGTCGGCTCGGCCAACTTCTTCGGGATCACCCACGACAACAAGTTCGTCACCCCGAATTCCCCTTCGGTGTTGCCGGGTATCACTCGTCTGTCGTTGATCGAGCTGGCCAAGACCCGTCTGGGCCTGGAAGTGGTCGAAGGTGACGTGTTCATCGACAAGCTGTCCGACTTCAAGGAAGCCGGCGCTTGCGGTACTGCCGCAGTGATCACCCCGATCGGCGGTATCAGCTACAACGACAAACTGCACGTGTTCCACAGCGAAACCGAAGTCGGCCCGATCACCCAGAAGCTCTACAAAGAGCTGACCGGTGTACAGACCGGCGACGTCGAAGCGCCAGCGGGCTGGATCGTCAAGGTTTGATTTGACACGACTGTCCGTTTGAACAAAAAAGCCCGGCCATCCTATTGAAGGCCGGGCTTTTTTTCGCCCGCGAATCGTGGAAAAGGTCACTAGACTTGCCACGTCCAACGGCCATCAACGGGTGCCATCAAAACCATGGGAAAACTCTGGCGAAAGTATCTGGCCTTGCTGGACACCGACTTCACCACGCAAGTGTTCGACAACATCAAGAACCTGCTGGTGTGTGCGCTGATGTTTGCGGCGGGCACCAACGCGTTGCACAGCGATCAGTACCTGTTTATGGGGTTTCTCACCTCAAGCCTCGCCGGCTGGGGATTGATCCTGCTGTCAGCGGTGCTGATGCTGCTTAATGTCAGCGACGGCCTGCGTCGGCTGTCCAGGTTGCCGTATCACACGGCGTTTCAGATCATTCTGTTTCTGGTCTACCTGGTGCTGGCGGTGCGGGTGGTGGAGATTGTCTGGAATTTCAGGGCGTAGCGGTTACAGCACCAGGTGTTTGCCACTGCAGCTCATCTTGAGCAATGCGGGCAAACATCCACTCCACAAACACCCGTGTCTGCGCCGTCACGTCCGGTGCAACGCCGTAGTAGTAACGCGGCAACGGCAGACGCAACTCGGGCAACGGGCAGATCAGGCGTCCGCTCGAGAGGTGAGTGCCCAGCAATGAGGTTGGGCACAGGGCGATACCCTGTCCATCCACGGCAGCCTGAAGCGCCAGGTGCATGTGATCAAACTGCCGGGTTACCTGAGTGGCTGACTGGCCTTGACCAAAGTGCATGGCCCAATTGTGCCAGTCTTCGCGACGCGCCTTGACGGTCAGTAACGTGTGCCGGCTCAGCGAAGTGAGGTCTTCAAGTGGCAGGCGCTCGATCAGCGATGGCGCCGCGACCAACAATAGTTCGTCTTCGAACAGCGGTCGCGCTTCAATCGCCGGTGCCCAGTCGTCACGGCCACGGCGAATGACGACATCGAACCCGTCGCGTGCCTGATCGGGTGCCTGGGTTTGAGTGATCACCTGCGGCTTGATGCCCGGGTGCTGCGCAACAAAATCCGCCAGCCTGGGCGTCAGCCAAAGCACGGCAAAGGACGGACGGACATTGATCTTCACGGTAGGCAGCGAGGCATGTTGCTTGAGCGCAGCGGCAGCGTTGGCGATCTGCGACAGCCCGGCGCTGACCTGCTCATAAAAGCGCTGGCCGGCCGGCGTCAGCACCGATTGACGGATGCGCCGCTCGAACAGCAGCACGCCCAAATATTCCTCAAGCAATTTGATGTGCCGGCTGACGGCACTATGGCTGACATGCAGCTCTTCGGCCGCCAGCCTGAAGCTCTGATGACGAGCAGCAACGGCGAAGGCGCGAACAGCATTAAGCGGCGGTAGTTGATTTTTCATGGGTCTAATTTAGTCACCTATGCGCTTTAATTAAAGCGTTTGTCACGCTCGTTTCGTCACGCCACTCTGCCAACACGCAGCCAGCGCCACCGATGGAGCAAGACATGAACAGCTACGGACTCTTTGTACTTTTCGCCACCCTGACCATTTTGAGCCCGGGGCCAGGCGTGGTCCTGACCCTGTCGAACGCGGTGCGACACGGTTGGACGGGGGCCGTGCCGGGCATTCTGGGGATCGCGTCGGGGGCGTTTGTCGTCGCCGCCATCAGCGCCACCAGTGTTGGCCTGATACTCAGCACCTCCGCGAGCGCCTTTACCGCGTTGAAATACGCAGGGGCCGCCTATTTGTTGTACCTGGGCTATAAAAGCTGGCGCTCGGATCGTTTCAGTACGCTGCTTGAAACGCGCCCCTCAAGCCCTGGCTATCGCTTTCTTGAAGCGGCTTCGATGCAGCTGTTGAACCCCAAGGCGGTGTTTTTCTTTCTGGCGGTGTTCCCGCAATTCATCGACACCTCGGCGCACTTCTACACCCAGTTCATCAAACTGGTCGCTTCCTACGGTGTGCTGGTGGTTCTGGTGCATGGCAGCTATGCCTTGCTCGCCAATGCCGCCAAAGGCTGGTTGTCGAGCCCGAAGGGTTCCTGGCTGGCGGCGAAAGTCTCGGGCGTGACCTTCGCCGGCTTTGGCGTGCTCATGGCCTCGTCCAGTCGCTAAGCCGCAGGGCTGGCGATCGTGCGGCGCCTGGTCTCGGTGGACGCAGGTTGTGCTGTCGCAGCCTGAACCGGCAGCTCAACGGCGAACCGGCTACTGAGTTCCTTACGCCCCAGCGCCGTCAACGCCAGAGCCCGACTGTCCAGGTCCTGCGTCACCCATTTGCGTTTGATCGCCGTTTGCAGCAACGCCGCACCCAAGGCACCGCCCAGGTGCGGCCGACGCATGCTCCAGTCCAGGCACGGGCAGGCGAAGCGGCGGCGCAAGGTGCCGAGGTCTTTGACGTCGATGCCCAATCCTTCGAATAACGCCTCACCGCTGTCGCTCAGTTGATAAACCTGCTCATCGATTTCCAGCAACCACCCCGCGTCGATCATCCGGTCATGCAGCAACACTGCCAGCGTGCCGGCCATGTGGTCGTAGCAGGTGCGGGCGAATTGCAGGCGATCCGGGGTGCGCGGGTTGAACGTCGGCGCGGCGTTCTGGCTGATCACCATCAGCGCTTCCAGCGCCTGGGCCACGCGCTTGTCCGCGAGACTGTAATAGCGGTGACGGCCTTGAACGTGCAAACGCACCAGCGCCAGTTCCTTGAGCTTGGCCAGGTGAGCACTGGCGGTCGAGGAACTGACTTCGGCAATCGTCGCCAGCTCGGTGCTGGTGCGGGCGTGGCCGTCCATCAGCGAACAGAGGATTTTCGTTCGGGCAGGCTCCGCGATGGCGGCAGCCACTTGAGAGACGCCGATGTCGTGTTGTTCTGCGTTCATATTTCGCTCCCGGACGAATCAAGGCCCTTTCGGACTGGAGATAGTAGCAACACTTTCCAACCACCGATAAGGCTGCGCCCCATGGACCCGATCATCGCTGCGACTCACGCCGATCCCTACCCTTACTACGCGCAACTGCGCGCCGAGGGTGGGCTGGTTTTTCATCAAGGACTGAAACTGTGGGTGGCCAGCAGCGCCCGAGCCGTTGCCGCCGTGCTGGCGCATCCGCACTGTCATGTGCGGCCATCTCATGAGCCGGTGCCCCAGGCGATTGCTCAAGGCATGGCCGGCAAGGTGTTCGGTCAGTTGATGCGGATGAATGAAGGCGAGCGGCAGCGTTGCCCGAGGGCGGCGATTGAGCCGGGGCTGGCGTTGATGGACGTGAATGAGGTCAATGCGTTGGTCGGCGCTCGATTGATTACCCCGGGCCCCGACGGGTTGTACGCAGCGATGTTTCGCGGGCCGGTCTGCGTGGTCGCGGCGTTGCTCGGCTTTTCTCCGGCTCAGGGCCGGGCCATCAGCGAGCTGACCGCAGACTTCGTCGCCTGCCTGTCGGCGCTCAGCGTTCAAGCACAACTGGACGCCGCCCATGTCGCGGCGGAACAGCTGAAGGGTTATTTCATCGAGCTTCTGGACGACCCGAACAATCGAAGCGCCCTGCTCGCGGGTATCCGGCAGCGTTTCGCGGCGACATCAACCGACGCTGAAACCTTGATCGCCAACCTGATCGGCCTGTTCTCCCAGACCCATGAAGCCACTGCCGGACTGATCGGTAATGCGCTATTGGCGTTGAGGCGAAACCCACAGTTGGATTCGGCTCAACTTGATGACCTGATCGCTGAAGTTCAGCGCTTCGACCCGTCAGTGCAAAACACCCGCCGCTTCATCGCCGCACCGTGTGAAATCGACGGCGTGAGCCTGAACACCGACGACGTTATCCTGGTGCTGCTGGCCTCGGCCAATCGCGATCCGCAGCTCAATGATGATCCCGACGCGTTTTTGCTCGATCGCCCGAACCGTCGCAGTTTCACTTTCGGCGCGGGCCGTCATCAATGTCCGGGACAGGTGTTGGCCTTAAGCATTGCCCGTGCGACGCTGGCTGAGATCCTGGCGATGCAACCTGCTTTGGACCGGTTGACCTGGCACTACCGCCCTTCCCTTAACGGGCGCATTCCGCTCTTTGCCTGAAAGACACTTCAAGCGTGGCGATGCTCGACCGTCAGGTGAGACAACTCATGAACCGGCGCCAGACGTTCGCGAATGGCGTCGGCATTGACACCTGCCACGGCCACGACGCTGACAATCGCGGCCCGCGCCTGAGGGCCGACTTGCCAGACGTGAAGGTCACTGATGCGAACATCGTCCGTCGACTCGAGCAGCTCACGAATTTCGGCGGCGACGTGCTCATCGGTGGTATCCAGCAACACTGCGGCGCTGTCACGCATCAAGCCATAAGCCCATCTCGCGATCACGATCGCGCCGACGATCCCCATCACCGGGTCCAGCCAGACCCAGCCCAGGTAGCGCCCGGCCAACAATGCCACGATGGCCAGCACCGAGGTCAACGCATCGGCCAGTACATGCAAATACGCCGAACGCAGGTTGTTGTCGTGATGATGAGCGTGGGCATTACTGTGATCGTGATGATCATGGCCGTGATGCCCATGATTGCCCGACAACAGAAACGCACTGACGATGTTCACCCCCAGCCCCACCACCGCAATCACCGTCGCTTCGGTGAAAGCCACAGTGGTCGGTTGAAACAGTCGCACGACGGACTCGCCAGCGATGCCGATCGACACCAGGCCCAGCACTATGGCCGAAGCAAAACCCGCCAGATCCCCGACCTTGCCGGTACCAAAACTGAAGCGCGAATTGTTGGCATGTCGTCGAGCAAAGCCGTAGGCCGCCGCCGCAATGCCCATGGCCCCGGCGTGAGTCGCCATATGAAAGCCATCCGCCAGCAGCGCCATGGAACCGGTGATGTAACCGGCGGCAATTTCGCCAATCATCATCACGAACGTCAGCGCCACCACCCACAATGTGCGGCGGGCGTTGTCATCGTGGGCGGCCCCTAGAAACAGGTGGTCGTGGGTAAAGTGCGAAGCCTGAGGTTGCAGAGTCATGGGGCTGGCCTCTATTTCGAATAACGGCGGATGGCTTGCAACAAATCCTCAACGCCTTCGGCGCGTGCTTCATCGCTGAGCCCGGGACGCGCCACATGTTCACGGGCGTGGGCGTCGATGAACTGGTCCATCAGACCATTGACCGCACCGCGGATCGCCGCGACCAGATGTAGGGTTTTGGCGCACTCGGCGTCGGATTCCAGCGCCCGCTCCACCGCCTGAACCTGGCCGGCAATACGCCGGACGCGGTTGAGCAGGTCGTCTTTGTGTTCGTGGATGTGCGACATACGTATACCCCCTACCCCTATATGGCGGACATGATTGCCGATGCTGCCGGGGTTAGCAAGTCAGGTGGACCGAGTCATCGTTCATCGCGGGCAAGCCACGCTCCCACAGGTTCAGCGCAAACCCTGTGGGAGCGGGCTTGCTCGCGAAGACGGCATGACAAACGAAGCATCACTTGAGGCGTGCGCAACAGGCTACAGCACCTTGCGTCATTGCCTACAACTACGCCAGAATCCGCCGGCTTGTGCGCCTTGGGGGCCGTCGGTAACTTGATTCCCGTCACTGAATGGTCAGTGATCGGGTTTAGTCGCTCGGTAGTCTTCACAAGCAGCATGCACTCCATTCAGTCGGGCGTACCTACGCCTGCGCTCAATGGCAGCTGTACGCAGGGCGCCTTCGGGCGCGCCGGTAATTGCTTGTGTCCCCGGTCGACTAACCTGCGTACAGCTGCCACCCTCTCGTTTAGTCGCAAGGTGGTGTCAGCATCACTTAAGGACTAACAAGCAATGTTCAAACACACTCCAAACCCTCCTGAATCAGAAGCCGAATCGGTTTCGCCCAAGCCCCCACGCAAACCCAGCACAATGTTTGTCGTCGCACCCGACATGGATACCGAAAGCTTGCTGGCCAATGCCTGCGAATCACTGGCATCAGCCAGTGTCATGATCAGTGATTTCGCAACCCTTCTGGAAGACCCACATCGCAACACAATGTTGGGGATTCAGCAGGTCATCATGCTGGGCGAACTGGCCGTGAACCGGGCGTTGGATAACATCGATCCGCAGCAATAGCCGATGGTCTGTGGCGAGGGAGCTTACTCCCGCTCGGGTGCGCAGCAGTCGCAAAACTGGCGAGCGGAGATTACCTGACACACCGCATTCACGGGTTTTAGGGCCGCTGCGCAGCCCAACGGGAGCAAGCTCCCTCGCCACAGAGGGGAGTAAAAATGTGAGCTTTCTTTACCAAGATCCAACAATGAGCCACGAGGAAGCGACAACGCTTCTAGCTAGCGACGTCGAAACCAACGTTATCGCCGCACTGGTTTCTATCGGGTTGAATGAGCAAGACAATACCTGGGCTCAGAGAACCTGCCTGAGGTACCTCGAGAGTGAGTCTGAATCGGTTGCTGCAGCTGCGGTCACCGCGCTCGGTCACATAGCCCGCAGACAGGGTGATCTGGACTTGGGTGCTGTACTCCCGGCCCTTGAAAAGGTGAAGGAAAAATTCCCCTCCCTGGAAGGGACTGTGGCGGACACCCTTGATGATATTGAGGTATTCACCTGACTTGCCATTTAGCAAAGGGACAATAACCGTGAACCAGGCACTGAACTGTGGCGAGGGAGCTTGCTCCCGCTCGGCTGCGCAGCAGTCGTAAAATCGGTGCATGCGGTCATGCCTGAAAAACCGCGATAACCGGACTGGGGTCGCTGCGCAACCCAACGGGGGTAAGCCCCCTCGCCACAGCTCACACAGCCATCAATCATCCCGCGTCAGCACTTCCAGCAATTCAATCTCGAAAATCAGATTCGAATTCGGTGTAATCGCGCCCATCGTCCGCTCGCCATAGGCCAGATGCGCCGGCACCAGCAATTTGCGTTTACCGCCGACCTGCATGCCCATGATTCCCTGGTCCCAGCCCTTGATCACCCGTCCCGTGCCAATCACACACTGAAAAGGTTTGCCTCGGCTGTAGGAAGAATCGAATTCAGTGCCGTCTTCCAGCCAACCCCGATATTGAGTAGTGATCAGCGCGCCTTTGACAGCGGCTTTGCCGTCGCCCACTTCAAGGTCGATTACCTGCAATTCATCATTCATTACATTCACTCTAGTGTGCGCTTGCCCGAACAAGCTTCATGGGCGCCGTTTTCCCAGAAATGCGGACTATTGGCAACCGTTTCGCTCTGTATCGGGCAGTGGCCGTGAACTAATATACCCGCCACCTCCTCCCACGGTTCGGGCTAAACGCAGTGGGAATAAAATAATCAGTATCGGTTGGGCGAGCAGACGGTAAGCCGGGTCTGACGCAGGCGCCACGGCGCCCTACCAGAGAGCAATGTCGTAGGTGAAGTAAATCCGATTGCTGTCACGTCCACGCGCGAAGTCCGAACGGTAGACATAGTTGCGCAGCTTTACGCCAACACCCTTGAACGTGCCGCTCTGGACCACATAGGCCAGTTCCGTGTCGCGTTCGGACTCTTTGATGTTGGTGTCGGACTTGCCGTCGTTGCCTTTGAGATAACGGGTCATGAACGTCAGCCCGGGCACGCCCACCGGTGCAAAGTCGTAACCGTAACTGAGCATCCAGGTCTTCTCGTCCTCTTCGATGAACTTGCCGATGCCGACGTTGCTGAACGAGTACACCGTCGCACCGCTGATGTACGGCAGCCCGGCGTCACCGCTGAGTTGTTGATAACCGCCACCAAAGGTGTGCCCCGCCACCGCGTAGGACAGCTGACCGCTGAGCATGTCGTTATCGATTTTCGAGGCGTAGGCACGGCCCGCGTCATTGCTGTTGAAATAGCGCAAGTCGCCGGTCAACACCCCGGGACCCAATGGCAGATCGTGCTGGAGGCCGGCAAAGTTCTGGCGATAGAAATTTTCCAGTTCACCATAGAAGTAACTCAGACGGGTGTTCTTGCCGAGTTTGTAATCACCGCCGGCGTAGGTGAAATCGCCACCTTTGTCGCCTGAGTATCCGTCAGGAACAATCGACACGCTGTCGGTGGAATCGCGCAGCTTGAATCGGTCCAGATGACCGCCAGTCAGGGTCAGGTTTTCTATGTCGGTGCTGCTGACTTGTCCTCCCTCATAGGTTTGCGGCAGCAAGCGCGCATCGTTATAGATCAGCACCGGAGTTTTGGGCAGCAGGGTGCCGTATTTGAGGGTGGTCTTGGCCAGTTTGACCTTGGCCGCAGCCCCGGCACTGGCGAACTCATCGGCGGCGCGACCGTCATCGTGTACCGGCAACAGACCGGTGCCACTGCGGCCACGCCCGGAATCGAGTTTGACACCCAGCAGGCCCAATGCGTCGACCCCGAAACCGATAGTGCCGGGGGTGAACCCCGACTGGAAATCCAGCAGGAAACCCTGGGCCCACTCGGTGCGCTCACTTTTGGCAGTTCTGGCCGAACGCGCACTCAAGCCATGTTCATCGCGAAAGTTTTCGTTGAAATAGACGTTGCGCAGTTGCAGCTTCAACTTGCTGTCGTCGATGAAATCACTCGCACCGGCAGTGGCCATCGGCAACACGCCCAGAAGAGGAAGAAAAGCCCCGCGAGTCAGAAAATGGATCATGTCGAACTACTCATATTGTTGTTTTAAGGATGCACGTGGCCGCGCACCCGTCATCGGGAGCGTGGAGTTCTATCAGCGGCGAGTCAGGGGTGAATCAGGAGAACAGCGTCAAGGCACCGGTCAGCAGAGCCAGCGCGGTGAGCACCAGAGAGGTGAGCACCGCCCATTTGACGGTGGCGCGCTGGAAGTCGCCGATGTCGCGGTCGACCATCCCCACCAGCAACAGGGTCGAGGCCACCAGCGGGCTCATCAGGTGCACTGGTTGGCCAAGAATCGACGCTCGGGCGATTTCCACCGGATCGATCCCATAGGCCGCCGCCGCGTTGGCAAGGATCGGCACCACACCGAAGTAATAAGCATCGTTGGACAGCACGAATGTCAACGGCATGCTGGTGATCGCCACCACCAGCGGGAACAGGTGCCCCCAAGACGGTGGAATCCAGTCCACCAGGGTTTGCGCCAGGGCGTCGACCATTTTGGTACCGGAGAAAATCCCGGCGAAAATACCAGCCGCGAATACCAGCAGCACCACGGTCATGGCGTTACCGGAGTGGGCGAGAATGCGCTCCTTCTGAATGTCCAGCTGCGGGTAGTTGATCATCAGCGCCAGCACGAAACCGATCAGAAACAGGATCGCGGAATGCATGATCCCCATCACCAGCGCGACCATCACCGCAGTCACCAGCAACAGGTTGACATAGGCAAGTTTCGGGCGCTTGTGCGGCGTATCCTCAAGAATCGCTTTGATGTAGCAATCACCGCCACCGCTCTGCAGTTGGGTATTGCCGATGCGTTTACGCTCGGTGCGGCCCAGCAGGAACGCGGTGAACACCACCCACGCGGCGCCACCGACCATGGTCGGCAACAACGGAATGAAGTACGCCCCGGCATCCAGCCCCAGCGCGGCAATCGCCCGGGTCGCCGGGCCACCCCAAGGGGTCATGCCGCTCATGATGCTCAGTGACAGCATGGCGATGGTCGCCAGAATCATCGGGTTCATGCCGATGCGCTTGTACAACGGCAGCATCGCCGCGCAGGTGATCATGTAAGTGGTCGTGCCGTCACCGTCCAGGGCGACAGTCAGCGACAGCAGCGCAGTGCCGACCGCGATTTTCATCGGGTCGCCGTTGACCCGCTTGAGAATCTTGCGGATCAGCGGATCGAACAGCCCCGAGTCGATCATCAAACCGAAAAACAGAATCGCGAACAGCAGCAGCGCCGCCGACGGTGCGACCATTTTCAGGCCATCAAGCATCATTTTGCCGGTAGTCCCACCAAAACCGCCGATAACCGCAAAGACGATTGGAACAACGGTCAACGCAACGATCGGTGACAGACGTTTGGTCATGATCAGAAAGGTGAACACAACCACCATGGCCAAGCCGAGTAAGGCAAGCATAAGGCAACTCTCTTGTTGTTATGGATTGTGTGGCCGACGCGCAGGCGAACGACTCCGAGCCCGCCAGGCGACGCGATCAGCGACGCCCGGCAGCAGGTAGTAAAAAGATTAGTTTTTGCAGCGCTTACGCAGTACTAAATGTGCGTGGTGGTTCCGACGCGGTCCCAGGTTTGATCGCCATCCGGGACAGCCGGTTTTTTACCGTCCAGGGTATCGAGCAGGACCTGACGGTCGCAGGCGTTCTCCGAGATAGAGATCACCACAGTCGCCACGGCGTTACTGGCCAGACTGGTCAAGGCCCGAGCTTCAGACATGAAACGGTCGATCCCGATCAATAGCGCCAGACCAGCCAGCGGAATGTCATGGATCACCGTGAGCGTGGAAGCCAGCGCCACGAAACCGCTGCCAGTCACCCCCGCCGCACCCTTGGACGACAGCAACATGATCGCCAGCATGGTCAAGGTTTGGGTCATGGTCAGATCAATGTTGCAGGCCTGGGCAATGAAAATTGCCGCCAGAGACAGGTAGATCGCCGTGCCATCGAGGTTGAACGAGTACCCCGTCGGCAGCACCAGCCCGACCACACCTTTGCTGCATCCCAATGCCTGAAGCTTCTCCAGCATACGTGGCATGACCGGCTCAGTGGAGGACGTTCCCAACACCACCAGGAACTCTTCGCGCAGGTAACGCAGCAGCTTCCACAGGCTGAAGCCGTGGGCGCGACAAATGCTCCCCAATACCACAAAGACGAAAAAGGCGCAGGCGACGTACAAGGTCATGATCAACTTTGCCAGCGAACCCAGCGAGGTGATGCCGTACTGTCCGACGGTGAACGCCAGTGCGCCGAAGGCACCGATCGGCGCAAAACGCATCAGGTAGGAAAAAATCTTGAAGACCATCTGCGATGCCGCTTCCAGTACATCGAGCACTGGCTTGCCACGGTCGCCCAGGGAAGACAGGGCGAAACCGCACAGCACCGCGATAAACAGCACCGGCAGCACTTCACCTTTACTGAACGCACCTATAAAGGTGTCAGGGATGATGTGCATGAAAAACTCGACCACCCCAAGCTTCGCCGCAGACTCGGTGTATTGAGACAGGCCCGCCGTACTCAAATGGCTCGGATCGATGTTCATGCCCACGCCCGGCTTGAACACGTAGACCGCGACCAGGCCTATGAACAGGCTGATCACCGTCAGCCCGAGAAACAGCAGCATGGTCTTGCTCAGCAAACGGCCAAGGGAGCGTTTGTCGTTCATCCCGGCGATGCCGGTGACGATGGTGCAAAACACGACCGGCGCAATCATCATTTTGATCAGCTTGATGAAGGCATCACCCAACGGCTTGAGGGCAATGGCCTGCTGAGCCCAGAAGTGCCCGACCACGACGCCCAGCAGCACAGCGCAGAGGATCTGGAAGTAGAGCGATTTAACAACTTTCATGGCATCACCCATTTTTAGAATTGTTCTGATGCAAACGACAGTGACTGCGCGAGAAGACTACCCTGCGAGCCGTTGGGAAACCGGGGCATACACAAAGCCGGAAAACAGCCTTCGCGCGGTACGAACAACGGAGGCGCGGATTGTCTCACCGTTCTCACCGGTGTAGGACAATACGACATCGATGCCGCCGCTCGGGTGCTCGATCCGCACCTGTTGCAGACGCGTCCCACCGGTATTACCGAGCATCTGCGCAACCACACTGCCTTCGCTGACGCATGCCGTGGCCAGACCGATGGAACCGGTAATGGCCAGCGCACGGTGGCAGTTATGCGGCATGAAGTAGCGAACCTGCAACGTGCCACCGGCCTTGGCCGGTGCAACCAGCACAGGCTTGGGGATGACCTTGTCGCTGACGTCGCCCAGCCCCATGGCCATGCCGGCCCGCAACCGCAGAGCTTCGAGACGGCGCATAAAGTCTTTGTCGGCGTCCAGCTCGGCCGGAGTTTCATCGCCGCGTTTGCCCAAGTGACGCGCCTCGATGATCAGCATCGGCATGGCCATGTCGATGCAGGTCACCGGAATGTCGTCGAACCAGTCCTGGGTGCTGCCGGTTGGAAACAGCTTGCCAGTCTTGCTGCCCGCTGCGTCAAGGAATGTCAGTTGAACCGGTGCCGCGCTGCCTGGCACGCCATCGATGGCGGTGTCACCTTCATAGCTGACTTTGCCGTTTGGTGTCTGCACGTCAGAGGTAACGAAGGTGCCGGTGTTGAGATTGCGAATCCGCACGCGGGTTAGCTCACCGACCGCCTTGACCAGGCCTTGCTCGATGGCAAACGGCCCGACCGCGCAGAGCATGTTGCCGCAGTTCGGGGCGGTATCCACCCGACGCTGGGACACCATGACCTGAACGAACAAGTAATCAACATCGGCATCGGGATGTAACGAAGGGCTGACGATGGCGACCTTGCTGGTCTGCGGGCTACCGCCGCCGATGCCGTCGATCTCCAGTTCGTGACCGGAGCCCATCACCGAGAGCAACAACTCATCACGCTCTTCAACCGAAACCGGCAGATCCCAGGCGAGAAATACCGGTCCTTTTGAGGTACCACCGCGCATCAGCACACAAGGAATTCGTTGCATGGCCACTAACTCTTGTTAATCAATCGGGGTAATTGATGTCTTGCAAACAAGAGTGACAGGGAAGTAATTGTGTTTCCAATGCAAAGATCGGAGCAATTATTGCGTTTCACAAAAGAAAGTTTTAACGTTCAGAACGCAGTTCAACGCCCTTTCCCGACGAGATAAAACATGGAATATGAGCTTCAGGACATCCGATCTTTCGTGAAAATCGCCGAACTGGGGAGTTTTCACGAAGCTGCCGATGCACTGCATCTGTCGCAACCAGCCTTGAGCCGGCGGATAAAAAAACTTGAAGAGGGTTTAGGGACTACGTTGCTCGATCGCACCACGCGCAAGGTCAGCCTGACCAGCGTCGGTCGCGACTTCCTGCCCAAGGCTCGTCGATTACTGGATGACTTCGACGATTCGATCCTGAACATCCGTGAATTGGCCGAACGGCAAATCGGTCAGGTGACCCTGGCCTGCATTCCAACCGCTGCGTTTTACTTCCTGCCGTCGGTGATTCGTCTTTATAACGAGCGCTATCCGAAAATCCGCATCCGCTTGCTCGACCTCAGCGCCAATGAAGGGCTCGAAGCAGTGTTGCGGGGGGAAGCCGACTTCGGCATCAACATGATGAGCGGCCAGCACCCGGACATCGAATTCGTTTCACTGGTCAACGAACCCTTCGTCCTGGCGTGCCGTCGTGACCATGAACTGGCCCAGCGGACGTCCGTGACCTGGTCAGAACTGAGCGATTACCGGTTGATCGGCGTCGGGCGCCTGAGCGGCAACCGCATGTTGCTGGACCACGCTCTGTCGGGCCTGAGCTGGCGTCCGCAGTGGTTTTATGAAGTGCAGCATTTGTCCACCTCGCTGGGCATGGTCGAAGCCGGGCTTGGGGTTTCCGCCATGCCGAGTCTCGCGATGCCGGCGGCGGATCACCCGACACTGGTGAGCATCCCGCTGACTGACCCCGTCGTGAACCGGACACTCGGCCTGGTGTACCGTCGAGGCGCATCGCTATCGCCGGCGGCGGAGAAGTTCGTTTCGATTCTGCTCGAACAATGGCCCCACTGAGCCGTGGAGTTCGATCAATAACCTCGTTGCTGACTGAATGGACGCCAGCCTTTATCCTGACGCCCCGCTGAAAATCGGGCGAGCGCCGCTCTCGCCTGCCCCACCCAGGAGTTTCGCCATGCCCCACGAAGGCAACCTGTTGCAAGCCGCTGTCGTCTTTTTATTTGCGGCGGTGCTCACCGTCCCCTTGGCCAAGCGCCTGCAATTGGGGGCGGTGTTGGGTTATCTGTTTGCCGGGGTGATCATCGGGCCGTCGGTGCTGGGCTTGATCGGCAACCCGCAAAGCGTCAGCCACATCTCTGAACTCGGGGTGGTGTTGTTGCTGTTCATCATCGGCCTTGAGCTGTCGCCGCGACGTTTGTGGGTGATGCGCAAATCGGTGTTCGGCGTGGGCCTGGCGCAGGTGCTGCTGACCGGTTCGGTGATTGGTGTGCTGGCGTTGTTCGTGTTCGGCCAATCGCTGAACAGTGCCATCGTGTTGGGCCTGGGCCTGGCGTTGTCGTCTACTGCATTTGGTTTGCAAAGCCTGGCCGAGCGCAAGGAGCTGACCAGCCCCCATGGGCGGTTGGCGTTCGCGATCTTGCTATTCCAGGACATCGCCGCGATCCCGCTGATTGCGATGGTGCCGCTGCTGGCCGGCGGCGATCACACCACCAGTGCCGCCGAAGATTTGAACCATGGCTTGCGGGTGCTGGGCAGTATCGCGGTGGTGGTGATTGGCGGAAGGTACTTGCTGCGACCGGTGTTCCGGGTGGTGGCCAAGACCGGTCTGCCGGAAGTCTCCACGGCCACCGCATTGCTGGTGGTGATTGGTACGGCGTGGTTGATGGACCTGGTCGGCGTGTCCATGGCACTCGGCGCGTTCCTCGCCGGTTTGCTGCTGGCGGATTCTGAATACCGTCACGAGCTGGAAGCGCAGATCGAACCGTTCAAGGGACTGCTGCTGGGGCTGTTTTTTATCAGCGTCGGCATGGGCGCCAATTTGAGTCTGCTGCTGAGCGCGCCAGTCGTGGTGCTGGGGCTGACCCTGTTGCTGATCGCCATCAAGTTGCCGCTGCTGTTTGTTGTCGGTCGACTGGCCGGAGGTTTGGGCAAGG
This sequence comes from Pseudomonas sp. PDM09, assembly GCF_014852305.1. Lineage (NCBI taxonomy): Bacteria > Pseudomonadati > Pseudomonadota > Gammaproteobacteria > Pseudomonadales > Pseudomonadaceae > Pseudomonas > Pseudomonas sp. PDM09. The sequence goes on along the minus strand of NZ_JACVBI010000002.1, from coordinate 581,498 downwards.
TCAGTGCGATTCGCCTCGGCATCGTGCTGGCGGCCGGTGGTGAGTTCGCATTTGTGGTGTTCAAGATCGGCCGTGATCAGGGGCTGTTCGAGCCACGCCTGTACGATTTGCTGGTGCTGACGATTACCTTGTCCATGGCCGTGACGCCGCTGTTGTTGCTGTTGTGCGCCCGACTGGTCAGCCCCAAGGTTCAACCCGTGGTGGTGCCGGAAAAATTCCGTGAAATCGACGCCGACACGCCCCGCGTGGTCATCGCCGGCATGGGCCGTATGGGGCAGATCGTGGCGCGGATTCTGCGGGCGCAGAACATCAAGTTCATCGCCCTCGACACATCGGTGGAAACCATCGAATTGTCCCGCAGCTTCGGCGGCGTGCCGGTGTTCTATGGCGACCCGATGCGCCCGGAAATCCTCAGCGCGGCCAAGGTCGAGCAAGCGGAGTTCTTCGTGATCGCCACCGATGATCCCGACACCAACATCAAGACGGCCGAGGTGGTGCACAAGCTCTATCCGCACATCAAAATCATCGCCCGCGCCCGTAACCGTCAGCATGTGCACCGGTTGGTGGATGTCGGAGCGCAGGCGGTGCGGGAAACCTATTATTCCAGCCTGGAAATGACCCGGCGGACCTTGGTCGGACTGGGTCTGACACAGGCCCAGGCAGATGCGCGGATCAAGCGCTTTACCCATCACGATGAACAGGTGCTGGAGGCCCAGCACGCGGTGTATGACGATGCGGCCAAAGTGATGCAAACGGCGCAGGAAGCACGGGCGGAATTGGCAAAACTGTTTGAGTCGGATCAGCTGGAAGAGGAAGCGGGTAAGGTTTGAACCGGATCGTTCCCACGCTCTGCGTGGGAATGCCGCCATGGACGCTCTGCGTCCGCTCTTGAAATGTGACGCAGAGCGTCACGGGATGCATTCCCACGCAGAGCGTGGGAACGATCACTTGGCAAGGAACCCACAATGGCTGACCAGACCTCCCCCGCCCTGAAGGAAATCTTCAACGCCGAACGCCTCGCACACATCGCCACCGAGATGACTGCGGTCTATCCCGGGTTCGATGCCAAGGCCTTCCTGAAACTGGCCAGAACCGGTCTGGCGGAATTGTCAGTCATGCAACGCATGGCCCGCGTCAGCGAATGCCTGCACGCGGTATTGCCGCTCGGTTATGAAGAATCCCTCGACGTCCTGCGCGCCCTCGCCCCGCGCCTGAACAGCGCCTTCGTCAGTATGTTTTTGCCGCACTACGTCGCGACCTACGGCGCTCACACGTTCGATCTGTCGATGGACGCGCTCAAATATTTCACGGCCTTCGGCTCATCGGAATTTGCCATCCGGCACTTTCTGCGCGGCGATATCGAACGCTCACTCAAGCTGATGCAAGACTGGTCGCTGGATGACAACGAACACGTCCGGCGCCTGGCCAGCGAAGGCAGCCGACCGCGCCTGCCATGGTCGTTCCGCCTGGAACAGGTCCAGGCCGACCCGACACTGGCGGCAGCGATCCTCGACAATCTCAAGGCCGACAACAGCCTCTACGTGCGCAAATCCGTGGCCAACCACCTCAACGACATCACCAAGGATCATCCCGAGTGGGTGCTGGCGCTGATCGAGGGCTGGTCGCTGGACAACAAACACACGGCGTGGATCGCCAGACACGCTCTGCGCAGTTTGATCAAACAGGGTAACAAGCGAGCGCTGGCAATCATTGGCGCGGGCGGCAAGCCCGAGGTTGAAATCATTGACGTGAAGGTTGAGCCGGCGGTGATACGTCTGGGTGAGAAAATCACCCTGTCTTTCAGAGTGAAGTCCACGGTCCCGGACAGTCAGCGATTGGTGATCGATTACGCTATCGATTATGTCAAAGCCAACGGCAGCACCTCGGCAAAGGTGTTCAAACTTAAAGCCCTCACGCTGTCCGACAATGCCAGCGAAGCCATTAGCCGCAGTCAGCACATCAAGGAACTGACCACCCGCAGGCACTATGCCGGCCAGCACGCGGTGCACATTCTGGTAAATGGCGAACGCTTGGCCAGCACCCAATTCCGAATTATCGCTGACGCTCATTGACACCCACACCAGAGCCCCCCGGCAGCATGCGCGTGAGTGTGTTGTCGCGGACCCAGTAGTGATGAAACAACCCCGCCGCTGCGTGCAAACCAATCAACCAGTAGCCAGTGCTGCCGAGCCATTCATGCCAATGCTTGAGTTGCTTGGCCAGATCGGGATCAACCGCAATCGGCGCCGGCAGGAAAAAGCCGAAATACGGCATCGGCTTGCCCCCGGCGGCCAGCATCAACCAGGCCAATAGCGGCGTAGCGATCATCAGCCCATACAGCGCCAGGTGCATGAGGTGCGAGACGCCCGTCTGCCAGGTGGGCGGGGCCGGGGTAATCGGTGGCCTGGGCGTGAGGCGCCCGAGTAGGCGAATCCAGACCAGCACAAAAATGCTCACCCCGAATATGCCGTGCAGCCCCAGAAACAGGCCCTTCATGGCGTGTCCACGGGGCAACAATCCTTTGATCTCGATGCAACCATAAACGCCGATGAACAGCGCCAGCATCAGCCAGTGCAAGGTGATCGAGAGTTTTCCATACCGGTGTACTGCTGAATCTCGGGTCATACGGGGCCTCTTGAAGATCGGTGGCGGCTGCCGACTCATTTCGTACAGCCTGGATCCGGTTTCGTCGAACCGACCGGCGCCACCCTGCCCGTCCAGCCTTAAGACAGTCTGAAGGTCCACCTTCAGACTCCGTTAAGAATTGCCTTTGATACTCCTCCCAAACTTACTCAGGGAGGCGTTCTTGCCCATGCCCGATTTCGACTGGAACATCCCTCTGCCCCTGCACTTCGGTCAAGCCGAAACCCCGCAGATGAGTCTGGCCAGAGCCTTGCTGGACGATCCCCAGCGTCCGGTCTTCGAAGCCTTTATCCAGCAGCGTTTTCGAAAGGCCCACGGCGCCGACATCCGCCAGTTCATGCCGCAGCTGTTCGGCATGAGTGATGCGTCAGGCACGCTGTGTGCGGTGGCTGGCGTACGACTGGCCGGTGCCGACCCCTTGTTTCTGGAACGTTATCTGGACGAGGCGATTGATCCGCTGATCAGCGACGCTGCCGGTCAACCCGTGGACCGGGCCGGCATCGTCGAGGTCGGTAACCTCGCCGCCAGCGATACCGGCAGTGCGCGCCTGAGCATCATCGCCATCACCTACCTGTTGGCCATGGGCGGGCTGGAATGGGTGGCGTTCACCGGCAACATCGGGCTGGTGAACAGTTTTCATCGCCTGGGCTTGAAGCCGGTGACGCTCTGCGCCGCCGATCCTGCGCGGCTGGGCGACGACCGTCACCTCTGGGGCAGTTATTACGAGAGTCAGCCATGGGTGCATGTCGGCAACATCCGCGCCGGTTTCATCCATTTGCGCAACATCGGTCTGTTCAATCGCCTGGGGTTGCCGACGGCCCTTGAGGAGTCCAGCCATGTCGCCTGAAATGGAGCGGTTCAAGCAGACCCTGCGCAGTCATGCCGAGCGCAAGACCAACGCCATCGCCTTGTGGGGCGATCAGTTGAAACTGGACTACGTCACGCTGTACGCCGAGGTCATATATCGCCAACAGCGTCTGCGCGATGAGCACGTCAAAGTGGTCGCGCTGGCCCTGGACAATGGCACCGAAGCGATGCTCTGGGACCTGGCCGTCCTGCTCGAAGGCCTGACCTGCCTGACGTTGCCGCCCTTCTTCAGCCCGGCACAACGCAATCATTGCCTGGAACAGAGCCAGGCGACACTGGTGATTGCCGAACCGGAACTGGAAGCCGAACTGCAGGCGGCCGGCTACGAGAAGACCGGCGAATTCTGGCGTCGCCCCTTCAACGGCCCGAACCTGATACCCGAAGGCACCGCCAAACTGACCTTCACCTCAGGCACCACCGGTACGCCCAAAGGCGTATGCCTGAGCGCCGAGAGCCTTTTGCGAGTGGCCCGTGAGCTGGATCAGGCAAGCAAACCCACCGATCCACGGCATCACTTGGCGCTGCTGCCCCTGGCGATTCTGCTGGAAAACCTCGGCTGTTACGCCGCGCTGTATGCCGGTGCGACCTTGAGCGTACCGAGCCAGAAAACCCTGGGCATTCAGGGTGCCAGCGGTGTCGATGTGCCGCGGCTGCTGGGTTGTCTGGCCACCCGGAAACCGGAAAGTCTGATCCTGGTGCCGCAGTTGCTGCTTATGCTGGTCAGCGCTGCCGAGCAAAAAGCATTCAACCCCCAATCGTTGCGTTTTGCCGCGGTCGGCGGTGCGCGAGTTAGCGAAGAATTACTGCATCGCGCCCAGCGCATTGGCATTCCGGTCTATGAGGGTTACGGGTTGTCGGAGTGCTCGTCGGTGGTGTGCCTCAACCGCCCGGGCACGCGCCGCCCTGGTAGCGTTGGCCGGCCCCTGCCCCATGTCGAGATTCGCCTGGCCGATGATGGTGAAGTGCTGGTCAAGGGCTCGACCCTGCTCGGCTATTTGGGGCAAGCGCCCTTCGGCGATGATTGGTGGCCGACCGGCGATCTCGGCGAGTTCGACCCGGAAGGTTTTCTCTACCTCAACGGGCGCAAGAAGCATCAGTTCGTCACCAGTTTCGGCCGCAACGTCAATCCGGAATGGGTCGAGGCCGAACTCACTCAGCGTCGTCACATCGCTCAGGCGTTCGTCTACGGCGAAGCGATGCCGAGCAACCACGCCCTGCTCTGGCCCCATCGGCCGGACTGCACCGATGAAGAGCTGGCCGCCGCCGTGGCCCAGGCCAACGAGGCCTTGCCCGATTACGCTCAGGTTCATCACTGGACCCGTCTCGATCAACCATTCACCGCCGCCAATGGCTTGCTGACGGCCAATGGCCGACCGCGCCGCGACGCCATCGTCGAGCGTTACCGGGCGCAGCTCACTGACTTCATTTTTTCCGAGGAATCCGCATCATGAGTTTTTTCGACACCCTGCAAGAAGCCACCCAGCAGGAACGCCACGAGTTGTTCAACCTGCCGATCATCCGCGATGCCCTTGAGGGTAAGGTCAGCCTGGAGAGCTACCGCGCCTTCCTCGCCCAGGCCTACTACCACGTGCGCCATACCGTGCCGTTGATGATGGCGTGCGGCGCACGTCTGCCGCAGCGGCTGGAATGGCTACGCAAAGCGGTGTGCGAGTACATCGACGAGGAGTACGGCCACGAACAGTGGGTACTCGACGACATCGCGGCCTGTGGCGGTGACAAAGAGGCGGTGCGTGACGGTCGTCCATCGCTGCCGATCGAGTTGATGGTCAGCTTCCTCTACGACCTGATTGCCCGGGACAACCCGGTGGGCCTGTTCGGCATGGTCAACGTGTTGGAAGGCACCAGCATTGCCTTGGCCACCCACGCGGCCGGCAGCATCCGCGAGCGCCTGGCGCTGCCGGAAACCGCCTTCAGCTACCTGAGTTCCCACGGTTCGCTGGATATCGAACACATGCAGACCTACCGCCGGCTGATGAACACACTCCAAGACCCGGCGGATCAAGCCGCGGTGATTCATGCCTCGAAGGTCGTTTACACGCTCTATACCGACATGTTCCGCGGCCTGCCCCGCGATGGGGAGAACCTGCATGCAGCTGCATGAAGCCCGTGTGGTTTTGACCGGAGCCAGCGGCGGTATCGGCCTGGCCATCGCCAGCGCCCTGTGTGCCAGTGGCGCGCGGGTATTGGCCGTGTCCCGGCACCGGGAGACGCTGGAGCCCTTGCTCGAACGCTACCCGCTGCACCTGTGTTGGGTCGGCGCTGACCTGACCGTCCCCGGCGACCGACACAAAGTGCTGGCTGCGGCCGAAGCCATCGGCGGCATCAACTTGCTGATCAACGCCGCGGGGGTCAATCACTTCGCCATGCTCGAACAGCTCGATGACAGCGAGATCAATGCGATGCTGGCGGTGAACATCAGTGCGCCGATTTGCCTGACCAAGCTTTTGCTGCCGCTGCTCAAGCAAGCCGAGAGCGCCATGGTGGTGAACGTCGGCTCGACCTACGGCTCCATCGGCTACCCCGGTTACGCCAGCTATTGCGCCACCAAGTTTGCCCTGCGCGGGTTCTCCGAAGCCCTGCGCCGGGAGCTGGCCGACACCCGGATCAGCGTGCTTTACGTTGCCCCCCGGGCGACCCACACCAGCATGAACAGCCCGGCGGCCCAGGCGCTGAACGATGCGCTCAAAGCCAATGTCGACGATCCGCAAACCGTCGCCTCGGCGGTCATCCACGCCATTGCCGGTGACCGGCGCGATTTATACCTGGGCTGGCCGGAACGCTTTTTCGTTCGCCTGAACAGTCTGTTGCCGCATCTGGTGGACCGTGGCTTGCGCAAGCAGTTGCCGCTGATCCGTCGCCTTAGTCAGAAGCCCGACAACGAGAGTTTCAAACCATGAAAAAAATCGTCACTTGCCTGCTGTTCGGGGTGTTGAGCCAAAGCGTCTGGGCGCTGGACGCCGCCGATCAGCAGCGCCTCAATGGCATTCAGCAAAGCTGGGCGCACATTCAATACGAATTGCCTGCCGAACAGCGCACCGCGGCCTTCGAAAAACTCGCAAGCCAAGCCTCGGCGTTCACCCAGGAACGCCAATCCCTGGCCGAAGCGTGGATCTGGTCCGGCATTGTCACCAGCAGTTGGGCCGGAGCCCAGGGTGGACTCGGCGCCCTGAGCAAGGTCAAGGCCGCCAAAGTTGACCTGGAAAAAGCCCTCGCTATTGATCCCAAGGCCTTGCAAGGCTCGGCCTATACCAGTCTCGCGGCGCTGTATGATCGCGTGCCCGGCTGGCCCATCGGTTTCGGCGATGCCGACAAGGCCGAACAACTGTTGAAGCAGGCCTTGCAGCTGAATCCCGCCGGCATCGACAGTCTGTACTTCTGGGGTGATCACCTTTACCGTCAAAAGCGCTATGGTGAAGCCAGGGACGCACTGCAAAAAGCCCTGCAAGCGGCCCCCCGCCCAGGCCGGGAAAGCGCCGACGCCGGGCGCCGCAAAGAGATCGAAGCGTTACTGGTGGACGTGAACAAAAAACTCAACTGACAGGAGTCCGCGTGCGTTTATTACTGATCGAGGATGACGTGGCCCTCGGCGAGGGCATTCATCAGGCCCTGGGCCGTGAGGGTTACACCGTCGACTGGCTGCAAGACGGCAGCAGTGCCTTGCATTCGCTGCTCAGCGAGACGTTTGACCTGGCCGTGCTCGATCTCGGCCTGCCGCGCATGGACGGTTTGCAAGTGTTGCACCGTTTGCGCGAAAGCGGCTCCAACCTGCCGGTACTGATCCTCACCGCCCGGGATGCCACCGAAGACCGCATCGCCGGGCTGGATGCCGGGGCCGACGATTACCTGATCAAGCCCTTCGACCTGGCCGAACTCAAGGCTCGCCTGCGGGCCTTGTTGCGACGCAGCGCCGGTCGCGCTCAAGTGCTGATCGAACACGCCGGCATCAGCCTGAACCCCGGTACCCAGCAAGTCAGCTATCAAGGCGAACCGGTGGCGCTGACGCCCAAGGAGTATCAACTGCTCCACGAGTTGCTCTCGCCTCCGGGCCGGGTCATGACCCGCGATCACCTGATGCAACTGCTTTACGGCTGGAACGAAGAAGCCGAAAGCAACACTCTGGAAGTGCATATCCATCACCTGCGCAAGAAGTTCTCCACGGACCTGATCCGCACCATTCGCGGTGTCGGGTACCTGGTGGAGGAGCGTGGATGACTTCGATCCGGCGTCGCACCCTGACGCTGATCATCGGCCTGATGCTGACGGGTCTGGCGATCATCAGCGTGCTCAACCTGCACGACAGCAATCACGAAATTGCCGAAGTCTACGACGCCCAACTGGCCCAGAACGCCCGGCTGTTGCAGGGTGTGATGCGCATGCCGCTGGCCAGCAATGAACACGCCGAACTGTATCAAGCGTTCAACAAGGCCTTGAGTGAAGCGGTGCCGAGAGTCGATGGTCATCCCTATGAAAGCAAAATTGCCTTTCAGGTGTGGAATCGCAAGGGCGAAGTACTGGTGCACACCGCCAGTGCGCCCTCCTTCACGGCGCCGCCGACGAAATCCGGTTTCAGCGATGTGGTGGATCTGCACAACCGCCATTGGCGGGTGTTCATGCTCGAAGACAAACAGAATGACCTGCGCATCTGGGTCGGTGAACGGGACGACGTGCGTGCGGACCTGGTAGACCGGATCGTGCGTCATACCCTGTGGCCCAATGTATTGGGCAGCCTGATATTGGCGGCCATGGTCTGGCTGGCTATTGGCTGGGGGCTCAAACCCCTGGCCAATATGGCGCAAACGTTGCGGGCACGGCACAGCGGTTCTCTGGAGCCGTTGCAACTGACCCCGTTGCCCAGCGAACTGGAACCGATGCAGGCAGCGCTCAACCGCATGCTCGCACAAATTCAAGAGGTGCTTGGCCGCGAACGGCGCTTCATCGCCGACGCCGCTCACGAATTACGCACGCCGCTGGCCGTGCTGCGGGTGCATGCGCAAAACCTGCAGGAAGCCGGCACGGAACAGGAGCGTCGTGAGTCCCTGGCGTTTCTGATTGCCGGGGTCGACCGCACCAGCCGCCTGGTCAATCAGCTGCTGACCATGGCCCGTCTCGAACCCAAGGCCGTGGTGCCGGTGGAGCAAAGCATCGACCTGAGCGAAACGGTGCGCGCCAGTCTGGCCCAACTCACGCCCTGGTTATTGAGCAAGAACCTGGAGCTGGCCTTCGATGTCGCTGACCAGCCTTTTGAAGTGCTTGCCGACGCTGCCGCCATCGACATCGCCCTGAACAATCTGGTCACCAACGCCGCGAATTTTTCGCCGGAGCATGGCGTCATCACCGTGCAACTGAGCCAGGACGATGGGTTCTACAACTTGAGCGTCCAGGACCAGGGGCCAGGCATCGACGAAGCGGATCGCGCACGGTTGTTCGAACGTTTTTACAGTAGTGGAAATACCGGAGGCGCGGGGTTGGGACTGACCATCGTCAGCACCATTGCAACGCGGCTGGGTGGGCGGATTACCTTGGTCAATCTACCGGAAGGCGGGTTGCGGGCGACGCTGTCCATTCCTTATGGCCAGCACCACAGTTCTGTGCAACGGACCACCCGCGAGCTGCCGTCCAATGGCTGAGCGACTGCGCGCGGAACACAATCCCTGTGGGAGCGGGCTTGCTCGCGAAGACGGCGGTACAGTCAACATTGATGTTGCCTGACCCACCGCTTTCGCGAGCAAGCCCGCTCCCACAGGGGAATGGAGCTCACACTTCTAAGGCGTATTAATGTGATCCAGCACCCGGTTCGCGGTGATCTCCGCCACCATAATGCTGTTTGAAATGCCCAGCAGGGCGTGACGCGACTCACCCTCCAAATGATCCACCAACTGATGGACCATCACATCGACCGAGGCCAGTGTCTCGACCAAAAAAACCGCCAGGGTTTCGGTAGTCGCCTCTGGGGCCACGGCAAACAGTTTGCTGGGTTTACGCGCGGTGGCTTTGATGTCGGCATTCGATGGTAAGTGGAAGTCGAGGGCGCGTTCGGCGGCCTCGTTGAGTTTGTTTGAATTGGGTTCGTACGGGGATATCGGATCGGTGTCCGGCGGATTGGGCGTAGGTTTAATCATGGTGAAACTCCTGATTGTTCATTAGGAGCTACCAACATCACTTGCAGATGATGGGTGGCAGCTATGTGCGGGTCTGCAAGACCGGGAAACCAGGAACCCGGCAGATCCGAAGATCTCCCGCACAAAGCCGCCATTTCGAGGACATAAACAAGCGTCCTTTGGCAGGGCTATGCGACTGGTATTCCGGCGAGCTTGCAGACCCGATCACTGATGGGCAGTGACGGGAATCAAGTTACCGACGGCCCCCTAGACGCACAAGCTGGCGGATTCTGTCTTACGTGTAGGGGGTGGCGCAAGACGTTGTAGCCTTAGGATGGTAACGGCAAGCTTCATTTAAACGATCGCGATTTCTCTTGTTTAAATGGACTGTGAGCGAGATGCAGCCTCACTCGCGGCGGATGCCTCTGTAGGAGCGAGGCTTGCCCGCGAAGGCGTAAGGTCTGGCACACCGCGTTATCGTTCTTCGCGGGCAAGCCTCGCTCCTACAGGGGAATGGAGCCTTGCAGCAGATGTTGCTCACGCTCACACAACTCCACCACGTAATCCCACAGCACCCGCAATCGCACGGATTTGTGCAGCTCGCGCCGCGTACTGATCCAGTAACTGCGCTGGATGCTTTCATCCGGCAACAACGGCACCAGTTGGGGATCGGCGCTGGCCATGTAGCACGGCAGCACGGCGATCCCCAGGCCCGAGCGCGCGGCTTGTTGCTGGGCGATGACGCTGGTGCTGTGAAAGACCACCTGGGGGTTGCGGCAGAAGCTGTTGAGGAACATCAGTTCCTGGCTGAACAGCAAGTCGTCGACGTAGCCGATCCACGCATGGCGACCGAGGTCTTCGCGGCTACGCAGCGGTGGCGAACGGTCCAGATAGGCCTGGCTGGCGTAGAGTGCCAGTCGGTAATCGGTGAGTTTTCGGGTGACCAGCATGTCGGCGGCCGGGCGTTCCAGGTGGATGCTGATCTCCGCTTCGCGGTTGAGAATGCTGACGAAGCGTGGCACCGCCACCAGTTCCACTTCCAGCCCCGGATAGCGTTCGAACAGCCCGTTCATGCGGCTGGCCAAGAACATGATGCCCAACCCCTCAGTCACTCCGACACGGATCTTGCCCAGCGGCGCGGATGACTGGGTGATTTCTTCCTGAGCCAGCAGCGCGACGTTTTCCATCGCTTCGGCGTGTTTGAGCAGCGCTTCGCCGGCCGGGGTCAGTTCGTAGCCCTGGGCATGCTGGACGAACAGCGCAGTGCCGAGGCTTTTTTCGATGGCTTCAATGTGCCGGGCCACGGTGGCGTGAGTGGTGTTCAAACGGCGAGCGGCGGTCAGCAAGCGGCCGCTGCGCTGCAATTCGAGAAAAAACCGCAGGTCATTCCAGTCGAACATGAACCACCCTTGAGGTTATGCCGTTAACGACGCTGTTTAAAAACGCACAGCAGCTGCGTAAAAACTAACATTCTTTTAACGAAAGCTAACAACTAGGATGACCGACAACAAGAACAACAATAGAGGTCAGGGATGCAGACTTCCCTTGATGAATACGACTACATCGTGGTCGGCGCCGGGCCGGCCGGTTGTTTGCTGGCCAATCGACTGTCAGCCAACCCGCAGCATCGCGTGTTGCTGCTCGAAGCCGGCGGCCGCGATAACTACCCGTGGATTCACATTCCCGTCGGTTACCTGTTCTGCATCGGCAACCCGCGCACCGATTGGTGCTTCAAGACCGAAACGCAACCGGGCCTGCAAGGTCGCGCCCTGAGCTACCCGCGCGGCAAGGTGCTCGGCGGCTGTTCCTCGATCAACGGCATGATCTACATGCGCGGCCAGGCTGGCGATTACAACGGCTGGGCGGCCGAGGGCAATGTTGGCTGGAGCTGGCAAGACGTGCTGCCACTGTTCAAGCAAAGCGAAAACCACTTTGCCGGCGACTCGGAATTTCACGGCGCCGCCGGGCAATGGCGAGTCGAGCGCCAGCGGCTGTCGTGGCCGATCCTCGATGCGTTTCGCACGGCGGCCGAGCAAAGCGGAATCGCCAGCATCGATGACTTCAATCAGGGCGACAACGAAGGCTGCGGCTACTTCCAGGTCAATCAAAAAGCCGGAGTGCGCTGGAACGCGGCCAAGGCATTTCTCAAACCAATCCGCCAGCGTTCCAATCTGACGGTGTTGACTGACGTCGAAGTGGGCCGCGTGCTGCTGGAAAACGGCCGTGCCTCGGCGGTCAGCGCTCGTTGGCAAGGCCAGGCGAAAACCTTCAAGGCGCGCAAGGAAATTGTCCTGTGTGCGGGTTCCGTCGGTTCCCCGGGCATTCTCCAGCGTTCCGGCATCGGCCCTCGCCCGCTGCTGCAAAAACTGGGGATCGGCGTTGTCCATGAACTGCCCGGCGTGGGCGGCAACTTGCAGGATCACCTGCAACTGCGGCTGATCTACAAACTGGAAAATGCCCGCACCCTGAATCAGATCGCCGGCACGCTGTGGGGCAAGATGGGCATGGGCCTGCGTTATCTGTATGACCGCAGCGGCCCGCTGTCCATGGCCCCGAGCCAACTTGGTGCCTTCGCGCGTTCGGGACCGGAACAGACCTCGGCGAACCTCGAATACCACGTGCAACCGTTGTCGCTGGAGCGTTTCGGCGAACCGTTGCACGCCTTCCCCGCGTTCACCGCGTCGGTTTGCGATCTGCGCCCGCAAAGCCGTGGCCGAATCGACATTCGCTCTGCCGACCCACGGGAAGCGCCGCTGATTCAGCCCAACTACCTGAGCCATCCCGAAGACTTGCGAGTGGCAGCCAATGCCATCCGCCTGACCCGCCGCATCGTCTCCGCGCCCGCCTTGCAAGCGTTCAAACCGGTCGAGTACCTGCCCGGCGACAGCTTGCAGAGCGAAGAACAATTGCACGAAGCCGCCGCCCGGATTGGCACGACGATTTTCCACCCGGTGGGCACCTGCCGGATGGGCAACGATACCCACGCGGTGGTCGACGCCGAGCTGCGCGTCCACGGCATCCCCGGCCTGCGCATCGCCGACGCTTCAATCATGCCGCGCATCACCTCGGGCAATACCTGTTCGCCGACGTTGATGATCGCTGAGAAGGCTGCGCAGTTGATCCTCAATCCTTCGCCTATAGACCTCTCCCCTGTGGGAGCGGGCTTGCTCGCGAAGGCGGCATTACATTCAACATAGAGGTCGACTGACCCACCGCTTTCGCGAGCAAGCCCGCTCCCACAGGGAATCGCGCTAGATTTAAGGACGTTGAAATACCGCTGCAAGGACTACGCAACACCAGTGGAACAACAAAAACAATCACTGTGAGGGATACCGATATGTCAGAACATGTTCAGCCCCTGGAAGCCGTCCGCAGCGCCGGTACCAGTCAGGAAACCCAGAAAGTCATCTTCGCCTCGTCCCTGGGGACGGTGTTCGAGTGGTATGACTTTTTCCTCTACGGCGCCCTCGCGGCGGTCATCAGCAAACAGTTCTTCGCCGGGGTCAACGACACCACGGCGTTCATCTTCGCGCTGATGGCGTTTGCCGCCGGCTTCATCGTTCGGCCGTTCGGTGCGCTGGTGTTCGGACGCTTGGGAGACATGATCGGCCGCAAGTACACGTTCCTCGCGACCATCGTTCTGATGGGGCTGGCGACCTTCTGCGTCGGCTTGCTGCCGACCTACGCGAGCATCGGCATTGCCGCGCCGATCATCCTCGTGGTGCTGCGTATGCTTCAGGGTCTGGCACTGGGCGGAGAGTACGGCGGCGCTGCCACTTACGTCGCCGAACACGCACCGATGGGCAAACGCGGTTTCCACACCAGCTGGATTCAGTCCACCGCCACCCTCGGCTTGCTGCTGTCGCTGCTGGTGGTGCTCGGCTGCCGCTACTTCACCGGCGACCAGTTCGAAGTCTGGGGCTGGCGCATTCCGTTTCTGTTTTCGATCGTGCTGCTGGGCATCTCGACCTGGATTCGCCTGAGCCTGCATGAGTCGCCTGCATTCGTGAAAATGAAAGAAGAAGGCAAACTCTGCAAGTCGCCGCTGCGCGATTCCTTCGGCAAATGGGACAACCTCAAAGTGGTGCTGATTGCGCTGTTCAGCATCAACGCCGGGCAAGCAGTGACCTTCTACGCGGCGCAGTTCTATGTGCTGTTCTTCCTCACCCAGTTCCTGAAAATGGACCCGGCCCTGGCCAACAGCCTGCTGATCGTCAGCGTGATCATCGGCGCACCGTTCTTCATCTTTTTCGGCTGGCTGTCGGACAAGGTCGGGCGCAAACCAGTGCTGATGATCGGCCTGTTGCTGGCCACCGCGCTGTACTTTCCGATCTTCAAAACCCTGGCCCACTACGCCAACCCGGCCATCGACCAGGCCAGCCGCCAGGCACCGATCACCGTGCTGGCCGACCCGGCCACCTGCACCTTCCAGTTCGACCCGGTGGGCAAGGCTAAATTTGATAGCCCGTGCGACAAGGTCAAAACCTTCCTGGTCAAGCAGGGCCTGCCCTACAACAGCGAAGCGGCCCCGGCCGGCAGCGCCGTGCAGGTGAGCATCGGCGAGGTGAAAATCGATGGCTACGATGAAGCGGCCCTGCGCGGCGCAGTAACCCTGGCCGGGTATCCGTCACAAGCCGACACCCAACTGATCAACAAACCGATGATCGTGGCGCTGATCGTCGCGCTGATCATCATCTCCGCCATGTGCTACGGCCCGCTGGCGGCGCTGATGGTCGAACTGTTCCCGACCCGCATCCGCTACACGTCCATGTCCCTGCCCTACCACATTGGTAACGGCTGGTTCGGTGGTTTCCTGCCGACGGTGTCGTTTGCCTTGGTGGTGTACACCGGGGATATTTTCTACGGACTGTGGTACCCGGTGGTGATTACCGGGGTGAGCCTGGTGGTGGGGATGATCTGTTTGCGTGAGACCAAGAATGTGGATCTGGACAAGAACTGACGGCTAGCGGGAGGTTTATGTGTGGCGAGGGACTTGCCCTCGCCAATCAGCTAAACCGTCATGCGATCTGTAGCAGCTGGCGAAGCCTTCGTTCAGCTGTAGCAGCTGTCGAGCCCCAGCGAGGCTGCGTTCGGCTGCGAAGCAGTCGTAAGATCAGGGAATGTGGTACGTCAGGCAGACGCGCTAGCCGGATTTACGACTGCTTCGCAGCCGAACGCAGCCTCGCGGGCTCGGCAGCTGCTACAAAGAGTGCCGCCTCACCACAATGCTTTCTGCACCTCAGGTATCAAGCACCTCAAAAGTGACCTCTTCAGGATAAAACGCCACATACCCGCCAATCTGCGCCACTGACACCTTCGGATGCTCATAACTCCATACCGCATTGGCCCCTTCATGCCCGGGGATTTGCAGGCTGAAATAGCTGGCATCGCCCTTGTATGGGCAATAGCTGGTGTGGTCGGTGCGGGCGAAATACTGTTCGGCAATGTCCTCGCGGGGGATGTAGTACACCGGAGGATAATTGGCCTCATGCATGACCAGCGCCCGAGTGGATGACGCCACTTGAATGCCATGGAACTTCACCACCACGCAGCCGGGTTGAGGGCTGATGGCGATGGGATTACCGGGTCCGGGGGCTTTCATAGAGTAGGATCCTCTGTCGCTGCTGCGCTGTATCCGCGCTCCGACAGGTATACCTCATGTTTCGGTATCGCGACTGCTTCACAGCCGAACGGAGCATGCCTGGGCTACAGTGGGGTCCCAAAACAGCATACCCCAACCTGGAGAGCAGCATGGACATTGCCAACATCCCCTTCGGCACCACCGACTGGTCGCAAATCGAACCCACCGAACACCCGGGCGAGACTGGCAGTGCCCTGTGGCGTACCCGGCAGTTCGGCGCGATTCGAGCGCGCATCGTCGAATACACGCCCGGGTATCTGGCCGATCACTGGTGCTCAAAGGGGCATGTGCTGTTTTGCCTGGAGGGAGAACTGCACACCGAACTGGAGGACGGTCGAGTCTTCGTCCTCACGCCGGGTATGAGCTATCAGGTGGCGGACAATGCCGAAGCGCATCGTTCATCCACCGCCATTGGCGCCAGGTTGTTTGTGGTGGATTGACCGCTGTCATCAACCGCAACAGCTAAAGCTGTACATCCATACAGATAAAGATTGCTCCATCGCTCATCAGCCGCCATTCTGTGCACCTCTCGAACACTGATTGATGATGGTGGTTATGCAGCTGTACCTCTGTGAAAAACCCTCCCAGGCCAAAGACATCGCGGCCGTGCTCGGCGCCAAGCGCCGGGGCGACGGCTGCTGGCTGGGAACGGGCGTCACGGTGACCTGGTGCATCGGCCATCTGCTGGAAACCGCACCGCCGGATGCCTATGACGCACGTTACAAGCGTTGGGTGCTGGCGGATCTGCCGATCATTCCCGAAAAATGGAAGATGACCGTCAAACCGCGCACGGCCAGCCAGTACAAGGCGGTCAAACGCTTGCTCGGCGAGGCCAGTGAACTGGTGATTGCCACCGACGCCGACCGTGAGGGCGAGATGATCGCCCGGGAGCTGGTGGAACATTGCCGTTATCGCGGGCCAATCCGGCGATTGTGGCTATCGGCGCTGGACGATGCATCGATCCGCAAGGCACTGGCGGCGCTCAAGCCAGGGGCCGAGACGTTCAGCCTTTATCATTCGGCATTGGGGCGTTCCCGGGCCGACTGGCTGATCGGGATGAACATGAGTCGGCTGTTCACCCTGCTGGGGCGTCAGTCCGGCTATCAGGGTGTGTTGCCGGTCGGTCGGGTGCAGACGCCGACCTTGCGCCTGGTGGTGGATCGCGATCGCAGCATTGCCGATTTCGTCCCGGTCGCTTATTGGGCGATCGATGTGCAACTGCTGCACGACGGCACCGCGTTCACCGCCCAATGGCGCGCGGCCTCCGACGCTTGCGATGATCAGGATCGCTGCCTGAATCAGGCCTTGGCACAACAGGCAGCCTACGCAATGGGCAACGCAGCAAGCGCTCGGGTGATCAAACTGCGCACCGAACTCATGCGCGAAGTCGCGCCTTTGCCGTTCGACCTGGGCACGTTGCAGGAAGTCTGCTCGAAGAAACTCGGGCTCGGCGCCCAGGAAACACTCGATATCGCCCAGGCGCTGTACGAAACCCACAAAGTCATTACCTACCCGCGCAGCGACTGCGGCTACCTGCCGCTGAGTCAGCACAGTGAAGCCCCAAGTATTCTTGCTGCGCTGCGGCAGGCCGACCCGGCCCTGAACGCCTTGCACGATCACCTGGAGCCCCAGCGCCGCTCACGGGCCTGGAACGATGCCAAGGTCAGCGCTCACCACGGCATCATTCCCACTGCAGCGGCGAAAAATCTCGAGCGACTGGCAGGCAAACAACGGGCGGTCTACACCCTGATTCGTGCGCGTTATCTGGCGCAGTTCCTGCCCAACCATGAATACGACCGGACCCAGGCCGACTTTGATTGCGCCGGTGAAGCCTTGCGCGCGGTGGGCAAGCAGATTGTCGAGCCTGGCTGGAAACGCGCCCTGCCCGAGGCCCTCGCACCCGCCAAGGGCCGCGAAGCACCGGCACCACAAACACTGCCGGCACTGGCCGAAGGTCGTGACTGCGCGGTGGCCGATGTGAAGCTCAAGGACCTCTGGACCCAGCCGCCCAAGCCATTCACCGAAGGCGATCTGATCAAGGCGATGAAGAATGTCGCCAAACTGGTGGAAGATCCACTGCTCAAGCAAAAGCTCAAGGACACCACCGGCATCGGCACCGAAGCCACACGCGCCTCGATCATCCAGGGCCTGTTGGACCGCGGCTACCTGATCAAGAACGGCAAGGCCCTGGCCGCGACACCGGCAGCGTTCAGCCTGATCGATGCCGTGCCGCGCGCGATTGCCGATCCCGGCACCACGGCGATCTGGGAACAGGCCCTGGACATGGTGCAGAGCGGTGAAATGAGCCTGGAAGAGTTCGTCACCAAACAGGCTGCGTGGATGAGCAAGCAGGTGGCCCGTTGCGCCGGCCTGAACCTGACCATCAGCGGGCCGGCAAGCCCCGCCGGGCGTGGTGCCACACCGTGGAAGAACAAACGCAAACCGGCCAAACGCAAGCCCTCGACCGGTGCCAAACGCGCAGCGAAACCGGCGGGCAAGGCTTGAGGGCACTTGCAACGAATCGAAACCTGTAGGAGCGTGGCTTGCCCGCTAAGAATTCACCGCGGTTTTTCAGGTATTACGCGTTATCGTTCTTCGCGGGCAAGCCTCGTTCCTACGGGTACTGCGGCGCATCAGGCAACAGCCCTGCTTTCTGAAAGGTACAACCATGACGACAATCAGAAGCCAGCCCTCGATAGAACTGCACGCCGCTCAGCGCGACGAACTGGAAACCATTGAAAACCTGATGCAGTTCTACGTGTATGACTTCAGCGAATGGTTGCCGCTGAAACTCGGTGAACATGGCTTCTTCAACATCCAGCCCAGACAGGACTACTGGCGCAACCCGGCAACAAGGCCGTTTCTGATCAAGGTTGACGGCGAGCTTGCCGGTTTCGCGACCGTGGATAACGAAACCCATATCGTCGGTGCGGAGCACAACATTGGCTACTTTTTTGTCAGCCGACGCTTTCGTGGCCAAGGCGTCGGGAAGTTTGTCGTCTCTGCCCTCTTGAGCCGGTTCCCCGGTCAATGGCAGATTTTCCACATCGATGCCAACCAGCCTGCGCGTCGGTTCTGGACCAAGGTGATACCCGATCTCACCGGCTCAGCATTCACCGTGCATCAACTGGCAGTGGACGGCTACCCCTGCACCGTTTACCGCTTTAAAAGATCGCAGCCTTCGGCAGCTCCTACCCCGGCCCCGTAGGAGCGAGGCTTGCCCGCGAAGGCCATCACACGGACAAACTGCTGGACCGCGTCATCGTTCTTCGCGGGCAAGCCTCGCTCCTACGGAAGGCTGCGATCTTGACGATTCCAGCACCGCCAAAGCTCTGCTGGTGCTAGCCACGCCGACTTTCTAATTCCAAAACCACTTTGTCCGACAATATGTAGTGAACAAAAATAATCACTACAAAACCGTTGACGCCTCCGATTTGCCCTTGCATGATGCAGACATCTCCCCGATCGGGAGTACAGGCAACACGTTTGAGCAAGCTCGTCTGACCGCCGAGCTGTTTTTCCCGGATACACGCTGCCCACAAGGCAGATTGAAGAAGCTGACCTGGCCTGAACGTCCAGTACAAAGGACGAGAAGCGCTGGCGATCAATCCTCATGAAGCTTGTGGCCGACCCTGAAAATGTCGGCAGTGGCCTCCAGGTTTTCGCTGCTTCTCTTCGTTGTGACGCTATTGCGTAGCAGTTATTCAACACGACTACATGCAACAGACGCGAGACCCCGTCGTATTGACGGCCGACCGCTGACGTCCTGGTTTCGGTGCCAGGGATCAACTAACCGATGGGCTACTTGTATTAGCGAATCAACTTTGAAAGATCACCAAATGGTCAAGGGGCTTACAATGAATCTGAACAATCAACCTACTATCGATGAACTGGCTCGCTTGTTCGCTGCGCAAAAAGACAGCCAGGACAGCCATATTCTGTGGATCAGCAAATCGGGCCAGGTCCATATCGACTGCCTGTCGCCCCATGCCCACGAAGAAGAGTTCGACCGGAACAACCAGAACCTGCTCGCCCGACTGAAGATGTACCGTCGCGGCCAGGGTTATGTCGGCAAGAAAGCCGCGGCCGACAAAGACTTCATCGGTAATGTGCTGCAAACGCTGAAACAGGCGTGGGCATCGATGCAGAACCAGAACGAAGTTCGGGTGATTGATCGCTTGTATTGATATCCCCTCAGTAAAGAAAGAAGGCCCCGCTCGGAGTATCGAGCGGGGCCTTTTCGTTTGTCTCGTGCGCACCAAACAAAGCTATGGTTAACCGTATGCCCTGCTGGATCTCTGGAGGCTTGCGATGAACAAAATCCTGATATTCATAGTGTTCGCGATGGCGAATGCTGTCCATGCGAACACCCTCCCTGGCATTCCCTCATTCGATGTGGACTGCCCCGGTAAAGTCGTCGTCCATGCAGATCAGGACGGTCCGGTATTGATCAACAGCAAAGAGGCGGTAACCAAAGCCATCAACGATCGCCACTTCGAAGCCAGGGGTTCGGGCATCACGATCTCGATCATCCTCGCCGATGACGATTCGGTGACCGTGTCCTCCACCGGCAAGGCTCCCAATGGGCTGTGCCAATCAGTGGATGACTGACTTCGCCGACTCGACCGCAGCCGCGCCCAATACCAGATCCATGAAGGCCACCGACGCCGCACTGTGATAGTTGTTTTTGCGCCGAAGCAGCGCGGCCCCTCGGTTGGGCGCCGCCCCCTGCAGCGGAATTTTGCGCAATGCCCGTTCCGCGGTGGCGATGGGTTCCGGCAGGATGGTGGCCATCGGCGCGTGACGAATGACCTCCAACAGCGTACTCACCGAGTTCACCTCGATCGCCACCTTGGGCGTAATGTTCTGTTGCCGAAAATACCCGTCGATGGAAGATCGGGTGATGAAGCCCGGCGTCAGCAACGCGAACTCCAATTGCGCCACCTCCTTCGGCGATAGCGGGTTCTGGCGCTCGTACAACGGATGACTGCGCCCGACCATCAAGCCCAACGTCTCGACAAACGCCGGCACGCACTCGATGTCGGGGCTTCTCACCGGGGTAAAGGCAATGGCAATGTCCAGCGAGTCATCGAGCAACCCGGCCTCGATGTCATCCATCGATAACTCGAAAATCTGCAGATGGATGTTCGGAAAATTCGCCACGTAGTCGCGCACCAACGGCCCCACCAGATATGCCATGAACGTTGGCGTCATGGCCAGTCGCAAACTGCCGCGGGACAAATCCTTCACGTCATGCAGCGCGCGTTTCCCTGCTTCAAGTTCCACCAGTACCCGACGAGCACTTTCGATATAGGCCAGCCCCGCATCGGTCGGTTTGACCGTGCGCGAAGTGCGGTCGAACAGGTTGACGCCCAGGGATTCCTCCAGTTGCCGGATCTGCTGGGACAGCGTCGGTTGGGAGACATGCAGCGCCTCGGCGGCGCGGGTGAAGCCGCCGTGGTCGGCGACTGCCAGCAAATAGCGCAAATGTCGGAGCAGCATGGGCACACCATCTATAGGCAGGACTTATGCGAAGCATTGTATATCGGTCTTGGACGCTATGGATCAATCGACCGAAGATGGCTGCACTTTCCAGCGACAACCGATAGGAGTCACACCATGCAACAGTCCCATGCTTACCAAGACCCGAGTCTGGCCCTGACCACTTCAATCCTCGATGCCAAGGCGCGCAAGAGTCTGTCCTGGCAGGATTTGACCGATGGCACCGGCCTGGGCCTGGCCTATGTCACCGCCGCCCTGCTCGGCCAACATCCGCTGCCGGAAGCTGCCGCCAAGGTGATTGGCGAGAAACTCGAACTGGACGCCGACGCCGTGGCCCGCCTGCAGATCATTCCGCTGCGCGGCAGCCTCTCGGGTGTCCCGACCGACCCGACCATCTACCGTTTCTACGAAATGATCCAGATCTACGGCACCACGCTCAAAGCCTTGGTTCACGAGCAATTCGGCGACGGCATCATCAGCGCGATCAACTTCAAGCTGGACATGAAGAAAGTTGAAGACCCGGAAGGTGGTTCCCGCGCAGTGATTACTCTGGACGGCAAGTTCCTGCCGTTGCGTCCGTTCTAAAACAACCTGTAGGAGCGAGGCTTGCCCGCGAAGAACGATGACGCGTAATACCTGAAAAACCGCAGTGCATTCTTCGCGGGCAAGCCTCGCTCCTACAGGTTCTGCGTCTTACCCCCCTCACTCATGCAAGGAAGTCAGCCATGAAAGCGCTCATCGAAGGTTTATTGAAGTTCCAGAACGAAGCCTTCCCACAACGTACCGACCTGTTCAAACACCTGGCCACCACCCAGCATCCCGGCACATTGTTCATCACCTGTTCCGACAGCCGCGTAGTGCCGGAATTGCTGACCCAGCAAGAGCCCGGCGAACTGTTCGTGGTGCGCAATGCCGGCAACATCGTGCCCTCGTACAGTCCGCATCCCGGCGGCGTGTCGGCCACGGTCGAATATGCGGTCGCGGTATTGGGCGTGACGGACATCGTGATCTGCGGGCATTCGGACTGCGGCGCCATGACCGCCATCGCTCAGTGCACATGCATGGATCACCTGCCCGCCGTCAGCGGCTGGTTGCAACACGCCGAGTCGGCCAAGGTAATCAATGACTCCCGCCCTCACGCCAGCGACGCAGCCAAGGTAAGTTCGATGGTCCGGGAAAATGTCATCGCCCAACTGGCGAACATCCAGACTCACCCAAGCGTGCGTCTGGCCCAGGAAAAAGGCCTGCTGAATCTGCATGGTTGGGTTTATGACATCGAGACCGGCACCGTCGATGCGCTGGATGCCAGCCGGCGCAACTTCGTGTCGCTGGCCGAGCACCCGGACACCTGTGCGGTGTATGGTCAAGCGGTCGAAGCCGCCTGAAGGGTTCGTCTGCCCGAGCTGCACCAAGCTTGGCGCAGCGTTACAAAGTGGGCACGCGCGCGACTACGCCCGTCCTCGGTTCCCGACCGGGAATGTGACACTCACAAGATCGCCCCTGTCATTTATCGTCGATTTTTGTAGACGATTGTGACCGACGTTCAGTGGTCTCTTCGGCATTGGGCGCTTCTGGAAAACTGCCCGGCGTGAACACATGAGTGAGCAATTCGCTGGCATCGATGTCGACGACACCAGGAACCGAACGGGCCAGAGCAACAGCCTGCTCACACTGTCTATGAGTGTTGACGCGGCCGCTCAATGCCACCCTGCCCGCATGTGTTTTGACATGGACATGCAGGCCAAGGGATGAGTCGGCCAATGCCAGGGCCGACTTCACTCTGGTGGTAATCCACGCGTCGTGAACGACCGATTCCAGATCATGAGAGTAATGTTGAAAGGAATGAAGTTTCATGGCGCAACTCTCCCTCACGTAATCAGATGCGCCGCCCGCCCCACCGCAGACGCGGACACACATTAAGTATAGTGCGTGCCGTTGCCTGCGATCGGGGGGCTGCCCCTGATGCCGGTAAGATATAAGAGCGACGAATATCCTGTGGGAGCGGGCTTGCTCGCGAAGATGGCGGCACAGTCAACAATGATGTCGCCTGACACACCGCTTTCGCGAGCAAGCCCGCTCCCACAGGTTTGCGCGGCTTAACTTACCGAGCTGGAGTGGCGTCTCAGCGCTTGACCGACAGACTCGTCTGCGTCATGCGACTACGGATGGTAAACACGCCATCCCCCGAGAGAATCGCGCTGCGCGCAAACAGGCGGCCACTTTCCCAGTTCGAAAGCCCCAGTTCCGGCTTGTTCAGCGCGTACTGACCGTCAACCCAGCGGGTAATCCCGTTGCCAACAAAAGGCGCGTTGACCGCGTTGTAGAAACGCTCCTGCGCCGGGGCATCTTCACTGATCAGCGACACGGTGAATTGCGGGCTGTAACGATTGAACAAGGCAATGGCCTGGTCCAGGTCGTCGACGATCTTCAGGCTGACTTCCGGGGTTTCTTCCCACTCCCACTCGCGGCCCAATTGATCCTCGGGCAGCGGTTCGGCCAACGCTTCGGTCTGATAGCCTTCGGCGCGGTACACCTCGACGCTCGCGGTTTGCCAATCAATTGGCAAATGCTGTTCGCTCCCCTCGACGATATGCAACTTGCAGCCCTGGCCCCGAGCGGTGCCGGCCTGTTGCAGTGCATCGAGAAACAACGGCACCAGTTCGGCGGCGCGGTCGCGGTGGATCAAGCAAACGTTGAGGGTGTTGCAGACTTTGCGGTCCAGCGAGTTGCGCACTACGGCGGCAAAGCGCTGGGCATCGGCGTGTTTGTCGGCGATCAGCCACGCGCCGCCGGTGCCGTGCAAGCTGACGGCGGTGCCGGCCTGTTGCGCGATGCTGCCCAACTGGCTGACCGCCCGTCCCGAACCACGGGCCACGGCCAATGACAGGCGCCGATCGGCGAACATCGCCCAACCAGCGGCGTGATTGACGCTTTCCACCAGCGAAACTGCTCCGGTCGGCAACCCGGCGTCGGCCAATGCCGGATTCAATGCGTGGGTGACGATGGCCTGGGCAGTGCCCAACGCGTCGCTGCCAATGCGCAGCACTGCGGTGTTACCGGTGCGCAATACACCGGCGGCGTCGGCAAAGACATTCGGTCGGCCTTCGAACACGAACGCGACGATACCCAGCGGCGAGACCACTTGCTCGACTTTCCAGCCGTCGTGCTCGACGCAGCTCACGACTTTGCCACGGGTGGCCGGGGCATCGCGCCAAGCCCGCAGGCCGGCGATCATGTCACCGCGCATACGTTCATCGGCGAGCAACCGAGTGGTGGAACGCCCGCGCGCCTTGGCTCGCTCGATGTCGGCCAGGTTGGCGGCTGCAATCAGGGCCCAGCATTCCGGGGTTTCCAGGCGTTGAGCAAAATGATCGAAGAACTCGCTGATGGCTTGATCCGAGACGGCAGACATTGCAGCGAATGCCGATTCCGCGCGCTCGATGGCAACCGCCGCCGCTTGCTGGTCCGCCACCGGGATCAGCAACAATTCGCCGCTGACCTGCTCCACCAGCAGATGGTCGCCGGGCTGAAAGCGCGCCGCCAGTTCGGGGCTGACGACAGTGACACGGTTACCGGCAAAAGGGATTGGCGTGCCAGCGACTAGACGTTCGAGTGCAAGAGACATGAAACGGTTTCACCATGCAGGAGAGCGGCCAGAAAATGTATAGGAAAATCCGTGGAGCGTCATTCACTGGGGCGCAGTAGCGGTTACTTTTTTGCCAGTCGAAATACATCTTGCTCCAGGCGATTGCTCCCCTGTTTGCGCCATCCGGCGTTCGCGTCATAGACCACCAGCAGCAAGGGCTCTTCTACGCCCGCGGTGCTGATAAAGGTCAGTCCTTCGGCATGATCGCGGCCTTTATCCTCTCCTTGCCCGTAAGGAACCTCCAGGACCGTCGTCAATTGTTCGCTGAAGACAAAACTTTCGTCTGTTGGCCTGGCACCGTCGAGCCATCGAAATACGCTGACAGGCCCGTCGAGGTTCATCGTCGGCCCGGCCAGAATCAGCATGTCATCACCATCGATGCACAAATCCCTGACGCCGAGCCCGCCCAACTGGAGAAAATGCTTTCGGTATTTGCGCCCCTTGGGCCCGATTTTTTTCAGCGTCAGCGTGTGAACAGCATCGGGATGGTCTTCGGGTTCGACCTCCAGAACAATGGTCCAGCCCCGCAGTACAGGCCCTCGCAACCCGATAAAAACCCGCTTGCCATTGACCTCGAGGCCTTCGGTATCGAACCCGTTATCCTTGCCGGGAATGTGCAGAAATGCCCCTACATGCTCGTCGTCCTTGAGTTCATCGAGCAATTCGTTACCCAGTTGATCGCCGGACAATTGGGCGGCAACTCGATCATCGTTAACGGTGCTCTTTACCAAAGTGAACGTCCCGTTTTCTTCGACCACCGGAATCCGGGCCAGGAGAAAACGATTGCCATCGCGACTGACAGTTGCCAGACGCTCGGCGTTTTTCTTCAGGGACTTGGAGCTATCGGGTTTTTTCCGTTTCAGGCTGTGAGACCCCACCATCCAGAGATACCCCGTGTCGCGGTCGTAACTCATGCCTTCCAGGTCTGCCTCAACGAATTCTTCGCCAATCGTCGGGATGACCGGCAGCGTCAACAGGGACGCCAACGGGAATTGTTTGTGCTGATCAAACAGAAACTCGCCCGCACCGACGCGCTCACGCAAGGTGAAGCGCTCCAGGCTCAAGGATTCATCATTGGCGACCCACAGGGTGTCGCCTATCTGGACCACGGCAGACAAGCCTTTGCGCAAATGAGTGTCCGGGTCGTTGAAGACTAGAAGCGCGGAACCGAAATTCACCATGAAGTCACCCGCCCCTTGAGTCAAAGAATGCCTGCTTCACGGTAGCGTTCATCGGACGCTAGTCAAGACAGGTCATCAGAACACCGACCAGCCAATCCGCTGACTCAACAACTCCAGCGCGGCCATGCCAGCGAGGGAGTTGCCGGCAGCGTTCAATTCCGGGGACCAGACGCACACCGTGAATTGCCCCGGCACTACCGCGACGATGCCCCCGCCCACGCCGCTCTTGCCCGGCAGACCGACGCGATAGGCAAAGTTACCGGCTTCGTCATACAGCCCGCTGGTGGCCATGATCGAGTTGACTTGCTGGGTCTGGCGGGCGCTGAGGATCTGGGCGCCGCTGTGTTTGCAGAAACCGTCGTTGGCCAGAAAGCAGAACGTGCGGGCCAGATCCACGCAACTCATGCGCAGCGCGCAATGGCTGAAGTAGCTGCGCAGCACGGCTTCGACGTCGTTATGAAAGTTGCCGAACGATTGCATCAGATAAGCCATCGCTGCGTTACGCGCGCGGTGCTGGTATTCGGACTCGGCGACCTTGCCGTCCACCATGACATTCGGGTTGCCGGACAAACGCCGGACAAAATCGCGCATCGACAACGCCGGCGCGGCAAAACGTGATTGGTTGATGTCGCAGATCACCAGCGCGCCGGCGTTGATGAAGGGATTGCGCGGGCGACCGCGTTCGAATTCCAGCTGCACCAGCGAGTTGAACGGCTGTCCGGACGGCTCATGGCCCAAACGCTCCCAAATCGCTTCGCCGGAATGGTCGATGGCCTGTACCAGGCTGAACACCTTGGAAATACTTTGCACAGAGAACGGCGTGTCGGCGTCTCCGGCACAAAACAACTCGCCGTCATTGCCATACACGGCAATGCCCAACTGATTGGCCGGCACGGTGCCGAGGGCGGGAATGTAGTCAGCCACTTTGCCCTGACCGATCAACGGTCGGACTGCGTCAAGGATCTCGTTCAACAGCGCTTGCATGCCGGGTTCCGAAAGTCTCGCCCCATGGGATTGCGGGGACACTGTCGCTAGACGCCGCTGGCCGGGGCTGAATCACAGTTTTGTATGGGAATGTATCTATCGCGGCCCGGGATACATGAACTTGCGCCGGGCGATCTTTCGGACATACCGCCTATACACCCGGTTGAAAAACTCCTGCTGTCCGCTGACCAACGGCAAAAACCGGGTCGGCCCTTTGCTCAGGAGTGTTGTCATGACGACCCAGGTTTCTCGATACCACGGCTGGTCGCTGTTTGGCCTGCTGTCCTTGCTGGTGCTGGTGCTGGTGATGACCAGCCTGATTCTGCTGCTGAACCCGGATCTGGTGGAAGCCACCCGCAGCGCCATTCGCGCTACCGCGCGCACCTCGTTTGCACTGTTTCTTGCCGCGTTCACCGCATCGGCCCTCGCCGTGCTGGTGCCCTCGCCTTTCACCCGTTCGTTGGTGCGCGAACGACGCTTCATCGGCCTGGCCTTTGCGTTTTCCCACCTGGTGCACGCCATCCTGATCTACAGCTATGGCCAACTGAACCCCGAGTTCTGGCCCGGCCGCACCACGGCCGGCAACATCCCGGGCTCGGTCGGTTACCTGTTCATCCTGCTGATGGCGCTGACCTCATTCAAACCCACGGCGCGGCTGATCGGCCCCAAAGCCTGGAAAGCCCTGCACGTCAGCGGCATGTGGGTGCTCGCGGCGGTGTTCACCTACTCCAACTTCAAACGCATCCCCCTGAGCGCCTGGTACGTATTGCCGTTCGGTTTGATGTTTTCGGCAATCGTCATTCGGCTGCTGGGCAAGATTGCGTTGAAGTACAAACGAAACCAGGCCCGTGCCTATGTTTAACCCCCTGATGACCCCGTAGCAGCTGCCGAGCAGCGCGAGGCTGCGTTCGGCTGCGAAGCAGTCGTAAACCCGATACTCACGGTTTACCTGAAAAACCGCACCGTTTGATTTCGCGACTGCTTCGCAGCCGAACGCAGCCTCGCGCTGCTCGGCAGCTGCTACGCCCCCCCACAATGAATCCCGGAGCTCAAGCCCATGAAAACCGCCCTCTCGTCGGCCCTCAAAGGCCTGCACCTGAACCTCGACCGTGCCGGCAGCTGGATCGGCCCCCTGACCTTGCGGGTGTTTCTGGCCTGGGAATTTTTCGAATCAGGCCTGGAAAAATGGAACGGCCAGAACTGGTTCGCCGACATCCAGCACCGCTTCCCGTTTCCCTTCAACCACGTGCCGGCCACGCTGAATTGGGAACTGGCGATGTGGGCCGAATTGATCTGTGCCCTCGCCCTGCTGGTGGGCCTGGGAACGCGGGTTTCGGCGATTATTCTGACCGTGGTCACGATCGTCGCGACCGCTGCCGTTCACTGGCCGGCCGATTGGTCTACATTGAGTGAACTTGCCCAGGGTTATGCCATCAGCAATAAAGGCCACGGCAACTTCAAACTGCCGCTGATCTACCTCGCAGCCCTCCTGCCGTTGCTGCTCTCGGGGGCCGGAAAGCTCAGCGTCGACGCGCTGCTGGCTCGATACTTCTGGCGGCGCAGTCACCGCTGATCCGCCAGCGTCTCGATAACCCACCCAACTTATGTAAAGGAGCCATCATGAGCGTGACCACCCAATGGATCGAAATCACCAGCGCCGAGGGCACCTTCGGCGCTTACCTGGCAATCCCCCACACCCTTAAAGGTCCGGGGATTGTGCTGATTCAGGAAATCTTCGGCGTCAACGAGCACATCCGCTCGGTCGCCGAGCAATACGCCGCCGACGGCTACCTGGTCATCGCGCCGGATCTGTTCTGGCGCAACGGCCACCGTATCGAACTGGGCTACGACGAAGCCGGCTGGAAACGCGCCGTCGAGCTGATGAACGCCACCGACACCAAAAAAGCGCAGGCCGACATCAAACTGGCCATTGACGCCCTGAAAGCGCAGCCGGGGCTGGACGGCAGGATCGCTTCTATCGGTTTCTGCTTCGGCGGCATGCTGTCATACAACACCGCAGCCAACGGTTTCGTCGACGTGGCGATCGCCTACTACGGCGGCGGCATTCAGAACCAGCTGGATCGAGCCGATGAAATCAAGGTGCCGGTGCTGATGCACTTCGGCGAACAGGACAGCCACATCCCCATCGACGCCGTGAAGCAAATCGCCGAGCGTTTCGAGTTCAACGATGACGTCGATATCGAGGTGTATCCGGGTGCCGAACATGGCTTCAACTGCTCACACCGTGACAGCTACAACCAGCGGGCGGCGGTCGAGGCCCATGGCAATACGCTGCTCTTTTTGAGTCAGAACCTTTAGGCCTGATCTATGGGGGTTGGCGACATAAACAATCGGTGAGCATTCAATCCCGGAAACCAGCATGGACAACCTCTCGAACCCCAGACCGGCTTCACTGCGCATCCCCTCCACGGTCTGGGCCCTGGGTTTTGTCAGCCTGTTCATGGACCTGTCTTCAGAGCTGGTGCACAGCCTGCTGCCGATATTTCTGGTCACGACCTTGGGCGCGAGCGCGTTGACCGTCGGGGTGATCGAGGGCATCGCCGAAGCGACCGCGATGCTGACCAAGATCTTCTCCGGCGCCATCAGCGACTTTATCGGCCGGCGCAAAGGCTTGCTGTTGATGGGCTACGGTCTGGCCGCCTTGTCGAAACCGCTCTTTCCCCTCGCGCACTCGGTCGATGTGGTGTTCACCGCGCGTTTTCTGGATCGCATCGGCAAAGGCATTCGTGGCGCGCCGCGAGATGCGCTGGTCGCCGACATCGCCCCCGCAGAAATCCGTGGCGCCTGCTTTGGCTTGCGCCAGTCGATGGACACCGTGGGCGCCATTCTGGGTCCGATTCTGGCCATCGTGCTGATGCTTTGGCTCGGGCAGATCCATCTGGTGTTGTGGTTTGCGGTGATCCCGGCGGTGATATCGGTGGCGCTGATTGTCGGTGGGGTCAAAGAGCCAACCACTGTCGCTGGCGAACGCGCCTTTCGCTCGCCTATCCACTGGAAGGTTCTGCGGGATTTTTCGCGCGATTATTGGTGGGTGGTGATCGTCGGTGGGCTCTTCACACTGGCCCGTTTCAGCGAAGCCTTTCTGGTTTTGAAGGCGCAACAAACAGGCCTGACAGCAACCTGGGTGCCGATGGTGATGGTGGTCATGTCGCTGCTCTATGCCGTGTCCGCCTACCCTGCCGGCTGGTTGTCCGACCGGATCAGCCGCACCAAAGTGCTGTGTGTCGGCATCGTCCTGCTGATCCTGGCAGACCTGTTATTGGCGCATGCAGACTCGATCATGACCATGCTGGCGGGCGTGGCCCTGTGGGGCCTGCACATGGGCTTCAGCCAGGGCATTCTCGCAACGCTGATCGCCGACACCGCGCCCGAACACCTCAGGGGCACGGCGTTCGGCTTGTTCAATTTGATCAGCGGCGTGTGCCTATTGATCGCCAGTGTGCTCGCCGGCGCGTTGTGGGAGACCTCGGGCTCGGCCAGCACTTTCATCGTCGGAGCGGTGCTGGCGGCTGCGGCGTTGTTGTTGCTTGTGCTGCGCAAACCCTAATGCCAGTAACAGTTGCCAAAGGCTGCGTTCGCCTGTAGCAGCTGTCGAGCTTGCGAGGCTGCGTTCGCCTGTAGCAGCTGTCGAGCTTGCGAGGCTGCGTTCGGCTGCGAAGCAGTCGTCAAACCAGAGCTTGCCGTACGTCAGGCGGACCGCGTTAGTCGGATTCACGACTGCTTCGCAGCCGAACGCAGCCTCGCAGGCTCGGCAGCTGCTACAGATCGCGCAAGCCCTGGTTCACGGCGGCGAACCCACGTTGCAAATCCTCGATCAACGCGTCGACATCTTCCAGGCCGATGTGCAGCCGCAGCACCGGGTTCAATGCACGATCTACCGCACTGTTGCGATCCTTGGTATCGGCGACGGTGACCAGGCTTTCATAGCCCCCCCAGGACGCGCCCAGACCAAACACCTGCAGCGCATCGATAAACCGTTCGACGTACCTGGCGTCGGCCTCGCGCAGTTCGAAGGACAGCAAACCGTTGCTGCCAGTGAAGTCCCGCCGCCACAGTGCGTGATGGGGATGATCGGGCAACGCTGGATGGAACACCCGCTTCACCTGCGGTTGCGCCTGTAGCCATTGAGCGATTTCCAGGGCCTGGCGTTCGTGTACGTCGAGGCGCGGTGCCAGGGTTCGTGCACCTCGTAGCACCAGATAGGCATCGTCGGGACTGACGGCGATGCCAAAGGTGTCGCTCATGGATGCCAGTGGCTGCCAGACCTCTTGCCGGGCACAGACGCTGCCCATGACCACATCGCTGTGACCGCACAGGTACTTGGTCAACGCCATAATCGAGATGTCCGCGCCCAGGGTCAGTGGCCGGTACAGGTAGCCCGAGCCCCAGGTGTTGTCCACGGCCAGCAGAATGCCGCGCGGTTTGCACAATGCGGCAATGGCCGGCAGGTCGCAGAGTTCATACAACAGCGAGCCGGGCACCTCGGTGTAGACCATTTTGGTATTGGCTTGCAGTTGCGCTTGCAGGCCGTTGCCGTCAGGCGCGAAGTAGCTGACCTGGATGCCGAACGGCTCAAGCAGCTCCCGGGCCAGACGCCGCACGGGGGCATATACCGCATCGGTGATCAGCACATGATCGCCGGGCCGCAAGTAGGCCAGAAATGTCTGCGCCACTGCCGCCAGCCCGGTGCCGAACAAGCGCGAGCGATAACCGCCTTCCAGTTCCGTCACCAGATCTTCCAGGGCGAACGCCGTCGGATTGCCACGGGCGCCATAGCTCAGAACCCGTTCGCTATCACGACGAGCACGGGCGTCGCGCATTTGTGCAAGGTTGTCGAACAGCACCGTGCTCAAACGAGTGACCGGCACGTTGACCGCCCGACCACCACGGCCCTTTTCAGTTCGCGCCGAATGCACCAGACGGGTACGAACCCGTGCATCACGGGTGGCTTGAGACTGTGCGCGCAACGGTTTGAGGCTGGCGATTTCGTCTGCGCTCATTTGCGCCAACAAGCCGATTTCCCAGGCCAGATACTGACGCGCCGCGTCCTTGTTGCCGGAGTGACGATCGTGGGTAAAGAACAGGAAATCGATGCACTGGTGATCGGGCGGTGTGTTGGCATCCTCTTGCAGCGCAAACCCGGCCGCACGCCAGGCCTCGACACCACCGTCCAACAACCGGGTTTGTGCACGCTGAGCATTGGGCAACTCCAGCGTGGCGAACGCAGCCAGCAGCGGGTCATCGGCCAGCAACACCAGAGGTCGCTGTTCATCGGCCAACTCACTCGCCAGCAACGAGCGGATCGACCAGCGCGAGCCGGCGATATGACCTTTGCGCCAAGTCATGCTCGGCCGCAGGTCAATCAGTGCCACCGCGTTATCCTTCAGCGCATCGTTCAGGGCTTGTGCCGTGATCACTGGCAACGCTTCGTGTGCGGGGGCCTCCACCGCCGGCAACGCCAGACCGCTATTCACCCCGTCCGCTAAAACATAAGCCTCATGCCCCAACTGCCGAAGCCAGCTGGCAATAATCGGTGCCCGCACGCCATCGCTGTCGATCAGCACCACCCGCGCCTGACGCACGCCGATGTACAAATCGATAGATTGAATCAGCTGGCCACCCGGCGTGTGTTGCGCGCCCGGCAGGCTGCCAGCGGCAAACTCCTCGGCGGTGCGCACATCGCACAGAAACAGGCTGCGTCCGGCCTCTGCGGCCCATTGTTCGACCTGCGCGGCTGCAACGGTTTGTACCCCGGCCCGTTCGGCCAGTTGGGCCGCCGCGAGGCGCTGTGCCGGCAAGGTTGTCGATGACACCTCCTCGGCATAGCGGCGGGTGCTGCCATGCTCCAGCTGAAAATCTGCCAGATCCCAGCCCTGGGTGCCGTTTTCCAGGGCGTAGACCGGGTTCTTCAGACCCAGATTGATCAGGGTCTGGGCGCCAATAATGCTGCGGGTTCGACCGGCGCAATTGACCACGATCGGCGTGCTGTCGTCCGGCACCAGATCGTGTACGCGATAGCCCAGTTCGCCATTCGGGCAACAGACGGAACCGGGAATGGTCATCTTGCGGTATTCGTCGAACGGCCGACCGTCCAGCACCACCAGCGGTTCGCCCCGGGCTTGCCATTCGGCCAACTGCCTGGCGGTGACGTGCGGCGTATGACTGACCTCTTCCACCAACTCGCCAAAGGCCTTGGACGGCACGTGCACACCGGCAAACAGTTGCAGTCCTGCCGCCTGCCAGCCATCGGCACCACCGTCGAGAATATGCACGCGACCATACCCCAACGCCTGCAGACGCTGAGCGGCTCGGGCCACAACGTCCCCACCGTTCTGGTCATAAATCACCAACCGCACCTGTGGATTCGGCGCCAGGCGTCGGACCTCCAATTCCAGGCGACTGTAGGGCAGGTTCACCCCGTGAAACAGATGGGCTTCGCCATATTGGCCGTGCTCACGCACGTCAAACAGGGCAATTTCCTGCCCGTCGAACAGCCATTGCTGCAGTTGCCCTGGAGTTACGGTCCGATTCATGCGTAGGCCTTGATCGACGGCGCCATTTGCGAGGCGTTGTAGTTGAGAATGCGCCCGTCGGCCTCGACCCCATAACGGCCATTGAGCGATTCCAGCGGCAAGCCATAAAGATGGAAATGCAGGGTCGGCTGCTCGCCTTCGACACGGATGCCATGCAGGTCTTCACCGAGGAACGAGATCGATGTGCCAGGCTGCACGATCACTTCTTTTTCCAGGTGCAGGGTGGTGAACCCAGGCTCGCTGCCCTCGTCATCACGGGCGTAGACGTAGTTGATTTCCTGGCCTTCGACGGCGCTGATGATCGCCCAGGTTTCGTGGTTGTGAGCAATGGTGCTTTTGCCCGGCAACAAAGAGTTGAGGTACAGCGTCGGCGTGTCGCCATCATCGTTGAGACGGTAGCGGAACGCGGTGCTGCCCTGCCCTGGCACCGGAGCCGGGAACGCGTCGAAATTGAACAGATCGCGACGCTCGGCCAGGGTTTCGAGCAAGGCGACGATTTGCGTCAATGCAGCACGGTCGACGCCGCGTTGATTGATGACGCGGATTTTCTTGAGGAAATCTTCGATGACGGCGGCACGGTTATCGGTACTCATGAACAGGCTCCTCGGTATTAGACAGACAGGCTGTAGCGGCTCAGGTTGGTCAACAGATACGGATCGTTGGCGACGCGGGGACGGCGTCCCGGATCGCCCAGTGCATGACGCAGAAACTCTTGAGTGCGCTCGCTGGTGGGGTGCTGGAAAATCTGCGCGGCGCTGCCGTGCTCGACGATCACGCCGTTTTCAGTGAAGTAGACGATGTCGCTGATCTCTTCAGCGAAACGCATTTCGTGGGTCACCAGTACGCAGGTCATGCCCTCTTCGGTCAACTCGCGAATCACCGTCAGCACCTCGCCGACGGTTTCCGGGTCGAGGGCCGAGGTCACCTCATCGAACAGAATCAATTCCGGGCGCATGGCCAACGCCCGGGCAATCGCCACCCGCTGTTGCTGACCGCCGGAAAGTTGTCCCGGATAAGCATCGGCCTTGTGCTCCATGCGCACTTTGGCCAGCAACGCGCGGGCGTCTTTCTCCGCCTCGGCGCGGTTGCGCCCCAGCACTTTGCGCGGTGCGATCACCAGGTTCTCCAGCACCGACAAATGCGGGAACAGGTTGTACTGCTGGAACACAAACCCCACGCGCTTGCGCAACTCGATGCGCTGGGATTCCTGGGCCAGGGTGTGAACCTCGGTGGCGCCGACGCGAATACTGCCGCGCTGAGGCTGTAACAGGCCGGTGATGCAACGCAGGATCGTCGACTTGCCGGAACCGGACGGGCCGATGATCGACACAGCCTGCCCACGGTGCACGTCGAGGTCGATGCCCTTGAGCACCGGGTTGCTGCCAAACGACAAGTGCAGGTCACGCAGGCTGACCAGGGGCTCAGCGACGGTTTCAGTAGAAGGCATAACGTCGCTCCAAGTGTTGGGTGAGTCGGGAAATCGGGTAGCAATAGGCAAAGAACAGCACCAGCAGGCTCAGGTAAATCACCACGGTAAAACCGGTCAGGTTCACCGTGTTGCTGGCGATTTGCGCGGTGTCGATCACGTCATGCACGCCCACCAATGACGCCAGTGCGGTGCCCATGGTGATCACCGCGTAGAGGTTCATCCACGGCGGCAACATGCGCTTGAAGCACTGCGGCAGGATGATCGAGCGAAAAATCTGCCCACGGGTGAACGCCAGGGAGCGTGCGGCCTCCCATTGGGTACTGGGGATCGAGGCGACCGCGCCACGGAAGATTTCCGCGACGTTGGCACTGGCCGGCAACGCCAGGCCAAGGGTGACCTTGACCCAGTCGGGGAACGAGACATAAGCGCTGCCAATGTGGATCTCGAACGGGAACACATAGGTGGTGAAATAGATCAGCACCAGCCACGGCGCATTGCGAAAAACCTGCACCCAGATCCGTGCCGGCAAGCGCAGCAGCCACACCGGCGACAATGCCAGGGCCCCCACCAACAATCCGAGCAACGACCCCAACCCGATTGCCACCAGGCTGATCAGAATGTTCTGACCAAAGCCCACGACCAGCGCTGGCGACCATTGCAGCAAGGCCTTGAGCACCGGGCTGTGCGGGGCGAAGTAGACCAGCCAGAGCACAACGCAAATCAACAGCAGCAACTTGCCGACATGCCGACGCGGCCAGGCCACTGGCGCGGTGACGGACGATTCAATGGCCATAGCCGGGCATCCTCAGGCGCCCTTCGAGCAGGCGCCCCACACAATTGACGGTAAAACTCAGCAGACCGAAAAACGTCAGGATCAGAATCATCAACTCCAGCACGTTATCGCTCTGGGTCCAGATCATGATCGCCGCGTAGGTGATGTCGCCGACGGCAATCGCCGAGGCGACGGCGGTCATCTTCACCAGGTCGATCAGGTTGTTGATCAGCGACGGCAAGGCGAAGCGCAGGGCCAGCGGCAGTTGCACGTTCCACAACAACTGCCGACTGCTGAATGCCAGCGAACTGGCCGCCTCCATCGTCACCGCCGGTACGGCTTCGATGCCGGCGCGCAAAGCCTCGGCATGGAACGCGCCCTTGTGCAGCGAGATCACGATCACCACCCAGGCGAACGGCGTCAGCGGGTTGGCCGCGCCGACGGCCTGGGTCAGCAGCATGTTCAGCACCAGGAACGCGCAATACAGCTGCACCAGCGTCGGCGTGTTGCGGGTGACTTCGACAAACACCCGCGCAGGTTTCGCCAGCCAGGGGTTGCCCGAGGTCAACATCGCCGCCAACCCGAGACCCGCCAGCAGGCTGCCGACGATGGTGAACAGGCACAGCAACACCGTGGTCAGCGCGCCCTGCTCCAGGGTGCCGCGTTGGTAGGCGTCCAGCACAAAGCCGTAGTTCAGGCCGAACCCGGCGGCCCAGTGGACAAACAATTCCAGCCAGTGATTCATGGTTCGCCCCGCAATTGCCCGCAGGCTTGAGCGATGCGTCGTCCGGCCTCGGCGACGGTTTCAGTTGCAGTGGCAATGGACAGGCGAAACCACGGCGACAAGCCATAAGCGCTGCCCGCTACGCCGGCCACGCCCTCCTCCAGCAAATACGCAACGACGTCGGCATCGGTTTGCAAGCGCTGACCGTCCGGGCGATAGCGGCCCAATAATCCGGCGCAACGAATAAATACGAAGAAACCACCTTGAGGTTCGAGCACTTCAAGGCCGTCGACTTTACGTAAAGCACTCACCAGTAAATCCCGGCGTTGCTGATAGGCCGCGACCTGCGACCGCAAGAAATCCAGTCCGCCCTCGAAAGCTGCCAACGCGGCGGCTTGCCCTACCGACGAAGCGCCCGAGGTGGATTGCGATTGCACCACCGTCATCGCATTGGCCAGCACTAGCGGCCCGGCACCGAAACCTATTCGCCAACCGGTCATGGCGTAGGTCTTGGACACGCCGCCCACCAGCAGGCAGCGCGACTGCAAATCCGGCGCGACGTTGAGCAGGCTCTGGGCCGGTCGACTGTCGAAGCGGATATGTTCGTAGAGCTCATCCAGCAGAATCAGCACCTGGGGATGGCGCCGCAGCACCTCGGCCAAGGCGTACAACTCGGTCTCGCTGTACACCGCGCCGCTGGGGTTGCCCGGGCCATTGAGGATCAGCCAGCGAGTTCGCTCACCGATGTATTGCTCCAACCGCTCGGCCGTCAGCTTGCAGCGTTGCGCCAACCCGCATTCGATGAAGACCGGCTCGCCACCGTTGAAGCGCACGCTGTCCGGGAAGGACGGCCAGTACGGCGTTGGCACCAGCACTTGATCGCCGTCATCAAGGGTGGCGGCGAAGGCATTGAAGATGATCTGTTTGGCGCCGTTGGCAATCACGATCGATTCCAGCGGGTAGTCCAGATGGTTTTCCTGCTGGAGCTTGCGTTGCACCGCAATTCGCAAGGCCTTCACGCCCGGTGTCGGCGTGTACTTGGTGGCACCGCCAGCGATGGCGGCATAAGCGGCTTGTTTGATGTGGTCCGGGGTGTCGAAATCCGGCTCGCCGGTGGTCAGGTCGAGGATGTCGCGACCGGCCTCGCGCAGGGCCGTGGCTTGGGATTTGGCGGCGGCATTGGCCGACAGCGAGACGCGCTGCACACGTTTGGACAGGCGAAGTGTCATGACTGAACCGCCTCCAATACCTTGCCGGGGTTCAGCAGATTGTTCGGGTCCAGCGCCTGCTTGATCCGGCGCATCAGGTTGAGTTCTACCGGACTTTTATAGCGCCCGAGCATGTCCCGTTTGTGCTGGCCGATACCGTGTTCAGCGCTGATTGAGCCGCCGTGGGCGTGGGCGCTGTCGTGCACCAATTGGCTGAGTGCCGCGTAATGGACCATGTGCGCCTCGACCGTCGAATCCTGCGGGTGGGCGACGTTGTAGTGCAGGTTACCGTCGCCCAGATGGCCGAAGGTGTAATGCCGCACACCGGGAAAATGGTGCTGCAACAAAGCATCGGTATCGGCG
Organism: Pseudomonas sp. PDM09; assembly: GCF_014852305.1. NCBI lineage: Bacteria > Pseudomonadati > Pseudomonadota > Gammaproteobacteria > Pseudomonadales > Pseudomonadaceae > Pseudomonas > Pseudomonas sp. PDM09. The sequence goes on along the minus strand of NZ_JACVBI010000002.1, from coordinate 543,865 downwards.
ACAAACGCCACCACCTGGGAAATCGGCACCGAGATGTCGTGCTTCATGTTGCGACCGGCACGCTTCTGCGCCTCGCTCATGTTTTCGCGCAATAGCCACAGCGCCTGACTCTGGGCGAGGCTTTCGGCGACCAGCGCATCGGCCAGCAAGCGCTGTTCGAAGGCTTCGCCCAGTACCTGTTCAAACGCTTCGCGGGCATGGCTTTCGCTGTGGTTATCGGACAGTTCCAACAGCGCGAACCAGGGCTGACGAGCGCCAAGAAAGGGTTGCGGGCCTTCGGGAAATTGCTCACGCAGCAGCGCGAGGCACTCGGCGCTGAGCAGTTCGAACGCAGTGAGGCTGGCACCGAAACCGGCACGGGCATGGGACAGGAACGTCACCGCCTGGGCCAACGAATCGAAGGCTAGCAACGCCGTGGCTTGGGCTTTGGGCAGCGGGAACAGTTTCAGGGTCGCGGCGGTGATAATGCCGAGGGTACCTTCGCTGCCAATAAACAGGTCGCGCAAGTCGTAGCCGGTGCTGTCCTTGCGCAAACCGCGCAGGCCGTTCCAGATTTCGCCTTGGGCGGTGACCACTTCCAGGCCGAGGGTCAATTCGCGGGTATTGCCGTAACGCAGCACCGCGGTGCCGCCGGCATTGGTGCCCAGATTACCGCCGATGGTGCAGCTGCCTTCGGCGCCCAGGCTCAGCGGGAACAGACGCCCGGCGTCACGGGCGACATCCTGAATGGTTTGCAGAATGCACCCCGCCTCGACGGTCAAGGTGTCGTTGTCGGTGTCCACCGCCCTTACGCGATTCATCCGGTCGAGCAGCAGCAACACCGCACGCCCACTGGCGTCCGGGGTCGCGCCACCCATCAGCCCGGTGTTGCCGCCCTGCACCACCACCGGCGTATCACACGCCACACAGGCACGAACCACCGCGGCGACTTCTTCAGTGTTTGCCGGGTGCACCGCGGCCACGACCTGCCCCACATAACGACCCTGCTTGTCGGTCAGGTACGCAGCGGCCTCTTCGTTGCTCTGCACATGACGGGCGCCGAGCAGTTGCTGCAAGACGACGAACAACGGCCGACTCATGGCCGCACAGCCAACGGTGCCGCGTTGCGGTATTGCTCGTGCAGGTCACGCAAGGCCTGCGACGGCGCCATGCCGGTACGCTCGCCCAGTTCGATCAACCAACCGCTGCGGTGCCAGTCGCGCACAATGGCATCGAGTTTCGCCTGGGTATCGTGTTCGCCCTTGCGGATCCAGATTACCGAGTTCGACGGGATCAAATCACCCGGCAGCGGGATTTCATACTCGGCCCACTCGGCATCGCTCAACAAGGTATGCATGGTCGGGCTGACATGCACCGCCGCCACGCAGCCATTGCCGCGCAACGACAACAACGATTCGGACTGGCTGCGGAACGCCTTGATCTGTGCGCCGTAGGTTTCCTGCAACGGCTTGATGAAGTTGCTGCCCTGGGACACACACACCGGTTTGTCCTTGAGGTCGGCCCACTGGGTGATGCCCGTACCTTTGCGAATCAACGCGGCACCGCCGACTTCTTCATAAGGCGTGGGCACGTAATCGAGAATCTCGGCACGCTCTTCGGTGAACTGCATATTGGCGATCAGGATGTCGACCTTGCCCTGTTGCAGGAACTGCACCCGGTTGGGCGCCAGCACAGAAACCGTTTGCGCCTCGACGCCCAGCGCCTTGGCGATGCCCTTGGCCAGTTCGACGTTGTACCCCAGGTGCTCGCCGGTCTTGGGGTCGAGAGTGCCGAATGGCGGGCCACTGAGAATCACCCCGACACTGATGGCGTGGCGTTGCTCGATCTTGTCCAGTGTGGCGTCGGCTTGAGCGAGGCTGGCGCCAAGCACGGCGTATCCTGCCAGGCACAAAGTGGCCAGGCCTCTGGCGGAAAAATATCGGTTCATGCACGACTTCCTTGAACGACCGCCGAGCCAGTCGGCGGCTTATTGAAACGATGAGGTGAACCGCTCAGGCACCGCTGGCCTGGAACTGTTTCTGTAAATCCACCAAGGCCGGTGACGCGGTGGTGATGCGGTTGCGGGTCTGGGCTTCGATCAGCCAACCACTGCGATGCAGTTGCTTGACGATCGGGTCGAGTCGAGCCTGGGTATCGCTTTCGCCGGGTCGGGTCCAGATCACTGAAGGGGCCGGGTTGAGTTCCGGACTGAGCGCGCGATAGCCCTGCCATTCGGCGTTGTCGGCGATCAACGGGTTGATCAGCGTGGCGTCATGCACCGCCGCGACGCAGTTGTTGCCACGCAGTGCGAGCAAGGATTCCGACGAGCTCTTGAAGGCTTTGATCTCAACGCCCAACTCGGTGAGCGGCTTGATGTAGCTGCTGCCCTGGGAGGTGCAGACGGGCTGGCCTTTGAGGTCTTCCCAACGGGTGATTTTGCTGTCCTTGAGCAGCGCCGCGGAACCGCCGACGCGGTAGAACGGTGTCGGCACAAAACCGAGAATCTCGCCGCGTTCGGCCGTCCACTCCATGTTGGCGATCAGCAGATCAACTTTGCCCTGCTGCAAAAATTGCACGCGGTTGGCGGGCAATACCGGCACCAGTTGCACCTCGGCGCCCAATTGCCGGCCCAGCTCCTGAGCGAGGTCGACGTTCAAACCCCGTGGCTTCTGGGTACTCGGATCGATACTGCCAAAGGGGCCACCGGACAGTACAACCCCCACTGTCAGCACATGGCGTTGCTGGATCTTGTCCAGGGTGGCATCAGCCTGAGCACCGGCACTGGCGGCCAATGAGATCAAGGCACCCAGCATGGCAGGCAGCAATCGTTTTACAGGTGAGCGCTCAAGCAACATGGATTTCCCCTCATGGAATGATCGGCGTCCCCCGACCTGATGTGAGGGCATCCTAGGTACAGCGTTGGTGTAACGGAAATTCAAATATCTAATATCGTTATAACTTGCCGTATTGGCGCTAAGGGACAATCTTAACAACCCCAGCAATTACTGAACCTTGTAACCAAATCACCAAAAAATCGCCAAAAACACATAAATAAATGTAATGTTTATGTTTGCAGCCTTGATGTAAAAACAGTCTCAGGAATGGCCATGTCGACCTCATCTACCCTCGATCTCGAATTACTGCGCACCTTCATTGCCGTGGTCGATCACCACAGTTTTGCCGAGGCCGGCGCGCAACTGGCTCGCACGCAATCGTCGGTCACCCAACACATGCAACGCCTGGAACAACAAGTCGGGGTGAGCCTGTTCGAGAAGCGCGGGCGACAGAAGCAACTCACCGAACCCGGTTTGCAGTTGCTGCGCCATGCACGGCAGATGCTTTCGCTCAACGACGATGCATTGAACTCGCTGCGCGAAAGCAACTTGAGCGGCGTATTGCGCATCGGCTCGCCCCATGACATTGCCGACACCATCCTGCCGCCGATCCTCAGCCACATCGCCCGCTCGGCCCCTCGTTTACGCCTGGAGATCGATGTCGGCCGCAGCCCGTTTTTGATGGATGACCTGCACCGGGGCAAGGTCGACATGGTGATTTCCACTCGCGAAGACCCGACGCTCGAAGGCTTTGCCTTGCGCACCTCGCCGGTGTGGTGGATCTGCTCGGCGCAGTACATCCATACGCCCGGCGAGCCTTTGCCGCTGATCCTGGTGGATGAGCCAAGCATCTATCGCCGCTATGCGCTGGAAGCCCTGGAACGCGCGAACATTCCCTGGCGCCAGGCGTACCTGGCGTCGAACCTGATTGGCATCAAAGCCGCGACCCGTGCCGGGCTGGGCGTCACGCCCAGAAGCATGGAAATGCTCGGCCCGGACATGCGCGTACTCGGCGAGACCGATGGCCTGCCACGGCTGCCGGACGTGACCTACCACTTGTGGATTCGGCCCAACACCGTGAATCCGCTGGTGCGTCGGGCCTATGAGTTGATCAGAAGCAGCCGGGGGCTCTGACCCGCTCAGCTTCCCTCGCTGCTGTGTGCTTCTTCAAAGAAGTAATCCTTCCAGCTGGCAGCCTTGTTTTTCAGCACACCGAGTTCCTGGAGTTTCTCGGCGTAGATGAAGGTGCGCTGGGGCACGACGGTGAAGTCGATTTCAGGGTCGGCGACGATTTTCTCAACCAGTGGCAGCGCCAGCTTCGATTGCTCCACCCGGATATAGGTCTGGGCGGCTGCGGGCTTATCGGCCTTGATTATTTTCTCGGCCTCGGTGAGTGCCGCGTAAAACGCCTTGTAGGTTTTCGGGTTTTCGTCATGGAATTTCTCGGTGGTGTACAGCACGTTAAACGTGGCCTGGCCACCCAATACGTCGTAGGAACTCAGCACCTTGTGTACGTTGGGACTCTGCAGCTCCTGGTACTGGAACGGCGGACTGGAGAAATGTGAGTTGATCTCCGAACCGCCGGCAATCAGCGCCGAGGTCGCATCCGGGTGGGCGAGACTGATCGAGATGTCGTCAAACTTCTTGAAGTTTTGCGCGCCAAACTGTTTCGCCGTTTCGATTTGTAAAGTACGCGACTGGAAACCTACCCCTGCTGCCGGCACCGCGATGCGGTCCTTTTCGGTGAAGTCCTTGAGGCTTTTTACGTTCGGATTATTGGTCAGCAGGTAGTTGGGCATCGACCCCAGCGAGGCGATGGCCTTGACGTTCTGTTTGCCCTTGGTCCGGTCCCAGATCGTCAGCATCGGCGGCACGCCGGCCGACACCACATCCAGCGCACCGGCCAACAACGCCTCGTTCATCGCCGTGGCACCCGAGATACTGTTCCAGTCGACCTTGATGTCGAGGCCCTGCTCCTTGCCATGTTTCTCGATGAGTTGCTGATCGCGCACCACATCCAGGATCAGGTAACCGATACCAAATTGCTGGGCAATGCTGATTTTGCCTTCGGCCTGAACGCCGGGGCTGAGTAACGCACTCACCGCAGCCACGGAGGCTGCCAACCGTGTCAATGCGGAGCGCTTGAAAGGAGTCGCCATGAAAACCTCAACGTTATGGAAAGTGAGCGCCGACAAAAAAAAGCGGCCGAGGCTGCCAATGCCAGTCAGTTAAGCGCAATCCATGTGGGAGCGGGCTTGCTCGCGAAGGCGTCGGTTCAGCCAACATCAATGTTGAATGACACACCGCTTTCGCGAGCAAGCCCGCTCCCACAGGTTTCGCTCCTTAACTGACAGGCATTAGCCGAGGCCGCAGATCTTCAATGTCAAACTGGCTATTTCAGAGCTTGGCGATCGACACCTCGGTGGATTTGACGAAGGCAATCACCTCGCTCCCCACCTTCAATTCAAGGTCGCGCACCGAACGGGTGGTAATCACCGAGGTGACGATTCCGGAAGCGGTTTGCACGTCGATTTCGGACACCACTTCGCCCTCTACTATTTCCTTGATGACACCCTTGAACTGGTTGCGGACGTTGATCGCTTTGATGGTCATGATGAGGCTTCCTGTCTGGTGTCGGGCGCATCCGCATGGATGTGCAGGCCCTCAAAGTGCACCACCTGAACCGACAACAAAAGGAATATATAATTATCTGTTTATTCCTAAATGGAATATTAATTCAAATAACCAAAATGAATTAACACATACAAAATCAGTATTTATCGTTATAAAAATATCCACGTACTCTCAGCTCATCCCGTCATTCATCACCACAGTGAAGTGCCCCATGAATCCGACTGACAACCTCATCGACTTCGCCAGTTACCGCAAACGCAAACAGGCTCAGCAACGGGCACGGGCCATGTGGGAAATGTATGCACGTAACGCCGGCCTACAGGCCTATCAATGGGTCCAGGCCGCTCATTCAACCGAGCCCCGTCACGCATGAACGCGCAGCAACCCTCGCGATTTCTGGCGAGCGCAGACGAACCCGTGACGGACTTGAATAATCTGGAACCACTGGAAGAAGACCCGATCTGTGAGCGGGTCGCACAGAACCTGCAACGGCTGCGGGGCAAGCGTCACTTGTCCCTCGACGCGCTGGCCCGGCAATGCGGTGTGAGTCGGGCAATGCTGGCGCAGATCGAGTCCGGACGCAGCGTGCCGTCCATCAAAGTGCTGTGCAAAATTGCCAAAGGCCTGAAGGTCTCGGTGGCCGCCTTTCTGGAGCATCGGGCCTTCGAAGGTGTGGCCGTGCTGTCGGCGCGAGAGAGCAAACGCTTGGTCAGCGCCAGCGGAGCCTTCGTCAGCCGCGCCCTGTTCCCGTTCGACGTGGCACGCCAATCGGAGTTTTACGAACTGCGCCTGAGCCCTTTGGGCGAAGACCACAGCGAGGGGCATGGGCCCGGTGTTCAGGAGAACCTGGTGGTGTCGCAGGGCGTGCTGGAAATCAGCGTCAACGATGAACGTTACCTGCTGTCTACCGGCGACTCGATCCTGTTCTACGCCGACCAGCCCCACCGCTACCGCAACCCCGCTGACAGTGAGGCAGTGGCTTATCTGGTGGTGACTTACCCGGAACGGCTGGATTAAACACCTGAGATAGCAATGAACATCCAATGTGGGAGCGGGCTTGCTCGCGAAGAGGGAGTGTCAGTCGACATTAATGTTGCCTGGCACACCGCCTTCGCGAGCAAGCCCGCTCCCACAGTTTTATTACCGCTACCCACGAATACCGCTCAACTCACATCCCTTGTGGGAGTGAGCCTGCTCGCGATGAGGCCCTCGCATTCAATATCGATGTCGCCTGACACTCTGCCTTCGCGGGCAAGCCTCGCTCCTACACGGGGATGTGGTGCCTGGAATGAAAAAGCCCCCGTAACCGTAAGGTCGCGGGGGCTTTTTTTGTGTTGTCAGGGATCAGCAGGTGCAGCACATCAGCGGCATGCCGTTGCAGCTCATCATCATCGGCATGCTGCAATCGTTCATCATTTTCATCATCAAGTCGCAGCAGCTTTTCATCATGTCCATGTTCATGCCTGCCATCGGCATGATTTTGCACATCATGCAGTCGGCCATCATCGTGCATTCCATCACGCACTTCATCGACGGCATCGGCATGCCCATCATCGGCATTGGCATCATCATGTTCATCATCGGCATGGCCATGCTCGCCTGGGACATGCACATCATGCTCATGTTGGCGCAGTGCATCATCATCGGCATGCCGCAGTTCATCATCATCTGCATCATTTCAGCGCTGTTCTTGAACATGGCCATGTCCATACCAGCGGCCGGCATCATTTTGCACATCATGCCGTCGTCCATCATTTCGCAGCTCATGGTCGCCATCATCATCGGCATGCCCATCATCGGCATCATCGACATGTTGGTATTCATCATCGGCATTGGCATCTGCATGGCGTTCATCATGGTGTAACTCCCTAAGCGATTCGATAGTTGGACGAAGCTGATGGAGGCGGATTCTAAGGACTGGCGAAGGGACGACAAGATGATGGCCGAGCAGCAGGTTTTGACGTTGAAACCGCTTTAGTGTCGCGGGCGGTACGGCACCGTCTGTTATAGCGGCGACAGCGTCTTCATCGCATACAGAATCAAAACGAAGACGTGGTTTTATCGGTTACGGATATTCGCCACAGAGCTATATAAAGAACCGAAAGAAATAATCGATCTAAACAGTGCCGATTTTTTTATCCGAGAACCCTGGAGTCGATCAGTTAGCCGGATAGAACAACCTACTTCGACGTATTGAGCGCCACCGCCGCACGAATCAGCGTCTTCAACGCGTCTTCATCAATCCTGTCGCCCTCATGAATATCGATGGCACGTCGGGTGTTGCCTTCGAGGCTGGCGTTGAACAGACCTGAAGGGTCCTCCAGCGAAGCACCCTTGGCGAAGGTCATCTTTACGACATTCTTGTATGTCTCACCGGTGCAGATGATGCCGGCGTGCGACCACACCGGAACCCCTCTCCATTTCAATTCCTCGACCACTTCAGGGTCGGCCTGTTTGATCAGCGTTCGAACCCGAGCGAGGGTCTCACCCCGCCAGTCAGTCAGCGCCTTGATTTTTGCTTCTATCAGTGCAGAGACAGAGCCTCCCTCCTCGCCGTCTTTTGGGTCGATCTTCTTCATGATGGTTGTCACTCCTCAGGGTGGGCGCCGGTAGGACCAGGCCAGCATAAAACATGCTTATGCGTTATAGCACTGGTTCACAATGGGTATATCCGCGCTCCGGCATTCGGCTACCGTCAACGTATATATGACTTGATTGCACAGGCTCTGCTCCTGTGCGTTGAGGCCCCCAGACACGAGGAAACCATGATGATTGCCCACAAAGCGGCCGCTGTTTTGTTGGCCTTGCTCAGCCCTGCCTTTCTGACCTTGACCGCCCTGGCCGAGGAAGCGGGTTTTATTGCCGCCACCTCATCCGGACTCAACTGGAAACCTGCGCCGGCGGTGGGACCTGGCGCAATGATTGCCGTGATTGAAGGTGACCTGAAAGCCGCCGAGCCCTTCACCCTGCGCTTGAAGCTGCCGGCCAATACAAAAATCGGCGTGCATACCCATCCCGTGACCGAACGCGTAACCGTTATCTCGGGCACCTTCTACTTCGCCACCGGAGACACATTCGATCCGGCACGGGCCAAGGCCTATCATCCGGGTGACACCCTGATCATTCCTGTCGGCATGTCGATGTTCGGCGCCAGTCGAGAACAGGAAACCGTGCTTCAACTCCACGGCACAGGGCCTTGGGGGATCACTTACCTCAACCCGGCGGACGATCCCAGGAACAAAAAAATGCAGTGAGCGCTAGCCAGGCACAATGAATCAATCATGCCTGGCCACCGCACTATCACCCCTGCGAGACACTTTTGAAGTCCGGCAACAGGCTTTTGGCTGGCATCGCTGAAGGCACAGCAACAATGTCCGCTTGAACCGTTTCGGGCTTCTGCTCCGCTGCCTCCCCGTTAAGCGCTTTGTGCATCTTGACGGTATCCAGCGCCCCCACCCATTTGGCAATGGCCATGGTCCCGACACCGTTGCCGATGGTGTTGGTGATCGCCCGCGCTTCCGACATGAACCGGTCGACGCCCAAGAGCAGCACCATGCCCGCCACCGGAATGGTGCCGAGGGACGATAACGTCGCCGCCAGAATGATGAACCCCGAACCGGTCACCCCCGCCGAGCCTTTGGAGGTGAACATCAGCACCGCCAGAACGATCAGCTGATCAGTCAGGGTCAGCGGCGTGTTCGTGGCCTGGGCGATGAAGATGGCGGCGATGGTGTAGTAGATCGCCTGGCCATCCGGGTTAAAGGTCAAGCCCGAGGGAATGATCATCCCGGCAACGGGTTTGGAAACACCAGCCTTTTCCATCTTGGAAATCATTTGCGGCAGCACCGATTCCGAAGAGCTGGTGCCCAGTACGGTGAACAGTTCTTCCTTGATGAATTTCAGAAACTTCCACAGGCTGAAACCGCTGTAGCGGCAGATCGGACCGAGTACGAAGATCACAAACACTGCGCAGGTCAGGTAGACGCAAGCCATCAATTTGCCCAAGGAGAACAGCGAGCCGAAGCCATACTTGCCGATGGTGAAGGCAATCGCCCCGAAGGCGCCGATGGGGGCCAGACGCATCACCATGTTGACGATGCGAAACATCCCCTGCATCAGACTATCCAGCGTGTCGACGAACACCTTGGCGCGTGGTCCGACATGCGCCAGGGCAACGCCCAGCAGAATGGAGAACAGTAATATTTGCAGGACGTTGCCCTTGGCAAAGGCATCCACGATGGTGTCGGGGATGATGTTCATCACAAAGTCCATGAACGACGCATGCTTCACCGCCGTGGTGTAGGTGGCCAGGCTGGACGTATCCAGCGAGGCGACATCAATGTTCATGCCTGCACCGGGTTTGAACACATCGACCACGACCAGGCCGACGACCAGCGCCAGCGTGGAAACCACTTCGAAATAGATCAGCGCACGAAAACCAACACGCCCCAGCTCTTTCATGTTCTCCATACGTGCAATGCCCGTCACCACCGTGAGGAAGATTACCGGTGCGAGCAGCATTTTGATCAATTTGATGAACGCGTCGCCCAAGGGTTTGAGCGCTGTTCCGGTTTCGGGAACGAACACCCCGACAATGGCGCCGAGGATGACTGCGATGAGCACTTGTACGTAGAGTTTGCCAAATATTCTTTTCATGACAGGGCCCTGATTTTTTATTGTTGTCAGGAGATGCTAAGGGGTCGGACTCAGTGAGCCGCCCCTTGGCGTTGTGCCGCAGTACTACTTTGAATCGCTGGAAAATTTCAGCGGTTGATCAAGGCGATGACGGCATCGGTGATCTGTCGGGTGGTGGCGTTACCGCCGAGATCCGGGGTATGCAGACCGCTTTCGGTCACGGCTTCGATAGCCGACATCAGCTGCTTGGCCGCGGTTGTCTCGCCCAGGTGTTCGAGCATCATCGCCGCTGTCCAAAACGTCGCGATCGGGTTGGCGACACCCTTGCCGGTGATGTCGAAGGCCGAGCCGTGGATGGGTTCGAACATCGAGGGGAATTTACGCGAAGGGTTCAGGTTGGCGGTCGGCGCGATGCCCAGGCTGCCGGACAACGCGGCGGCCAGATCGGACAGGATGTCGGCGTGCAGGTTGGTGGCGACGATCACGTCCAGCGTCGACGGTTTAAGCACCATGCGCGTAGTCACCGCGTCGACCAGTTCCTTGTCGATCTTCACATCCGGAAAATCCTTGGCGACCTCGTAGAAAATCTCGTCCCACAACACCATGCCGTGACGCTGAGCGTTGGATTTGGTGACCATGGTCAGGTGCTTGCGAGGACGGCTCCGGGCCAGTTCGAAGGCGAAACGATGAATACGCTCGACCCCGGCACGAGTGAACACAGACACTTCCGTGGCGACCTCTTCAGGCAGGCCCCGGTGAACACGGCCGCCGTTGCCGGAGTACTCGCCCTCGGAGTTTTCACGCACCACGACCCAATCGATTTGATCACCATTGAGCAGCGGGCTTTTTACCCCTGGCAATACGCGAGCCGGACGCACATTGGCGTACTGGTCGAAGCCTTGGCAGATCGGCAGACGCAGGCCCCACAGGGAGATGTGATCCGGTACGTTGAGCGCACCGACAGCACCGAAGAAAATGGCATCGAAGGTTTTCAGTTCTTCCAGACCACCTTCAGGAATGTAGTAACCATTTTTCAGGTAGTTATCGGAGTTCCAGTCGTAGTGTTTGAAAGTCAGGTCAAAACCGGATTTTTTCGACAGGGCTTGCAGCACCTCGACGCCCGCGGCGATCACTTCAACACCAATACCATCACCGGGAACTGCAGCAATTTTGTATGCACTCATCGTTAACTCCACTCTTGTCACGTTCTTGTTGTGCCTGTCGAACGGGGGTGTTCAATCAGGGTGTGAGCGGAGTATATGTAGTGAGCAAATGAGCGTGAGTTACTCCAAATCACTACATAGATGAATTTGAGTTATCAATGAGCCAGACACTGGATTTGTCTTTTTTCTACCTGCTGGCCAACAAGGGCAGCCTGGCGGCGACGGCTCGAGAGCTGGGCGTGACACCACCGGCGGTGAGCAAACGCCTGACCGCGCTGGAAGCACGACTAGGCATCCGCCTGGTCAACCGCACCACGCGCTCAATGAGTCTGACCTCGGAAGGTGAACTGTATTTTTCCCATGCCGCCCGCATCCTGACGCAGATCGATGAGGTCGAGCAGTTGCTCAGCAGCAGCCGGGCAACCCCTAAAGGCCTGATTCGCGTCAACGCGTCGCTGGGCTTCGGTCGGCGCTACATCGGCCCCGCATTGGGCGCATTCTTCGCGCAGTACCCGGAGGTGGAAATACAGCTGGAAATCAGCGATCACCCGCTCGACCTGGCGACTCACGGGTTTGACCTGGGCATTCGTTTCGGCACCCTGCCGGACGCGGCCTTCCATGCACGCAAGATCGCATCCAATCGCCGCCTGCTATGCGCCTCGCCGCTGTACCTGGAAAAGCATGGCGTGCCGCAACGTTTGGCGGATTTACAACAACACAACTGCATCTTCCTGAGACAAAACGAAACGCCCTACGGCGTGTGGAGCTTCACCAACGGCGGGCGCACGCAAAACATCAAAGTGCGCGGCGCCTTAGGCTGTAACGACGGTGAAGTGGCCCTGAATTGGGCGCTGGAAGGTTACGGGATTCTGCTTCGAGCCGAATGGGACATCGCCCGTTACGTGCGCAGTGGGCGCCTGCGCCTGGTACTGGAGGATCAGACACCGACCCGCGCCGATGTCTATGCCGTTTACCCGCAACAGTTGCACCTGTCGGCGCGAGTGCGCAGCCTGATCGATTTTCTGGTCGAGCGCTTCAAGCACATCGATCATCTGGACGAACCGGGATCTTCGCTCGACTGAATAGTGTTGGCTGGGTTCTTTGGAGACGCTGACATAGAATTCAAACTTGAACTGGAAGCAAGCAACACCGGCGGCATAGGTGAATACCTGGCACAGAAAGCACCGTTTATCGATGGGCTTATGGGGTCAGTCTCGACATCCGCTCGCAGAGGTGCAGCCGGATGCGACACCGATAGCGGCCCCTCGCGATAAGCTGCTTTCGGCCCAGAGTGTGTAAAAACGCATATGGATTCGCGAAGGAGGTTACGCAGCCGGTTCGAAGACACCTGCATGGTGCGTCCAGGAAATCAGGAACCATTCAAACCTGTTGTTCTGATCAACGATCAAGACGCTCTCCTAATGACTCTGCCATCCGGACCAAATCAGCAAACGACTTTGCGTGCATTTTTTTCATTGCATGCCCGCGGTGAATTTTCACGGTGATCTCGCTCAGATTCATCTGCCCTGCAATCTGTTTATTCATCAGACCTTTGACTGCAAGGGCCATCACCTCTTTTTCACGAGCTGTCAGCGTCTGATAGTGGGCATGCAGATCTGAAAACTGCTGCTCAAATTGCCGGCGTTTGACATCTGCCTGCAGTGCGGTAGACACCGCATCCAGAAGGTCCTGTTCACGAAACGGTTTTGCCAAAAAATCCACCGCGCCGGCTTTCATCGCCTTGACAGACATTTCGATGTCCCCATGCCCGGTGATGAAAATAATCGGAATATTGGCATTGGATTTGGCTAACTGGCTTTGGAACTCAAGACCACTGTTACCTTGAAGTCGTACATCAAGAATCAAACAGCTTGCACCCTCGGTCTTTGGCTGTTGAAGAAACTCCGCAGTGGATGCGAACGTCTCGACTTGTATACCGGCAGAGCGTAAAAGATTGCTTAATGCATTGCGCATGGAAGCGTCGTCATCCACCACGAACACCATAGAACCTTTACTGCTTTGCTCATTGGATGGTGGATTTCCGTTCATGCACAGCCCTCTTTGGTTGGTTGAGGGAAAAATTCTAGCACAACACTTTACGTCGCGTAAGCGCGCACACAAACATGGTTATAACCACCCGAAAACACTGGGAAAAATCATGCAATAAAATACAGTTCCAACGCTGAAATAAAAAAAAGCAGATAACGTGGACAATGGAGAAACGCCCTGACCTGGACACTACAACTTTTCCCACTAATGCACCAATTGCAAAAATGTTCGCAGTTATTGGACAGAATCCTGTATTGACTTTCACCCATTCTAGAACGCGCACGACGGACAATTTCATCGTTTGAATATTCACACGATTCCCGTATCAACCAGACTGGCTTACCGTTTGCGAAGCTTTCAAGGTCAGTCACTTCGATGGGACCTGGCTTGAGTGAACTGCTAAATCCAGAGTAATGAGCTACGTCTCCACGCCCAAGGTATATGCCATGATGCGCATAAAATTTGCGCGGACTAACCAAGTGCGAACCTATTGGCAAATCACCTGCATCCTTTTCGACAGGCACTAACTCCAATGCAAACATGGAGGATTTTCTTGACGACTTACTACTATTGCAGCGCCCGACAAACAGACAACTTTCAAACATCAGCGCCTTCATATATCCAGCAAGCTCTATTGCTATTATCGACAAGCATAAAACGATTGCTGATCGAAGCGATGACGACCATCTTATCAACTTGATAGCCAGAGTATTCACGACACATTCTCCACAGACCCTTGATATGTAATATATCGCCAGGACTGCGAAGCTTCATTTGTACACAGGATTAATTTAAGTGACCATTAATATACCTCCCCTAAACCTAAGTATTAAACAGAACACCTGGTTGCAGGCGACCAGAGTGCAGTCGATTCAACCATGCTCGACAGGAAGGGTGAATTGAACGGTAGCGCCGCGGGGGCGGTTGACGCTTGCCCACAAGTGGCCGCCATGTGCCTCGATGATCGAGCGGCAGATTGATAACCCCATCCCCAGGCCGGTGGGCTTGGTGGTGTAGAAAGAAGCGAAAATCTGCTCGGTGTTTTCCGAGGCAAACCCTGGCCCCGAATCGCTCACACTGACGAGCACACAACCGGCGTCATTTAACAGAGCGCTGATGTGCAATTGGCGTTCACCCTCGCTCACACCATTCATGGCCTCGAGCGCATTCATGATCAAGTTGAGCAGCACCTGTTGCAGTTCAACGCGGTCGCCTTCGATAAATGGCAAACCGTCTTTGAGTTGAGTCCGAATCAAGGTCCCACTTTTCATGATCTGGCCACGAGTGAACTCGATCATCTCGCGAATCGCCGCGTTGATGTCCACCGCCCCCTTCTGCGGTGGTGCCTTGCGGATATGCCGACGAATTCGACCCAATACATCGGCTGCCCGATTGGCATCCATGATCAGACTGCCAAGTACTTTGTGGACCTCATCGATCTCCGGCGGCTGGCTGTTCAGCCAGCGCAGCGCGGCGTTGGCATTGAGGATGGCCGCTGCAATCGGCTGATTGACTTCGTGAGCAATCGAGGCGACAAGCTGCCCCATGGTCGCGACGCGGTTCGCGTGGGCCAACTCCGTTTGCACTTCGCGATAGCGTCGTTCGCTTTCGCGGATTTTTTCTTCCGCCTGTTTGCGCTCGGTCAGATCCAGCACGAAAGCGACCCCTTCCTTGCTGCTGGCTTCGAACATCGCCAAACCGACAATCACCGGCAGGCGACTACCATCCTTTCTGAAGTATTCCTTCTCGTGGGGTTGGGCGTAGCCGGTCCGCACGGCTTGTGCCAAAAAGTGCTCGCTGAGTTCACGAAATTCCGGTGTTGTCAGATCTCTCCAGCGCAGACAGCCCGAGACAAGATCCTCTCGCTCGTATCCCACCATGCTAAGAAATGCATCATTGGCCTCAACGATGTCACCGTCGGCGTTCCAGACGAGGATCCCGATGATGTTGGCGTCTACCAGACGCCGAATCTTCCCTTCGCGCTCGGCGACCTCGCGGTACAAACGGGCATTTTCCAGCGAAATAGCAGCCTGTGAGGCCACCAGTTTCAACACGGCAATCCGGGATGGGCTGAACACTCGGGCGGTCAGATTGTTTTCGAGGTAGAGCGCACCGGTCAGTTTGGCCTGGTTCATCAACGGCAGGCAGAGAACCGATCGGACGTGGTGCCGACGTATATAGGGGTCTTCGGCAAACGGGGCCTCGGTCAGGGCATCATCAAGAAAAACACTCTCACCCGTGCGCAGGACATGGTAGAGCAGTGACTCCGGCAGCAACGCCGAGGTCATCGGCTCATCGCGCAACTGCATCGAATGGCTGCCAGTGGTCACTTGCGCTGCTATGCGGTGCTCACCCGTGTCCGACAGAATCAACACGCCTCGTTCGGCACCGGCCTGTTCGATGGCCGTACGCATGATCATGTCGATGAGCTTTTCCAGGACGATTTCTCCCGACACGGCCTGCGAGACCTTTATCACGGTGGCCAGATCGAGGTGTTCGACCGGTGCGACCATCGTCGTTGTCGGGCCGAGCGTTTGCTCTTCGGTCCTCAGCAACGGATACCGCGCCTCAAGCTGCCGCACCTTGCCATCAGCGCCCCAACGCAGGTAGCCGTAGCGGGCGTCTTGCAAGTAAACGCGGGCTACTTTCCCAAGACCACGGGCGGCGTAGAAGCGAGACGCCAGTTCGTTGGCAAGTGCTTCGATATGGACAAAGCCGCTCTTCTGCGCCGAGTGGACGGCTTGTTCGTAAAGCAACTCGGCTTCGATCATGCGCCCTTCGACGCGGGCAATCTCGGCGTCGACCAGCGCGGCCCGGCTCGCGAAATTCTCTGGGCACTGTTGAGCCCAGATCTGGAGTTGCCGGTGATCCGTCGCCATGGCGATCAAGTGCTGCGCACGCTCGTCCACCGGGACACTGTCGCACCATCGGGCACGAGCCAGCGCGTCATAGAAGTAAAACTCAGCCTCCTCGAAGAACAAATATGACGTCCATAGCAACTGCTGTGCCTTTGCGGCGGCTTGCATGGCCGCCCTGGGGTCGTCGGCCATATAGCATGCCTGCAACTTGCGAACCCAGTACCAGCACTCGGCCAATGCCAGGTCCGGATTGCTGGACAGGTGGACTTCGGTGCCTGGCTCGTCAAACTGTCCATCATCAAAACAACCGAATACTGGCGTCGAACCCCGGAGCATCCGGATCAGCGCCAGTTGTGTGCCAATGAAATCGGTGACCAGCCCGAACCGCACTTTCCTGGCGTAATCCAGGCCACGTTCGGCTTCGTCTTGTACCTCGGACAATGGCTCGCCGGCGAAGAGAGAGTCGGAGGTGATGCTGTTGCCCGCATAAGCACCATACGGCAGGTCACCGATCCGGTTCGCCGCAACAAATGAGCGGTGCAGCAGATCGCGGCATTGCCCTACGGGCTTCATCCAGCGCACGGCAAAATTCGAGAAGCAAAGATAGGTACTGGCTTCGAATCGCGTCAGGCCTCGTTGTTCAACGAGTTCGCAGCCGAGTTGGCCGAATCGGAATCCTGCCTGGTAGTCGCCGAAACGCCGTCCGGCGACTCTGAATGCATTGGCGTAATGCACACATGAAGCATCGCAGTTGCCCCCTTCGAGGCTCAGGCTGATAGCCTTGCAGATCAACAGGTCCGTCAGGTTCGCATCCGTCTGCAAGGCAGGCGGGAAGAGCTTGCTCAGAGCGCTGACGGTCATGAGGGAGCCCGCATCCTCCATCAGCGGCAAATCGATGAGTTCCTCGATTTGTCGATCGCCCAGTAACGACCAGATATGGTCGTACTCTTGGCGCACTTCATCGTCGCTCGGATGGGCCGACCACTCGATGCCTACATGCCGCAGATAGGCGAGACAGACAGCGACCGCGCCATCGCTGCGATCCATGAGCAGGTAGACATCCATTTGCAGGCACACGACATTGGCTCGTTCGATCGTAGTCGTGGCGCGATCCGACAGCGCCGCCAAGCGCTTGTCCGCGACCGATAACTGCCCGGTCAGCAGCTCGCATTCGGCCCGGTTCAACTCCAGCGCGAAGATCAACCCATGTAGACGCGTCCAACAGTTGTCGTCCAACAGCTGCGCGCCCGTGGTGAGATAGTTGAGCGCCGAAGCATAGGCCGTTGACGCCTTGGCGCGCTGGCCGGCTATCAGGTTGAGCTCTGCCAATTGCTCCCGCTCGGCCTGATCAGTGAGCAGCACAGCGCCGCTATTGAGCTGACCGACGATGTCAAAGATCGCCTCCTCCCGCCCTTGCAGGGACGTCTGCGCCGCGAGCAGCCGGCCGATTCGCAGATGAGCCTCGGCGCGAGCCCCCATGGGGATCAGCGAATAGGCCGCTTCATGAATACGGTCATGAACAAAACCATAAGCGCCTTCCAGCCGCTGGACCAACTCCTGGCGTATGGCTTCCCACAATACCGTGCGGATCTGTGCCTGGGGGATGCCCAGAACGGTCGAAAGCGCCGTGGTCCCGGCAACGTTCCCCAGACAGGCAAGCTGCTGTAATGCCAGTTGCGTTTCAGCCGGCAAGCGGGTCAGCTTGCCGACCATCAGGTCCACGATGTTGTCGGTGTAACCCTTGGCATGGATGCGATCCGGACTCCAGCACCACTGCCTTGTTTGATGATCGAAGGTCAGCAGCTGTTCGTCAGCGAGCGTTTGCAGAAACTGGATCACGAAGAACGGGTTGCCGGCGGTTTTGTCCACCACCAACTGCGCCAGGGGCTCAATGTGCGCAAGCTCGTCATGCAGCGCATCCGCAATCAACTGCTCAATGTGTCCCTTCGCGAGCGGTGCCAGCGTGATTTCATCTACCCTGCCCCCCGCGTTCCGAATAGCCTGAAGTTTTCCCGTGAGTGGGTGCGCGCCACTCACTTCATTGCTGCGGTAGGCACCCACCAGCATCAGATGCCGCACATCCGAGCTGGTCAACAGGTCCTCCAGCAGGTCGAGCGTTGCCGCGTCGATCCACTGCAGATCGTCCAGGAACAGGGCAAGCGGATGCTCCGCCCGGGCAAATACACCGATAAAGCGCCGGAACACCAGGAGGAAACGGCGTTGCGCCTGTTGAGGCTCAAGTGTCTGCACCGGTGGCGGCTCACCAATGATGAGCTTCAGTTCGGGAATGAGGTCGGTCATGAGCCCCGCGTTGGCATCCAGTGCGTTCTGTAATGCGTCACGCCATTGCGCCAGTTCTGTGTCGTTCTTGCCCAGCAGCGTGCGCACCAGGCTTTGAAAGGCCTGCACCAGCGTCGAATAGGGAATATCGCGCCGGTATTGATCGAACTTGCCAGCTGCGAAGAGTCCTCGCGGCGGGACCAGCGCTTTGTGCAGTTCATTGACCACAGAGGATTTGCCAATACCGGAATAGCCGGTGACCAACATGAGCTCCGGCGCGCTGCTGGCGATGATCCGATCGAACGCGGCGATCAAGGTACTCACCTCATGCTCGCGCCCGTAGAGTTTCTCGGGAATCATCAGCCGATCGGATGTCCCTTGCTCACCCAACGCAAAGGCATTGATGTGCCGCAAGGACTCCCAGTCTGCCAGGCATTGCCGCAGATCGTGTTCAACACTCGCAGCCGTCTGGTAGCGCTCCTCAGCGGTCTTGGCGAGCAGCTTCATGACGATCCGGGAAAGCACATCGGGGACAGTTTCGACCCGCACGCTCGGTGGCTGCGGTTGTTTGGCGATATGGCAGTGCACCCACTCTATCGGGTCAGATGCTGTAAACGGCAGCGAACCCGTGAGCATCTGGTAAAGCGTGACACCGAAGGAATAGAGGTCGCTGCGCAAATCGATCGAGCGATTCATCCTGCCGGTCTGCTCAGGTGCCATGTAGGCGAGCGTGCCGGCGATGGTCTCAGGCGCCTGTCGCTCACGCGGTAGCCACGAGGCGAGGCCGAACCCTGTAAGCCGGGCCTGACCGTCCGAGCAGTTCACCAAAATATGAGAGGGCTTGATGTCTTTATGGACGAGTCCGCGCTGGTGGAGCTTTCCCAATGCCTGCGCGATGCTGATCGCAAGACGCAGAAAAGCTGGCGTTTCCATGGGGGCAACCAGCAGCTGCACAAGCGGCGTGCCACCCGTATCCTCCAGCAGCAGATACACCTGCCCACTTTCTCGCACCATCTCAAGCGGACGCACAGCCCAAGAGCCATCCAGTTCGTCCTTCAGGCCAAACTCGTGGACGAAACGGCCAAGACAAGCCGGAAGCGGTTGTTCAGCAGCAGGTCGTGCAACCAGAACATTGCGGTTGCCTTCCACACCCGAGCGTAACTCTCGACAGAAGGTACGCTCGCCATCGTTCCATAGTATCTGCATGCTGTTATCCGTCGGAGCGGGAACAATAAGTAGGTTCTTGACTGCCGCACATTGCCGTCACGCTGTATCCAGTGTCGCGCCGCACATGCCGATGCCGCCGCAATAGCCTACAACAGCTTCCAGTACCATTAGAACCTGGATTTGACCCAGCCCACCGTCAGCACAAAGATCAATGTCAGTGATAAAGCTACCGGGGGGGAGACACTTCACGAAACAACGTAGCCTCAAGTCACGCTACGGCCAAAGGCACGGGCTGCTCTTGATGTTGACCGAGATAGCGACAGAAGCACGAACGCAACCAGCGTTCCCGAGGGTCGTTGTGGGCCGCGCCGCGCCAAGCCATGGACAAATCCGGCGCCGGTAGCGCCAACGGCGCAAAGTCGGCGCGCATCCCTTCCATTCGCGCCATGGCCCGGGCGACGTAGTCCGGTACGATCGCAATCATGTCGCTGCCGGCGAGCAAAGCGGGCAAGGCACTGAACTGCGGAACAGCCAGGACTACCCTGCGCTGCCGACCGACCAGGCTCAGGGCATGGTCGGCATCGTCGATGACATTTCCCATCGAAGAGACAACCACATGAGGCCGTCTGCAAAAGTCATCCAGCCCCAGGGCGCCAGGGTCCGAATCGGCGCGCAATAGCATTGGCTGCATCGCTCGCAGGCTTTTGCAATGGGCACTGGCCGGCAGTTCCTGGGCAAAGCTGATACCCACGGAAATCTCTCCCGAGGTCAGCAATTGGGGTAATTGCCGATGGTCCACTCTGCGCACTACCAGCGTGATGTTTGGCGCCTCATCCCGCAGGTGCTTGATCAAACGTGGAAGCAGCGCGTACTCGACATCGTCAGAGAGTCCGATGTGAAAGGTCTCGTCACTGGTGAGTGGGTCGAACGCCTGGGCACAACTCAAGGCGACAGCGATGCCATCCAATGCTGGCGTCAGCCGCGCATGAATTTCTTCTGCGCGCGCAGTCGGCTCCATCACCCTGCCAGTGCGGATGAACAACGGATCATTGAACATCGAACGCAGTCGCCCGAGGGCGCTGCTGATAGTGGCCTGGCACAGGAAAAGTTTCTCTGCGGCCCGGGTAACGTTGCGTTCGCACATCACTGTTTCAAAGACAATCAACAGATTGATGTCGGCACGCCGCAGATCATTTCTGTTCATCACGTTCACCGCCTAGGCACAAGGCCGCATGAGTAAGGGAGTTCAAGCTTATGCAGCCCAACAGCAAGCCGTCACTTGTATCTAGGTTCAACCGATGTATCCCTTGGTTGCGCAGCCTTGTACGTGGGTATACCCGCAATCGCGACCCAGTAGCACAAGACCAACCTGGGTGATTTCATCGAACTTCCAAGTTCCCCCACACTTTGGTCTAAGCCGATTATACATTGGTATACTTCAACACTTTATAAGTCGGCGTATGTTGTAATAACGGCCAAAGCTGTCACGAGGATCCCAAATGAAGCAAGGCACACCAATACGCAACTCAGTGATTATCGCCATCGTCGATGATGATGACTCGGTCCGGACAGCGCTTGAAAGCTTGCTGCGATCCAGCGGCTACAAAGTTCAAACTTATTGCAGCGCTCTGGAGTTTCTCAACACGAACGGCCCCGCTCAAACACATTGCCTCATTTCCGATATCCAGATGCCGGGAATGAGCGGTTTGGAGCTTCACAAGCAGCTCGTCGCGATGGGCTTTCACATTCCCACTATATTCATCACTGCTTACCCTGAAGCCCTCTCCCCCCTTAGCACCAATACGCCTGCGCTGATTGCCTGTCTGCCTAAACCTTGTGACGCCAATAAGCTTCTGAACTACATCGAAACAGCCCTCCTCCAGCAGAACTGAGAGCGCTCTGAACGTTCTCTTTTGCAGCCAATACAAACTTTCGTATATACCCATACCCCCTGACGTATAGTTTTTCTGAACCGATGTAGAAGTGCGCCGCAAATAATCCAGCCATAACATAAATCCACAGCGGGCGACCTGCTGCTTTCAACATGGACGCCTTGACTTTCGGCGCCTGTTTATCGCTCCACCAAACTTGAAGAACAACTTCAAGAACATTGAAAACCTTTTTGAGGAACAACTAATGAAACAGCATATTCTGGTTATTGGTGCGGGGTTCGGTGGTGTGTGGAGTGCATTGAGCGCCGCCCGTCTACTGGATAAGCACAGTCGTAGCGACGTGGAAATCACGCTGCTGGCGCCCCAGGCGCAATTGCGCATCCGTCCCCGCTTCTACGAAAGCGACGTGCACAAAATGTTCGCTCCCCTGGATGGGTTGTTCGACTCGGTAGGTGTGCGTTTCATCAAAGGCACCGCCGAGCACATTGATGACCTCGGAAGGACCGTTGGCTATCGCGATGAGGCTGGCCGGTGGAGCACATTGACCTATGATCGCCTGGTGCTTGCCGCTGGCAGCCAGTTATCCCGTCCGACGGTGCCAGGCCTTGACGCCCACGCCTTCGACGTTGATCAGATCGAAGCCGCGGTGCGTCTGGAGAACCACCTCAAATCCCTCAAGAACCGTCCCTCCAGCGTTGCCCGCAACACGGTGGTGGTCGCCGGTGGCGGTTTCACCGGTATCGAGACCGGCACCGAGATGCCGGCACGCCTGCGGTCCTTGCTCGGTAACGATCAGGACATCCGCGTGATCATCATCGACCGTGCGCCTCAGATCGGCGCAACCATGGGTGAAGGAATTCGTCCATCAATCATCGAAGCGTCCGAATACCTGGGCATTGAATGGGTGGTCAACGCCAGCGTGACAGCAGTGGACGCCAACGGCGTTACTCTCGCCGATGGTCGCCGCATCGAGAGCCAAACAGTGATCTGGACCGTCGGCTTCCGCGCCAGTCCGCTGACCGAACAGATTTCCAGCGTGCGCGATGTCCAGGGGCGCCTGCACGTCGATGAGAACCTGAAGGTGCTCGGCCAGGAGCATGTCTACGCCGCTGGAGACGTCGCCTATGCCGCCACCGACGACCTCGGCAACTTCGCCGCAATGTCTTGCCAGCACGCGATTTCTCTAGGCCGTCACGCCGGCAATAACGTCGCTGCGGACCTGCTAGGTGTCGCGCCCACCGCCTACCGTCAGCCCAAGTACGTGACCTGCCTCGATCTGGGCGCCTGGGGCGCGGTGTTTACTGAAGGCTGGGATCGTCAGCTCAAGTTGGTCAAGGAAACGGCCAAGGAGCTCAAGACGCAGATCAACACCCAGTGGATCTACCCGCCGGCAGCTGATCGGGCCGCCGCCCTGGCAGCAGCCGACCCGATGATTCCTGTGGCTTGAAGCCCCCCCCTCCACCTGAACCCGACGTGACCCAAGCAATAGGAGAAGGACCATGACAATGCAGTTGAACCACCCCACCCAAAAGGATGGAGCACAGAAAAGGAACGCTCAGCAGGAGTCAAACATGAGCTTGCACAACACGGTGTCCGAGGAGCTGGTTCCTTCGCGCTATGCGCTGCGGATCGGCGAGATTGACGTGCTGGTGGTCAGTGATGGAGTGCTGCCCCTGCCGACCGAGACGATGTCCACCAATGCCGACCCAGCCGCCCGCGCGGCCTGGTTCAAGGACATGTTCCTGGGCCCGGACGCGTTCGATTGGGCGCTGAACGTACTGGTGGTGCGCAGTGGGGACAAGCTCATCCTCGTCGACGCGGGACTCGGAGGGCAGTTCCCCGGCTTTCCGCGGGCCGGGCAGTTCCCCAAACGACTGAAGGCCGCCGG
Source organism: Pseudomonas sp. PDM09 (assembly GCF_014852305.1). NCBI lineage: Bacteria > Pseudomonadati > Pseudomonadota > Gammaproteobacteria > Pseudomonadales > Pseudomonadaceae > Pseudomonas > Pseudomonas sp. PDM09. The sequence continues at coordinate 520,486 of NZ_JACVBI010000002.1, read as the reverse complement.
TATCGATCTTTCGTCCGTGACCGACGTGGTGATTACCCATATGCACATGGACCATATCGGCGGGCTGCTGGTCGATGAGGTGAAGAGCCAACTGCGTCCAGATCTGCGTATCCACGTTTCAGCCACCGAGGTCGCGTTCTGGGAGTCGCCCGATTTCTCCCTCACCGCCATGCCGTCGCCGGTGCCGGACGTCCTGCGGGCAACGGCCAATCAGTTCATTAGCGAATACCGCAGCAAGGTGCGCACGTTCGAGGATGAGTATGAGGTGGCACCAGGTGTGGTCGTCAAGGTCACCGGCGGCCACACCCCAGGGCACAGCGTGGTCTACGTGACATCCGGCGGCGAGCGGTTGACCTTCGCGGGCGACGCCCTGTTCCCGGTCGCCTTCGAACACCCCGACTGGCATAACGGCTTTGAACATGACCCTGAAGAGTCGGTTCGCGTCCGTGTCCGCCTGTTGCAAGAGGCGGCGGCTAGCGGTGAGCTGTTCGTGGCGACTCACCTGCCGTTCCCCTCCGTTGGCCGGGTGGCTGTGGATGGTGACGCCTTTCGCTGGGTCGCGAGTTTCTGGGACTACTGATCGCTTGTCGGGTTTGCGCCTGCGTTCACGGAGGCACGAATCTCCCTGAGCAACAACACATGATCGAGAGACCGCCAATGAAAGACTCCAATCGGGAGATAGATCTCCAGCGTCGGGCCATATTGACAAGTTCAGCAGTAGTGGCCGCCAGTTTGTTGGTTCCGCTTTCCAGTTTTTCCGGGTTGACGCAGGCCGCTGATAAGCCCTCTACAACCCAACACAAACCAGATCACAAGGAGATGCACGCTATGAACTCTATTACGACCAAAGACGGCACCGAGATTTTCTTCAAGGATTGGGGTCCGAAAGACGCGACGCCCATAGTGTTTCACCACGGCTGGCCATTGAGCGCGGACGACTGGGACAACCAGATGATGTTTTTCTTGCTCAAAGGCTATCGGGTGATCGCGCACGACCGCCGCGGTCACGGCCGCTCGACCCAAACCTGGGTGGGCAACGAAATGGACACCTACACCGCCGATGTCATCGAGCTGACCGATGCGCTCGACCTTAAAGGTGCGATCCACGTCGGCCATTCGACCGGTGGGGGTGAAGTAGCGCGCTACGCCGCTCGAGCCAAACCGGGACGCGTTGCCAAGGCCGTACTGATCAGCGCGGTTCCCCCCATCATGGTTAAGTCAGAGAAGAACCCCGGCGGTTTACCTCTGGAAGTGTTCGACGGGTTCCGTTCGGCACTGGCCGCTAGCCGCGCGCAGTTTTACCTGGACGTGCCGTCGGGGCCGTTCTACGGTTTCAATCGACCCGGGGCGAAGGTTTCACAAGGCGTAATCGACAACTGGTGGCGGCAAGGCATGATGGGCGGTGCAAAAGCTCATTACGACTGCATCAAAGCGTTTTCCGAGACCGACTTCACCGAAGACCTGAAGGCGATTCAGGTGCCCACACTGGTCATGCATGGAGAGGATGATCAGATTGTGCCGATTGCCGACTCTGCGCCGCTTTCGGCCAAACTATTGAAGCATTCCACGCTCAAGACGTACCCGGGCTTTCCCCACGGTATGCCGACGACCAACGCGGATCAGATCAACGCCGATTTGTTGGCGTTCATTCGCGGTTGAGCACTAACGTCGCGACGGCGATCTGATCGCCGTCGCGGCGTCTGAAATGGTTGGCGCTGGAAAACCCTGAACGACGAAATACCCCCTGAAAGATTTAGCCCATCTGTTGCATCGACCGATTGAATCCACAGCCGATAGCTGCCCGCCCTACAACCACTCCTGCATTAAATCAGCCCCCATCGTTTGACCGTGCCCGACAATCATTCCAAACCTCACGTATCACCTCCTTAAGCATCAGCGCCTCGGCCCAGCGATCGGTGATGTCGCGTCCATCGGCACCCGTAATGGCATAAGGCGGTGGGCCGAGTTCACAGGTGAAGGACAAGCTGGCGGGCGTGTTCGGTCGGGCCAGCCAATCCTCTATTCCATAGCGCCACCAGCCCAGGAAACGTTCCAGCCAGGGTCGATGCTGGGCGAAGCTCAGGGGCACCTGGACCTGTTCGCCGTTGGCGACACGACCATGAAAACCCCAACTGTGGCGCAGGATGGTGTGGATCTGTTCGTCGTCCTCGGCGGCAGCCGGCTCTGGCAGTTCGCGGCCCACGACATAATGGGACAAGTCGGCCAACAGTTTGAGATCGGGCATTTCCTCGAGAATGTCGAGGGTGAATAACAGGTCATTGGTGAGGCGATAACGGTGGGTTTCCAGTAGAACAGGAAAGTCCACCTGCTCGGCCAGACGCTGCCAGCCTTCGATCAGTTCGATAGCTTGCTTCAACGTGCGCGGCCGCACGTCTGCTTGCAGCGTGAGGTGGTGGCAGCCGTAACGGGCCGCGACATCGATCGCTGCCGCCAGATCATCCACGGTGCGGGGGAACACCTGCCCTTCGATTTGCAGGCCCTGCGCCTTGGCGGCGGCATGCAGGCGTGCGGCATGTGACGCGACCCAGAAATGGTCAGTGATCCCGTCAAAGCCGGCGGCGGCGATTTTCTCCACTTGCGCTTCCAGGGGAAGGTCGCATTGGCCGCGGTGATCTTGCATGGCCCACTGGGACTGAAAGACCAGGAATTCACGCATGTCAGTTCCTCAGCAGTTGTTTGAGCGGTACATCGGCGTCGGCCAGTGCGTCTACCGAAAGGAGGTTACGGTGAGCGATCAGCCGCTCGCACAACTTGATGTCCTTGGCGATGCTATTCCCCTGCCCCCAGCCGCAAGCGCCTTGCAAACGTTGCTCGGCATCGAGGTAGAACAACAGGAATCCGCCACCCGGGGTTGTCCGGCTCGCCGTGGGTTGTGTGTTTGCGATCACACCCACGGTCTGCAATCCCCAGTCGTATTGATCGGACCAAAAACCGGGAATGACCTCGAAGGGCAGCTCGCCGCCCAACAGATTCAGGGCGGCGTGACGACCTTGGGTCTCGGCGTTGCGCCAGGTTTCCTGACGCTGGAAAACGCCTTGCGGGTGCAGTCGAAACTCACAGACATCGCCCGCCGCAAAGATGTCCGGCGCGCTGGTGCGCAGTTGGGCATCGACGCGAATGCCCTGACCGACCTCAAGTCCTGCGGCCGCGGCCAGCTCAGTGTTGGGTTGCATGCCGATGCCCACCACCACCAAGTCACAGGGCAGCAACTCGCCGTCGACCAATTGCACGGACTCAACGTGAGTAGTGCCCTGCACCGCCTCAATCGCCACATTCAGCCGGACGTCCACGCCCCGACTGCGATGCAGTTCCAGCAGGACGCTGGACAACTGCTCCGGCAATACCCGCCCCGCCAAACGCGGACTGGCCTCGAGCAATGTCACGGTGCAACCCAACGCCCGGGCGGTGGCGGCGACTTCGAGTCCGATAAAGCCGCCGCCGATGATCACTACCCGGGCGTCAGGTTGCAACGAAGCGCGCAGTGCCAGCGCCTCGTCATGAGTACGCAGATAAAGCACATTGCGCAGGTGCTCGGGCACCGAGGCGAGTCTGCGCGAGCTCCCTCCCGTCGCCAATAACAGCCGCGCGTAATGCAGCCAGTTGCCGTCGGCCAGTTGCAGACGATGCTGCTGCGGATCCAGGCATTTCACCGGGTTGCCGGCCAGGTGTTCGATGTCCAGTTCGGCGAGCTGAGCGGTATCGCACAGGCTGTAACCCGCCAGATCGACCGTGCCCTGCAACAGCCCCTTGGACAGCGGCGGACGTTCATAGGGCGCGTGGGACTCGTCGCCTATCAGAATCAGGCGACCGCTATAACCTTCGCCGCGCAGGGTCAGGGCCGCACGGCCACCCGCATGCCCGGCGCCGACGATGACCAGTGGAGCATTGGCAGGATTCATGGCACAGACTCCGTGCAGTTAAACCGTGATGGCGAGTAGCACACGCCCCGCCTCGACCCGGACTTCATAGGTCTTGAGATTGACGCACACCGGTGCGCCAAGGGCTTTGCCGGAGCGGTAGTCGAAACGCCCGTTGTGCTTGGGGCACTCGACGACATGGTCCATCACCAAGCCATCCGCCAAGTGGATGGACTCGTGGGTGCACAAGCCCGCGGTGGCGAAAAACTCGCTGTTAGCGGAGCGGTAGACGGCATAGGTGTGCTGGCCATGGTCGAAACGAATGACATCTTCATCGTCGATATCGTCCACGGCACATACATCGATCCATTGATCGGTCATGGCGTTTTCTCTTGTAGTGGTACACACAGGAAGGTGTCATGTGGGAGCGGGCTTGCTCGCGAAAGCGGTGTATCAGGCGGCATCAATGTTGACTGTGACGCCGTCTTCGCGAGCAAGCCCGCTCCCACAGGGGTTGTGCCTATTGGATGTCAGCCCGGCATTGCTTCAGGTTGTGCCCGGACGGTTGCGGCGGGTTTGGTGCTTTGTGGCAAAGGGCGACGGACGAAATAAGTCGGGTCTTTGCGCTGCTTCCAGATGGTCGGGAGGATTTCCTTGAAAGCCTCGAACAGGCTGGTGTAAGGCGGCGGGCAGTCGTTGCGAATCTCCTCGTGAAGCTGCGCCAGCGCGTGAAACGGCACCATCGGATACATGTGATGCTCAAGGTGATAGTTCATGTTGAGGTACATGAAGCGCAGCACCGGGCCCATATAAATCGTGCGGCAGTTGCTGCGATGATCGAGTACGTCCTCAGCCAAGCCGACATGCTGCGAAAGGCCGAACAGGTAGGACAGCCAACCGCCATAGAGGGTCGGCAGGCCGATAAACATCAGCGGCAACCAGCTCTGCAGATAAAGCGCAGTGCCCACGGTGAGCGCATAAATCGCTAGCCAGACGCGTGCGTCCCTCACCACCTTGGGCCACTCGGATTCGGGGATGAACGTCTGCTCTTCTTCACCCATCCGCCCTACCGCGTGTTTGCAGACTGACCACATCGTGTTCAACGCGTAAGGCATTCTGAACAGGCTCAACACCATATTGATCAGGCTTGGCGGACGTGGTTCGACGATCTCCGGATCGCGGCCGACGATCACGGTGTCGGTGTGGTGCCGTGCATGGCTCCAGCGCCAGACTTGGGGTTCGAACATGAACATGAAGCTCGACAGCTGATAGACCGCATCATTCATCCAGCGGGTCTTGAACGCCGTACCGTGACCCGCTTCGTGCCAACGGGCATTGGACGCCGTGCCATAGAGCATCCCGTAGACGAAGAAGAACGGAACGCAGGCCCAGGAGCCCCAGAACCAGTAGCCACCGAAGCCGGTCACGACCATCGCCGATAGCCAGATCGCGGTATCAAGCAAGGCCGGGCCATCGCGGCGCTGCATCAATTCCTTCATGCGTTTACGAGAAATGGGGGATTGGTACCAGCTTGCCGATACCAGGCCTTTTTGCGCCGCTCGGGCGGCTTCGGGGCCGGTCAATCGATAATCCCGTGGCTTGGGTTTACCGGGGTTTTCAAAGGCTGCGTTTTGTTCAGGCATTTTATTGTTCTCCGCAAGCTTGATTGTTTTAGGCACTTTTCGACGCGGGATCACATCGCTGGGGAAAATATAGAGAGCGCAGAAATCACCCTCAAGCCCTTGAATACATTCCCTATCAAGCTATCATCCAGGCCCATTGAAGCTTGATAGTTTTCTATCAAGGCGCTTGCGGGGCCCGCCATGAACAACACTAAACGCCCAACCATCGCCACCGTTGCCGAACACGCTGGCTTGAGTGTCGCTACCGTGGACCGGGTGCTCAACGCCAGGGCTCCAGTCAACCCGGACACCGCCGAGCAGGTATTCCAGGCCGCCGAAGCGGTCGGTTATTTCGCTGCCAGGCTGATCGGCCAGCGGATCCGCGAACGGCGTCCCACCTATCGTTTCGGCATCCTGCTGCTCGGCACCGCCCAGGCGTTTTATGGCAACGTGGCCACCGCCATCACCGAGGCGGCGCAGCGTCAGGCTGGGGCCAACCTGAGCATTCAATTCGAGTACGTTTTCGATCGCACGCCCAGCTCGATCATTGCCCAGATCGAACAACTGGCGGTGCAGTGCGATGGTCTGGCGGTGGTCAGCTTCGCGCATCCGCTGATCAATGCCGCCATCGCGCAGATCAGAGAGGCCGGCGTGCCGGTGATCGCAATGCTGTCCGACATTCATGAGGCGGCGGATGAGCCTTACGTCGGCCAGGATAATCACGAGGTCGGACGTACCATGGGTTGGCTGATGGCGCATACGTGTGGCGCCCGCAAAGGCAGCGTCGGGGTGTTGCTCGGTGGTCACCGTTTTCTTGGCCATCAGGCGCGGGTCGAGGGGTTGCGCAGCTACCTGGCAGAACGCGCCCCAGGGTTGCGGCTGCTGGAAGCGGTGATCAATCTGGACAATTGCGACATCACCGAAGAGGCGACGCTGGACCTGCTGGCACGGCATGACGACTTGCGCGGTTTGTGCGTGGTCGGCGGTGGCGGCGACGGGGTCATCAATGCCCTGTCGCAGCTACCGAAGCAGCCGTCACTGTGCTGCATTCTGCAGGAGTCGACCGAGCTGTCGCGACAAGCGCTGGATCAGGGGCTGATCAGCCTGGTGATCGACTCCCAACCGCGATTGCTGGCGGCAGCGCTGGTCGACTTGCTGGTCGAGCTGCAGACCACGCCGGACTTCGACCCGATACGGCATCGAATCCATATTCCGTTGCAGATCATCACCTCAGAGAACGCTCGACACTGAACTCTCCCCATCAACGGTTAATGCTGTTTACTTAAGCGATTTCAGCCACGAGGCATTCTTTGTAGCAGCTGCCGAAGGCTGCGTTCGGCTGCGAAGCAGTCGTGAGTCCGGCTGCCGTGGTGTACCTGATGCACCGCAATTGCTGATTTTACGACTGCTTCGCAGCCGAACGCAGGCTGCGCCAGCTGCTACAGATCGCATTACGGCTTAAGTGGACAGCATTACCCGTCAGAGATTGGCTCCTTCACGAAAAGCATCGGCACTCAGCCCGAATCGATTCATCTTGTTGTACAACCCACCACGAGAAACGTTCAGCTGCCTCGCGGCCAGGCGGATGTTGCCGCGGGTATCCCTGAGGGCGGCGATGATCGCATTCATTTCATGGGTGCCGAGGTCCAGGGCTGCCCGGGGTTCGGGCACACTTCCTGGCGCCAGCTGACGTAGCCTTTGCTTGATTTCAAGCGGTAGATCAGCTGGCTGAATCAGTTCGGTCACCGCCAGATTGGTCGCCCGTTCAATGGTGTTTTCCAACTCGCGAACATTACCCGGCCAGCTGTAGGCCGAAAGAATATCCAACGCCTCTGGCGAGATGCCCTGCACCGATTTGCGCAATGACCGGGTGCAACGATTGAGAAAATGCCGCGCCAGCAATGGAACATCTTCCCTACGCATCCGCAGCGGCGGAACCGTCAGGTTCAGCACATTGAGCCGGTAGTAAAGATCCTCACGGAAGGCGCCATCGGCAACCGCCTGACTCAGGTTGCGGTGGGTGGCGGCGATGATGCGTACATCCACTTGCTGCGATTTTTTCGCGCCCACGCGAGTCACCTCGCCTTCTTGCAAGACGCGCAGCAGGCTGACCTGGGCATCAAAAGACATGTCACCGATTTCGTCGAGGAAGATCGTTCCGCCATCGGCCAATTCGAACTTCCCGGCAGAGCCTCCACGGGCCGATCCGGTGAACGCGCCCTCGACATGACCAAACAGTTCGCTCTGCACCAGATCTCGCGGAATGGCCCCGCAATTGACGGCCACAAAAGGACCGCTGCAACGGTCGCTGGCGTTATGGATCGCTTGGGCAAACAACTCCTTGCCGGTGCCGCTTTCACCGAGGATCAGCGTGGTCGAGTCACTGCGACTGGCAATCCGTCCCAGGTGCAACGCGTCCTGTATGGCTCGCGAACTGCCCTGAATGGTCTCGAAGGTGTAGCTGGCTTGAGTGCCGATAATCCGCCGGGTAATTTCCCGGATGCGCCTGTTCTCACGCAACGAAACAATGCGCCCGCCTTGCTCCAGTGGGCATACCGACACCAGACACGCCAAGTGGCTGCGATCATGCAATTCAAACGTGCAATCCAGGTCCCGTAACCCTTCCCCGCCGCGCAGCAAAATCTCATCGGTCAGCTCGCTCTGGCCCAGACGCTGGAACGGGCTGCCCAACAGATCCCGCCCCACACGAAACAATTGCCGGGCATAGCGGTTGAGCGCCTTGATGCAGCCCCGCTCATCCAGCACCACAAGCCCCTCGTTGAGCACTTCGAGGACGGTTTGCTGTTCTTCCAGCAGAGCTTGCAGCGCCATCTGCCGCGAGACCGCTTCGGCCGCTGCCTGGACGGTGCCCAGCGTATGGAAATGAAACCAGCCCGGCTCGGCGGTCAAGGTCAGCATGGCCAGCGTCCTGCCCTGCGCATCCCTGATCGGCGCGGCAGCACAATGCATTCGCCGCCGACGCAGGCCGATCCCGAAGTTTTCCTCGGCCAGCACATACACCAAGCGATCTTCGGCAATCGCCAGCCCGGTGCAGTTGGTGCCCTGCACCGACTCCAGCAGCCGACTGCCCACCGGCGTGAGGTCCAGGCCGCAGAAATACAGGGTTGTGCCTGTGGCATCGGTCAGATTGATATGGCCCCTGGGGTTGTAAGCCAGCAATCCCTTCATGACCTCCGCCGCCGCCGCGATCAAGGCGCGATTGGCCGCCAGCGTTGCAGCCAGAACGGTCGGGGCGACAAACCGGTATTCACCATCCTCAGGATCGAGGCCGGCACTGACGCTGCGCAGCCAGGAGTCCCAGATAACCTGCCTGACCCCGGCCGGTCGATCGGTGCGGCCGTTCAAACAAGCCAGCCAAGCCTGATCCAGCTCGGCGATCGGTCCTTCGTTCAACGATGCAGGCCCGAGCGCGGTGATGTAATCGAGGTCTTGCGCGCTGAAGGCTGCTAGCTCTGGGTTTACCATCATCGATCCGCTTCTATGTTCACGTTTTAGACATGCCAGTGTAGACATGTCATGCGAATGAACACATCTTTCAATAAATATTAATTAACTCCTTAAATATCAAGCATTTATATATTGGCACAGCCCTTGCTCTCTCGATTAACGCCAGCGAGGACATTCCTGCTGCGAGTCATTGAACAACAATAAAAGGGAGTCATTTCATGAGTACGTCCAAGATCATCCGCCTGGGTCTCATCGGTGCTGGCCGCATGGGCAGCTTTCACGGCCTGACTGCCGCCAGACACATTCCCGGCGCCTGCCTGGCCGCCATCGCCGACCCTACCCCCGGTCAAGCCGCCCGCCTGGCTGCAGAGTTGGGTGTGCAACGGGTCTATACCGATCCACAACAACTGCTCGATGACCCGGAAATCGATGCTGTCTTGATTGCCGCCCCCGCCCGCAGCCATGCCGAACTGGTGATCAGTGCGGCCCGGGCCGGCAAAGGCGTGTTTTGTGAAAAACCCATGGCCATCACCCTCGACGAGGCCGACCGCGCCATCGCCGCAGCCGCCGATGCGCGCGTGCCGCTACAGGTCGGCTTCAACCGCCGCTTCGCCAAAAGCTTCCGTGTGGCTCACCTGGACGTGGTCGCCGGCCGCATCGGTACGCCGCAACTGCTGCGCTCGCTGACCCGCGACCCGGCGCTGAACAACCCGGCTGCCTCGCCGCAGTGGGTGATTTTCCTCGAAACCCTGATCCATGACTTCGATACCCTGCGCTACCTCAATCCCGGCGCCGAAGCGGTTGAGGTTTTTGTCATGGCCGATGCCCTGATCGCACCGGACTACAAGGCCAAGGGTTTCCTCGACACCGCCGTGGTCACGATCCGTTTCGACAACGGCGCCATCGCGACGGCCGAGGCCAATTTCCAGGCCGTGTATGGCTACGATGTTCGAGGAGAAGTGTTCGGCAGCGCTGGCATGCTGACCATGGGCAGCGTCAGTGAGTCTGACCTGGTTCGTTATCTGGCCAATGGCATCCAGACAGACACCCAGCGCCTGGACACCGACCTGCTGCGTGATGCCTACGTGGCCGAGCTCAATCACTTTGTCGACTGCCTGCGCACCGGTGAAAAACCGCTTGCCAGCGGCGAAGATGCCCGGGCGGCACTGGCCATTGCCCGCGCGTGTATCGAATCCTTCCAGCAGGGCAAACCTGTGCGCGTGCAAGGAGCCCAGTCATGAGTTTCACACCGTTCAAACTGGCGATCAGTGCCGAGATGGTCTTCCTTGATCTGCCATTCACAGAGCGCGTTAAACGCATTCACGCGCTGGGGTTCAGCGCCGAACTCTGGGACTGGACGAAGAAAGACATTGCGGCCCTTGTCGCCACGGGCGCTGACTTCACCTCGATGACCGGCTACATCTCGGGCAACCTGACCGACCCCGAAGATATCCAGCACCTGCTCGACAGCGCACGAGAATCGCTGGCCGTCGCCGCACAACTGAATTGCCCGAGTCTCAACCTGCATGGCACTGGCCTGGGCGACAAAGGTTTGCCGGTCAAACCCGTGGCCCACACCACCGGACGCATGTGGTTGAGCGCCTGCAAGACCCTGGAAAAAATCGCTCGCCTGGGCGAAGACGCAGGCCGGGTATTCTTGCTGGAAAACCTCAATACCGAGGTGGATCACCCCGGCACTCCCTTCGCTCGCGCCGACGATACCCTGGCGCTGATCGAGGCCGTGGGCAGCCCTCATCTGAAGATGAACCTGGATCTTTACCATGCCCAGATCGGCGAAGGAAACCTGATCGAACTGATCCAGCGTGCCGGCAGCGCCATCGGGGAAATCCAGGTCGCCGATGTCCCCGGCCGCATGGAACCGGGCACCGGCGAAATCCATTATCCGGCCATTGCCAACGCCTTGTTCCGCATGGGATACACCGGTGTCGTCGGGCTCGAGGGCTGGGCGAGCGGCGACAGTGAAGCGGCACTTGAACGCTTTCGACTAGCTTTCACGCTGGATTGAGGACACTGGCGCTCTCGACGGGTTTGATTCAGAGAGCGCCAGAAACCCTCACGTTGATCTTGATGAATTTCAACTCATAACAAAAAAGGAAAAACCATCATGCGTCGCTGCACACTTCTTTTTGCCACGCTGTTATTCCTCTTCAGCCAATGGGCCGCCGCCAGCTATCGCATCGGCGTCAGCATTGCCAGGGTTGACGACAACTTCATGACCTATGTGCGCAGCGGCCTGGAAGATGCCGCCAGGAAGGAGAACGTCCAGATCCAGTTCGAGGATGCCCAGGGCGATGTGGTTCGCCAGCTCAATCAGATCCAGGGCTTTCTCGGCCAGAAAGTGGATGCCGTCATCGTCCTGCCCGTGGACACCGCCGCCACCGCCAACATGACTCGCGCCGCCGTCGAAGCAAAAATACCGCTGGTCTACGTCAACCGCCATCCGGACGAACGCGTCCTGCCCAAAGGCGTGGTCACGGTTGCCTCCAATGACGTTGAGGCCGGGCAGCTGCAAATGCGCTATCTGGCTGACAAGATGGCAGGCAAAGGCAACATCGCGATCATCATGGGCGACCTGGCGCAGAACTCCACGCACGACCGCACCGAAGGCGTCAAACAAGTGCTCAAGGACTATCCCGGGATCAAGATCGTCGAACAACAAAGTGCCGAGTGGCAGCGCAACAAAGGGATGGACCTGACCAGCAACTGGCTCCTGGCCGGCACCGATTTCGATGCCATCGTGGCCAATAATGACGAGATGGCCATCGGCGCCGCCATGGCACTGCAGCAAGCCGGCAAAGCCAAGGGCGAGATTGCAATTGTCGGCATCGACGGCCTGCCTGACGGTTTGGCGGCCATCAAGCGCGGAATGCTCGTAGCCTCCGTCTTTCAAGACCCCAAAGCGCAAGCGACCAGCGCGCTGCAAGCGGCCATCAAGATGATCAAAGGAGAGCCGGTCGAGACGGATGTCTGGGTGCCTTTTCAGCTGATCACGCCGGAGCAGGTAGCGGTGTTTGAGCAGCATTATAAATAGCGTCAAACGGCAGAATTTGAAGGTGATTCAAATTGGCCGTCGCTTCGTCTTAGGCTTTGTGCGAAAAGTCGCCTTGCCTGATCGCTGCTCGGCGACTTTTGGTACTTTGGGTATTGGCCGCTTTTGGCCGACCTTTGCAGAGTCTGCGAAGCTGGACCGTCGCTAACCGGCCAGAAGTACAACCGTGCACCAGGCAGGCTTCTGACGGAACCTGATATTGCAGCTTTTTGCAGCTGCCGAGTGCGGACTGATGCCCAGGCGGGCGATCAGGAAACCAGATTCGGCATTTACCCGGAGGCGACCAATGGCCGCGGGGAATCTCAACCTCATCGTATTCGGACTCTGGCTCGACGAAAGCCACTGCCTGCTTTGGGTCCGATTTCGGTCAGTCGCAACAGGCAGAAATCGGCCAGAAACGGACACCCACAAGCCTCCGACTTTCTCCTAGCGATTGCAGATTTTCCTAGCTACGCTTGCCAGCAAGGGAATGGCGTAAGTACGGCCTCTCCTTAATTGTCAGGCTAGGGAGCCAACATCTATGGATAGCATGCAGAGCGTTTATCCATCAGCCACCGTTCTGGTGGTCGACGACACCCCCGACAACCTGATGTTGATCGCCGAGTTACTCAAGGACAGCTATCGAGTCAAGGCAGCCAACAGCGGCGAGAAAGCGTTGCGTCTTCTCCAGAGCGACCCACTTCCCGACCTGATCCTGCTGGACATCATGATGCCGGGCCTGTCCGGCTATGACGTTGCCGGGCAGCTCCAGCTTGACCCCCGCACACGCCACATTCCGATCATTTTCCTGACCTCCATGGCTGCCACAGAGGACGAGATTCGCGGCTTGAGCCTGGGCGCCGCGGACTACATCACCAAACCGATCATCCCCCCGGTGCTCATGGCCAGGGTCGCGACCCAGATCAAGGTCAAGGCGGCTGCGGACTTCCTGCGTGACAAGAACGAATTTCTGGAGCAGGAGGTGCAGCGCCGCACCCGCGAGGTGACTGCAATCCAGGACGTCACCATCCACGCCATGGCATCGCTGGCCGAAACCCGCGACAACGAAACCGGCAACCACATTCGCCGTACCCAGCACTACATCAAACTGCTGGCCGAGCTACTGCGCGAGCATCCTCGCTTCCGCCACTTCCTCGACGAGGAAACCATCAAGCTGCTGTTCAAGTCGGCACCGCTGCACGATATCGGCAAGATCGGCATTCCCGATCGCATCCTGCTCAAGCCGGGACGTCTCACTCCGGAAGAGTTCGAGATCATGAAGACCCACACGACGTTGGGGCGCGATGCCATCCAACACGCCGAGGATCAATTAGGGATAGGCGTCGACTTCCTTCATCTGGCCAAGGAAATCGCTTATGGCCACCAGGAAAAATGGGATGGCAGTGGCTATCCGCAAGGGGTGGCCACCGACGACATCCCCATCAGTGCCCGTTTGATGGCCGTGGCGGATGTCTACGATGCGCTGATCAGCCGCCGCGTGTACAAACCCGGTATGCCCCATGAGCAGGCGGTGGACATTATGCGCGAAGGCCGGGGTTCGCATTTCGACCCAGACATCTGCGATACCTTTCTGGCCAATGCCGAACGGTTCCGGGAAATTGCCGAGCGGTTCGCCGACAGCGATCAGGACATGGCCAAGCAGTTAGCCCTACTCGAGCAGATCGCTGACCAGCCCTGAGCCTTAGCATCATTCTGCACACCACGCTAAACGAGGCGGTATATGAACAGACTGTTCGAGCTGCTCGAGCGCCTGTCCCTGCGCAGTAAATTGATCATCGGCTTCGCTGCGTTGCTGATATTGATCCTGATGCTGGGCGTGCAAAGCCTACGCACCCAGTATTCACTCAGGTACGAAATGCAGCAGTTGTACCAACAGGATCTGGTCGGTATCCAGCATGTGCAGGAGGTTCGGGTGCAGCTGCCGCATCTGTTGCTGGCACTGCAACGCGCCGTCGCTACCAGCAACGCGGACATCCGCATCAGCGCCAGGGCCCAGATGGACGTCGCCCAGGAGCGTCTGCACGAGGCCCTGGAGCAGGTTCGCCCAACGCTGCGGCGACAGAGCAGCCTCAACAGCTTGCTGGAGTTTGAGGTGGTCTTGCAGCGCCTGCAGAAAAATGGCGATGAAGCGCTGGAACTGGCTGGCAAGGGCTCCCTGGGTCAGGCGCTGATGTTACTCAACAGCAAGGAATTTCTCGCGCGGGAGCAGGAAAGCGAAGAGCTGCTTCTGCAGATAGAGAAAAACAAGGAAGCCGATATCTACGATACGGCGAAAAATCTGGCCGAGTACGCCCAGCACAGCAGCACGATCACTTATGTGTTGCTGCTGGGCGGATCGACGCTGGCCTTGCTGTTGACCTGGCTGGTCAGTCACTCCATCCGCGTGCCGCTGAATCGCGTACGCGCGGCGGTTGACGAGCTGGCATCTGGCAAATTGGACGGTCAGATCCCTCACACCGACCTTCGCAACGAAACCGGCGACCTGGCGCGCGCCATCGCTACGTTGCAACTGGAGGCTTGCCAACTTGAGCGCCAGCGCTGGGTCAAAGCCCACGCCTCGCTCCTGCAAGTGGATCTGCAACAGGCAGAGACGCCGCAACAGTTGGCCCAGGTTTTTTTTGGCCGCATCGCGCCACAGCTGGGCATGTGCCAAGGGGCGCTGTACGTGCTTTATGAAGGCGCGCCACGCCTGCAATTGCTGGGTGGTTATGCGGTGGACAGTGAGCGGCCACTGCGCGCTGAACTCGAGCTCGGTGAAGGGCTACTTGGCCAGTGTGCGCTGGATCGCCAACCCCGCCAGCTCAAGGATCTGCCCGAGCAGTTCTGGCGTGTGCGCACACAGTTGGGCGAAGCCCCCGCCAGCCATCTGCTGGTTCAGCCCGTACTGCGTGGCGAGCGTCTGCTGGGGGTTATGGAAATGGCCGGCTTTCGCTCCCTGGAAGAGAACGAGGCGTTGCTGCTGCAGGAAGTGCTACCAAGGTTGGCCGGTGCCATGGCCATTATGGAACGCAGCGAGGCGGCCCAGGCGCTGCTGCAGGAAACTCGCCGCCAGGCTGACGAGATGGGTGCCCAAACCTTGCAACTGGAATGCCAGGCCAGGGAACTGGAGGCCCAGCAGGCAGCACTGTGCGCCACCGAGGCCTGGTACCGCGGCATTATCGAGGCGGCACCGGACGGTATGCTGGTGCTGGGGGCCGACGGCCGCATCCTGATGACCAATCCGCAAATGGACACGCTGTTTGGCTATGAACAGGGCGAACTGATCGGTGCCAGCATCGAGCGTCTGGTGCCGCAGGCTGCCCGCGAGCGGCATGTCAAGTTACGCGACGGGTTCATTGCTAGCGGCGGCACCCGGCAGATGGGCGGCGACCTGGATGATCTGAGCGGCGTGCGCAAGGACGGTAGCCTGTTCTCCGTGGAAATTGGCCTGTCCCATCTGCCCCGCCTGGAGGGACGTGGCGTCTGCGTTTGTGCCTCGGTGCGCGACGTGAGCGAGCGCAGGGCGATGGAGGCCAAGTTGCGTATTGCCAGCGATCGCCTGAACCTGGCGCAGGAGGCCGGCGACATCGGTTTGTTCGACGTTGATCTGATCAGCGGCAAAAACTATTGGACGCCACAGCTCGAAACGCTGTTCGGGCTTGAGCCTGGCGAATTCGGTGGCACTCTGGAGCACTGGAAGGCGCTGGTGCATCCGGATGACATGGCGCGTGCCAGTAGCACGTTCGAGCGCGCAGTCCAAAGTGATGATGATCGTGCCGAGTTCGATTTCCGCATCGTGCGGCAAAACGATGGGCGGGTGCGCACATTCAAATCGCTCACCCGCTTCTCACGTACACCTGACGGCAAGCCCTTGCGCGCAACCGGCATCAACATCGACGTGACTGCACTGGCAGAGGCGAGGGCAGCGGCCGAGGACGCGACCCAGGCCAAGAGCGAGTTCCTCGCCAACATGAGCCACGAGATCCGCACGCCCATGAACGCCATCATCGGCATGAGCCACTTGGCGCTGCGTACCGATCTGGATAGTCGTCAGCGCAACTACATTGAAAAGGTGCACCGCTCGGCGGAGAACCTGCTGGGGATCATCAACGACATCCTCGATTTTTCCAAGATCGAGGCCGGCAGGATGAGCCTCGAACAGACGCCTTTCCGCCTGGAGGACGTACTCGACAGCTTCGCCGCCATGATTGGTCTGAAGACCGAGGACAAGGGCCTGGAATTGTTGTTCCAGACCCCGCCCGATCTACCCACTGCATTGCTCGGAGACCCCTTGCGTCTGGGGCAAGTGCTGATCAACTTGGGCAACAACGCTGCCAAGTTCACCGAACGCGGCGAAATTGTGGTCGGCATGGAAGAAGTTGGCGCCCAGGACGATCGCGTGCAACTGCATTTCTGGGTACGCGACACGGGCATCGGCATGACCGCCGAGCAATGTTCACGCCTGTTTCAGTCGTTTAGCCAGGCCGACAGCTCGACCACGCGCAAATACGGCGGCACTGGGCTGGGTTTGTCCATCTCGAAGAAATTGGTGGAGCTGATGGACGGCCACATTTGGGTTGAGAGCGAGCCGGGAGTCGGCTCCACGTTCCATTTCCAGGTGCGCCTCGGCGTGCAGCAAGGCGTTCAGCCGCGTCGTATGTTCAAGGCCGATGAACTGCTGGGTATGCGGGTGCTGGTCGTGGACGACAACGCCAGTGCCCGTGAAATCCTCTCGGGCATGGCGCGCAGCTTTGGCCTGGAGGTGGATGTCGCGCATAACGGTAGTCTGGCGCTGCGCATGTTGGCCGACGCCGAGCATAAGGCGTTGCCTTACGATCTGGTGCTGATGGATTGGCGGATGCCCGGCATGGATGGCGTTGAAACCGTGAGCAGAATGCATTCCGCCAGCCTGATGCATACGCCGTCGGTCATCATGGTCACCGCCTTCGGCCGCGAAGAGGCGCGTGAGGAAGCCGAGCGCCAGGGCATCCAGTTACCGGTGGTGCTGACCAAGCCAGTAACACCGTCCTCTTTGCTTGAAGCCATCGGTGTAGTGCTGGGCAAAGGCCCGCAGGGCGATACTCGGGCCGGCGAACGCTCCCAACAGAATGCCAGCACCGTAGCCAGCCTGAATGGAGCCCGGCTGCTGCTGGTGGAAGATAACGAGCTGAATCAGGAACTGGCCTGCGAGCTGCTGGAGGGTGTCGGAATACGGCTGCGACTGGCCAGGCACGGCCAAGAGGCTCTGGACATCCTGGCCGAGGATGGCAACTTCGACGGCGTGCTGATGGATTGCCAAATGCCGGTGATGGACGGCTACACCGCCACCCAGCAGATTCGCCAGCAGCCGCGCTTTAACGCTTTGCCGGTGATCGCCATGACTGCCAACGCCATGGACGGTGACCGCGAGCGAGCCCTGAGCAGTGGCATGAACGACCATATATCCAAGCCACTCGATGTCGATGACATGTTCGCCACACTGGCAAAATGGATCAGGCCACAGACCGCTGCCCAGGCAGCACCATCATCGCCAAATGCAGGCCTGCCGGATGGGTTGCCGGATCGCCTTGCGGACATTGATATGGTTGCCGGCCTAGCCACCTGCATGGGCCGGCGAGAACTCTATCTTCGCCTGCTCTGCAAGTTTCGCGACTCTCACACAGGCTTTGCCGAGCAATTCCAGGCCGCGCTGGCCGACCCGGATGCTGGCGCGGCCGGACGAGTGGCTCACAGCCTGCGCGGCACGGCCGGCAATATCGGCGCCAAGGCCGTGGCGCAGGCTGCTGCTGCGCTGGAGCAGGCCTGCCAGAACGGCGAGCCCGCTGCGGTGGTGCAAGCGCTGGCAGCTGAAGTCGAGAAGTGCCTGCTGCCGACCTTGGCCGCCCTGGCTCACCTGACCGCAGAAGCTCCGGCAGCGATGAGCATTGGCTTGCAGGATGGCCCCAAGTTGAACGAGCAACTGAACAGGCTCAAAGGTCTTTTGGCCGAAAGTGACACGGCGGCCATGGAAGCGCTTACCGAACTGCGCAATCTGTCACTCGATCGCGCCTTGGCCAAACGCCTGGTTCTGGTCGCGGAGCAGGTGCAGCTGTTCGACTTTGATCGTGCCCTGGAACTGTTGCAGGACGGGTGAGTTTTGCCAGGAGAGGAGCTACTGACTTCTCCTGACAACTGGAGACAACTGGAGACAACGTGGCCAGGGCCCTGACCTCATCCGCGACCACGGCAAAACCCCTGCCCTGGCAGCCTCGATCGCCGCGTTCAGCGCCAGCAGATTGGTCTGCTCGGCGATGGCGCGGATGGTGCCCGGAATCTGGTTGATGGAGTGGTCAACTCGATCTGCCGTTTGCCTTCGGCCACACGGTGGTGTCCGTTCTCGGCGTCTTCGCACCGTACATGCGACCTACTCCTCAAAGCGCCCCGTGGCGTCACGATCGCGCTCGTATCGTCGCGTGAGCGGAAACGGCGGCAACCAGGATTCGCGACGCACGATCCAGCTTTCGTAGGTAGGTGTCAGTTGGTCAGGGGCATCCAGGGATCCCAGGTTCACTTCGATTTCGTCGCCGGTGCGGGCGAAAACGGAGGAGCCGCAGCGAGGACAGAAAAACCGTCCGGCGTAGTCGCGTGTTTCGCCCTCGATCGTCACCGCGTCCTGAGGGAATATCGCGCAGGCGTGAAACAGAGCCCCATGATGTTTGCGGCAATCGAGACAGTGACAAAGACCGACCCGGTAGGGGAGTCCCGACGCCTCGATCCGGACGTTGCCGCACAGGCAACCGCCGGTGAATCGGTCCATGCTGCATCTCCTCTGATCAAGCGAGGGTTGTGACTTTGCAAACTGTGAAAATAGTAGCGAAGCCACGGCCATGGGTCGACTAATCTGAGTAGAGCACCAGCACAAACACGCCTCTAGCCTCAGGGGAAACGGGATGACCGGAAAAACAGCGCGCCAGTGTTCGTCATGGGTCCTGCCCTCCCTGCTCGCAATCAACCTGGCGCTGATGGCGGGATGTGCAGGCAAAGCTTCCACGGCTCACTATTCAGCCTCAAATACAGGCTCAAACTGCTACGCAAAAGCGATACCCACTGCCGGCGAGGGCGGCCTGGCTTGGGGCGATACCTTGAGCATGGCTCGCAAAAAATCCATGGATAATTGCATCCGCTATGCCGGCCGATCCGGTGGTACGCCCAATACCTGCCAGGTGGTGTTGTCGGAGTGCAAAAATTAATAGAGCGTCATCGAAACGGTCCATTCTGTTCGCGGTCAATCGTCTGAACAAACACCCGTCGGTCATGACCGAGGGCACTGAATAACACGCCAATTCTGGAGAACCAAGATGATCAGCAAGAACACGATCTGTCTCTGGTACGACGGCACCGCGCTGGATGCCGCGACGTTCTACGCCGAGACGTTCCCGGACAGCGCCGTGGGCGCTGTCCTTCGCGCACCTGGCGACTATCCGGCGGGTAAACAGGGCGATGTCCTGACGGTGGAGTTCACGGTGATGGGTATCCCTTGTCTGGGGCTGAACGGCGGGCCGGAGATCAAGCATAACGAGGCTTTCTCATTCCAGGTTGCGACCGACGACCAGACCGAAACCGACCGCTTGTGGAACGCGATCGTCGGAAACGGCGGCCAGGAAAATGTATGCGGCTGGTGCAAGGACAAGTGGGGACTGTCGTGGCAGATCACTCCACGCGTGCTGACCGCCGCGATAGCCAATCCTGATCGAGCGGCGGCCAAGCGTGCGTTCGACGCCATGATGGGGATGGGCAAGATCGACATCGCTGCGATTGAAGCGGCTTTGAAAGGTTAACCCGCGCTGCAGCCCTGCCATACTGTTCAACATGACCCGTGCAACCTTCCGCTTCTACGAGGAGCTCAACGATTTCCTGCCGGCCGACCGGCGGCGGCAGTCCTTCACCTGCGAGTGCGCACGCGGGGCGACGGTCAAGCACATGATCGAAGCGCTCGGAATTCCGCACACCGAGGTCGAGCTGGTGCTGCTCAACGGCGAGTCGGTGGGCCTGGAGCGGGTGATTTTCGACAATGACCGGCTGGCGGTGTATCCCAAATTCGAAGCGCTGGACATCAGCCCGCTGCTCAAGGTTCGTGCGCAACCTTTACGGGTGCTGCGCTTTATCGCTGATGCGCACCTTGGCGGGCTGGCCAACCTGCTGCGCATGAGCGGCTTCGACACCCTCTACGACAATGGCTTCGAGGACGGCGAGATCGCCGAGATCGCCGCGCAGCAAGGACGCATCGTGCTAACCCGCGACCGCGAACTGCTCAAGCGGCGGATCATCAGCCACGGCTGTTACGTGCATGCCCTGAAACCGTCGCTGCAGCTGCGCGAATTGTACGAGCGCCTCGACCTGGCGCGTACTGCGCGGCCATTCAGCCTGTGCCTGCATTGCAATCTGCCGCTGCACGAGATCAGCCCGGAAGTGGCCCGGTTGCAGGTGCCGCCCCGCGTTGGCGCCCTCTATTCGCACTTCCTGCGCTGCGACGCCTGCCAACGGGTTTACTGGGAGGGTTCGCACTGGCGCAGCATGTGCGCACTGCTGGCACCTCTGCTGGGCCGATAGCCGAGCGCATCGGGACGGCTGCCAGGGAAACTGGCTTTTGCGGGGTCTTGGAGCCTATGCAAACCCGAGGAACGACAGGATAACCACGACGATCACAACTACCCCGACGATGTAGATGATGTTGTTCATGAAATCCACCTCTCAACCTGGACAGGACTGCGTTAGAAAGACAAGACACTGCACCTTTGCCGGGAATACACATCGGCTGCGCTGCACACTATTTTTGCGAGCGACGATTTGAGTACAGCCAGACTGCCCTGGCTTACCGTTACCGGGCGGGATTGACGCGTGTGCCGTGCGCCAATCCCGCCCTTCCTAGTTCTGACCACCCGACAACGGTGGGGTTCGCGGCGGGATCAATCGCTTCGTCCCCGTCGACTCAAACGCCGAAGCCAAGCGCAGCAGCGTCGAATCGTCATAGGCCCGACCGGCGAAGGTCAGCCCGACGGGCATGCCGATGTCCGGCATGATTCCCATCGGCACCGTGACCGTGGGAACACCCAGGTGGCGGATGGCGAGATTGCCGTTGGCGACCCAGACACCGTTACTCCACGCGATGTCCGCAGACTTCGGATCGACATCGGCATTCGCCGGCCCAACGTCGGCCACCGTCGGGAAGATCACTGCGTCGAGCCCCAACCGATCCATCCAGTCCTCAAGATCGATACGGCGCGTCTGCTCAAGGCCGCGTAGCCCGTCCGGCACCGTGGGGATCTGGTCCCAAGGCGTGATGCCGCGCTCGGCCATCCGCACATACTCGTCCATGCCAGCGGCAAGGTCGCCCTCACGATTGGGCAGCGTCCCCGGGTCGTGCGGGAAAATCAGCGGTCCGTTCACATCGACCAGGCGATTGAGTTCTGGATCGCCGTTGGCCCGCAGAAAATCGTCGAACGCCCAGGCCGTCAGATCCCACAACTCATGGTGAAGGAACTCTTTGGAAACCAGGCCCCGGTTAAACACCGTTGGCGCACCGGGACGATCACCCTCGCAATTGGAAACCAGCGGGAAATCGACCTCGATCACTTCGGCCCCAAAGGCTTCGAGTGCCTTGCGTGCCTCCTCCCAGAGCCCGATCACGGAAGGACGGGTGTTGATTCGCTGCCCCGTCGGACCACCGATACCCGGCGCATCGCTCGTACCCGCTTCGGGATCCGCGTTGATGTACATACGAGGAACGCCGAAGCGTTTGCCAGCGAGGGCATCGGTATTGGCGGCAAGCGACCCATAGGAAGCGGGACGCACCGAGGCGACACTTGGAATAGGCACCCAGGGTTGCATCCGCCACAGATCGCCTCGTGTGTCGGGATCGTCCGCCACCACCACGTCGAGCACTTCGAGCAGGTCGGCCATGGTTCTGGCAAACGGCACGACAACGTCCATGGTCGGCGTCAACGGCCAATTCCCGCGCACCGAGATCACTCCGCGCGAAGGCGTATAGGCACACAAACCATTGTTAGACGCCGGGCCACGTCCGCTCGACCAGGTTTCTTCAGCGAGGCCGAACGCAGCGAAGCTGGCGGCAGTTGCAGTACCGGCACCGTTCGATGAGCCCGAGGCGAAGGGTGCGGTGAGATAGCCAGCGTTGTACGGGCTCTCAGCCCGGCCATACACCCCGCGCTGCATGCCGCCGTTGGCCATGGGCGGCATATTGGTCTTGCCCAGGCAAATTGCGCCAGCGGCACGAAGCCGTTCGATGGTGAACGCATCGCGATAAGCAATCAGGTTCGCGAACGCGGGACTTCCGGAGGCTGCGGTGAGCCCTTTCACCAGATAACTGTCCTTGGCCGTATAGGGAATGCCATCGAGCGGCCCCAGCGATTCGCCCTTGGCCCGACGGGCATCGGATGCCTGCGCTTCCTTGAGCGCATCGGGGTTGCGAACCACCACTGCGTTGAGGGCGGTGGGCGTGTCGGGGCCGTCGTAGGCATCGATCCTGGCGAGATAGGCCTGGACCAGCTCAACCGCCGTCGTCTGGCTCGATTCGAGCGCAGCACGCAGTTGGGAAATGG
The DNA here is from genome assembly GCF_014852305.1 of Pseudomonas sp. PDM09. Lineage (NCBI taxonomy): Bacteria > Pseudomonadati > Pseudomonadota > Gammaproteobacteria > Pseudomonadales > Pseudomonadaceae > Pseudomonas > Pseudomonas sp. PDM09. Next base: position 497,871 of record NZ_JACVBI010000002.1, on the reverse strand, counting down.
AAACCTCGGTGACCTCGATCATGCTATTACCGCCGGCGGGTGATGGGTGACTGGATGTTGGGCTCAAAGACATCACTTATCTCAAAATGGGTTTTCACAGTGGTTCTCGTTGCACTGCATTAGCGCGGTCGATTACTCACAATACGTGCTTAACCTGCGATCAATACGCTGTGAGCACGTTGTACCCGTGATTTTGCATGAGATTAGAGCAAGAGCCCACTCCATGAACTGCCCGGAACGCTACGCATCCTGAAGCCGCTCACGCAGAAACTCGATAAATCGCTGGGTTTTCGCCGGCAACAGCCGCGTCTCGGTGAGGGCGTAAACCGAGACGGGTGAAGCCTGCCACTGCGGCAAGACTCTGCGCAGCGTGCCATCGGCGAGGTCTTGCGCAACGATACCTTCCCCCAATAACGCGATACCCAGATCCAGCGTCGCCAGACGTCGAATCATTCCCACGCTGTTGAGTTCGAATCGACCTCCAACCTCAACCTCCATTTCCCCTTCCCCTTCACTGCTGGAGAGTATCCAGCGGTCAGCGCGCGTGCCGCGCATACGCAGGCATTCGTGCCAGGTCAGGTCCGAGGGATGAATCGGATCACCATACAGTTCGAGATAACGGGGTGAGGCATACAGGCCGCGGCGCAAACTGGCGAGCTTACGGGCGATCAGGTTCGAACTCGCGGGTTCGCCCATGCGAATGACCACATCAACCGGCTCACTCACCAGATCGACCTGACGCGGGGTCAGATCGAACTCGAAGCTGATACCGGGATACAACCGGGCAAACTCCGCGATCAGCGGTGCCAGATAGATATTGGCGAAATCCACCGGGAGCGAGGCCCGCAGCACACCGCTGGGTCGGGCAAGCATTTCGCCGAGCTGCTCGTGCGCAAGTCGGGCTTCGTCGACGATGCGTTTGCAGCGATCGAAGTACAACTGCCCCGCCTCGGTCAGCTCGATCTTGCGCGTGGTGCGATGCAAAAGCCTTAGCCCGATTTCCTTCTCGAGGCCACTTATCCGGCGCGACAGCGTCGAGTTCGGCATCCCCATCGCCTCTGCCGCCCGGCGGAAACTGCGCGCCTTCACGACCTCGACGAACAACGCCATGTCGTTGAGAAACTCCAATGTCATTGCTCCATCAGTGGATCAGTCAATTCAGTTTTACCCGGTTTATCCCGGATTCGGATTGATCAATGATAGCCACATCGTTTACCGAGGAGTACCGCAATGCATTCGCTTTTTTCTCAGGTCCAGATCGGTCGCCATACACTGACCAACCGCATGGTCATGGCCCCGATGACCCGTTCGCGTTCCGATGATTACGGGGTGCCTACCGAGCTGGTCCCGACCTACTACACGCAGCGCGCCGGTGCCGGGTTGATCATCTCTGAAGGGGTGTTCCCTGTGGCCCTTGGCAAGGGTTACGTGCGTACTCCCGGTATCGAAACCGCCGAGCAAGTGGCCGCCTGGAAGCAAGTGACCGAAGCCGTACAGGCTCGCGGTGGACGGATCTTCATGCAGCTGATGCACTGCGGACGCATATCGCACCCTTCGCTGTTGCCTGACGGCGCCCTGCCACAGGCACCTTCGGCGATCAAACCTGCCGGCCAGACCTGGACAGCCACAGGCCTTCAGGATTTCGTCACCCCACATGCGCTGACCGTGGTCGAGATTGCCGCGATCATCGAGGGTTACCGTCAGGCCGCACGCCTGGCCATCGAGGCCGGTTTCGACGGTGTCGAGCTGCATGCCGCTTCGGGGTATCTGCCTGAACAGTTTCTCTCGACGGGCAGCAATCAGCGCACGGATGAGTACGGTGGATCGGTTGAAAACCGTGCTCGTTTTGTACTGGAGGTGTTGAACGCCATGGCGACGGAAATTGGCAGTGATCGCGTCGGCATCAAGCTCTCCCCTGAAATGAACTTCAACGACATCGTCGATGCCAACCCGCAAGAAACCTACACCTGGCTGGTCGAGCAATTGCGTGGGCTGAATCTCGCTTATCTGCACGTTGCCCTGTTCGGCGCCAGCGTCGACTACCACGCCTTGTTGCGCCCACTGTTCGATGGCAGCTACCTGATCGGTGGCGGACTCGATCAAAACGCCGCCGAGGCCCTGATCGCTGAGGGCCGGGCCGACGCGGTGGTGTTTGGCAGCGCATTCCTCGCCAACCCCGACCTGCCCGAGCGTTTTCGTACAGGCGCCGAGCTGAATGTGCCGGACAAAGACACGTTCTACGCACCGGGCGCGCAGGGGTATATCGATTACCCGGCCATGAGTCCGGCACAGAGCGCCTGAGGAAACTGCCATTCCCACGCATGCCCCAACCTTACTGCCAGGAGAATTATCATGACGTACGAAAAATTCAGTGCCGACAATGCCGCCCTGCTGTTGATCGATCACCAGGTGGGGACGATGGGGTGGGTGAAATCCATTCCGCTCGAAGAGCTGAAACGCAATGCGCTGATGCTCGCCAAAGCGGCGAGCATTCTGAAGCTTCCGGTGGTCCTGACCTCCAGCATGGAGGAATACGCTCAGGGGCCGCTGCTCAGTGAGCTGGAGCAGATCCTGCCCGCCGAATTCGCTTCCCGCGTCAAACGCCTGGGTATCGTCAACGCGATGGACGATGAACACTTCGCCGCTGCCGTCAAAGCCACGGGCCGTAAAAAACTCATCATTGCCGGTGTCACCAATGACGTCTGCACGGTCTATCCGGCGCTGAGTCTGGTGCGCGAGGGGTATGAAGTTCAGGTGGTGGCCGATGGCGGCGGCTCACCGAGCGTCATGGCCGATGACATCGCCCTGCGGCGGATGGATAAAGGTGGCGTGACGCTGACGACCACCAACCAGCTGATTGCAGAACTCGCCGGAAGCTGGGCTACGCCGCAAGGTGGGCAGTTGGTGCAAGTGCTGATGGAAGCGCTTCAAGGCTAAAGGCTTCCAAACAGTAGAAGTGCAAAACCTGTGGGAGCGAGCCTGCTCGCGATAGCGGTGGATCAGCCAACATTACCTGGAATGGCTGAATGCAATCGCGAGCAGGCTCGCTCCCACAGAGATGAATCGCGTCTACATCTCAACCTGCGTGCCCAGCTCGATCACGCGATTGAGCGGCAACTTGAAGTATTTGAGGTTGCTGTTGGCGTTCTTCAGCAAGAACGCGAACAGGCTTTCGCGCCAACGGGCCATGCCAATACGCTTGGTCGGGATGACAGTCTCCCGGCTGAGGAAATACGTGGTGCGCATCGGGCTGAAATCCAGCTCTTTCAAATGGCATAGGCTCAACGCCAGAGGGACGTCGGGCTCCTCGATAAAACCAAAGTGCAGACTCACTCGAAAGAATCCTTCACCATAAGCCTCGACTTCGAATCGCCGGTCCGCCGGCACACGCGGACTGTCTTCAGATACCACGGTAAGCAACACCACCTGCTCGTGCAGCACCTGGTTATGCAACAGGTTGTGCAAGAGGGCATGAGGGACCGCATCCGCCCTGGCCGTCAGAAATACCGCGGTACCCTGCACACGATGGGGGGGTTGCGAGCCGATGCTGCTGATGAACAACGGCAGCGGCAGCGAGGTTTCGTCCAGCCGCTCGACAATGATCTTTCGGCCCCGTTTCCAGGTGGTCATCAAGATGAACAGGGCAATACCGGCAATCACCGGGAACGCACCACCCTGGAAGATCTTCGGAGCGTTGGCGGCGAAGTACAGACTGTCCACCAAGAGAAAACCCAAGAGCATCGGAATAGCCAGCCAACGAGGTGTTTTCCAAAGCAGCAATACAACAGCCGAGGACAGAATGGTGGTAATCAGCATGGTCCCCGTCACCGCCACACCATAAGCCGCCGCCAGTGCACTGGACGATTCAAAACCGATGACCAGCAACACGACGCCGACCATCAGCGCCCAGTTCACCATGCCGATGTAAATCTGCCCCTGCTCCTGACTGGAGGTGTGCTGGATAAACATACGAGGCACGTAACCCAGCTGAATGGCCTGGCGAGTCAGTGAGAACGCCCCGGAAATCACGGCTTGGGAGGCAATGATGGTGGCCAGTGTCGAGAGCGCGACCATCGGCAGCAACGCCCAGTCAGGTGCCAATAAATAGAACGGATTACGTACCGCTTCAGGGTTGCCGAGGATCAGCGCGCCCTGGCCAAAATAGTTGAGTACCAGGCCGGGGAGCACCAGGATGAACCAGGCTCGGGCAATGGGTTTACGACCAAAATGACCCATATCGGCATACAGTGCTTCGGCACCGGTCAATGCCAACACGACGGCGCCCAGAATGGCGACGCCAATGCCCGGATGGACCACGAAAAATTTCACCGCCCATGCAGGGTTCAGCGCTTGCAGAACTTCCGGCCGTTGCAGGATGCCGTAAATGCCAAGTGTGCCCAACACCACAAACCACAGCACCATGACCGGGCCGAACAGGATGCCGATACGAGCCGTGCCATGTTTCTGTATCAGGAACAGTGCTACCAGGACGACCACGGACAGCGGAACCACCCAATGCTCAATGCCATCGAACGCAAGCTGTAACCCTTCAACTGCAGAGAGCACCGAGATGGCGGGGGTGATCATGCTGTCCCCGTAAAAAAGTGCCGCGCCAAACAGGCCAAGCAACACCAGCACCCTGCTCATTTTGGGGTACGGCGCCGCAGCCCGACGTGCCAGTGCCGTCAAGGCCATGATGCCCCCTTCGCCCTGGTTGTCGGCACGAAGGATAAACAGCACGTACTTGATCGAGACGACCCAGATCAGTGACCAGAAGATCAACGACAGAACGCCCAGTACACCGTCGTGATTGGCCTGGACTCCGTAGTGACCGGCGAACACTTCCTTGAGGGTGTAAAGAGGGCTGGTGCCGATATCCCCATAAACCACGCCCACCGCGGCGATGAGCAAGCCCACTCCCGAGGTTTTGGAATGGGATTCTTCATGGGCCGGGATCGCTGTTTCGCTCACGGGTAACTTCTCGATAAGGAGGAAGGATTGCAATGTCAGTCAGTTTAGCGAACCTTAACTGACTGGAATCAGGAAAAAATACAGGCATATTCATGATCAAAAAAACGCGGCAAGTATCGTCGCGAGAGAGAATATCGACCGTAAAGAATCCGTAAAATTGTACGGATAGCCCCCTCCCCCAATGATCATCAAACGATTCACTCCTATTTTGATGTCCCGCCACGAGGTTTATAAAACAGGAACTTCCCGATCTCAGCCGTTCTGGTGTATTTCTTCGCCCAGGCGGGTTTCACCGTTCTGTCGTGGAAATACAAGGCACCATGGGTTCGGTCCTTGAGTTGCTTGTTGAGTGCCTTGCGCGCGATTTCCTTGGCAAGGGCATATTCGTCGTCTTCCTTTACCTGATCTGCACGGCCGTCGCACCACCATGAAAACTGGCAGGAGCCCGTTTCAGAGCCTTGCTTGACCACGGCGCACACCGTATCGGGAAACCCACCATGGCCGAGCCGGTTCATGACCACGCTGGCGACGGCTTCCATGTTGGCAGGTGCAACACCTTTGGCTTCCCAATAGATACTGCGTGCAAAGCAGGTGATTGCATCGTCCAGAGGGGCTGCGCCTGCCGGATCGACTGCCTGCGCTTCGGAGGGGGTGATGACTGCGGACTTGGGTACCGGAACTTCGCTGTCCTTCTCGGCGGCTTTCTCTTCCAGGACCTGCGCCTTGTCTTCGGCTACTTCCTGTTTTTGCTCCTGCTCAGTCGCCAACACCTGACCGCACAGAAGGATGATTGCGAAGCAGGTGACTACCCATTTTAATCGCATGATCGATCCTTCCGATGACACTGGCTTGGGCAATGAAACGGCGATGTTGTAGCGCTGACCTGCTGTGATTGTAGTCGTCGCAAGCCATTCCAGCCGTCTGACAATAAATGCATGTCGGCGCAAAAAGGCATTGCGTGCGCAGGGGGGAAATCGCGCATCATGGGCAAAGGGGGCGTTCTCAATTAGTTTCCCCGCCGCGCCGGGTCTGCTGTTGTGCAGGGCAAGGCGCGAGAAGCGTAGTTTGGTCATTCCAAATAAGCTTCGAGCAACGCAGCCCTGCACAACAGCAGGCCCGGCCCTTCGGGTTGTGCCTTAAAGCGGGCCAGCCTGCGTTGCAGGCCTTGGAAAGGGAACAACCATTCCCAGCGGCCTACGCCTTGCCTGGCCCGCTTTAAGGCGACAACGCGGCGGGGAAACTAATTGAGAACGCCCCCCTAGTCCGTCCAAGGGAGATTTTCATGCGCAGCCTGTCATCCATTTTGCATCTCGCCGTGTTGTCATTCGGGCTGATGTTCAGCGTCGCCGCGTCGGCGGCCGATGAAACGCAGCTGGTCGAGTCGATCAACGTTTACCGCAGCCAGGCGCAGCGCTGCGCAGGCCAGGCGTCTTCGGAGTTGCCACCACTGGCGAGCGATCCGCGTCTGGTCCTGTCCGCCAACAGCATCGGCGACTTGCAGCAGGCACTGGCCCGTGCGGCGTATCCGATGGTCAATGTGCAGGCGATCAGCCTGTCCGGCCCGCGTGATGCGCCGTCCGCCATGAAGGCGATTCAGGAGAGCTTCTGCCAAGTGGTGCTGGACCCGCAATTCGTCGACATCGGCGTCAGCCGCGATGGCCGTGAATGGCGCATTGTACTGGCGCGTCCGCTGTTGACCGGGCGTCTGGGTGACTGGCAGGCGGAGGGACAGAAACTGCTTGAAGCGATGAATAGCGCCCGCGCTCAGACGCGCCAGTGCGGCACCCAAGCCTTTGCCGCCACGGCGCCGCTGGCCTGGAACGCCACACTGGGCTCCGCGGCCGAGACCCACAGCCGGGCCATGGCCAACAATAACTATTTCGATCACAAGGACCGCGACGGCCGCACACCGGGTGATCGGGCTGAACTGGCCGGTTATGCGGGCCAACAGGTCGGCGAGAACATCGCCGCCGGGCAAGACACCGTGCGCAAAGTGGTCGATGGCTGGCTGGCCAGCCCGGGCCATTGCGCCAACCTGATGAACCCGCAATTTCGTGAGCTGGGTGCGGCCTATGCGGTGGACCCGAAGAGTGACGCAGGCATTTACTGGACGGCGATGTTCGGGACGCCGTGAAGGCTTGAATCGACAGTTGAAAAAGGAATCGTGATTTGAATAAAGCCCCCTCTTCCACCGTAGAACAGGACCTGTCGAAGCCTGAGGCCATCAGCCTGCGGGAAGCATTCCTGTTCTGGCTGAAACTCGGCTTTATCAGTTTCGGCGGGCCGGCCGGACAGATCTCGATCATGCACCAGGAGTTGGTGGAGCGCCGACGCTGGATCTCGGAACGGCGCTTTCTGCATGCCCTCAACTACTGCATGTTGTTGCCTGGGCCTGAGGCTCAGCAGTTGGCGACCTACATCGGCTGGCTGATGCACCGCACGTGGGGCGGCCTGATTGCCGGCGTGCTGTTTGTGCTGCCTTCGCTGTTCATCCTGATCGCGTTGTCCTGGGTGTACATCGCCTTTGGCGAAGTGCCAGTGGTGGCCGGGCTTTTTTATGGGATCAAGCCTGCCGTGACCGCCATTGTGGTGCAGGCGGCCCACCGGATCGGCTCGCGGGCCCTGAAGAACAACTGGCTGTGGGGCATCGCCGCGGCTTCATTCACGGCCATCTTCGTGTTCAATGTGCCCTTCCCGTTGATTGTGCTGGGCGCCGCCATCATCGGTTATGTCGGCGGACGTCTGGCACCTGAAAGGTTCCAGACCGGGGGCCACGGTGCTGCGAAAAAATCCTTCGGCCCAGCCTTGATCGATGACGATACCCCGCCTCCCGAACATGCCCGTTTCAACCATTTTAAATTGCTGCGTCTGGTGCTGGTGGGGGCGGCGTTGTGGGTATTGCCGATGGGCATTCTCACCGCACTGTTCGGCTGGGAAGGCACCCTGACCCAGATGGCCTGGTTCTTTACCAAAGCGGCATTGCTGACATTCGGCGGCGCGTACGCCGTGTTGCCTTATGTGTATCAGGGCGCGGTCGGCCATTATGGCTGGCTGACACCCACGCAGATGATCGACGGTCTGGCACTCGGCGAAACCACCCCCGGGCCGCTGATCATGGTGGTGGCCTTCGTCGGTTTCGTCGGCGCCTATGTTCAGCAGGTGTTCGGCCCCGATCATGTGTTCCTGGCCGGCGCCCTCGCCGCCACGCTGGTGACCTGGTTCACCTTTCTGCCATCGTTCCTGTTCATCCTCGCCGGCGGTCCGCTGGTGGAGTCGACGCACAACGAACTCAGGCTCACCGCACCGCTGACCGCGATTACCGCGGCGGTGGTCGGCGTGATCCTTAATCTGGCGTGTTTTTTCGGCTACCACGTGCTCTGGCCCAACGGCTTCAGCGGCCAACTCGACTGGCCTTCGGCGCTGATCGCCATTGCGGCGGCCATCGCCTTGTTCCGCTTCAAGCGGGGTGTGATCGAAGTACTGATGGGGTGCGGGCTGATCGGGTTGGTGGTTCATCTGCTGCGCTAGCCCATCAAACGTGATCATTGAAGTTGTCGCTGCCTCTGTAGCTCAGTCTTCAGCCAAAGACTGGCCGGTTGTACCCCTGCCGGACAGCGCACTTCATAGGCGAGACCACTCACACTGCTTTGGGTGGCCGCCAGGTCGATGAAATCTTCTGCGCTATTGATCTCGTCCCTCTCTTCGAGATACTCAAGCTTCTTTTCCAGATGCGCCCGGGCCTGAGCGCCTGGGTATTCGCTCCCGTTGCGCACAAACCGGCACTCACTGTGCTCGACAAAGTCCAGCAAGCTGTTTATTTCCTGAGTGGCTTGAGGTGGGGTTTGCGCCTGTGCATTGAGCACCACTGCGGTCAGGCCGATACCCGCCGCGATCAACCAGTGGCTGACATGCCGAGTGAAACGTCCAGGCAGAACTCCCATGGTGACACCTCGCATGACTGACGGCAGATCAGAGCGGTGGTGCCCGCTCTGAAGGCTTGCGAGCAAGTATCAATCGTCGTCGCGGTCGTCGCGGTCCCGGTCACGGTAACGACGGCGATCATCACGCCGGTCGTAATCCCGGTCATACCCTCGATCATCACGTTGGTCATAGCCTCGGTCATGGTCGCGACGGTATTCACGGCGGTGATCCCGATCGTACCTGTCATCATCTTCCCAGTGAGGAAAGCAGCCTCCCAACAAGAGAGTAGCTGCAATGGCCAGGGTCATTATCGCGGTGCGCTTCATTTGAACATCCTAAAAGCAAAGGTCAGAGCTGCGGGGATGAGTTGACGCTATCCACGAATTCAATCGAAGTGCGTGCAAACCGCAGATACGACCTTCCAGATGCTCAATGATTCAGTTATCGCCAGGCCTTACAGCGTTCTTTGGCTGTTACCGATGGTTTTGGCTTTTTCGATGGCCCACTCCATCGCCGCTTCCATGTCCAGCAGATGCGGCGACGGGTGGTTGTCCTCAACGATGGCCGAACCGTCCGGCCAATAGACACCCATGAACATCTTCAGCGAGCCGTCTCTCAATATCTCGGCTTTAACCTCGATGCTGCATCCGTTCGATAGCGTTTCCGAGTGGATCATATGGCGCTCAGTCATGGCTGCATTCCTCCCGTCGTTGCTATCAGCGTAACCCATGCAGCACTGAGCGCGATGACGCTCAAGCGTCTATCTGCACCACCTCGATCCCCAGCTTTTGATAATCCTCGACATTGCCCGAGGCCACGTGACGTTCGGTGATCAGGGTATGCACGCGGTTGCAAGGCGCAACAACGAAAGGCTCCACCGCCCCCAGCTTGTCCGCGGTGGTGACGGCAATCACATGGGAAGCGCTGGCGAGCATCGCCTGCTTCACCGGCACCTCATCGAAATGCAGTGAGCTGATGCCGACTTCCGGATGAATGGCGCAGACCCCGGTGAACAGCAGATCGGCCTTGATGCCTTCGATCAACCGCAGGGTTTCATGGCCGCCGGAAGACATCGTCGCGGGATTGAGCTGACCACCGGCAACAATCACCGTGATGCCTTTGTATTCGGCCAGTGTGATCGCGATCATCGGCGACGCGGTAATGGCCGTGATGGAAATGTCAGCGGGCAGCGAGCGCGCGATCTGCAGCGTGGTGCTGCCGGAATCGAAAATCACAATCTGGCCGTTTTTGACCCGGCGTGCAGCGAGTTGGGCCAGACGGGTTTTCACCTCATCGGTTTCGCCAACCCGGGTGAAGTAATCCTTGCCCGTATCCTTGGGCCGCGGCAGCGCTCCGCCGTGCACCCGCTGCACCAGCCCGGCGCTAGCCAGCTCCGACAGATCCCGGCGGATGGTGTCTTCGGACACCGTGAAATGCTGGCTCAGCTCGGAGGCCATGACCTTACCGTCGCGTTCGAGGATCAAAAGGATTTTCTGACGGCGCAACTGCGGGAGTTCGGTGATGGAATGCTCAGCCTGCATGGTTATGCCTGTTTTTGCGTGTTTATGCGAGATTAGCCAAACAGCGGAATGAACACAACCGGCATGGCAGCGCAGAACCTGTGGGAGCGGGCTTGCCCGCGAAGGCGGTATGTCAGACGACATCAATGCTGGATGTGCAACCGCCATCGCGGGCAAGCCCGCTCCCACAGGATTGTGGTCAACTGATGCCCCTCACAACGCTTTCACAATGAACTCCCTCAACCATTGATGCGCAGGGTCGCGATGAACACGCTCGGGCCAGAGCATCGACATCTCGTAACCTGGGACATCAAGCGGTGGCTCGACCACTTCCAACGCCCCCACATCGCGAACCAGCCGCGACGGCAGCATCGCCACCATATCGGTACTCTCCACCACCGACCGCACAAACAGGAAATGCGGGACTGAAAGCACCACCCGGCGCGTCATGCCCGCCGCCGAAAGCGCTTGGTCGGTGACACCCTGAAACGCCCCACCATCCCGTGACACGATCACGTGGTCGAGTTCACAAAATTGCGCCAGTGTCGGCCGTTTTTTCAACTGCGGATGGCCGGCACGCCCTACCAAAACATATCGTTCGGTAAACAACGCTCGACGCCGCAAGCCGGGGGGAGCGTCCTCGCTGGTGTGGAAAGCCAGATCGATTGCTCCCTGCTCCGCTTGCCTGGCGATCTGAGACGGAACCAGATCAAACACCGCCATACGCGTCCCCGGTGCTGCCGAACGCAGCCCGGCTAACGCAGGTAAAACGATAGTCGTCTCACCGTAGTCGGACGCCATGACATTCCACGTCTGCCGGGCCTCAGCCGGATTGAAAGGACTGGCGGGCGACACGGCGCGCTCCAGGGCTTCCAGGGCCTGACGCAACGGCTCGCGCAACTCATCGGCCCTGGCCGTGGGCCGCATGCCCCGTGGTCCTGGCAATAACAGTGGATCACCGAAAATGTCCCTCAATTTGGCAAGATGAACACTCACCGACGGTTGAGACAAACTCAGGCGTTGCGCCGCACGGGTCACGTTGTGTTCCGAGAGCAAGACATCAAGGGTCAGCAACAGATTGATGTCCAGGCGTCGCAGATTATTCATGGTAATACCTGGCATATTGGTTATTCATTTCCAATATACCGGGTAACGTCCGATTCTGCTGACTCCTGACACCGGAGACTCAGCCATGAAAGTTCTACTCGTTTATGCCCATCCCGAACCAAAATCATTGAACGGCTCGCTCAAAGACTTTGCCGTCAAACGCCTGGAAGCTAACGACCACCAGGTGCAAGTCTCCGATCTATACGCGATGGACTGGAAAGCCTCGCTGGATGCCGATGACAGTCCCGGCCGGCCAGCCGAATCGCGGTTCAATCCTTCGCTGGACTCCAAACTTGCCTTCGAAGAAGGCCGGCAAAGCCAGGACATCGTCCTCGAACAGGAAAAACTGCTCTGGGCCGATGCCGTCATTCTGCAGTTTCCACTGTGGTGGTTTTCGATGCCGGCGATCCTCAAAGGCTGGGTGGAACGCGTCTATGCCTATGGTTTTGCCTATGGCGTAGGAGAGCATTCCGATGCGCGCTGGGGTAACCGCTATGGAGAAGGCACGCTGGCGGGCAAACGGGCGATGCTGATCGTCACTGCGGGTGGATGGGAGTCTCATTACAGCCCTCGGGGCATCAATGGGCCCATCGATGATGTGTTATTCCCGATTCAGCATGGCGTGCTGTTTTACCCCGGTTTCGACGTGCTGCCACCGTTCGTGATCTATCGCACCAGCCGAATGGACGAAGCGAAATTTTCGACGACCTGCGACGTGCTCGGTCAACGGCTTGATGACCTCGGGAGGACCGCACCGATTCCTTTCCGGCCACAGAATGCAGGCGCGTATGACATCCCGCAGCTGACATTGCGTGCGGAGATTGCGTCGGATCAGACTGGGTTTTCGGCTCACGTCAGACAGGCAGAGCGTGATGAATCAGATGTGCGGGCGCCAACCGCAAAAGCGAGTGCCGTGAGTTAAATCGTAATGTGATCTGTAGCAGCTGCCGAAGCTTGCGTCCGGCTTGTAGCAGCTGACGGCTCGCGAGGCTGCGTTCGGCTTGTAGCAGCTGCCGAGCTCGCGAGGCTGCGTTCGGCTTGTAGCAGCTGCCGAGCTCGCGAGGCTGCGTTCGGCTTGTAGCAGCTGCCGAGCTCGCGAGGCTGCGTTCGGCTGCGAAGCAGTCGTAAACCCTGAATGCACAGTGTGCCTGACGGACCGCAGTGCCTGATTTTACGACTGCTACGCAGCCGAACGCAGCCTTCGGCAGCTGCTACGAAGAACGCGTCGTGGCTGAAATGGTTTAACCAACTCGCAAATACGAAAAAGCCCGCACAAGGCGGGCTTTGGAAATCGATGTAGGTGGCCAGCGCTGGTCTCTGGCTTACAAGGTTTATCGGGCCTCTCACAGAACAGGATTTTTAACTTTAGGCTGTTCTGCCTCACACGGCATAAGGGCTGGATCTCAGCGCGGAGATCTTTCTAACCGTGTACCCTTGGGAGCGCGCCCCACGCCTCCTCGCTATCCCTTTGCGCATCAGTCTGCGTCTTCACCTACAGCTTCAGAATAGCAAATCGATCGAAGCCTGGGTCGGGCTTTTTAGACCGATTCTTTTCTAAGGGAATGAGAGGTAAATGGAAAGATACTAACGCTGCGCCCCTATGGCTCGAACCAGGACGAACGCCACAGCGCAGGAGCTGCCGAAGGCTGCGATCTATTGATCTGAGGCCCGAAAAACCCATAGGAATCCCCTCACCACAATGGAACTCTCCTTTCCCTTCAGGGATGGAATTTCCCACTCGGCCCCGCACCCGTTTTTGTTGTGCGAAAAATCTTATAGCCCACCGTCTGCCTGGCTGACGTCATATCGACATCGATCACCATGACATTCGAGTGATTACCGTAAAAGGAATCCGGATCGATACACGACAGCGTGGAAATTCCATTAGGCAGGGTGTGCGAGTGGTTCATGTTGTAGATCTGCTCGGGCCTTATGTTTGGGGTGTACTGGTTTATCGGGCTGGACATCAACTCATTGATCACCGTGCTTTTCTCACCGCGCGAAACCGCAAGCGTGGCGTGATAAGAGGTGTGCATGTCGCCCGTCAGGAAGGTCAGGCGTGACACGTTTTTTTCGAGGACATGCTCAAGGATGCGGCTTCGCTGTTCTTCGAAAGCAGGATCCGACCATTTGTCACCTTCAGAGTTTTTCACCACTCCCACGAATGGCACGCTGGTGACAACGAACTTCAGGTCATCACGGTAACGCGACAGCCAGCGCAACAGGTCGTCTTCCTGGACCTCATCAAGCAAACACTTTTGCGCCGTGCTGCGGTAATAACGGGTGTCCATGACAAAGAACTTCACCGCGCCGTAGTTGAACTCGTAGTGGTAATGATGCTCGGCATGACGACTCGAAGGATTGTGCGAATGCTGAAACTCCCAATACGCCTTGATGGCGGCGTTCGCCAGCGCTTGCGTGGACGAACCGGTGGCCGTGTCGAAGTTGTTGATCAGTTCATGGTCGTCAAGAATCATGTAATGCGACAACTCTGTCAGCGTCCGGCGCGCGGGCACACAGTCCTCCCAGGCATCCAGATACTTGTCACGAAAGAACTGCACATCGATGGAGGGCTGGCGCGGGATGTCCGAGTAAATCTGGTCGCCGCAATGAATCATGAAGCGTGCGTCGTTGTTTTTGGCCACCCGAGAAATCTCGACCCAGGCGCGGTCAGGCCTCTCCAGTATCCCGAGCGAATGCAAATTGCAGGAGCCGAGCACGAAAGAGAATGATCCGGTCAGTTCTACCGCGGGAAAGGTGCGAAAGCGCCCTTCGGTATAGGCATCACGAACTCGCTCATCGGCTGCCGCACCGCGGGTCTTGCCGAAGGCCACCTTCACGGTATAAGGCGTATCGGGATTGAGCTTTTTCCACTCCAGAACGCCCGTGTAAAACTCCATTGGCTGGGCATCGAGCACCTTGGTGGGGCCTGTCGCGTTGTTGTCGCAATCCACGACATCAACAAAGGCCACCGGCCAACGCTCGCTGGCGCGTACCCAGACTTTAATCGACGTATCGGTGGTATGACCGAGAATGAGCCGCGCCATCTGATTTCCTCCTGAAACCTGAGCAGCAGTTCAGTCGATAAATCAGCATCGCGCCACTAAGACATCAAACCCGCCGCGTAAGAACAAAGCCCTGATGATTTGAGGCTTTGTCGTTTCTGGCTGGAACACCCTCCGCAAATCTTGCCAACAATCGCTAAGACCGCAACGCCCCGATCGCCCGCCGATACTTCTCAACGCGCTCCAGATCCTCCCAGGACGGCTGGGCAATCCGCGACAAGTCGCTGTTCTCTTCCAGATCCGCCAGTTTCACCACCCGCCCGATCGGGTTCTGCGCCGCGCGCTCGATAAACTCTTCGTACGACTCATCCGGCACCTTGGTCACCGACGCAATCGCCATCAGCACCGTTTCGCTGAAGCCTTCGTTACGCAGATCGTCAAAGCTGATGCCGCAATCCTCGACCACGTCATGCAGCACCGCGACGATGCGCTCTTCCAGAGTGTTCACCCGCAGCATGACTTTCAGCGGATGCAGGATGTAAGGGGCACCGCCCTTGTCCACCTGCCCCTCATGTGCCGCCGCGGCGATGGCAATGGCGCGTTCCAGTGTTTGGGTCATGGGATTCTCCTCGGGTTAAACGCCGTAACGGCCGCTGAAATGAATGTTGCGTTTGAACCAGCCTGCAATCACTTGCCACCGCCCCACAGGCTTGGCGTTCTCAGACACCGCCCCGCCCTGCTCGCAATGACCGCCACCGATGGACTGTTCGAAACAAAAAGGCTTGTCCGGGCGGGCGGGAAAGGTCGATGTGAAAGAGTAAATGTCCTGGGTTTGGTGCTGTGGCGTGGGGGCGTTGTTGCGGCTGCCGATTTCGATCATGGGCGCGTTCCATCCTTGAATTCCCGTTGGCGTTCAGTCTACGACGGTGGTGATGCTGAACGGAAGCAAGCGTCACTCACCGCCGAAAATCCCGCGCCTGAACGTTCGATGAAGGCACGGCGAGGATTTTGAAGTCCGAAAATCTCGTAGGAAATAACCGATTGTGGCGAGGGAGCTTGCTCCCGCTGGACTGCGAAGCAGCCCCAAACCCTGCTAGCCCATTTCCTCAGACAAACCGTAACGCCCGGTTTTACTGCGTTACGACATAGAACGGGGAAGAGCCACCTCGCCAAAATGACAATCTTGGCGTCCTACAGCCCGATTGCGGCTACCGAAATCGCTGCCTAGAGTGGGTCTGTCGCTGACCGCAGTTGGCGATAGGGTTTCGCAGCCCTTAAGATTGACACCTTGTTCCGTCAGGCACGGCCGACTCCCGGCTGCGTATCGTTTTATGGCGGTTGTGCGTGGGAGACCTTCGGGTCTGCCGGGTCCTGGTGTTAATCCTCCGGTCTGCGAACCCGCGCATAGCTGCCACCCATTTTGTTTCGCAGCAGAACGGTGGCAATTCTACTTTTATTAGGATTAACACCATGACGACTCAAAAGCCGCTCCGCCACTACAGCCCCATGTCCCACTTCGCCACCGACCACCCCGTCCTCCTCATCGACGCCGACGCCCCACTACGCGAACTCCACAACTGCCTCAGCGAACGCCTCAACGCCGTCCTCAAATACCTCAACCTCATGGCCTGCACCAGCCTGCCGGACTACGCCGAGCACGACATCAACACCGTCACCAACATCGCCCGGATCATGGTCCAGGATGTGAGCGATGTGTTTCGGGTGATTGAGCAGCGGGGGTTTGATGCGCCCAAGGGACAGTAACTATATTTGAGCCATAAAAAACCCGCGTCATTGCGGGTTTTTCAGCTTATGGTTTTGCTACATCACCCTTGCACTGATCCAAGCGGTCTTCATCTGTCCCGACTCCTTTCTCAGTGTCGATGTTCCCGTTCAAATCGAGATAGATGTCAGTGTTCGGCCATTTTGGCGTGATGTTCACACAATGATGGCGACCCTTGTCGCCCCACCAATCCAACTGCATGAAAAAGTCTTCGCCTGGAAATATAAAGCCGTTATCCGACGTACCACCTCCAGGCTGCATCCGTCCTTTGTATATCCGATGTTGCACGTTCCAGATGTACTTGAGCTCTTCCTTACCGTTCTCGGCGTAGTGAACGGTCACTGTCGGCTCAAGAATGGTCTGTCCTACAAAGAACAATACTGGAAGCAACGGAATGCACAACAACCATGCATATCCATATCGTCCTTTACTCGCATACGTGATCGTCAATCCCCTCTCCCCAGTTCTCTGGTGCTACTGCTAATACTTCGTCCATGATCATCTTTGCTGTTATCCCACCATTAGGGTATTCGTTGGCCAGCTTCACGCCGATACTGATCGATACCCTATCAGCAACGTCGTCCCATGATCGCAATTCCGTCCATGGACTGGCTGTTGCGTATGGGCCGGGCAGTTTCCAATTCTCTCGGGGCTTTTTTATCCATTCTTCGCCCTTCCTCAGGGTGTCCGAGGCGATTTGCTCAGCCCCGGCGCCATCCAACAACACGCTTTCAGACAGTCCGCCGATGATTCCGACATATCCATAATGGATGTTCGACCAGATATCGTAGAAGTACATGTACTTCCCCTGCTTGTGCCAGAAGGTGCCAAATAGCGCTTTCAGTTTGGGCTTGTGGTCCCACTCCTGATTCTGCTCAACTTTCTTAGTCCAGATCGCCGCCGCTGCAACTTTCTGCGCCTTGGCGATGCTGCCGTAATTTGGTGGTCCGCCCAGGCGAGCAAGCAATGGCAATTCCGCAAACTGTTTTGCCGCCACGTCGGAGTCATAATCAATGAGCCTTTTCATCTCCAACACAGCCGGGTCGTGAATGTTGCGATTCATCTCACCAGCGATGTAGCTGGCCAGCTCTTCCATTTGGTCGGGATGATTACAAACAACAGGCTCCGGTTTCCCGGCCTCCTGTTTCCTGGTTGCAGCATTCGGATCCACAAGCGCATTGGCAGCAGTGGCCTTCTCTGTCAGCCTCGGATCAGCCAACAGAGTGGCCATGCGTTCATCATCAACCGTGCCATCGGGGCGGATTGCTCCCAGCACAGCGAAGTTGATGATTGACGCACCGGGAGCAGCCCCCATAACAAACCCGCCGCCAACATCGCTTGACCCGGTGATGATCGTTCCGCCGTGACTGGTAGGGCTACCCAAGTGAGCCATGGGACGCCCGTTCACTTGAATGGAGGGAAAACCAGTGGTGATGACAGCCCCACAACCACAGGTATCGCCTACACGAGCTGAACCCATGAAGTTGATATTCGTGTCAGCGCTGGCGGAGGCAATAGGGGTAGTACCGTGACCTGGTATAGGGCAGACGTGTTTGTCGCCCAATCGTGCAGAAGAGATCATTCAGCTTTCCTTGTTCATCCTTGGGAAATCCCGGCCTGAGGCTGGGGCAGAATGACGTTACTGAGGAAGCTGATCGCTGGCTGTAGGATGCGTCCTGAAATCTTTGCTTCATTTTCCCGCTCTGTGTCATTGCTGGGCGGGAAGGATGGAACGATTCGCAACTTCATCGCACTGTAATGGCAAAAGGTCTAGAAGAAGGCCCTGTCTCCAGGGCCTCCAGACAACAACGATCAGTAAACCTGCACCCGCCACAACTCCCGCGACGAAGAACCCACCGACATCGGCAACCGGCCATGCAGCGTCCGATAGTTGTCGATCAACACCAGATCACCCTCGCTCCATTGATGGGCAATCAGGCACTCCGGGTCATAAACCAGCGAGTTGACCTGTTCGAGCAGCGCCTGTTGAGCTTCCTCATCATGGTCCTGCACAGCCTGGCTCAGGGTCTGCAATGTCGAGTCGGTGCCCTCTTGGTAACGCAGGATCAGTTCGCCGCTGCGGGGGTGATGATCCACCAGGCTGTACATGCGCGGGGAGCCACCGAAGTAGGTCATTTTGGTGTAGTAGGTGATGTTCACGTCCTGCCATTGTCGGGCGACTTGCTGGCCGACTTTGCGCAGTACGTTTCGGCTGTCGACGATGGTGGTCTGGCCTTCGCCCGGCTGCGGCGCGGTCTTGCAATACAGCATGAATTTGCTGGCGCAGAATTTCGGGTTGCGCTGAACCTGTGCATCGCTGTCGGGCAGCATGTTCAGGTCCCAGTGCAACGGTGTTTTCTCCAGCGAGTGCACCACGCCTTGGGGTTTGTCCGCAGGCTTGACCACGTGCACGGCGCCGAAGGCCCATTCGTACAGCGTGCCAAAGCGTTCGCAGCTGCGAGCAAAACTGTCCTGGTCATCGAAGCGGCAGCCCTTGAGGCAGACGAAACCGAAGGTTTCCACCAGTACCTCGAGCAGGCCCGTGGACAGTCGTTCGAAACCCAGCCCCAACGGGTCTCGCACCACCAGGCCAAACAGCGGCAGTTTTTGCAGTTCGTATTCGAAACCTTGGGCCTGCGGGTTTTCTGTTTGGTGGTAGAGCCATGGCCTCCCCTGAAAGGTGACCAGCACATGATGATCGAGATCGACCTGGGCGCGGGCGCGAAGGGTTTGGCTGCCATCGAGGTTGCACACCGGTACGGCGTGCCAGGGGCTGTCGACACGGGTCAGCCCTTCGGCCAGGCCGAAGGTGAATTTGGGTCCGGCATTGCTGTATTGATGGACCGACAAGCGAATGTCATCGCCGAAGAAACGATCCACTGCCGCATTTAATGCCTGCCCTCGATACATCATTTGGTAGGCTTTGAAGTTGATTTGCTGCAGGTACTCGTCCTCGCTCTGCCCGTCTTCACGGCACAGACGCAGGTCGTTGTAGAGGTGACTGCAGAGGTGGTCATGGGCCTGGCTGAGGGATTCATCGTGCCGGCTCTGCTCGATCAGATCCCCAAGGTTTTTCCAGGGCAGACGGGCCTGCTTGATCAGGCTGGCGCGAACCGACTCGGCACTTTGGGCCTGAGGGAACAGGTCTTCCATGCTGACCCACTGAATCGTATGGGTGGTGCACAGGTCACGCAAAGCCCGGTTGTAGGTCTCGCGAACGTCGTCGGCCACCCCGACGATGTCGTTGAAGGTCGTTCCGTCACTGAGGATCGACACCACACAACCCGGTGCGTGCAGCGCGGCGATGGCTTGGCCGAGTTGGTCGAGGCGCTCGATGGCGATGACCTCGCCGCAGTCCGGCAGCACGCCGAAAGTCTGGTCAGTGGCGTTTGGCGACTTGCAGGGAAAACCTGGCAGTACCAGACGCACCGGCAGGCCCTGATCGAAGCAGTGCCCCAAACGTAACGCGAGATGCGCTCTGCCTTGTGTGTCGAAACAATCATCCGTGCCTTTGAGCAGATAACCCGCGAGCAAATCGCTGACGGCAGCGATCCAGGCGTCTCTATGTTCCATAGAACAACTTCCTTGAGAGTGTGTGTATCAGTAGGATTTAACGGTGTCGCCATGCTCGGTGAATGCATGCGCTGTACCACAGACTTGCTGCAGAATGCGCAGCAATCCGGCCGGCTGTTCGCAGCAGAAGTTCGGGGCCAGGGCCTGCAAGTCGGGTGTCAGGCCATAGCCCCAGGTGACCGCCGCCGAGTACATGCCTGCAGCACGGGCGGTCTTCAGATCGATCTCGGTGTCACCGACGAACAAGCAGTGTTGCGGATCAACCGACAACCGTCGGGCGGCTTCCCATGCCACCTCCGGCTGAGGTTTGAGCGCCCTGCCCGTGCGGTGCCCCAGAATCGCCCCGAAGGCATTCTGTGGAAGCAGCGCATCGGCTACTTGCAGGGCCATTTCCTCGGTCTTGTTGGTGACGATAGCCAACGGCACTTGTAACTGGCGACAGCCTTCGAGCAAGGCAAGCACACCGCTGAACGGCCGGGAAAATTGAACCAGGTTGTTTTGGTAGAGCGTCACATAGCGCTGGTGCATCGCGGCCCCATCGGCAATGCCAAACCCCGTGGCGACCTGCTCGATCATCGCTGTGACCCCACCGCCGATATAACCCCGCACCGTCTCCGCTGTCTGCGCCGGGCAACCGTGTTCGAGCAACACCTGGTTCAGGCACCAGGTGATGTCAGGCAAGGTGTCGACCAGGGTCCCATCCAAATCGAAGAGTACGGCTTCGACCCACAACCGAGACGCCATCATTGAGCACTGGCGTAGTGACAAGGACGCCCCTTGCGGAACACCAAGCGGTGGTAGCGTTCATCGACATTGCTGCGTTTTTCGAGGGTGACCACACCCCGTCGCTTGATCGCCACCGAATGCCAGGGCGTACGCCACAGGTCACTGGTTGGCACCAACCGGATACCGATCTTCGTCGACACCGCCAGTTGCGGGTGAATCGACAGGCGCAGGCAATGCGGGTAGCGCGCCTGTAACAGCGCACTCCAGGCTTCACTGCGCTGGATCACCCGCTGCGAGGCAGGCTTGGCGATTTTCTTCACCGCATTAAGGCTCATGCCGGCGAATACCTTGAGCCCCGAGTAATCCTCGGACAGGAAGCGATGGATACCGCAGTACATCAACATCATGTGCGGCTCATCCTTGAAACGCTGCTGCAACAAGACCAAGGACTGGCCGTGCTCGATCATCATCTCCTCACGCATGGCGTCCAGACAATCAAGCGGAGGATAGGCATCCCGCAGATCGAAATGGGCGAACGTGCCGGGATAGTGCTGTTCGGCGTAGTCCTGGATAGCGTCGGTGTAGGCTTTGACGTCCGCATCGGGAACATGCACCAGGTCAGAGAACACATAGCCATCGGAGCAGATATGAATCAGCGCCCCCGGTGCGTAGATCTGCTGGATCTCATTGCACAGGCGATGTAACTCGTCGATGGCATGATGTTCGGCAAGATCGGGCAGATGGCTGAGGGTTTTCTTGCGGCAGGGCGACTTGCCGGGAAAGGCCGGCAGGACCATTTCGACCTTGCGACCGCTCTCGACTGCTTGCATGACCCTGGTCAGATGGGGTTCCAGCACCTGCAACGAAAGCTCGTGATCCTGCCCCGGGGCAAGGCTACGACGTCGAAACAGGCATTCGAGAATTTGCTGGGCAATGTTCATGTGCGCGTTGTTCTGACGCTCGTGCACCAGCTGACCGCACACCTGTTGAGCAACGGTGTTTGAACCCTGCATAGACAATCCCTTGTGTGGTGAATAACGGCCATTTTTTGGCCGTCAGCAGATATTCCTTACCTGCGGGCGGCTAAATTCCTACAAGTCGTTACGACTGTCAATCGTGGCAATCAGGAATATTGCGGGCTGCACGAACCCCTCCGGGTCTGCCGTCGGTGAAGCTATCAACCAATGCCAAGCCTACAAAAGCGCTTTCACCATCGGCACACAAGCCAGCTGAAGCCCGGAGGGCGAATGGTAAATTGCTGGTTCGTGACCAACGAAACCGCAGCGCCGGTAAAAGTCAGCGGCGTTTAAAGTGGCGTCCAGATTGACTTGCCTCAGCCCCAAATCCCGCGCCAAGCATTCAAGGTAGTCCAAGACTCTCAAGCCAATGCCACGTTGCATAAAGCTCGGGAGCACAAAGATTGCGCCGATTTCACTCTTCTCCAGATCAAGCATTCCTGTCGCCACCGGCTCACCCTGAATACAGCCCAGATAAAAGTGTTTATTCATCAGGTCGCTATACCCGTCCTTGGCCGCTCCTGCCGTCCAGGCCAGCATTTGCTCCGTGGTATAGGCACCGACGCATTGATGCCGTATCGCTTGAAGGCGAATGTCGAACGCTGTTTGGGCATCGCTGTGCGTGGCGCGTCTAATCTCGAACATTTCATTCTCCATTAGCCATCGGTAGACGGAGAACTAAAAAGCCCCGTCCATTTCTGGCGGGGCCTTGGGTGATTACGTCAAATCCTGTGAACGCATGACCTCATGGCCCGCCAGAGGCGGTCATGGAGGAGCACATCATGTTCATGCGGCGTATGTAGGTCATGGGCTGATAGTGTTTTGGATGATTCGGGTTGTCAATCGTAGAGCGCAATGATTAGGAACAGTCCTCGGATTTACGACTGCTTCGCAGCCGAACGCAGCCTTCGGCAGCTGCTACAGGTTTGATGTTCGCTATCGATATCAGAAGTTCGCTGGGGTGTTGGCGCTGATGATTTCCGCCTCATCCGCCCCAATATTGCGAAACCGATGCGGCAGCGTCGTCGGAAAGTAATACCCATCCCCGGCATTCAGCACACTGATCTGACCATCAACAGTGAGCTCAACCGTGCCACGGGTTACGAGCCCACACTCCTCCCCTTCAGCATGCACGATGGGTTCTTCCCCCGAACTCGCTCCCGGCGCGTATTGCTCGCGCAAAAGCCGCATCTGCCGGCTCGGCACCGAAGCGCCAATCAGCAGCAACCGCAGCCCATGCCGCCCGAGATCCGGCTGTTCATTGGCGCGGAACACGTATTGGTGCTCACGGGGTGGTTGGTCGAAGGTAAAAAAGTCCGCCAAAGACATGGGGATGCCTTCGAGCAGTTTTTTCAGGGAGCTGACGGAGGGACTGACGCGATTCTGTTCGATCAGGGAGATGGTGGCATTGGTGACGCCGCTACGCCGGGCCAGCTCGCGCTGGGACAGTTTGTAGCTTTCGCGTACTAATTTGAGTCGTGAGCCCGTGTCCATGACAGCCTTATGCGAAGAATACTTAAGGGGTAATGGGGGTGGGTGGCGGGCGACTGGTGGCCGCGGATTACGCCGTTTCCCGTCCCGGAACCGTGAAAGGCGGGTATTAAATCACGTTTGTTGGTGTTGCTCAGCAGGTTCGATAAACGGCTATGAAAAAAGCCGGCGGGCCCCTGATGCCGGTCGGTCAGGTGCGGGAATTGTGGGAGCGGGGTGCTCGCGATGGCGGTGTGTCAGGCAGCATTGATGGCGGCTGATAGGGCCTCATCGCGAGCAGGCTCGCTCCCGCAGTTTGGTCCCGGTTGATCCACCAATTCGGTGTTCGGCTTAGATCTCTGTGGGAGCGGGCTTGCTCGCGAAGAGGCCATCACATTCAACATTGATGGCGACTGACCTACCGCTTTCGCGAGCAAGCCCGCTCCCACAGTTGATTGGGGTTGTTCAAAAAATTTGTGTATGTCACCAAGCCCACTTCCACAGGGTTGTGGTGCCTGCTATGACGGGCATTGGCCGGCGGCACATTTTTGGGATGGCCGCCGGCAAGGTTCTACTTAGATACCAAACCGGTCACGCAGCGCGTAATACGCGGCGCCCATGGCGGTGAGCGGGGCCTGGAAGGTGCGGCCGCCGAGCATGGGCATGTGCGGCAGGGAGGCGAAGGCGTCGAAGCGTTCGGCGTCGCCGCGGATCATTTCCGAGATGAGTTTGCCGGCCAGGTGCGAGCAGGTGACGCCGTGACCGCTGTAGCCTTGCATGTAGTAGGCGTTCTTTTCGATGCGACCGAATTGCGGCATGCGTGACATGGTCAGCAGGAAGTTGCCGGTCCAGCGGTAGTCGATTTTCACGTCCTTGAGTTGCGGGAAAGTCTTGAGGATTTTTGGTTTGATCAGTTGCTCGATGTCGTCCGGCTCGCGGGCGCCGTAGACCACGCCGCCACCGTACAGCAGCCGGTTGTCGGCGGTGAGGCGGTAGTAGTCGAGCAGGTAGTTGCAGTCTTCGACGCAGTAGTTGTTGGTGATCAGGCTGCGGGCGACTTTTTCGGACAGCGGCTCAGTGACGACGATTTGCGAACCGCAGGGCATGCTTTTGCGCGTGACGCGGTTGTCGAGGTCTTGAGGCAGATAGGCGTTGCCGGCGATCAGCAGGTACTTGGCCCGCACCACGCCTTTGCCGGTGCGCACGGTGATCGGCTCGCCGTAGGTGATTTCCACGGCGGCGGATTGTTCGTAGATTTTGCCGCCCAGGCGGATGATCGCGGCGGCTTCGCCGAGGGCCAGGTTCAGCGGGTGAATGTGGCCGCCCTGCATGTCGAGCAGACCGCCGACATAGTTGTCGCAACCGACTTCGCGCTTGATGTCAGCGGCGTCGAGCATTCTCAGGTTCTTGTTGCCATAGCGCTCCCAACTGCTCTTTTGCTCGGCCAGGCCGTTGAGTTGCTTTTTGTTCAGCGCTGCGAAGATGCCGCCGGGGCGGTAGTTGCATTGGATGTCGTACTCTTTGATGCGCGAACGGATGATATCGGCGCCTTCAAAGATCATGCTGCCGAGCACTTCGGCGGTTTTGTCGCCGTAACGCTCTTCAATGACATCGACGTCGCGGCTATACGAATTGACCAGTTGGCCGCCGTTGCGACCGCTGGCACCGAAGCCGACTTTGGCGGCTTCCAGTACGGTCACGCTGTAGCCCGCTTCGCTGAGGAACAGCGCCGAGGACAAACCGGTGTAGCCGGCGCCGATCACGCAGACGTCGCAGTCCACCAGTTCTTCCAGAGTTGGGTAATCCCCGGTCTGATTGCGGGTGGCGGCGTAGTAGCTGTTTACATGCTTTTGTTTAACAGAGTCTTGTTTCATAGGTTTCTCCGATGGCCGCAAACGCTCGCCTGCGACCGCCGCTGTAAAGGTGTTAGAGCTTGATCCAGGTCGCTTTGAGTTCGGTGTATTTGTCGAACGCGTGCAGCGATTTGTCCCGACCATTACCCGACTGCTTGAACCCGCCGAACGGCGCGGTCATGTCGCCGCCGTCGTACTGGTTGACCCAGACGCTGCCGGCGCGCAAACCACGGGCGAAGGTGTGGGCCTTGCTGAGGTTGCTGGTCCATACGCCGGCCGCCAGACCGAAGATGCTGTCGTTGGCGATCTGCAGCGCTTCTTCAGCGGTGTCGAAGGTGATCAGCGACAGCACCGGGCCGAAGATTTCTTCCCGGGCGATGGTCATGGCGTTGGTCACGCCGTCGAAAATCGCCGGCTCCACGTACAGGCCACCGGTGTCTGCGAGGGTACGATTGCCGCCGGCAATCAGTTGCGCGCCCTGGTCTTTGCCGATCTGGATGTAGCGCAGCACGTTGTCCAGTTGGCGCTGATCGACGACTGCGCCGACGGTGGTTTCAGGATCGAGGGCGTGGCCCGGTTTCCAGGCTTGCAGTGCTTCCACCAGCAGCGGAATGAATTGCTCGCGAATCGAACGCTCCACCAGCAAACGCGAACCGGCCGTGCAGACTTCGCCCTGGTTGAAGGCAATCGCGCTGACCGCTGCCTGAGCGGCTGCACGCAAGTCCGGTGCATCGGCGAACACCACGTTCGGGCTCTTCCCACCCGCCTCCAGCCAGACGCGTTTCATGTTGCTTTGCCCGGCGTAGATCAGCAGTTGCTTGGCAATCGCGGTGGAGCCGGTGAAGGCCAGCACGTCGACGTCCATGTGCAACGCCAAGGCCTTGCCGACGGTGTGACCGAAGCCTGGCAGGACGTTGAACACGCCTTTGGGAATGCCGGCGTCGAGGGCCAACTGCGCGATGCGAATCGCCGTCAGCGGTGACTTTTCCGAAGGCTTGAGGATGAACGAATTGCCTGCCGCCAGGGCCGGGGCGAACTTCCAGCTGGCCATGATCAGCGGGAAATTCCACGGCACGATGGCGGCGACCACGCCTGCTGGTTCGCGGGTGATGAGGCCGAGTTGGTCGTGCGGTGTGGCGGCGACTTCGTCGTAGATTTTATCGATGGCTTCGGCGCTCCAGCGGATCGCGTTGGCGGTCGCTGGGATGTCGATGCTCATGGAATCGCTGATCGGCTTGCCCATGTCCAGGGTTTCGAGCAGCGCCAGTTCTTCCTGGTTGGCCAGGATCAAGTCCGCGAAGCGAATCAAAATGCGCTTGCGTTCTGCGGGCGCCAACCGCGCCCAGATGCCGGATTCGAATGTGCGGCGTGCAACCTGCACGGCGGCATTGGCGTCGGCTTCGTCGGTGCTGGCGATGTTCGCCAGGAAGCGGCCGTCGACCGGGCTGATGCACTCGAAGGTGTCGCCGCTGAGCGCCGGGCAGTATTGGCCGTCGATGAATGCGCGGCCTTCTAGTGTGAGGGACTGGAAGCGTTGCTCCCAGTCGCTGCGAGTGTTTGTCATGGTTGTGACTCTACGCAGAGGAATATGTAGTCGCCGGACTAAAGTCGACCAATTAACGATCAGAAAACCACGATCCCTGTGGGAGCGGGCTTGCTCGCGAAGGCAGTGTGTCAGGTGACATCAGCATTGACTGATCCACCGCTTTCGCGAGCAAGCCCGCTCCCACATTTGATGGGTGTTTGGCATCAAACCGTATGCAAGTACCAGTTGTACTCAAGGTCGGAGATGGAGTTTTCGAACTCGGCCAGCTCACTTTCCTTGCACGCCACGAACACGTCGATGTACAGCGGGTCGATGTAGCGCGCCATGACTTCGCTGTCGTCCAGCTCGCGCAGTGCATCGCGCAGGTTGTTCGGCAGGCTTTGCTCGTTCTGCTCGTAGCTGTTGCCTTCGACCGGGGCGCCCGGTTCGATTTCGTTGGTCAAGCCGTGGTGAATGCCGGCCAGCACTGACGCCATCAGCAGGTACGGGTTGGCATCGGCGCCCGCGACTCGGTGTTCAATGCGCACGGCATCCGCCGAACCGGTGGGCACACGCACCGCCACGGTACGGTTGTCGATGCCCCAGCTTGGCGAGTTCGGCACGTAGAACTGCGCGCCGAAACGGCGGTACGAGTTGACGTTCGGGCAGAGGAACGCCATCTGTGCCGGCAGGGTCTCGAGCACACCGCCGATCGCGTGACGCAGTGCGGCGTTCTGCTCGGGATCCTCGCTGGCAAAGATGTTGTTGCCCTCTTTGTCGAGAATCGAAATGTGGACGTGCAAACCATTGCCCGCCTGGCCCGGATACGGCTTGGCCATAAACGTAGTGTCCATCTCGTGGTCGTAGGCGATGTTCTTCACCAGACGCTTGAGCAACACCGCATAGTCGCAGGCCTTTATAGGGTCGTTGACGTGATGCAGGTTCACTTCGAACTGTGCCGGGGCACTTTCCTTGACGATGGCGTCCGCAGGGATGCCCTGCTCTTTCGCACCTTCGAGGATGTCCTGGAGGCAGTCGACGTATTCATCCAGATCGTCGATCAGGTAGACCTGTGTCGAATGCGGACGTTTGCCGGACACTGGCGAGCGTGGCGACTGCGGACGACCGTTCACGTTGTCCTGGTCGATCAGGTAGAACTCCAGTTCGAACGCCGCGCAAATGGTCAGGCCCATGTCATCGAACTTGCTCACCACTTGACGCAGCACTTCGCGAGGGTCAGCGAAGAACGGCTGGCCTTCGAGTTCGTGCATGGTCATTAACAGCTGCGCGGTCGGGCGCTTCTGCCAGGGTTCGATGCTCAAGGTATTGGGGATGGGGAAGCAGATTCGATCCGAGTCGCCTATGTCCAGACCCAGGCCGGTGCTTTCCACCGTAGAGCCGTTGATGTCCAGAGCAAACAGTGACGCCGGGAGGTTAATGCCTTTTTCGTAAACCTTATGAAGACTGGTGCGTTCGATGCGCTTGCCGCGCACCACACCGTTCATATCCGCAATCAGAAGGTCGACGTACAAAACCTCAGGATATTTCTTAAGGAATGCGTTTGCTTCGTTGAGTTGAACGGCACGCAGAGGGACCGACATGATGCACCTATTAGCTGTTAATTATTATGTTCACTACCCTTTCACGAGCCCAGTCAATCCGAAAGGCAAAGTGAAGTCAATAGCGAACACTTGGCCTTTCAACCTTTATTTTCGGGCCTTTTTTGGGCGCAAGAGTGCCAGATCAGTCTTGCGCACCGCGTAAACCCTGAAGATCGGATGCGCGGCGTTTAGAATTTTTTACATGAGAGTTGTTAATTAAAATCAACAAGGCTAAGCTCCGGAAAAGCTCGTTCAAGTGTGAAACTTCGAGGTGATAAAAATGGCATTCAAGCCATTGATCGGCGTTACTGCGTGCATCAAACAGATTGGCCTGCACCCCTACCACGTCAGCGGCGACAAGTATTTGCGTGCTGTCAGCGTCGCGGCTTTGGGGTTGCCAGTGGTCATTCCTTCTCTAGGCGATCTGACCGAAATCGATGACCTGCTCGCGCAGCTCGACGGTCTGCTGCTGACCGGCTCGCCGTCGAATGTGGAGCCCTTCCACTATCAAGGCCCGGCCAGTGCCCCCGGTACGGATCACGATCCGCAACGGGACGCCACCACCCTGCCCTTATTGCGTGCAGCTATCGCGGCTGGCGTGCCGGTGCTTGGCATCTGCCGGGGCTTTCAGGAAATGAACGTGGCGTTCGGCGGCAGCCTGCATCAGAAGGTGCACGAACTGCCCGGCATGCTCGATCACCGGGAAGCGGATCATCCGGATTTGGCCGTGCAGTACGCACCGGCCCATGCGGTGAATGTGCAACCGGGCGGCGCGTTCGAAGCGCTGGACCTGCCGCAGGTGTTTCAGGTGAATTCGATTCACAGCCAGGGCATCGACCGACTCGCTCCCGGCCTGCGCGCCGAGGCTGTCGCGCCGGATGGTTTGATCGAGGCGATCTCCGTCGAGTACAGCAAGGCCTTCGCCGTCGGTGTGCAATGGCACCCGGAATGGCAGGTGCTTTCGAATCCCCCCTACTTGAGTATTTTCCAGGCGTTTGGCGACGCGTGCCGGCAACGGGCGGCGCTGCGTAATACGCGCTGACTACAAAAAGCATTCAACGATTTAACTGCCCCCGTGAGTCTGGCGGGCGTGCCTTTGCGCGCCGGTCGCTCACGTAATAGATGAACCGCAATAACAACAAGTACGACCAGGCAGCCAGGATGGCGGTGCCGAATAAGCCCGACTGGTACGGGCCAGTGATTCAAATGCAAATCCCCTTGTGGGAGCGGGCTTGCTCGCGAAGAGGGAGTGTCAGTCGACATCAATATTGCCTGATACACCGCCTTCGCGAGCAAGCCCGCTCCCACAGGGGATCTTCGCGGAATTGATTGGCACCGTACGGCCAGGGCTTGCAATCCACTCTTAAGTCAGGCCGCGTTGGCCCGACGACTGAAACCTGTTGGGAGTTTCATATGGCAAACGCCTCCAGCATCTACAGGAAGGCTCTTGAAGGTCACCAGGCACCGAAAAAGGTGTTGGTGAAAGTCGACCGCGTCACCAAGAAATTCGACGAAACCACCGCTGTGGACGATGTGTCCCTGGAGATCCATCAAGGCGAAATCTTCGCCCTGCTCGGCGGTTCCGGCTCGGGCAAATCGACGCTGCTGCGCATGCTCGCCGGCTTCGAGCGTCCGACCGAAGGGCGGATTCTGCTCGACGGTGTCGACATCACCGACATGCCGCCGTACGAACGGCCGATCAACATGATGTTCCAGTCCTACGCGCTGTTCCCGCACATGACGGTGGCGCAGAACATCGCTTTCGGCCTCAAGCAGGACCGTTTGCCCGCCAGCGAAATCGACGCCCGTGTCGAAGAAATGCTGCGACTGGTGCACATGACCCAGTACGCCAAACGCAAGCCCCATCAGTTGTCTGGCGGCCAGCGTCAACGTGTGGCGTTGGCCCGCTCGTTGGCCAAGCGGCCGAAGCTGTTGCTGCTCGACGAACCGATGGGTGCACTGGATAAAAAGCTGCGCTCGCAGATGCAACTGGAGTTGGTGGAGATCATCGAGCGCGTCGGCGTGACCTGCGTGATGGTGACCCACGATCAGGAAGAAGCCATGACCATGGCCGAACGCATCGCGATCATGCACCTGGGCTGGATCGCCCAGATCGGCAGCCCGGTCGACATCTACGAAGCGCCGGTCAGCCGCATGGTTTGCGAATTCATCGGCAACGTGAACGCCTTCGATGGCACGGTGGTCGAGGATCTGGAAGGTCACGCGATCATTCACAGCCCGGACCTTGAGCAGAAGATTTACGTCGGCCACGGCGTGAGCACGTCGGTGCAAGACAAGTCGATCACCTACGCCATCCGCCCGGAAAAAATGCTGGTCAGCACCCTCAAGCCCGAGACTCGATACAACTGGTCCGAAGGCAAGGTGCATGACATCGCCTACCTCGGCGGTCATTCGGTGTTTTACGTGGAATTGCCCGGCGGCAAGATCGTCCAGTCGTTCATGGCCAACGCCGAACGCCGTGGCGCACGCCCGACCTGGGACGATCAGGTCTACGTGTGGTGGGAAGACGACAGCGGCGTGGTACTGCGCTCATGAGAACCTTCAATCAGCAGTTCCTGCGCCTGGTGCCCAGCGGTCGCAAACTGGTCATCGGCATCCCATTCCTGTGGCTTTGCCTGTTTTTCCTGCTGCCGTTCTTCCTGGTGATGAAGATCAGCTTCTCGGAAGCGGCCCTGGCCATTCCTCCCTACTCCGAGATTTACACCTTCGCCGAGCAGAAATTTCAGCTGCTGCTGAACATCGGCAACTACTCGCTGCTGACCGAAGATGAGTTGTACATCTCGGCTTACTTCGGCTCGTTGAAGGTCGCGTTTTTAAGCACGCTGATGTGCCTGGTGATCGGTTTCCCGATGGCCTACGCGATCACCAAGGCCAGCAAGGAAACGCAGAACGTTCTGCTGTTGTTGATCATGATGCCGACCTGGACCGCGATCCTGATTCGCGTCTATGCGTGGATGGGCATTCTCAGCAACAACGGTTTGCTCAACGGGTTCCTGATGTGGACCGGGGTGACGTCGCAGCCGATCGAGATCCTCAACACCAACACGGCGGTGTACATCGGCGTGGTCTATGCGTACCTGCCATTCATGGTGTTGCCGCTGTACGCCAACCTGGTCAAGCACGATCAGAGCTTGCTGGAAGCCGCGTCGGACTTGGGTTCGAGCAACTTCAACAACTTCTGGAAAATCACCGTGCCGCTGGCCAAGAACGGGATCATTGCCGGGTGCATGCTGGTGTTCATTCCGGTGGTCGGTGAGTTCGTGATTCCGGAACTGCTGGGCGGCCCGGAGACCCTGATGATCGGCCGGGTGCTGTGGCAAGAGTTCTTCAACAACCGCGACTGGCCGGTGGCGTCTGCGTTGGCGGTGGTGATGCTGGCGATTCTGATTGTGCCGATTCTGCTGTTCAACCGCAGCCAGGCCAAAGAGATGGAGGGACGGGGATGAAACGCTTCGGGTTTTCAAAGTTGATGCTGATTTTCGGCCTGTCGTTTATCTACCTGCCGATGCTGATTCTGGTGATCTACTCGTTCAACGCCTCGAAACTGGTGACGGTGTGGGGCGGCTGGTCGGTGAAGTGGTACGTCGGCCTGCTCGACAACTCGCAA
Source organism: Pseudomonas sp. PDM09 (assembly GCF_014852305.1). Classification (NCBI taxonomy): domain Bacteria; kingdom Pseudomonadati; phylum Pseudomonadota; class Gammaproteobacteria; order Pseudomonadales; family Pseudomonadaceae; genus Pseudomonas; species Pseudomonas sp. PDM09. The sequence continues at coordinate 466,172 of NZ_JACVBI010000002.1, read as the reverse complement.
CTGATGGGCTCGGTGGTGCGCTCCCTGGAAATCGCTTGCTACACGGCGATTGCCGCCGTGGCGTTGGGCACCCTCGCCGCTTTCGTGCTGACCCGCGTGACGCGTTTCAAGGGTCGCACGCTGTTTGGTGGTCTGGTGACGGCACCGCTGGTGATGCCGGAAGTGATTACCGGTCTGTCGCTGTTGCTGCTGTTCGTGGCCATGGCGCAGTTGATTGGCTGGCCGCAGGAACGTGGCCTCGTCACGATCTGGATCGCCCACACCACGTTCTGCGCAGCCTATGTGGCGGTGGTTGTATCGGCGCGTTTGCGTGAGCTGGACCTGTCGATTGAAGAAGCGGCCATGGACCTGGGTGCGCGGCCTTTCAAGGTGTTCTTTTTGATCACCATTCCAATGATCGCGCCGTCGCTGGCGGCGGGCGGCATGATGTCGTTTGCCTTGTCGCTGGATGATCTGGTGTTGGCGAGTTTCGTCTCTGGCCCGGGCTCGACGACGTTGCCGATGGAGGTGTTCTCGGCGGTGCGTCTGGGTGTGAAGCCTGAGATCAATGCCGTGGCCAGTTTGATTCTGCTGGCGGTGTCGATCGTCACGTTCATGGTCTGGTACTTCAGCCGCAAGGCCGAAGCCACACGCAAGCGGGCGATCCAGGAAGCCATGGACCAGACCGCCAGCGAGTCGTGGCAGGCACCGAAAAACCAGCGGGTTGAAGCGACGGCCTAGTGAAAATCCTGTAGGAGCGAGGCTTGCCCGCGAAGAATACACCGCGGTTTTTCAGGCATTACGCGTCATCGTTCTTCGCGGGCAAGCCTCGCTCCTACTGTGTTCTACAAAAAGAAAATGGAGTTGTACCGATGAAAATGTTTGGCAGGACTCTGCTGACACTGTCCTTATTGGGCGCGATGGCTACCGGTGCCCAGGCCAATGACAAGGTATTGCGCGTCTACAACTGGTCGGATTACATCGCCCCGGACACGGTCGAGAAGTTCGAAGAGGAGACCGGCATTCGCGTGACCTACGATGTGTTCGACAGTAATGAAACCCTTGAGGCACGCTTGCTGGCCGGTAAATCCGGCTACGACATCGTGGTGCCCTCCAACAGTTTCCTGGCCAAGCAGATCAAGGCTGGCGTCTATCAGCCACTGGACAAATCGAAGCTGCCGAACTGGAAAAACCTCAACCCTGTGCTGCTGAAAAACGCCTCCGCCAGCGACCCTGACAATGGCCACGCTTTCCCGTACATGTGGGGTTCGATCGGCATCGGTTACAACCCCGCCAAGGTCAAGGAAGTGCTGGGCACTGATGCGCCGGTGAACTCCTGGGACCTGCTGTTCAAACCGGAAAACGCCGCGAAGCTCAAAGCCTGCGGTATCAGCTTCCTTGATTCACCGACAGAAATGCTCCCGGCCGCCCTGCACTATCTGGGTTACCCGGTGAATTCTCAGGACAAGGCGCAGATCGCCGAAGCTGAAGCGTTGTTCATGAAGATTCGCCCGTCGGTGGCTTATTTCCATTCGTCGAAGTACATCTCCGACCTGGCCAACGGCAACATCTGCGTAGCGGTCGGTTACTCCGGCGACGTGCTGCAAGCCAAGGCCCGCGCCAAGGAAGCCGGCGACAAGGTGAAGATCGAATACAGCATCCCGAAAGAAGGCGCCGGCAGCTTCTACGACATGGTCGCCATCCCACGGGATGCGGCTAACGTCGACAGTGCTTACCTGTTCATGAATTTTCTGATGCGCCCGGACATCATCGCCGAGGTCACCAACAATATCGGCTACAGCAACGCCAACGCAGCGGCCACGCCGCTGGTGGATGAAGCCATTCGAAACGACCCGGGGTCCTACCCGCCGCAAGCGGTGATGGCGACGTTGTATGCGATTCCGGATATGCCGATCGGTATTCAGCGAGTGATGACTCGTGGCTGGACGCGGGTGAAGCTGGGTAAGTGATTCAAAATCGGACACAAAATCTCTGAACACCACGGACCAAAATGTGGGAGCGGGCTTGCTCGCGAAGGGGCCATCACATTCAACATCATTGGTGACTGACCCACCGCTTTCGCGAGCAAGCCCGCTCCCACAGGGGTAATGGCTCGGACACAGAATATCTGAGCACCACAGACCAATGCAGGACCGAAATGCTCTCTCCTTTTCCGTTCACGCAGCGCCTTACCACCGCTGCACTCCTCTGAAGAAGAACGGCTTCACCTGGCTTCCTCGGTCAAGGTGAATTTCGGGCGCCCTCGGGCGCCTTTTTTATGTAGAGACCAACGGCCATTCGGCCAGCGCCCGGTACCGGCCTTTATGGGATTCGAACAAGGTGAAGCGATCCGCACGCAGGAAAAACTCTGGCGGCGTCGCAGATTCGGGGACTGGCGCCCGGTAGTCGCGCATCAGGGTCAGATGCGGGCGAAATTCCCGCCGGGTGTCTTCGAAACCAAAGGGCAACATGGCCTGCTCCAGCGCATACACCAACCGCAGCAACTCAGGTGCTGCCTGCTCGGGCGCCAGCAACAAAACCCCGGAGCGACGCCAGACTTCCAGACGATCAAGCACAACCGTCAACGGCACGCCGGGCATCCGCACACTGGCGGCGGCCTCGCAGACGCCCGCTATCTGCGCCATCCCCACCGTGCCGAGAAACAGCAGCGTCAGATGAAAGTTTTCCGCCGGCACCGGGCGCCCGACATTGAGCCCCAACGCGCTGCGCCATTGGGCGATGGCCCGGCGTTGTTCGGGGGCGCAGTTGAGGGCGAAGAACAGCCGTTTGAACGGCTCACGGGATTCATCGCTCATGTCTGCCACCTCAAGGCTTCGGAGTCCCTTTGATTCTACAAAGGGATACCACACCAGCAAGCGCATTTCTGGCACCTGCCGGCAGGCGCGTTATAGTTGAAACAACCGAATCGACGGGAGGGCGCCATGCGTCAGGTCATCAGCAAAGAGCCATGGTGGGCTGTGCCACCCAAGCCGGGCCAGGATGAATCCGAGTTGGAATGGGGTTGGCTGGTTCACTACAACGAAGGCGAGCCGCGCTTCGAGTTCATCAAGGAGCGGCCGTCGGACAGCCAGATTCGTAACCGCAAGAGTTGCAGGACCACACCGACGCCGGAGTGATCCTGCGACGATGTTCAGGCTTTGACGAGCATCTCGAAACCGCCAAAAATCGCCCGCTGGCCGTCGAACGGCATCGGATTGACGTCTGGCTGCATCCGCGGATCGCTCATGAGTTTCGCCATCCCGGCGTCACGGGTGGCCTTGTCCGGCCAGACGATCCAGGAAAACACCACGGTTTCGTCTTCCTTGAGTTTTACTGCCATGGGAAATGAGGTCAGTTTGCCATCTGGCACGTCATCGCCCCAGCATTCGGCGAGGCTGAGTGCGCCGCTTTCCTTGAAAATTTCGGCAGCGGATTGTGCGTGTTGCTTGAATTTTTCGCGGTTGGCGGTGGGTACTGCAGCGACGAAGCCATCTACGTAAGCCATGATCGTTCTCCTCGGGTTATGGGGTGATCTGCTGGGTAGTCGATTCAACGTGGCTAAAATCGACAGTGCCTGCATCCAGACCGACCGACGGTTCTACGGTCTCCTCCAGGCTGCCCTCGATCTGCCTGGCCATGTACAGCGTTCCGGCCATGACGCCGGTTGCGGGGTTATCCACCAGCTTCACCCATGCCTTGTCGAACGAATTGCCCAGGCTGCTGCGGATCAGCGCTTCGCTGTCGGGCCGGTCGTTGGCCTGGATAATTGCGCGCACCCCCGCCACTCCCACAGAGATCAGCGCACCGGCCGCCTTCCCCGCCATTGCTGCCACCGCACTGGCCGCCCCTCGCGGGGCCATTTCGGCTTGTATTCGCTTGCTGGCACGCTTGGCCACCGGCGCCATGCCGGCGTCCGTCGAGGCGATGCCCTTCTCGCCGCCTGCCGTGTGGATCTTCTCGATCAGCGCCAGGTAGGCCGGCAATTTGCTCAGTTCGGCATGCACCACCTGATACAGCGAAGCGTCACGGGCAGGCGGCGGGCCCAGTGAAATAGCCGGAATTTTCTGGATGCGACCGTTGAGCTGCGCCATTGGCACGCCATGACGTTTGGAAATAACTTCGAGCTGCTGCCCCATCAGTTGCACATAAAACTCTGTCGCCTGCCCAAGAATCGCGTCGGGATCGACTTCCACCGCCACCGGTTCCAGCACCCGCCGGTGATATTGCTCCAGCAGATAGGCCGCCAGGCGTTTGGTCGCCGCATCCTGCTCGTCTCCGGCATTGATGGCGTACCAGCTGACTTTCATCGACAGCCATTCCTGGGTCCAGTAGCTGCTGAACCACGGAATGAAGACTTCTTCGGTTTGCTGATAAACCCGCGTGCGCCAGTGCTCCATGGACCCGCGGGCGTAGACCCTGGCCTGTTCGGTGGCCTGTTGCGAAGCTGCGACAATCTCCCGGTCCACCTGCTGCCAGGTGCTCTGGGGCACGACCACCGGCACCACGATTACCGGGGCAGGCGTAGGCGTGGCGCATCCCGCCAATATCACCAACACAGCGACGATCAGCGAACGCAGGTTCAAGATCGCGGGGTCCTACAGACTGCGCCGAACGGAGTGTCCAACGCTAAACAGCGTACTGATTTGAGTATAGGTCGGGGGCGAGGGCCGTCCGTCAGATGAATGGATGGCGCCCTCAAAGACGCCTTCGCGAGCAGGCTCGCTCCCACATTGGATCACTGTCGGACACAAAATTTGTGTACACAGGAGATCCAATGTGGGAGCGGGCTTGCTCGCGAATAGGCCCTCAAGACCACCGAAGATCGCCACCATCATTCACATCAATATTCACCATCGCCGCGAATGCCTTCCGCAAAAAAACCATCAGGTGCAGGATCAATCTCATCCCTATTTCAACCCCGCACCGGAGGGGCAAACCATGTTGATCCATCTCCTGACCTGCCTGGCCCTGACGACCGTTACCCTGACCCTGTTTTCCCGCTTGGTGCTGGATATCGGTCAAACCGAGGAGCCGAAATCATGATTCATTCCGTCAGCCTCGCCGTGAGCTTTCCGGTGTTCGGCAGCAACTATTATTCGCAGCAGGTCGTGTCTCGCAAAGCAGTCGCGCTGGTGTTCGATGAGCACTTCGAGGCCTTGCTGATGCCCGCAGCGGCCAACCACTTCAGTAACGAAGTGGTCGGGCTCAACGATCAGTTCCGCTTTTTGAATGATGTGCTGGTTGAGCATCTGCTGGAGACTGAAATGGCTCAGCATCCGTCGGCACAAGCGTTCACCTTCTGACACGCTCGCGCCCATCTTGCTAACTGGTACTCAAGATCCGCACCGGGCCCTGGCGATTGAGAACCTCGATCATGACGTTTTCCCCCGAGCGCCGGAGCATCAAGTCCACACATTCAGCACCCACTGCCAAACGCCGCAAGGCGATGGTGTCCAGAAACGCCGGGAGCACCGGTTCGTCGAACATGATATTGAGCTTCCTCGGCCTGAAGCTCAGCCCCAGGCACGACTGAATCATCGACAACGGTGCTGCAGCGGCCCAGGCCTGGGGCATGCAGGCGACTGGATAGAACGTCGGCCCTTGGGTACGTTGCCGGGCAAAGCCGCAAAACAGTTCGGGCAGGCGCCGCAGATCGATGTAGGTCGACGCGGCGAACAGCCCTTCGAAAATCCGCGCCGCGTCCCGACGGTAACCGTAGCGGGCGAAGCCGGCGGCGATCAGCGCATTGTCATGGGGCCAGACGGAGCCGTTGTGATAACTCATCGGGTTATAGCGTGCCTGGGAGGATGCGACGGTGCGCACGCCCCAGCCGGAAAAGGATGAGCGGTCCATAAGGGCGTCGACGACCGATGCCGCGCGTTCCGGGTAAGCGATGCCGGCGAACAGGGCATGGCCGGCATTGGAGGTACGGATTCGACAAGGTTTCTTGTTGCCGTCCAAGGCCAATACATAAGTGCCCAGTTCTTCGTCGAAGAAGCGGTTATCGAATTCTTCGCGCAAGCGTTGAGCCTTGTATTTGAGGCGTTGAGCCTGGTCTGGATTACCCAGCCGACGAGCGATTTTAGCGGCACCAGTCCAGGCGCCATACACGTAGGCCTGAACTTCGACAATCGCAATCGGACCCACGGCCAGTTGCCCATCGGCATGGAAAACCGAATCGTGACTGTCTTTCCAACCCTGGTTAATCAGCCCCTCGGCGGACTGCCGGCCATACTCGACAAAACCATCGCCATCACGGTCGCCGTACTCCTCGATCCAGCTCAGCGCTGCTTCGATATTGGGCCAGAGCTGACGCAGTGTGCCCAGGTCATTGGTGCGCTCCAGATACGCGGCGGCCAGCATGACGAACAGCGGCGTGGAATCGATGCTGCCGTAGTAGCGGCGGAACGGCACCTCGCCCAATTCGGCCATTTCCCCCAGCCTTATCTCGTGCAGGATTTTACCGGGCTCGGAATCGGCATGGGGGTCAACGATGGTTGCCTGGTTGGCGGCCAGATGCCCGAGCACGCCTTTGGCAATACCGGGATCAAACCACAGCATCTCCCATGCCGTGATCAGCGCATCTCGTCCGAAAACGGTGCTGAACCATGGAATGCCGGCATAGGGATAGAGCCCCTCACGGGTTTTGGTCATGAGCATGTAGAGGTCGGAAACGCTGCGGCTGACCGCCTCGTTGAACACATCGTGGGAACTCACTACAGAGGCCGCCCGCGAAGAGAATGTGCGTAACTCGCGCCGGGAATCGCGCAATGAAATAAAGAACCCGTGGCGCACCGTAAACGGCGGATTTTGCACGCCGCAATTGATGTCCATGAACAGCGACTGGCTTTCCCCCGGGGCCAGCCGAACCTCGAACAACGCCGAATCGCAGGTCAGGCTGGCCGGCACCGGGGCGAAACGCAGGCGGGTCATGCGCCGTTTGTGATCCAGACCGGTGTAGGAAAGCACCACCTCTTCATCGGTAATCTCTGCCCGGTGCCCTTCGCCGCGTTGCGGACGCCGGGCGCCGCGAACTTCGAACAGGTCTTTGAAGTCGGCCGCGAACTGGATTCTCAATTGCAGATGCTGGGGCGAATCGTCGAAATTGCGCAGGGTCAGCCGTTCATAGCAGGAGCCGTTCCACAAGAACCGTGAGCGGCGCAAATGGATCAAATCGTGGTGCAGGATTTTTTCACCATGGGCGTCGAACAGATCCGGGTTGGTCAGGTCGCACGTGAGCATCGCGTTATCATCACGCAGCGTCGAACTGAGCAACAGCGGCCGCGCGCCGTTAAGCGTCAGGTAGAGCCCGGAAAGGTGTCGGGTATCGGTATGGAAAATCCCTTGCGGGCTGTCGTCCGCAAACAGCACGTCGCCATTGGGATCGAACACCGCGAAGGTGTCGTTGTTTTTCAGGTTGCGCAAGCGCAGCTCTTGCAGCGACGCGGTGGCCGGAATATCGAAGGGTGTGGAGGGATGGCCATAGGTGTTGCCCGCCGTCAGATGGCGGTACAACTCCAGATAGTGATTGGTCATGCGCTCGACCGTGAATCGCTCGTCGAACCTGGCCCGCACCCTGCGCCGATCCAGCTCTGCCAACCGCTGCACCGCCGCTACCGCTCCTGCGACACCATCGACGATATAACCGGATACCCCCTCATCGATCACTTCCGGCACCGAGCCCTGACCAAACGCAATCACCGGCGTGCCGCACGCCATGGCTTCGATCATGACCAGGCCGAACGGCTCAGGCCAGTCGATGGGAAAGATCAAGGCGCGAGCATTGCCCAGCAAATCTGCCTTTTGCGATTCATCGATCTCGCCGAGAAATTCGACATTCGGATGGGTGGCGATCATCGGTGCGATGACTTCTTCCCAATAAGCCTGATCAGCTCTGTCGACCTTGGCGGCGATCTTCAATGACAGCCCGGCCTTCGAGGCAATCTCGATGGCGCGGTCCGGGCGCTTTTCGGGAGAGATACGCCCCAGAAACACCAGATAGTCGCCGCTCGGTTCAGGGTTGAAGGTCAGCAGATCACCCGGAATGCCGTGATAGACGTTGCCCACCCAATTGACGTCGCCCTTCACCGGACTGCGTTGCGCCTTGGACACCGAGACCAGCGGCACCTCGGGAAAGTGAGGGTAAAAGGATTGGTAATCCGCAATGTCCAGACGCCCGTGAAGCGTGGTCACGCTGCGCCCGGCCAGGTGTCGAATCAATGGAAAATGGAAGATATCGACATGAAAATGCATCACGTCGAATTGATCCGCCTGACGCAGGACCTGATCGAGCATCAGAATGTGATGAGGCGCCCCGTCCTTGATGCGTGGATCGAACCGCAGGGCTTGGTGCGCGCCCGCTTCCAGGCGTGCCGAGGTTAGCGAATCGCCGCTGGCGAAGAGCGTGACATCGTGGCCCTGGCGCACCAGTTCTTCGGTCAGGTAAGACACGATCCGCTCAGTGCCACCGTACAAACGGGGCGGACAACGTTCGGTGAGCGGCGCGATCTGAGCGATCCTCATGGAGAGGCCCTCCGTCATTCAGTCGAAGAATTAAGGTCTCCAGCGCTTAATGCCAGTCAGTTAAGCCCGCTCCCACAGGTTGTGCGGTTTAACTGACTGGCATTGCCTCCAGTGCTTCTACTTCTCACACAATCAGGTCTGGTGGCCCTATCCTCGATTGACGGTGCGCCTGCTACAACAGTTCCATCCGGTTATACGACCTAATCCTGTAGCAGCTGCCGAGCCCGCGAGGCTGCGTTCGGCTGCGTAGCAGTCGTAAAGCCAGCAATTGCGGTGCATCAGGCATACTGCGTCAGCCGGACTCACGACTGCTTGGCAGCCGAACGCAGCCTCGCGGGCTCGGCAGCTGCTACAGAGTGCGTTCAACTGAATGGCTTAACTTACCCTCATAAAGTTATAGGCCCGGGCTTACCGGTCGCCGCCCTCAAGACTTCTGAGTAACTGGCCCAAACCATCGGCAAAACAGGTCGGCTCCGTGCACTGAAAACGTTCAAGCAAACGCTGGTTATCGGCCCGGGAATGGCGGATGTCACCGGAGCGCGGGGCAGCGTAATTCAACGCCAGAGGCCGGCCCAGCAGAGTGCTCAACGTGGCCGCCAGTTCGTTGATGCTGGTGGAGCGGTTGAAACCGACGTTGACCGGTTCGCCGCTCGGCTCCGATTCTTTCACCGCCTGTACCAGTACCTTTACAAGGTCCTCCACATAAACGAAATCCCGGGTCTGTTCACCGTCCCCGTACACCGTGACGGGCAGGTGTTTCTGGGCTCTTTCGCTGAAGATACTGATGACCCCGGAGTAAGGCGATGAAGGGTCCTGGCGTGGTCCGTAAATGTTGAAGAAGCGCAAGATCACTGGCTCCAGACCATGCTGGCGGCGGTAAAAATCAAAGAAATGCTCACTGGCCAGTTTGTCCGCGGCATAGGGCGTCAACGGGGCTTTTGGTGTGTCTTCGGCAATGGCCGAGCCCTCGCCGTTGTTGCCATAGATGGCGGCACTGGAGGCGAACACCACCCTTCTCAGGCCGGCCTGGCGCATGGCTTCGCAGATGTTCAGCGTCCCGATGAAGTTGCTTTGATGGGTGGCGACCGGGTCTTCGACCGACGCCTGAACCGAGGCGACCGCGGCCAGATGCACCACCGCGCTGCAATCTTTCAGGGCGCGCTCCACCGTCGGCGCGTCCGCGACATCCCCGACTATCAGGCTCAAATGCGCCCGATCCACCGGCAGATTCGCCAGTTTGCCGGTTGAAAGATCATCCAGTACCCGCACGCCATAGCCGTTTTCAAGCAAGGCTTCGACCAAGTGCGAACCAATGAAGCCCGCGCCACCCGTCACAAGAATTCGATCAGCAGACATGGCAAATTCACTCTGGAGTAGTGGTTGTAGGTCGATCCATCGCGACGAGCCCTTCGACTTTTTCCATCAACGCCCGGCCGGCACTGAACACCTCTTGCCAATCGGTGGGGAAGCGAACATTCAACGGCAGTTGATCGATTCGCCAGCGCGGCGGCAGCGGGTCATCGAACCGGGCGGCGACCTGCAAGCCCATTTCACTGGCAGCAAACGGCCCGCGCAGCACCGTCGGTGTGCGCCCGGCGCTGTCCACCGCCTGCACGACATGCGCCGCCAGCCATTGGCCATCCGGCATGCGCACGCGCAGCGGCTGACCGATAGCGGCGTAACTGATGTTGAGCGGTTCCAGATAAATCCATAGCAACGGGTCCTCCAGCCGCTCCAAGCGCATCAACAGCGTGCCGGCACCGACGTTTTCGCCCGGAGTCACCAGCACTTCCGCGATCCGGCCGCTCTGTCCTGCCTTGATCGACAATGCGGCGAGACGCGTCTTCAACCACTGCTGCTCGGCGTTCTGCTGAATGATCTCGCGCTCAAGCCCCTGCGGGGGCTGACGCGCCAGTTGCTCGCGGCGCTCGAAGGCCAGCAGGTCCGCCCGAAACCCGTCGAGCTCCGACTGCGCTGCCAGCACCTCGCCGCGAGCCGCCGCGCCTCGATCAACCAGGTACTCCAATTCCTTGATCTTTTGTTCCGCCCTGCCGATTCGGGTCTTGAGCAACTGACGCTCGCGGCCGCCCAATTGGGCAGTGCCTGCGCCTGTGACCGTCGCCTTGGTCGGCATGGCGGCCAGTTGCACCAATCGGGCCCTCCATTCCGGGTTGTCCAGCGTGACCAGCATCTGATTGGCCTGGACTTGCTCACCGGCCTTTGCAAACAGCTGATCGACCCGGCCGGCATCGCGCGCTCGCACCTCGTAAATCGGCAGGCGCAATTGCGCCGGTGCGTCGATCATCAGCATGCTGTACGCCAGCTTTCCACCCAGCCAGATCAGTGGGCTGGCGACCAGCAACAGAATCAAATACCAGCGCGCGCGAAAGGCCATGCGCTTGCCGGGTGCGTACAGCACGCTCAAGCCCTGTTCCTGGGTGGGGTTCAATTCTTTGCGACTATCGAAACGAATTTTCATGACGGCTCACCGTTTGGGGAAGTCTCGCCAGGCCTGCCAGTCGATACCGGCAACCCCCCGCGGTTGCAATTGTTCGCGCCAGGCGCTGGCCTGGTGTTTCAACTGTTCAGTCGATGCACCCGCCCAGCTTTCCGTGGCTGGCAATTCGGGTTCTGTGCTTTGTGCCAAACGAAATTGCAGAGCGGGCCAGCGCTTGGCGATCTGCTCTGTCATGCGAGCGCTGTTTTGCGGGTTGCGGGTGTAGATCATCAGGCTGACCTGATGTACGCCGGCCTCGGGCAGCGCGCACGGCACACAGGTCTGCCCAAGCTTCGGTTCAGCGAACCAGCGATGATGGCTGGATATTTCCACGGGCCAAGAGCTCTCGTTTGACGCCATGCGCAAGGTATCGAGCCAGTTTTTCAGGCGCTGATCAGGGACGGGCATGCCCAGTTGCTCGACCTCGAGGTCCAGATGCAGGCTGCTGAATGCAAGCCCCTTCAACTTCTTCAATAAATCGCTGAGCTGGTGACGGTCCGTCGGCTCGATCCAGCTCGAATCGCCGAGCAATAGACTCACTTGCAGATCTTCTCGGGCCGCGTCCTGAAGCAATTGCTCCAGCCGTTGGCGAGTCGTGACCAGGTCATTGACCTGCGCAGCCTTGAGGCCGAGGTAGACCTTGTCCATCCCGGCCTTGCGCAGCGCCTGAAGCTCCGCCTCGCGCCGATCGGGATCGAGCAACGCTTCGCTGTCCCAGACATAACTGGCCTGGGACCATTTGCCCGAACTCGTCCCCGCCTCTGCCCCTGACTTCGGCGCCGCCGTGGACGCCAACAAGAAACGCGGTTGCGCAAGTTCAGGTGCTGCCGATGCAGAGGCTTGCTGCTTGTCGATCAAATCCTGAAGGGGCAGCGGTTGTGCGACGAGCGCCGCAGGGGGTAGCGACAGCGTCAAGGCTAGAAGTACTGATCGCATATCAAAACCTCGTGGCTCGTTTAAGAACCCACCACGGCGCCATCGAGGTCTCTTCATGGCCTCGACGAAACATCTCGTTGAGCATCGCCACTGCGCTCCAGCACCGAATGAGTAGCATGAACAGAGGGAAGACAGGCACCAAAAACCCCAGGGTCACGTCCTGTCGAGGTCGGTCGGACACCATCGACAACATGGCCCCAAACAGCAGCATGGTGATTAACAGGTACAGCAGGTAGATCAGCGCAAACAGAAACAACAGCGTCTTGCCCGGCAGAATGAACAGCGCCAGCAAGGTGTAGATGAAGATGATGAACGGCAGCACCAACTGGAAAAAGAAGCCACTGAGCAGGATCATCAGGAAGGTTGGCCAGCCCAGTAAATCCGGGTTGATGTTGTGGTTGTGCTTTCTGACGTACAGAAAAAACAGGTCGCCGTCCCAGCGCAAACGCTGCATCAGAAACTGCCTGAGCGTCGCGGGTGCATCGGTATGCCCGATGGCTTCCGGCTCGAAGGGAATCCTCAAGTCATGTCGCTTGAAGTAACTTTTGATGCGCAGCGTCAGGTCCAGATCCTCCGCGGTATGGGTGTTCCAGCCACCGATTTTCACCAGGAAACTGCGGCGGAAAGCGCCGAAGGCACCCGAGACGTTATTCACCAGGTTCCATTCGGCCAGACCGATTTTCGACATGTGAATCGACAACACGTATTCCAGCGCCTGCATCGCCGTGACCCAGGAGCCCCAGACATTGCGCACCCGCAGGCTGCCAGCGACCGCAGGCACCGAGGGGTCTTCGAAATTGCGCACAATGGCACTGACCATGTTGTTGTCGAAGGACGTATCACCGTCGAGCGCCATGACGATGTCGCCGCTGGCATGGGACAAACCGGCGTTCAATGACGACACCCGTCCGCCCCTCTGCCATTTGGCGATCGGGCGCAAATGACGCCGGGGGTACAACAGCGGGTCCACGTTGAAACGGCGAACGGCGCTGAGCGTCGGTTGATTGATCGTGGCGCCGTCCACCACCGGAATCATCTCGATGTGGCCGGGGTAGGTCTGCTCGCACAGGCTCAACAGCGTGGTCTGGACATCCATTCCTTCGCTGTAGCAAGTGATGATGCAAGAGACTTTGGGACGATAGAGGCTGGTCTTCGGCACGCTGCTGCGCCGACGGGTAAACCAGCGCAATACGCCGAGCAGCACCATGATCGTCAGCGGCAATTCAAACACCAGAAACAACGGAAAGAGCATGTAGAACAACCGGCTCAAACCGTCCGTCCCCATGATTGCACTGAGCATGCTGTAGAGTTGCTCCATCAACGGGCTCATGGCTTAAATCAACTCACTGGCGAGACGGGCCAGCAGCAGCTCACCGTCTTCTTTCTCGAGCAAATCCCCAGGGGCCGTGAAACTGACGACGCGCAGGGAAATGTCACTGACCTCCGGCGCGGAAAACAATTCGGCGACCCGGCTCAAGCGCTGGGCGACGAACTCCAGCCCTTTGCCATCCGTGTGCGGCAGCATGATCCAGAAGAACTCTTCGGTGCTTCGCGAGCAGCGATCGGTTTCCCTGACGGATTCCTTCAGTCGATCCGTCAGGCTATCGATGAAGGCATGCCCGCGGTGCTCGCCAAGACGCGCCAGCGTACCGGCCAGGTTGACGAAGCGCAGGCCGATCAACGAGAACGCCGGCTGCTTGTAACGACGCACCACCTGAAGCTGCCAGGTCAAAAGCTCGAAGAAATCCTTGCCGCCCAACAAATTGAGGCGGCCGAAATGGTCGATCGATCGATCGTTGAAATCCTGACGACAACGAAACCGCCCCGCTTCCGTCAGATGAAAGTCTCGAACTTCGCGTATGCGCAGCTTGTCGGGCGCGTGTGATAAGCCGCAATCCAGGCAACGCGCCTGCACATCGGCGTCGACAAAAAACGCCTGGCATGAGCGGCAGCGGTAGTTTTCCAAAGGGCGATCGTAGTCACTGCCAATGTGCCGCAAACGGTTCAGACAGTTGGGGCAGAGCAACACGCCATCCTTGAGAAATGACTCCTGATGACCCACGTGACCACAGGTAAAGCAGTGCAATGAGGGTTGCCGTGAAATGTCCATCGCCTGGCATTCGGCGCACACATCAATGTAATTGAGGCGCCCCGAACCACAGTCCGAACACAGACGTACGCGATCGACCAGTACGCCCTCTTCCAGCCAGTCGTGCTGCACCATCAGACTGAGCCAGACAAACGGGTTGACCTGCTCGGCATCCGCCAGTGCTTCGAGCAGCGGATAGCGATAATGCTGGGGGACTTCGGGGTCGCGCAGGGCATACACATGGGCGTCGGCACGCAACCACAGCCACGACAGCACCCGACTTTCAAACCGCTCGGGCGCAGACCCCTGCCGGAACAGGTTGAAGCGTTCTCGCCAGATCTCCCAGAGCATTTTTATTTCGCTTGTTTCGGCAGGGCAAGTGCCATCACCCAGCGCTTCACACCAGCTGTCCAGGTCCCGACAGCAGTAAACGAGCTGATAGCGATATGCCGGCGTCGAGCGCAATTTGCGCAACACTCGCCCGGCATAAGCCGCTGGCATATCAAGCAATAGAACATCGAAAACAGGCGCAGCCAATAAACTGCTTAGATCCGAAAAGTGTTCAAGTTTCGGGATATTAGAACTGGCAACCCTATTACCGAAAACTGCAATACGAGGATTTGGAGTCGACATGATGCACTCCCCCTAAGAAGCACCCAAGTGTGATCCAACACAAGACTACCAACACTAGCACCCCGCCAGAAAAATGCCCGACGAATTATAGAGTTATTTTTTGACACTACCCTTGCCAAAATATCGCCACCCAACAGGATGAATCGCAATTACCAATAACATAAAACACTAAGCAAATAACCAAAATAATATTATTTAAAATCAATAACCTGCAACTATAAAAAGCCAAACAAAAAGGCCATTTGTATGAATATACAGCGCTATTCGACCGCGTCTTAATGCGTCTTGTTACCAGACAAAAACACCTGCCAATTTGCAGGCACATTGCGATAATATTGATACTATCCAGGATCAAATAAGTTCAACGCAACTCGTCGGAAAAACAACTACTACGCGCACACCCCAAGTGTTACATCAACTTTACATTAGCGGCTTATCGACATCATTCAATTAGAACACTCTATAAATTCTATGAATTCTTTTCGAGGGCATTTAATTGAGCGCTTCGATGAAACAACCGTCGCCGAAACCAGACAACCAATAACGTAAAGAACGCACCTGCCACGGCCAGCGCCATATCGGCTTGAGAGTCCCATGGGTCATTTTGTGCAGCGACAAACGCCTTCGCCGTGTCTTTTCCCAGGTACTGCCCCCCTATCCATTCCACGATTTCATAGACAGCCGAGGTCGACAGCACGATGTTCAACGCGATAAACCCAACCCAGAAACCGCGCAGCGGCGTGATTCGCACCAACACTTCCCGAATCGGATACACCATCAAGAGTCCATACGTCAGATGGACCAGCCGATCGTAATGATTACGTTCCAACCCAAGGGTTTTGTTCAGGCTGACCCCAGTCAAGGCTGAGCACCAGCGGTCGTAGGGCACCAGTGCATAGGTGTAGTGCGACCCGAGTTCATGAATACAGAGAAATACGAACACCAGACTGATGGAAACGGCAGACAGACGGAACCGTCGAGAGACGCCCACCAGGACCATCACCAGCAGCAGGGCCAGCAGGTTTTCCAGGACCCAATCCACTCGGCTATGGGGTGAAATACCCAGTGCTGCGACGATGAGAAGAAATGCAATCAACAGCGCCAGGTCGTATCGCGGGTGCTCCTTGGGCGTCATGACCGGTAGAGGTCTGCTGTGAGTACTCAGGTCTTTTGCGCCTATCGACTTGCTCATTGGGCGCCTTCTTCTCGAGTCTTTTAAATTCGAGACGCGGCCGCTTCGCAAGTTCGTTTTTTCTGGGCGGGCATTGCGGCCCGATACCCGCCCCCAACGCTTATCAAGGCCGGCGCACCGCCCTCACCTTCCCGCTGCTGCCGCCGCCACAGAAAAACCGGTCGCGACCATCGAACTCAAGTCCCGAGACCCCGACGCCAGCTGGCATCTGGACGCTCTCCAACACCTCGCCCGTGGCCGGGTCGACTCGCCGCAGCTCACTCTCGTCACCCTCCCAGGTGCCGTGCCACAGGTCGCCCTCGACCCAGGTTACCCCGGTGACGAAGCGGTTGGATTCGAGCGTGCGCAGCACTGCCCCGGTCTGGGGGTCGAGCTGATGAATCTTGCGCTCGCGATATTCACCCACCCAAAGCGTCCCTTCGGCCCAGGCGAGCCCCGAGTCGCCACCGCCGCCGGGCGCGGGGATGGTGGAGAGCACACGCCCGGTCTGTGGGTCGATTTTCTGGATACGATCCTCGGCGATCTGAAACAGATGCTGACCGTCGAAAGCTGTGCCGGCATGGGCGGCGACATCGATCGAGCGCAGCGTCTTGCCACTCGCAGGATCCAGGGCGTTGAGTTTGTCGCCGGAGGCAAACCAGACCTGCCGGCCGTCATGGGTGACGCCGTGCACGCTGTCGACGCCTGGGAAAGGTCCGTATTCGCGGATGATTTCAGCCGTTGAATGTTTCATGTCTTGCTCCTCGTTCACTGGGTTGGTGAAGGGATGCTAATCATTGGGCAGCAACCCTGTGAGTAACAATACCGTCGCGAATCCTGGAACCTGCGGGGTCATCCAGCGACGGGCCCGGCCATGACCGAACGACTGCACCTTACCGGCCACCGCCAGCGTGTCGAGGGCTCGTTGCACGGTGCGCTGACTGGCGCCAAGCGCCAACGCCAGGGCCGAACTCGACCACGATTCGCCGTCAGCGAGGAAGGCGAGCAGCGTCGCATGCTGCTCTCCGACAGGCCGCGCCAGCACCACGACGTCACGTGCACCGTGCGGCACCAGCGCAAACCCGCGTGGGGTCGCGACGACATCGGCGATCAGGTGCAACGCTGCGCGCAGCCGCCCGAGCTCGACGCGCAATCGCGCGCGATGGGAGTCATCCGCGAATTTCATCCGAAAGGCGCGCGCAATCAACGTCTCCCTCGGTACATCAGCGGGCCACGCTTCGCCCAACGCCCGGGCGAGCGCGAAGAGCACCGGCCGCCGGGCGAGTGAAACTGACGAGCCTGCGTCGCGCACGACATACCGGCAGGCGTCCACGACCAGGGCGGGGGACGCCAATAACGCTTCAATTTCATCGAGCAGCAGCGGCCGTTCCTGACCACCGACAATCAGCCGCGCCGCCGGCGTGTCGAGGATGCGGGCGGCACTTTCGACCTCGGCCGTCAACGCGGGGATAGCGGCGTGTTGTGCGGCACGCTCGGCCCGTTCAAGTGCCGCGCGCGCTGCTTTTGTTTGCAGGCGACGCATCGCAACGCCTGCCACGACCAGTTCGTAGGCTGCCCTCGATGCGGGTGGTAACGGCGTCGGATCGAGTTCGGCGAGCCGGTGTTCGGCTTCGTCGAGGTGCCCGATCAGCAACAAGCGGCGAATCTCGAGGTACCGCGCATGGGCGGCGTTGACCCAGTCGCCGTGCGCCTGAAGCGTCGCCCGCGCGGCGTCGAGTGCCTTGGTTGGCCAGTTCAGGTCCCGCGAGGCGAGCGCGATCTCGGCCTCGGCGACGACACATCGCGCGCGGGGCAACGCCTCTTTCGGCCCGAAAGCACGTGCGGCGCTGCGCACCAGGGCCTTCGCGCGCACAAGGTCGCCCAGCTGCGCCATCGCGATGCCGCGAAGCGCGAGGGCTGGCGCATCGTCGCGCAAGGCGATGCGGTTCAGAGCGCCAAGGGGATCACCCGCCGCAAGCGCACGCGCTGCCGCCGTGATCAGCGAATCCATCTGAAGCGCGCCACCTGTCACCCCCACCGTCCGATGCCCGCTGATCAGTCTATCTCACGACCGCATAGCCGCACGCCGATCTGCCACGGGAGCTGCTTACTTGATCGCCAGGCTGGGATCGACAGCTCCTACAGGGCCGATCATCGCCTCGTAAATGACGATCAAGCCCTTCGCGTGGAGCAATACTCCACAATGAGCTGAGAGAGCGCCGCCATAATCGCTTGATCCGCTTCAGCAGAGGCAAACAACCGAAACTGCGCATCCGGCAAATCCGGCAATCCTTGTTCCGCCCCCAGAACCGCCAGTCCCTGCCCCAATTGACTGACCGTCATGGGCGCCACCGCGAAACCAGCCAGCGCCGCCGCCCGCAACCCGGACGTGCTGGTGCATGACATCGCCGTGCGTTGGGCGATCCCCGCCTGAGCCAGCCGCCGCAGCGCGATCTCACGATAAGGACATGGCTCAGGAAACAGCGCCAGCGGCAACGGTGTCGGTAACTGGGTGACGGGTTGCGCCGACCAGGCCCACACCAGCGGTTCTTGCCACAGCAGCAACCCCGCTTCGCTGGTTTCGCACAGAGAACCGATGACCAGCTCAAGATCGCCTTGCTTCATCAGGTTCAGCAACGTGCCAGGAATGCCCACCTGCACGTCGATTTCCATGCCCGGGTACTGCGCCGCGAAATCCTGAAAGGCCCGCAGCAATCGCGGTTCGACAAAATCCTCCGACACCCCGATCCGCACCCGCCCGTGAAACGGTGTGCGCGTCAGTTGCGCCCAGGCATCACGGTTCAGCGCGAGGATCGTCCGCGCATAAGCGATCAGGCGCTCGCCATCGGGCGTCAATTGCTGGGAACGGGTTGTACGCTTCAACAGCGGTTTACCGACCTGTTCTTCCAGTCGCCGCAAGTGACCGCTGACCGCAGATTGGGTCAGGTGCAGCTTTTCGGCTGCGCGACTGAAACCGTCTTCATCGACGACGGTGACGAATGTTTTTAACAACAGCACATCGAACATAGTTCTATTCGTGATTAATGACTTATTTATTCACGATTTATATTCCAAATAAAACTATGTTGCAATGATTCAACTTCCCCGCCCGAGACACGCCATGACCACCCTTCTGCACATCGAATGTTCCCCGCGTAAACAACGGTCAGCCTCCCTTGAAGTCGCCCGCGGCTTCATTGCGCGCTATCAAGAAAACACCCCGGACACCGAAATCATCACCCTCGATCTTTGGAACATGGTGTTGCCGGAGTTCGACGAGCTGGCAATGGACGCCAAATACGCCGGGCTCAATGGCACGCCCTTGACCCCGGCGCAGCAAGACGCCTGGAACACCTTGAAAGACCTGGCCGGGTTTCTGCACCGCGCAGACGTCCTGGTAATGTCCGTGCCACTGTGGAATTTCAGCATTCCGTACAAGCTCAAACAATTCATCGACCTGGTGTCGCAGAAAGACATTTTATTCAGCTTCGACCCGGAGCGCGGTCTGGAAGGCATGCTGCGCAATAAAACCGCCGTGGTGATGTACGCCCGCGGCCTGGATTTTTCGGCGCAGTCGATCACGCCAGCGGAGCGCTTCGACTTTCAGAAGCCCTACGTGGAAGCCTGGCTGCAATTTATCGGCGTGAGCGATGTGCACTCGGTGATTGTCGAGAAAACCATCCTGGGGGAAGACGTTGACCAGGCTGCGCGTAAGGCCGCGACTCAGCAGGCCATGAGGCTGGCAGATAGTCTCGTGCTGTAAACTGACCGCGGTACCTTAAGTCATAATGCGAACGCTGCGTTCGCCCGTAGCAGCTGTCGAGCTCCAGCGAGGCTGCGTTCGGCTGCAAAGCAGTCGTAAAATCAGAGATTACGATACATCAGGCAGACCGCGTTTCGGATTCACGACTGCTTCGCAGCCGAACGCAGCCTCGCTGGGGCTCGACAGCTGCTACAACTGCCCCATACACAACCGCCTTTCACCACCTCAAGCAAGAGAACCCTCATGGCAAATCGCGACATCACCTTTCTCCCCGACCCAGACCCGGAATCCATCTCCTCCGATGTCGCCGGTTTCGGCGGCCTGTTGGTCTCCACTCAAATCCCCACCCGTGCCGACGGCAGCCTGGAACTGGGTGGCATCACCGAGCAGAGTGAATGCACTCTGCAAGCGCTCAAGGTAGCGTTGGAGCTTGCCGGCAGTTCGATGGACCGGGTGCTGCATCTGACCATCTACCTCACTGACATGGCCGACCGAGCCGCCTTCAACGAAGTCTACAAGCGCTTCTTCGCCAAGCCCTGGCCGGTCCGCGCCGCCGTTGGCGTGGCGTCCCTGGCGGTCGAAGGTATGCGTGTGGAAGTCACCGCGATGGCGGCCAAGGGCTGAGTCTGCGGACTTGTCCGGCGCATCTGCTCCAGCGAGCGGCCGCCACCGGGCCATTCCCGACAGCAGGTTTTTTGCCGTCGGGAACCCTCGCAGGTACTCAAAAAGCGGCTATTTGACGAGCCGTTTTTCCTTGGAAGGCCTGTAGCCGAAGTACGAGCTATAGCACTTGCTGAAATGACTGGGCGACACAAAGCCACAGGCAACCAGCACGTCTACCTGGGACAGCTCGGTGTGCTGAAGGAGTCGACGCGCTTCGGTGATGCGCAGCTCCATGTAATATCGCTGCGGCGTTGTCCCGAGCTGCTCCTTGAACAAGCGTTCGAGTTGTCGCCGGGAACGGCCGGCATAAACCGCCAGTTGCTCCAGCTCCAGAGGCTCTTCGAGGTTGGCATCCATCAGCTTGACCACCTCTCGCAGCGGCGCGCTCACACAGATATTTTCAGCCGGTTTGATGCGCCGGTAGCGAGACTCCTCGAAAGCAAGAATGTCCTCGATCCCCTCGACCAGGGCTTTATCGTGCAGTTCCTTGATCCAGTCCAACGCCATATGAAATGCCCCAGAGGGACTGGACGCAGTGAGCCGGTCTCGATCAATCACATAGGGTTCACTGGTGACATGCGTTGCCTTGGAGATTTCCGCGAGTGCGGGGCGATGTTCGGGGTGAATGGCGCAACGGTATCCATCGAGCAAGCCTGCGCTGCCCAGGAACCACGCACCGTTCCACAACCCGGCCAGAATGACACCCTGATCTGCCGCCGCTCGCAACAGGCTGATGAACTCATCAGTCGCCTTCAGTTCTGTCCTGTAACCGCCGCAAATGACCAGCAGGTCCAGGTTGTGAATGGCTGAAGAATCTATGCGTGCATCCGGCCGGATGACCAGGCCCAGATCGCTGATGACCTCCCCCTCATTCAAGCCGAACGTTCGGGAAGAGAACAACCCGGGGCGCAGAAGATTCGCGGTGACAATCGTATCCAGCGCTTGCGTGAACGCGGGCAGCGAGAAATGCTCGAGCAGCAAAAAGCCTGCCCGAGTCATTCGAGCAGGCTCGCCAGGGTTTTCATTCAGATAGCGGAGGTTTTTCCCCTTCATGCCTCCGCTGAATTGACGTCTTTCGATCAATGTTCGACCCACTCGGTTACGTTAGCCAATCTGTCATTTGGTGCGCTGCTTATAAGGCGTCATGCTACCTGCACAAGCTCAAAAAGCCCTAGGGGTCGTTCTCAATTAGTGCGCAAAAGCGAACAAAAAAACCGACCGATGGCAATGGCTGAAAACGGCAAACATTGAACGGCGTCATAAAGGCTGAAAAACCCGAACTCCCTCCATACCGATGAATCCAATTTATAGGCCAATGGAGGTGAGCGAAATGAACAATGATGACCGTGCGAATGACGACGAATCAGAAACGACCTCGAACGTCCCGCCTGCCGATACCTCTGGCAAACCCGACGATGTGGTTGAAACAGCGCTTGAGGACAGCGACAGTGACGCCGAAGGTATCAATCAAACCCATGCCCGGGAGCTGGAGGCTGAAGAGCTCAGGCGAAAAATAGCGGAGATTGAACGCAAGGTGGCGGACGGTAACTAGCAGGGTGCCGCCTGGAACGAGAGAAATCATGATGCAGACGTTGGTCGGGGGTGATCTCACAAACGGTGTTATGCGCTCCGAAAATTGACCGCTTTGCGTTTTGGATTCAACCCGTCGATGCAACAGATTGCAATTGGGCCAAAACCGGTCAATATCGCTCCCTTTCGTCTACCCTCACAAAGCGCCAGGCCTGCCTGGCGCCTCGACATTCTTTCGTTAATACACCGGAGATTTTCCATGCTCAAGCGTACCCTGGCATTGGCCGTCAGCTTGATCCTGCCTTTTTTCACCCTGTTGGCGCAGGCCGCCGATACGCTGAAAGTCAGCGCGATTCCCGATGAAGCCCCGACCGAACTGCTGCGCAAGTTCAAGCCGCTTGGCGCCTATCTGGAACAACAATTGGGCATGAAGGTCGAGTTCGTGCCGGTGAGTGATTACCCGGCCGTGGTCGAGGCGCTGGCTACCGACCGCATCGACCTGGCCTGGCTGGGCGGCTTCACGTTCGTGCAGGCACGCCT
The DNA here is from genome assembly GCF_014852305.1 of Pseudomonas sp. PDM09. Taxonomy (NCBI): domain Bacteria; kingdom Pseudomonadati; phylum Pseudomonadota; class Gammaproteobacteria; order Pseudomonadales; family Pseudomonadaceae; genus Pseudomonas; species Pseudomonas sp. PDM09. The sequence goes on along the minus strand of NZ_JACVBI010000002.1, from coordinate 443,848 downwards.
GAAAACCGGCAATGCCATTCCGCTGGTACAGCGCGAACAGGACGCCCAATTCACCAGCAAATTCATCACCGCCGACCCTGCCGTCAAGTCCCTCGCCGATCTCAAGGGCAAGACCTTTGCATTCGGCTCGGTGTCCTCCACATCGGGCAGTCTTATGCCGCGCTACTTTATGCTCAAGGACGGCATCAAGCCTGAAACCTACTTCAGTCGCGTCGGCTACTCCGGTGCCCATGACGCCACTGTCGCCTGGGTCCAGGCCGGCAAGGTCGACGCCGGCGTACTGAACGCCAGCGTGTGGGAAAAACTGGTCGCCGCCGGCAAGGTCGATACCACCAAGGTCAAAGTGTTTGCGACCACTCCGGCCTACTTCGACTACAACTGGACGGTGCGCGGGACCCTCGATCCAGCGCTGGCGGCCAAGATTAAGGCTGCCTTCCTGGCCCTCGATCCGGCGAAGCCTGCGGACAAGGAGATTCTGGATCTGCAGGCCGCCAGCCGATTCATCGAAACCAAGCCCGAGAACTACAAGGGCATCGAGGAAGCCGCACGCGCCGCCGACCTGCTCAAATGACATTGCGTCTAACCCAGGTCAGCCTTACCCACGCCAATGGTGTCCAGGCGCTGCGTGGCGTGGACCTGCACATCGGTGCAAACGAACAGGTCGCCATCATCGGCCCGTCCGGCGCGGGCAAGTCGAGCCTGCTCAACCTGCTGGCCACTGCCCTGCGACCGGGCAATGGCGAGCTGCAGGTGCTCGGCGAGCGAGCCTGGCAGCTTTCCGCCCGCCAGCGTCAGCGTCTGCGCGCGCGTATCGGCCTGATCCATCAGTCGCCCCCCCTGCCACCGCGCCAGCGCGTGGTCACCGCGGTTCTGGCCGGTAAGCTGGGTCAGTGGGGTCTGGGCAAGAGCCTGCTGAACCTGCTGCACCCACTGGATATTCCGGGCGCACGCGCGGCATTGGCCCGGCTGGACCTGAGTGACAAGTTGTTCGCGCAATGTCAGCAACTGTCCGGTGGACAGTTGCAACGTGTGGGCATTGCCCGCGTGTTGTACCAGGCGCCCGAGGTGTTGCTGGCCGATGAGCCGGTATCGGCCATGGACCCCGTGTTGGCCCATCACACGCTTTCGGTGCTCTGCAGCCATGCCCGACAGCACAACGTCACCCTGGTCGCCAGCCTGCATGCGGTGGAGCTGGCCCTGGCGCACTTTTCGCGCATCATCGGCTTGCGTGATGGACAGATCCTGTTCGACCTTCAGGCCAGCGAAGTCGACCGTGAGTTGCTCGACAAGCTTTACGCCAACGAACAACTGCTATCCCCACCGATTGCTCCGGCGCCCTTGAGTGTGCAGATACCCCGATGCTGACCCGTGATACCCGAGATCCGGCCACCCGGCCCCGCCTGCTGTTCACATTACTGGCCCTTGCCCTGCTGTGGCCGGGCATCCACTTCAGCGAATTGGACCTCAGCGTACTGGTGGCGAGCGACAGTCAGAGCGAGATGGGCCGGTTTGTGTCCGCCTTCTGGCCACCGGCCCATGGCGAGGAATTCATTGAGCTGTTGTTGCAAGCCACCCTGCAGACCTTGGCCATCGCCACGGCGGGCATGGCCCTGGCGTTGCTGTTGGCAGTCCCCGCCAGCCTGTTGGCCAGCCGCGCTCTGTCGCTGTCTGCGGCCTCCCGCGCCGGCCACCCGAGCTATTGGGGCCAACTGCTGCGTTGGCCGGTACGCGGTTTGCTGATCTTCCTGCGCAGCGTGCCGGAAATCGTCTGGGCCTTGCTGTTCGTGCGCGCCGTCGGCCTCGGCCCGACGGCCGGGGTGCTGGCCATTGCCATTACCTACAGCGGCATGTTGGGCAAGGTCTATGCGGAAATTTTCGAGTCGGTCGACCAGCGCCCGGCCCACGCGCTACTGCAATCGGGCAGCGGTCGGCTCACAGCCTTCTGCTACGGGATCCTGCCCAATGTCGCGGCGGAATTGCTGTCGTACACGGTGTACCGCTGGGAATGCGCCATCCGCGCCTCAGTGGTGATGGGCTTTGTCGGTGCCGGCGGTCTGGGCCAGCAAATAGATCTGTCGTTGCGCATGTTCGCCGGCGGTGAGGTGGCCAGTTTGTTACTGACCTTCCTGGTGCTGGTACTGCTCGCTGATCAACTCAGCCGCCTGCTGCGCTGGAGGCTGGCATGAATCGCCTGATCAATCTGGCACTGCTGCTCTGCATTGGCGCAGCAGTGATCGCCTCGTTCATCTACCTGGGCATCGACCTCGGCGAGCTGGGCAGCACCGGCAACCTGAAGCAGATGGGTGCTTATGCGCAGCGTTTTCTCAGCCCGGACCTGAGCTCCGGCCATCTGCAAGCCATCGGCCACGGCGCCCTTGAAACCATTGCCATGTCTGCCCTTGGCACCCTGCTCGCGGCGGTATTCGGTCTGCTGTTGGCATTGCCTGCGGCCGGGCGTTTCGGCTGGCCATTGCAAAGCGCGTCGCGTCTGGTGCTCAACGCTTTGCGCGCGGTTCCGGAACTGGTGTGGGCCGCGCTGATGGTCCTCGCCGCCGGCCTCGGCCCCAACGCTGGCACCCTGGCGCTAGCCCTGCACACCACCGGCGTACTCGGTCGGCTGTTCGCCGAAGCGCTGGAAAACACCCCTCCGGAACCGGCCGAAGCCATCCGCTTGCAGGGCGGCAACGTCATATGGGCTTTCTGTTACGGCACACTGCCCAACCTGTTGCCCCAGCTACTGGCCTACGTCCTGTACCGCTGGGAAAACAATATCCGCATGGCCAGCGTGCTCGGCTTCGTCGGCGCCGGTGGTTTGGGGCAAATGCTCTACGTCAGCCTCAGCCTGTTCCAGGAAGCGCAAGCCAGCACGGTGATTCTGGCCATGCTGTTACTGGTATTCGCGGTCGATACATTGAGCAGCTGGAGCCGTCAACGGTGGGTCAAGGCTTGACTGCTTCAGATGCATCTGCAAGGCGCACGGCAATCGTTCAGTGGGTCTTCGAAGCTATGCAAACCCGAGGAACGACAGGATAACCACGACGATCACAACGGCCCCGACGATGTAGATGATGTTGTTCATGAAGGCCACCTCTCAACCTGGACAGGACTGCGACACGAGGGTGCTACAAATACAAAGTACTGCACCTTTGCGCGCAATTCCATTCGGAACACACATAGGCCCCGCTCTCACCGAAACCTTGGTTGACGCCGGGGAAAAGGACGACGGATTCGTTTTCCCTGAACGTCAGCCCGGGGGGATTTCGGCCAGTCACGACAGCCTGGGCCAAACGCGGCCACCCAAAACCAAGGGGTGCACTCAGTTTCCCCGACCACCTATTGATCGCGGTCTGTCATCGGCTAGTGGTGCTGAGGTGTTGGGCGTGAAATATAGGCCTATGATTTACAGGGACTTTTAAAAAAAGTCGGAATCGGTAGCGCAGAGTTATCTAGAGACTTCTATTATTTCGTTATCGCCGAATCCGGTCTAATCACTGTTATACGTTAGCGACAAAGCCAGGAGAGTAACATGTCGATAAAAAAAAGAACGGCCTTACTCCTGCTGGCTTTTAGCTTTTTCGGAGTGACAAGTTGTGCCAACATAAGAAACTATTCAGAAATTTCAAGCGAAAGAGACAAGAGCATTGTTTCTGATATTGACTATTATGACTTTGCATACAATGTAGACGTTATTGTGCTTCCTGCAGAAATAAAAAACAAAGAAAATGTAAATATTGACAATAGCTTTTCAGGTGACTTACAGATTTCAAACTGGGGGAATGCTATCAAGAATGCGACCCAGAAAGAAATTCATAACAGTGATCGCTTTATCGAATTTGGACATCACAGTGGGCGCATTGAAATAAGCACAGAAGTATCTTCAGTATCTGTAAGCAACACCTGGGGTGGAGTCCGAACGAAGTGCAACGTCGTTTATACATATAAAGATTTAGTGGCAGGAAAAACACTCTCCAAGCATGATAGCGCCATTGAAGTAATGACACTCTCCCCCACCCTACCAAAATCAAGTAATAGTGTTGTTTACAGCTTTGATCAACTTACATACGCCATTGCTCGCGAGGCGATTATTGGCCTCATTCGGTTGCCGCCCATTGCTGATATTCAGCTAACACAGAAGCAAGTGAAATTTTACAACTCGAACATAAAAAGAAAATCCAACCAAATTATTAGCTACGTTCCAATTGACAATCTTATTCGAAAGAATAAAAAGGAACTGAACTCTGCTTTTTCAACGACTAAGAAAGTGCAAAAAAGCAGAAATAAATCGGCGAATAAAAACAAATCAAAAGTTAGAGTAGAGACCGTCTCTGCTCCCACTGCCCCCACCCTGAAATCTAACACAGCTAGTGATACAACCACCGCAAACACCGCTAAATCGAGTGAAAACTCTGCCAATCAGAACTCAAGCCAGGTTGCGATTGATACTAAAAAGGACGATAGAAGTTCAGGAGGCATTGCTGGTTCATCGGAGCGTTTGAAGGATGGCACCGTTAAAAACGACGAGCCCAGTTATGACGGCAGTGGATATATAGCCACGCCGGGGCACTATCAACCTCAAAACGAGGTATCGGCGGAGCAAGAAAAAGCAATGGATGCATGGATTAAAGAGGAAAACGCAAAGTTACAGGGAGCGACTGGCAACGCCGCTTCACGTATCGGATATACAGCCGCACCGGGACTCAATCAACCTCAAATCGAGGTGTCGGAAGAGCAAGAAAGAGCAATGGACCAATGGTTGAAAGAGGAAAAAGCAAGGTTACAGGGAGCGACTGGCAATGCCGCTTCACGTACCGGGTACACAACCATACCGCGACTCTATCAACCTCAAAACAAGGTAGAGGCAGAGCAAGAAAGAGCAATGGATGAATGAAAGGGCAATAAAGCAAACTCCGCAGCCAACGCCAAAGAGTGCGGACCGGAAAATCGCAGCAACTTTTTAACCACCGCTATTTATCCGTAAATGAAACACCCCATCGGTTGCCTCCAGCCTTTGGGGTGCAATTCATCAAGCCATCAAGAGCGCCCTACGGAACCTGTGACCGGTAGATTCCCCAGCAATTTGAGCCCGGTACTCTTCACGAAAGCGTCATAGTCCATCGGTCTCTCGATACGAGTTTCAGCGTTGGGCAGTACGTAGGCCCATGCACGCTTGGACGATGCGTCGTAAACCAGCTTGAACAGGCGGGTCGGCACCCAGACCTTGTTGTCGCCGATAGTGGTGTGGCCTGAATCAAAGAGCGGGCCGGTAAAGACAAAAACATTGCCATCGGCTCGCTTGGCAAACTTTCTGACATCGGACTCGACCTTACTCCAGATCTTCCGATTATTGGTTGGGTCCTGCGGCACCATGTTCGACAGTGCAAAGGATTGAGCCATTGCATTGGGATTCGGCGCATCGGCTGCCGGGGATTGATGGCCGCGGTCCACGGCCGGATGTTGGCTACGGTAGTCGCTCAACTCTGCCCGCCCACTCTTGGGGATGCGTGGGTCCGGGTAGAACTGGTTGGTGCGCTCCTCGCCTTTGGCATCCTGCAGCTGCGCGGCATTAAGGCGTTCGACCACGACCAACGGCGTCTTGCTGGTTTGCGAGTACAGCACCGCAAAGTTGTCGGAACACAGGGCCAGGGGTTTCATGGTTGCAGGCACAGTGGCCGTGTTGATCGGTTGCGCAGCCGGGAACAGCTCTGCGCAGCCGTCAAACGAGGCCTGTTTCTGTTTGTTCGAATAGAGGCCCAGGGCCGCGTTCTGGCTGATCGAGCCCGAGCGGGATACTTGCTCCTGATGCTGGGTGGGCGGCTTGATGAGATCCAGCAGACTGCGGGCTTGTGCCCCGGTCGAAAGCAAAACAAGGGCCGACAGCCCAACTGCAATTTTGCGTAGGTGCATGCTTTAAATCTTCGAATTGGATTGAGGGGTAAACGTACGGCGAGTCCCGATTCACGGAACCTGGTGGAGGCGGTTGCTGATTATATTGCGGCGAGCATGCTTTCACTGTCCTTGATCAAAATGTCGATGCGGATCCGGTCGGTTCGCGCGGGATTTATTGACCATCACAAGTCACTTTAGTGCTGAGCAGCGTTTACATTCGATTCGTCGATGCTCTTCGAAGAAGCGATCGGCAGAGGAATGTAGACATCGCGCTCAACGGCACAACAACCCCATGGGCAAACCCGATCATAGCGCTCTATGATTGAACCCCATGACGACTTCTCTTCCAATCCGCCAACCCTGCCCGCCCGGAGCCTGCATCTGCGAGCGTGAGCCGTTGCTGGAAACCCCCGGCGCGGATCTGCGCATCCTGAGCCTGACCCGATCGGAGGAAAAGCGCCTGGTCGAACGCCTGGAAAATCTCCAGAGCCTGAGCGATCTGGAGCGTCTGCAACGCCGGATGTACGAGCAATTGGGTCTGCGCGTCGAGATCGTCCCGGGCTTCAATGAAGTGCGCACCATGCGCGGCATCAACATCACCCTCGGCGAACTGCCGGGCCTGTGCCGCAAAACCCGTCAGTCTATTCCGGCGGCGATTCGTCGAGGGCTGGAGAAGCGCCCGGAGATTGCCTACGAGCTGCTCAATGCCAACGACTTGTTGCGTGATGCCTGATGGTTCTCGCTGTTATCTCGATATGTTCGTTTCAAATGTCCTGAAAGAGGATCAGCGGTCGTACGCGAAATGCGGGCCGCTGCTATGCCTTCTGATGGGAGAAAGGGTATCAGGCCAGCCAGGACGGAACTGGAAACACAAGCGTGGCCGTGGCCCGGCGCCAGCCATGTGCGCGAAGATAAAAGGTGCCAATCCGTAGCAGGAGGTGGCAGATGTTATTCATGGTCCGTTGGTCCATCAGTCCGCAACAGCGTAATAGCGCAATCGAACGTTTTCTCAAGACCGGTGGCGCGCCACCCGCAGGCGTAAAGATGCTGGGGCGCTGGCATGCCGTCGGTGGCTCGAGTGGTTTTGGCATTGCAGAAGCCAGTGATCCAGTGTCGATTCAGAAGTGGGTGCTGGAATGGAGCGACCTCATGAGCATGGAAGTCCACGCCGCAATGACCGACGAACAGGTGGCGCCGCTGTTGGCTGCCGCAGTCGGCAAGCAATAGTCGTCGAGGCGGCGAGTGCCCTCGCCGCCTTCCTTCTGATTCACTATTTTTTCATCCCCACCCGCCGCCGCATTTCGGCGGTTATCGTCTGTCGGGTTTTCTTCAGGTCGGCCCAGGGTTCGTCACCGATGTCGGCCAGACGTTCATGCACGTTGTGCACGTTCCATTGATTGCCACCCTTGAGCTCGGCCACCTCCTCGCGAAAGATCGGCACCGACACCGGCAGCCCTTCGCGGGTGCGCACGGCGTACGCGCAAATAGTGGTGGCGCCCAGACCGTTGCGCAGGTAGTCGATGAAGATACGCCCGATACGGTTTTTCGGTCCGGACACCGCAGAAAAGCGGTCCGGCAGTAATTTGGCCATGTGGCTGACGATCGCGTGGCTGAAGTCCTTGACCTCGTCCCAGCCGTGTTTGCGGGTCAGCGGCACGATCAGGTGAATCCCCTTGCCGCCGCTGGTTTTGAGAAACGCCTTGAGCCCCAGTTCATCCAGCACCGTGAGGGTTAGCTGGGTCGCTTCGATCATGCTTTTCCAGGGCAACGCCGGATCCGGGTCGAGATCGAGGACAAAGCGATCGGGTTTATCCAGATCGACTGACGTGGCATTCCACGTGTGCAGTTCCACCGTGCTCATCTGCACCGCGCCGATCAGCGCATTGGCGTTGTTGATGATCATCACCGGTTGGCCCGTCAGTTCCTTGTCCAGGGTAACAATCCCCGGAATGGCCAGGCGCTCGGCGTTCTTCTGAAAGAACAGTTCGCCGGCGATGCCGTCCGGCGCGCGCACCAGCGCCACCGGCCGGTCCTTGAGTTGCGGCAGTATCCATTCGGCGACGCTGGCATAGTACTGCGCCAGTTGCATCTTGGTCGTGCCGCTGCTGGCGTCGATCACCCGGTCCGGGTGCGTGATCCGCACTTTGCCGCTGGCCAGGCCAATCTGCGACGGCGCGACAGTCGACTGGGCAGTTTTCGGGTCGGCGGCGTCAGGTTTCTCGGCGGCGGATTTGTTCTTCGCTGCGGATTTTGCTGCGGCAGTTTTCGAGGCTGATGTGTTCACGGTTGTCGGCAACTCCTCGGTGATTTCTTTGGCAGGCTTGTCATCACGCAAACCATGGAACACGGCGTGGCGCACCGAGCCGTCCTTGGTCATTTCGGCAAAGGCCACTTCCGCCAATAAAGTGGGTTTAAGCCAATGCACACCCTTGGCTTCAAAACCGCTAGGCGGATTGACCACCGACGGCTTTTTCGTCTGCAGCGGTTTCAATTGTTCGTAAATGCGCTTGAGAGTCGCCTCATTGAACCCGGTGCCAACCTTGCCGGCATAACGCAATTCTCCGCTGTCGCGGTCGTGCAACCCCAGCAGCAACGCGCCAAAGGCACTGCGTGCGCCTTTGGGGTCGGTGAAGCCGACCACAACGAATTCCTGCCGGTGCTTGCACTTGAGTTTGATCCAGTCACGGGTGCGCCGAGACACGTAAGGCGACCCCAGGCGCTTGCCGATCAGTCCTTCCATCTTCATTTCGCAGGCACTGTTGAGCAACGCCTCCGGGGATTCGCCGAATGCGTCGGAGAATCGCAACAGCGGGTTTTCATTGGGCTTGAGCACGGTCGCCAGCGCCGCCCTGCGCTCCTCGACAGGCACTTCGCGCAGGTCCACGCCATTGAGGTAGGGCAAGTCGAACAGGTAGTAAACGATGCTGCCACTTCGACCGGAATCGAACGCATTTTGCAGCGCCTGAAAATCCGGAACGCCTTGCTCGTTGGCCACCACCATTTCGCCGTCGAGCCAGGCCGATTCCAGCCCCAGCGCCGCCAATGCCCCGGCTTGCCGGGGCAATTTGTGGGTCCAGTCATGACCGTTGCGGGTGAAGAGTTTGACCTCGTCGCGGTCGATGCGCGCCATGACCCGGTAGCCGTCGAACTTGATCTCATAGCTCCATTCGCCGTTTGGCGCGGATTCGACCAGTGTCGCCAGTTCAGGTTTGAGCAGCTCCGGCAGTTTGGCTTTGCGTGCGCCCGTCAGTTGTGCCGACTTTTCCTTACGCGCCTTGGCCGGCACTTTTTTGATCGGTTTGGTTTTTTCAGTACCGTGCTTTTTTTCCAGAATTGTACGGTCGCTGAGCACGCTGTCTGGCTCGGCGGCGACCACGTCGTATTCGCTGTCAGGTCTGGCGGCGCTGTCTTGATGCTTGATCAGAAACCATTGTTCCTGCTTGCCCGGCATGTGCGTGCGCACGAGGTTCCACAGGCCGCCCAGCTTTTCCCCCTGCAGCTCGAATTTCAGCCGGCCCTTGGCGTACGCCTTGGCCGGATCGTCCTGGGGAATCCACACCCCACGGTCCCAGACGATCACATCGCCAGCGCCGTAATGCCCTTCGGGAATGGTGCCCTCGAACGTGGCGTATTCCAGCGGATGGTCTTCGACATGGATCGCCAGGCGCTTGACCTTGGGGTCCAGCGACGGCCCTTTGGGCACAGCCCAGCTTTTCAGCGCGCCGTCGAGTTCCAGGCGAAAGTCATAGTGCAGGTGCGAGGCATCATGCTTCTGAATGCAGAATTGCAACGCATGATCCTTCGCTGTTTTTTTGCCCGAGCGTTTGACGGCGGCCGGTTCCGAGGTCGCCGAGAAATCGCGCATGCGGTTGTAATCGTCCAGGTTCTTGTTCATGGCTCACCTACCGCTCGTTGCGAGGCCGGGCTGGCGCAAGGTTGTTCGCCGGTTTCCATCAGCAGTTGATCGACAGCTTGCGCCAACGCCTCGGGCATCGAACGTCCGTCGCACAAGGCCTGTTCCACCGCGTACCGTTGCCGATCCGCGCTGGTCCCCTCAATCAGCATGCGCCGGGCCTGTTTGAAGACGTCTTGCACACCCAGTTGCTGCGCAGTTTCGGCAAATGTCATTTGCGCCAGGGCCAGCCATTGCTCGATCGAGATTGTCGGTTCGTGGTCCTGGCGGATGAAGGTGCCGTGAATGCCGTAACGCTTGGCACGCCAGCGATTTTCCTTGAGGATCCAGTAAGCCGCGCGGCTGAAGTTCGCCCCGGGCAGCGGCTGCGCGACGGCGTCAGCGACCATCAGGCGAAACAGCGAAGCGATGCACAGCGCATCGTCCAACCGTGGGCAAGCGTCGGTGATGCGCAGCTCCAGCGTGGGAAACCGGGCGGCCGGGCGCACGCTCCACCAACAGTCACTGGGCTGGCGGATCGAGCCGGTCCGGGTCATCAGCGCGACGTAGTCATCGAACGCATCCTGATCCTCGAAGAACTCCGGAATGCCCATGCGCGGCCACTCGTCGCAGGCGACTTGGCGATAGCTCATGAAACCGCTGTCCACGCCCTCCCAAAACGGGGACGAGGTGCTGAGCGCCAACAACAGCGGCACCCACGGCAAGATTTCGTTCATGACGCGGATACGATCCAGATGACCGGGCACTTCGACGTGCACGTGCAGCCCGGACAACAGGCTGCGCCGGGCCACTCGCTGGTAGTCATCGAACAACTGATGGAAATGCACCTGATCCGTCGGTTGCTGAATTCGCCAATCTGCCAAGGGGTGGCTGCCGGCGCTGAGCAGGCCCAGGCCGAACGGCTCCAGAGCACGTCGCAAGGCACTGCGGGTGGTGGCCAGGTAATCGGCAGCCTCCGGCACACTGCTGAATACCGGTGAGGCGACTTCAATTTGCCCCTGGAACATTTCATAGGCGAACGACTGGCCCAGCGCCGCCCTGCACGCCTCGATCGCTTGGACCGATGGCTGCCCCGGCATGCGCCGGGAAGCGAGGTCGGTGAGGAAGTATTCTTCTTCAATGCCGAAGTTCAGGCGCCTGTTCATCAACGTTTTCCCCAATGCCTGGGCCGAGACGCATCACGGTCAGCGCGACGACGGCAATCCGTTCCACCCGTTTGTAACCGGGGGTCGACAACTCCTCACCGAACACATCGGGATCGAGTTCGCGATACGTCCAGCCGAACCCCGGAGCCTCCAGGCGCGGAGTGAGGGCCTCCAGCAATGGATCGCGGCCATCGACCATCGCCGCGCCGGTGTACAGCAGCAACGAGCCGCCGGGCGCCAACCGACCGAGTGCCTGCTCGACAATCCGCAGTGACAACTCCGCACCCAACGCGCCACCGCCATGCCGGTAAGCACGCTCGGCCGGGTCGGCCATGTAGGGTGGGTTGGCGACGATCAGGTCAAAGTATCCGTCGACATCCTGCAACAGATCGCTGGCTTCGACCCTGACGTTAGCCACTTCGGCAAGCGCGGCGTTGATGGCTGTCATGCGCAGCGCCTCGGGGTTGATGTCCAGCGCCAACACCTCGGCTTCGCGACGGGCGCGGGCAATCAGAATGGCACCGACACCGGCGCCGCAACCCACGTCCACAGCGCGCCTGATCGGGGCGAAATTTTGCTGCAAATGGGCGTGAATCAGTTGGGCGAACCGGTAAGTGTCAGGCCCGAAGAACACCGAATCGGCGGCCTCCGTAGGAAAGGCCGAATGCACGAACAGCAAGTCGTCGAGGCTGGACCAGCGCACCCGGCTTTTCAGCCGCCCGTTGCACGGCTCCAGCACCTGCGCCTGTTGTAACTGGCGTTGTTCATCCGCCGACAATAGCCCTGGCTCGAACGGTCGCGACCAGCCAAAAACATCGCGCAGGGTCTCGGCCCGTCGACCTTCGGCGCGGTTATTGACACGCTGATGGGTCAGCGGCGTCGGCGTGATGAAGCGATAGCCGTCAGCCTGCAGGCGCCGTCCCAGTCGCACCAGTGCCAGGTCGGCGACAGACAGCTGTTCTTCCTGACTCATAAACCGCTCCCGTTGATAAAAGGTGTTCTAGAGAAGGCTGGATTTGAGTTCGACAAACCGGCGTGTCGCCAACAAACCCGCAGGATGAGCATGCCGACGGGGCGAAAGCCACGGCATTAACACCGGCATCTGCTCGTGCCCGCTCAAACCGTTCAGCGCGGTATGCAGGCGCTTGATATCCGGATCGCTGTCGGCGGGCACCGGCGTCTGCGCCGTGACGCTACTGCCGCGTCGTACCGCAGCGACTGGATGCTCCGGCGTCCAGTCGCCAGCAATCCAGTCATGCAGCAACTGTTTTTCGTAAGGGCTGAATACGCCGAACATCGCCGCGCCGGCACCGTCGATCAATTGCCAGAAGCGGCTGGCCTGCGGGTCCTGGTGGCGCTTGATCCAGCCTCTGTTTTCCATGGCCGCCAGCAATCCTGGCAATTGCTCCGGTGAAGACAGCCACTGATTGACGGTCTTGCCTTCAAAGCGGCTGTAATCGGAATGCATGTGCTGGCCGAACGGGCGTTTGCGTTCCAGCATGCTCAGGACTTCACTGTCCAGGTCGAACGACTCAATGATCGCCCGGCTGCCCTGCCCCAGGTCGTTGAGCCGATAACCCAGCGCCACCCGACGCAAAAAGTTATCACGGTCGCCTTCCACCGGGAGCAATTGCAGTACCGACTGCACCGCCTTGTGAGCATGGCCGATGCTGGCGTTGTCGATGGTCACGTGGAGCGTGAAATAAAGCGGATCGATGCCCAGTTCGCTGAGTTCATAAGCGCTGATCAACAAGTGCAGCGGCAGCTGTTCATAGCCGAGGTTGTAGCCGATCACTTCCGGTAAATACTCGTCGGCGCAATAGCCGAGCGCCAGTTGAATCGCGCCTTGCAGGTAGCGTTCATCGGTAATCGCGGCAATGTCTGGCAAGCCATGTTCGGCGAGCAGTTTGCGGTAGATCACTACATGATTCTGCGCCGGATTGCCCTCACCCAATTCTTCCAGATAGGTGCACAACAGCCCGTCGAAGCGCGGGTCCTGCCAGTGCGGCAACAGGCCATAAAGCCAGGCGCCATCCACCAGTTTGGTCGGGGCTACCGCTTGCAGGAAAAACAACCCATGGGCTTTATTGCTGAAGAACTGTCGCGCCCCACCCGCCTTGCGTTGCTGAAGGTAATCGGCGTATTGCCGGGCCACGTCGACGCTGTGCTGTTCGACCCAGTTTTGCAGGGCCGAGAGGTCCCGTGGTAGTTCATCGGGCAGCTGCGCCGCTTGCTGCAATTGCTCTTGCAGGAAGCCCCGGGCGAGCGCATGTTTTTGCGCATCATCGTCGTTCAGCAACAACTGTTCATAGAGCGCCTTTAAGCCGCCAGCGACAGTTATCACGTGCTCGTGGGCAGGCCGGGATTGAAGTCGTGTCAGGGCAGTCATGGAATGGTTTTCTCGCTCTGCGGCCAGTGGCAGGACGCTGGATCAGCACGTCTCTATCAGCAGAGCGGCGGTGCCTGAAAAAAATTCCATTGGCGTTGAAATTGGCCGGACAGACGGGCCAGCGCCGTGGCACTGGCTCGCGGCGCAGTTCAGCGCAGGGGGATTCACGCCTCTGGTGACAGCCGAGAATTTAGGCCTTACGTTTCTGCTGCCGAAATCACCGGCCGCATCCCGGGATGTACACAATTTGTGTAGGAGCTGGCGCAGGCTGCGATCTTTTGATCCTGGCCATTTTCAAAACCGCTGAAGATCAAAAGATCGCAGGCTTCGCCAGCTCCTACAGGTGGATGCCGCGCCGCCCTTGCCCTTCCCACTCCTGACAGAAATGACACTGCCACGTTCTATGCTGCGCCCACCTTGAATGGAGCGCACAGGCGGACAATGCATTAATTCTTGCCCCGGATATTTCCGGGGTATTTTTTTGCGCGGCGGCTAAGATTCATAGGTGGTGAACCTTATCCCCGAAAATCCGGTCGATACCTGCAACCCGACCCGGTTTGCCGACGCCCTCAACAAGAGGGTGATCATTGGCTTGCTTCACTTTCTGGAGAACGCTCCCGTGATATCCACTGTACACATTGCCAGGCTCAAAGCATGGGGCGCCCATGGTTTTACCGCCACTGGCGTGGTCACAGCCTTCCTCGCGACCCTCGCCTTGTTGGAGAACCAGCCGACCAATTGCCTGCTGTGGCTGGGCGTGGCGCTGATCGTCGACGGTCTGGACGGCGCGCTGGCACGCAAGGTGAATGTGCAGTCGGTGCTACCGAGTTTCGACGGATCGATCCTCGACCTGGTGATCGACTATCTGACGTATGTATTTATCCCGGCCCTGTTCATCTACCGTTACATCCCGTTGCCGGACTACACCCTGCTGCTGACCGTGTCGCTGATTCTGGTGTCGTCACTGTTTTGCTTCTGCAACGTCAACATGAAGAGCAAAGACAACTACTTCCAGGGCTTCCCCGCCGCGTGGAACGTGGTTGCGCTGTGCCTGTACATCATCGACCCGTCGCCGTGGATCACCTTGCTCGCCGTCATCGGCCTGGCGCTGTTGACCGTGACCCGCATGAAATTCCTGCACCCATTCCGCGTGCGCCGGTTCATGCCGATCAACATTGCCGTGACGGCCATCTGGCTGCTGTGCAGCTTGTCGCTGGTGGTCAACCACCCGGTCGTCAATCCGCTGGTGATGGGTTTGTGGCTGCTGATGTCGGCGTACTTCCTGGGTATCTGCTTCTGGCGCACGGCGCTGGAGTGGTTCGACAGCTCGCGGCTCAAATAGGCACTGCGATCATGCCCATCCACATCGTCCAACTCGGCTCCCCCCGCACCGCGAATGAAGGCCTGCGCCTGGGCACGGTACGCCGCCCGCCCCGTGGTGTACCGAAGGCCGAATTTGCCAGCCGGGATTTTTACGACGTGTGGCAACCGCTGCTGTCCCCCAGCCCCGAATTGGTGGCTGAAGCCAAATCGGCGGAAGATGCCAAGGCCTGGGGCGCCTTCAAGCGCAAGTTCAAGGCCGAGATGAACCATCCCGCGCCCAGTCAACTGCTCGACCTGCTGGCCGCCCTCTCCCATCAAACGTCGCTGGCGGTAGGGTGTTATTGCGAAGACGAGGCCCACTGCCACCGTTCCGTGTTACGGGAGTTGCTGGAGGCACGGGGCGCGAAGGTTGTCTAGATAAAGAAAACCCCACAAATCCCTGTGGGAGCGGGCTTGCTCGCGAAGGCGGAATGTCAGGCGACATCTCTATCGACTGAACGGCCATCTTCGCGAGCAAGCCCGCTCCCACATTAGAACTTCGGCGTGACACCCATCGCCTGCACACCGCGGATCCCTTTCATCATCCTGTCCCGCTGATGCGCTTGCGGACGAGATTTTGATCATGGTCAATACTTAGAGGATTGAATGGCTATCGAATGACCACACGTCGGGCGCACAGGCGCTTCCCCATCGCAATCCAGGGGGCCCGTCGTCTGCTCGTTTACCCACGGGAGGTTTGTCATGTCTGGTCAAGCTCGTTTCATGCTGGTCGCCTCGCCCCTGATGGAACACAGCCCTGCCTTCGACCGGGCCGCAGCGCTGGCCAAGGCCGAAGATGCGGCCCTGCATATCGTTGCCTTCGACTATCTGGAGGGCCTGGCGACCGCCGGCTTGGTCAACGAAAAGGCTCTGGAGCAGATGCGTCTGGGCTATGTCGAGCGTCACCGCCAGTGGCTTGAGGAACAGGCTCGCCCCTTGCGCAAGATCGGTGTGCACGTCACCACGGAGGTGACTTGGGTCGAAAATCCGCTGGAGGAAATCCTGACGCACCTCAAAGAGCAGCCGATGGACGTGCTGATCAAGGCGCTGGAGCACCAATCGCGGCTGTCGCGGCTGGTGTTTACCCCCCTCGACGTGCATTTACTGCGCGAATGCCCGGTGCCGCTGCACTTCGTCAGCCATGCCAAGCATGCGTTGCCGCGCAAGATCGTTGCAGCGGTGGACCCCTTCCATCGTGATGATCACTACAAAAGCTTCAATGACCGGATTCTGCACGAAGCGTCAAAACTCGCGAGTGCCTGCAATGCCGAGCTCGACGTGGTCTACGCCTATGACCTTTCGTCGATCAGCTCGGACGAGTTCAGCTTCGAAAACGGTTCGGCTTTTTTCGCCTCGGAAAAGGCCAAGACCCTGTTCGACTTCCAGGAGGATGCCTTCAACGAATTGGCCGCGCGCAACGGCATCGCGCCGGAGCAACGGCACATGCTCATGGGCAGCCCGACCAAGGTGCTGACTCGCTACGCCGATACCTATGACGTCGACGTGATTGTCATGGGCCGGGTCGGCCATCGCGGCATGGGCCGGTTGATTGGCAGCACCGTGGAACATCTGCTGTACAAAATGCCGTGCAGTGTGTGGGTGGTGTACACCGAGAGGCTGGATGAGTGATCGGCCTGGTCAGGTAGTCAATTCTGCACATACCCCTGTGGGAGCGGGCTTACATCGCGAAGAGGACCTTACATTCAACAGTGATGTTGACTGAATGTCCGCCTTCGCGAGCAAGCCCGCTCCCACAGGGGATTTGTGTTGTCGTTTCAACGCCGTGTAATCACCACCTCCAGGTATTCACCGGGCACCACCAGCGACCGCTCCCCTGCCCGGTTCAGGCGATTCAACAGTTCGGTCAAGTCGTTTTCCAGGGCCGTGCCCCCTTCGGGTGGCAGGGTCGCAAAGGCCTTGTGTACCGGCCCATACCAGGTACGGAAGGTGTCGATAAAGTGCGCGGCCGAGCGATAGCGGAAGTTGAACAACCGCCGTGTCACCTGGAGCTGAAAGTCGCGCTGATCGAACTGCGAGTGCAACCAGGCTTCGGTGCCCCAGTTCGAAGGGGGTTGCGCTCCTGGCGGTGGCGGCATGTGGCGGCCCAGGGTCTTGAACATCTGGCCGATGAAGCCTTCAGGCGTCCAGTTGGCAAGGCCGATCCGCCCTCCATGACGGCACACCCGCGCCAGTTCCGCTGCGGCCTTGGGCTGATCCGGCGTAAACATCACACCAAAGGTCGAAAGCACGGCATCGAAACTGGCGTCCTCGAACGGCAAGTCCTCGGCATCGGCCACCTGAAAGGTCACGTCCAGGTGTTCCGCCCGTGCGCGGTCTTCGCCGCGTTCAAGCAACTTGGCCACGTAATCGGTGGACGTGACCTTGCAGCCCCGGCGCGCGGCGGCGAGCGTTGCATTACCGTTGCCGGCGGCGACGTCCAGCACCTGCTCATCACAGAGCAAGTCGCAGGCTTCGGCCAGTTGTTCGCCGACGATCTGTAAGGTGGTGCCGATCACGGCGTAGTCGCCGCTGGCCCACGAGGCCATTTGACGGTTTTTCAGGGCAGTGAGGTCAATGGGGGTACTCATGAAATCTGCTCCGTTGCGGGTTGGAACTCGTCCGGCTCACTCCGCCGTGGTGGGATCGATGACGTTCATGACCCGGGAAACGCTGTTGATGGGAAATTCACCTTTTTGGGCGTGCTCCCTGATCAGTCCCTCATTCGGCGCGATGTACACGCAGTAAATCTTGTCGCCAGTGATGTAACTCTCCAGCCACTGCACCTCTGGTCCCATCTCGCGCAACACATCGCAGGATTTTTGCGAGATCGCTTTGAGTTCCTGTTGCGGCAGTGCACCGGCGCCCGGAAGCTCGCGTTCAATAATGTATTTAGGCATGGCAACGTCCTTTTCTTGAGGGTGATGACAGGGTCGGCAATGATCCCGTCGTCCACAAACTATCGCTCCCGGATACGCTGGCGTCCTGCCGATCGTCCGGAGAACCCACGAAATATGGCATTCTCCGATACATGGTCGCCTATCTGTAACGCCGCATTAACAGATCGGCTTGCTTCGCCGAAAACGGGTTATGCAGCAGGCGTTTTGGCCTCTTCCAGCAGTTGCCGAATCATCTGTTCCTGAGTCTCGTACCGTCCCTCGCCAAAGTGGGTGTAACGCACCTGCCCCTGGGCGTCGATCAGGTAGTGAGCGGGCCAGTACTGGTTGTCGAAGGCGCGCCAGATCGCGTAGTTGTTGTCGATCGCCACCGGGTAGGTGATACCGAGTTTTTTCACCTGCTCGCGGACGTTGTCGATGATGCGTTCGTAACCGTATTCAGGGGTGTGCACGCCGATCACCACCAGGCCGTCCTTCTCGTATTTCTTCGCCCAGTCCTTCACGTAGGGCAAGGTGTGCTGGCAGTTGATGCAGTCGTACGTCCAGAAGTCCACCAGCACCACTTTGCCGCGCAGTGAATCGTTGCTCAGCGCTGGCGAGTTGAGCCATTCGACCGCGCCAGAGAGTGACGGCATCGCGCCTTTGGCCGCGTCCTGGGTCGAGTCGGCCTTGACCTTGCTGACGAAGTAATCGACCACTTTCGGTACGGTTTCCAGCACGCGCTGTTCAACCGTGGTAACGCCTTCGGACGAGGTGCTGGCGAGCAATTTGTTGTCGGCACCCGTGGAGATGACCGCGGCGGCAACCAACACCGCAGCCCCCGTGCCGCGACGCAGCCAACCGGTGAGCGGAATCGACGGTTTCAAGCGATTGACCAGGCCGCGACCGGCGAAGATCAAAGTGCCCAGGGACAACGCGCTGCCCAGGCCGTACGCCACCAGCAACAGACTGGTCTGAACGTTGGCGCCTTGCAGCATGGCGCCGGTGAGGATTACCCCGAGGATCGGCCCGGCACACGGTGCCCAGAGCAGCCCCGTGGCGACGCCGATCATCACCGAGCCTAACGGGCCAGACATTTTGCGAGTGTTGGGATCAAGGCGATTGCCCAGCAGCACAAATGGGCGCGCCAGCCAGCCACCGATGCGAGCGGAGATCAGCGACAGGGCAAACAGCACCATCACGATCAGCGCCACATGGCGGCCGGTGTTGTTGGCTTGTATCACCCAATCGCTGCTGACCACAGCCAGGCTGGAGATCAGGGCGAAGGTCAGGGCCATGCCGCCGAGGGTGAGCAGGATCGAAGAACGCGTGCGTTTAACACCGGCAAACAAAAACGGCACGACCGGGAGGATGCAGGGGCTGAGGACGGTCAAAATACCGCCCAGGAATGCGATGAAGAACATTGAATCACCTTGAAATGCGAGTTCCATGTGGGAGCGAGCCTGCTCGCGATAGCGCTCTGGCAGTCACATGGATGTTGAATGTGCTGCCGTCATCGCGAGCAGGCTCGCTCCCACATGAGAACAGTGGAGGTTCTACAGACCTCAGTTGCCTTCGTTGCAGCCATCCGCGAATTTGCTGTAATCCAGTACCCGGGTTTTGCCTTGGGAATCCAGGTAGGTCATCCGGGCATTCACAATCCCGCAGGCAGAGGTGGCGTCCTGTTTCATCGACAGCACTTTCTGGATGTCCAGGTGCATGCCGTAGGTGTAGGTTTGAGGGGTGACATCGGCTTCGGCCCGGGCCGACAAGGTGCAGATGTTCAGGGCGGCAAACAGGCAGGCGGCGTACACGGCTTTGGTGTTCATGGTGGTTTCCTCAGGGCTTCAATAGGTCAATCGTTGATTGAGCCGAGGCGGTTGGGTTTGCCTCGATGGAACCTATTTGAAACCCGTGAGGTATCCCGTCTGTGTCCAGAACAGGCGCGGGTAAATCGCTGTGTATCCGCGCCTGCTTGCGATACACAGCGATACAAAACCCCTGAAATCGGCTGTTTTTGCGTCCCCGTGTATCTGCTGATATGCCAGATACACTGCAATACAATCGACGGCAGGCGAGCGGGCCAAGGCTCGATAGACTGCGCGACAACTCCTATTCAAGAGGCTTGGTCACCATGGAACACGTCGATCACATTCTCATCGTGGACGATGACCGCGAGATCCGGGAACTGGTAGGCAACTACCTGAAAAAGAACGGCCTGCGCACCACCGTGGTGGCGGATGGACGGCAGATGCGCTCGTTTCTGGAGTCCACACCGGTGGATTTGATCGTGCTCGACATCATGATGCCGGGGGACGATGGCCTGGTCCTCTGCCGCGAACTTCGCGCCGGCAAACACAAGGCCACGCCGGTGCTGATGCTCACCGCTCGCAACGATGAAACCGACCGCATCATCGGCCTGGAAATGGGCGCCGACGATTACCTGGTCAAACCGTTCGCCGCCCGTGAATTGCTCGCCCGCATCAACGCCGTGCTACGACGCACGCGGATGCTGCCGCCGAACCTGGTGATCACCGAAAGCGGTCGCCTGCTGGCCTTCGGTCGCTGGCGCCTGGACACCTCGGCCCGGCATCTGCTGGATGAGGACGGCACCATGGTCGCCCTCAGCGGTGCGGAATATCGTTTACTGCGGGTGTTCCTCGATCACCCTCAGCGGGTGCTCAATCGCGACCAGTTACTTAACCTGACCCAAGGCCGCGATGCCGACCTGTTCGACCGCTCGATCGATTTGCTGGTGAGCCGCTTGCGTCAGCGTCTGCTGGACGATGCCCGGGAACCGGCCTACATCAAGACCGTACGCAGTGAAGGTTATGTGTTTTCCCTGCCGGTGGAAGTGCTCGGTGCGCCGTCATGAACCTTGCGCTGCACTGGCCCCGCACGCTGGCTTCGCGGCTGTCGCTGATTTTCCTGGTCGGCCTGATCCTCGCCCAAGCGCTGTCCTTTGGCGCTCAGTACTACGAGCGTTACGAAAGTGCGAAAAACACCATGTTGGGCAATCTGGAAACCGATGTCTCGACCTCCCTGGCCATCCTCGACCGTTTGCCCGCCGACGAACGCCCGAACTGGCTACCGCGTCTGGAACGCGCCAACTACAACTATCTGTTGAATGAAGGCTCGCCGGGCACACCGATGGCGGCTCGCAATGTGTCGATTGCAGTGACCTCGATTCAGGACGCCATCGGCCATGATTACCCGCTGACCTTTACCGACATCCCCGGCCCGAAAAAACACTTCCAGGCCCACCTGAAACTGAAGGACGGCAGCCCTGTCACTATCGACGTGCGACCTTCGATGGTGCCGTTGTCGCCGTGGTTGCCGGCGGTGTTGCTGGGGCAACTGGCGCTGATGATTATCTGCACCTGGCTGGCCGTGAGAATCGCCATTCGCCCGCTCACCCGCCTCGCCCAAGCGGTGGAAACCCTCGACCCCAACACCCACGCCGTGCACCTGGATGAAAAAGGCCCGACCGAAGTCGCCTACGCTGCGCGGGCCTTCAATGCGATGCAGGCGCGCATTGCGGCCTATCTCAAGGAACGCATGCAGTTGTTGGCGGCGATTTCCCACGACCTGCAAACCCCGATCACCCGCATGAAACTGCGCGCCGAGTTCATGGATGACTCCAGCGAGAAAGACAAACTGTGGAACGACCTCGGCGAGATGGAACACCTGGTGCGCGAAGGCGTGGCCTATGCCCGCAGCATTCATGGGGCCACCGAGGAAAGTCGCCGCACTGATCTGGATTCATTCCTCGACAGCCTGGTATTCGACTATCAGGACATGGGCAAAGACGTGCAGCTCAACGGCAAAAGCGCAGCCGTAATCAACACCCGGCCGCATGCCTTGCGGCGGGTGCTGGTGAACCTGATAGACAACGCACTGAAATTCGCCGGCACCGCAGAGCTGTCGGTGGAAACGCAGGCTGATGGCAGCTTGTCGGTGAAAGTGATGGACCGTGGGCCGGGGATCGCCGAAGAGCAATTGGCACAGGTGATGGAACCGTTCTACCGCGTGGAGAATTCGCGTAATCGCAGTACGGGAGGGACCGGGTTGGGGTTGGCGATTGCGCAGCAGTTGGCCATTGCGATTGGTGGGTCGCTGACCTTGAGCAATCGCAAGGGCGGTGGGTTGTGTGCGGAACTCAAGTTGCCAAAGCCCCAATAAACACCACACATCCAATGTGGGAGCGGGCTTGCTCGCGAAGAGGCCATCCCATTCAGCATCTATGTCGACTGACACACCGCCTTCGCGAGCAAGCCCGCTCCCACATTGGATGTGTGGTGTTTGGGGGATTGCGTGCGGTCAGGCGACTATGCCGATCACCCCTTCCCTGTGCATCTGCTGCAATAACACCAATCCGCTGTCGATAAACTCCGGCGATCCAACCATCCCCGCCTCCACCGCCAACCCTTCCAGCTGCGCCCGGCCATCGAGCTGAGTAAATTCCCCGATCCGCTGCAACAACCGCCACGCCAAAGGGCTCAGTTCGGAAAACCGCACACTCCAGTCCTCGGCCCGACAAACCAACAGCAACGTCGGCTGAGCCGGCGGCGAGTCCGGCCGGTAATCTGGCCCCACCAACTGCACCGGCCAGGCATACGCCAATGGCCAGGCCAGCGGCGAAACCTGCAACGGTCGATCCAGCAGCAACCCGGCATCGCTGGCCGGCAATGGCTCGGCTTCGGATTGTTGCAGTGCCATCTCGACCCATTCGTAACGCGCCAGCTCAACCATGAATGGCGGCCACGGTCCATCGCTCAGCGCCAGCGGCTCAGAGGCCAGAAACTCGACAAACTCCTGGGCAATCTCGCCGAATTTTGGCGTGCGCGCGCGGTAGTCCCGCAAGAAGATCCGCACCAGAGAACGCCACTCACCGTCACCCAATATCTTCACCAGCACCGGAAAAGTCCCGCTGAGCAACGACGACAGATTCGAAAACACCAGGTCGCGATAAACCTGCACCCGTGCCACGTCCATCCCAGCGGGCGGCGCACAGTGGTCCGGGTCGCGCAGGTAGCGAGTCAATATGTCTTGCTGCTGATACAGCGTCGGCTTATCCACGGTTCACCCCCTCACCTTGCAGGCGGCGAATGATCTGCAATTCAGTCACCAACTCAGAGAACGCCGGAAAATTGAAATCCCGTTCCAGCAGCGTCGGTTGCACACCGAACCGCGCATACGCCTCGGCCAGCAGCGACCAGACCACCGGTTTGACCGAGGCGCCATGGGTGTCGATCTTCAGCGTGTCGGACTCATCAAAGTGCCCCGCCACATGCATGGCGACCACCCTCTGCGCGTCGATGCCCGCCAGAAACGCCTGCGGATCGAAGCCGTGATTGATCGAGTTGACGTAGACATTGTTGACGTCCAGCAGCAGGTCGCAATCGGCTTCGTGCAGCACCGCGTTGGTGAAGGTCAGTTCGTCCATGTCCTGTTGTGGCGCGGCGTAGTAGGAGACGTTTTCCACCGCCAGGCGCCGACCGAGAATGTTCTGTGCCTGGCGAATTCGGGCGGCAACGTGATGCACCGCTTCTTCGGTAAACGGCAACGGCAGCAGATCGTAAAGATGCCCGTCATCGCTGCAGTAGCTCAGGTGTTCGCTGTACAACGGCACCTTATGGTGATCGAGGAAAACCCGCACCTGCTGCACAAACCCGACGTCCAGCGGTGCCGGCCCGCCAAGCGACAAGGATAAGCCGTGGCAGGACAGCGGATAGCGCTCGGCCAAGGCGCGAAACGCCGCGCCATGAGCGCCGCCGATGCCGATCCAGTTTTCCGGCGCGACTTCCAGAAAGTCGAAAGCGCCCGGCGGGGCCACTTGAAGGTCTGTCATCAAACCGCGGCGCAAGCCTAGCCCAACGCTCGTCTTCGCGGATGTGAGGGGAGTGTGCATGGTGTCGATCTCATCCTGGGATCCGGTCTCCAGCGTCTGAAAAGTCAGTGCCGGCCGGCAGGCTCAGTCAAGCGCCGCTGTGTGTCGGGGGTGTGTTCACAAACGCCGCTCTTCTCAGGCCACTGTATCGGACAGGCAGTCAGATACAGTGGGATACACGAACTAGACTTATTGATTACCCCCGCAGGGGGCCAGGACGCCGTTATCGTCCTGTTCATTCCCACGATCACCGCCCAAAGGTGCATGCCTCGACAAACAATGCCTCTGGACCCTGATCCTGCTGAAGGAGCACACATGATGGACGAGGCCAGACTCAATGATTTCATGGGCAAACTGGTGAACGACATGGGTGGCGCGGCGATGCTCGCCAACGTCATCCTCGGCGAAGAGCTCGGCCTGTACCGGGCCATGGCCGACAGTCAGCCAGTCACCCCCGAAGCACTCGCCGAAAAGACCGGCTGCAATACCCGCCTGCTGCGCGAATGGCTCAGCGCTCACGCCGCGTCCGGTTACATGGAACACCACGACGGCCAGTTCCGCCTGCCTGAAGAGCAAGCCCTGGCGCTGGCGATCGAAGATTCACCGGTCTATGTGGCCGGCGGTATCGGCGTGGTTGCATCGTTTTTCCATGACAAGGACAAACTGGTCAATGCCATGCGCGGCAACGGCGCCCTGCCTTGGGGCGATCACCATCCGTGCATGTTCAGCGGCACCGAACGGTTCTTCCGCCCAGGGTACAAAGCGCACCTGGTCAGCGAATGGCTGCCGGCCCTCGACGGGGTGGTCGCCAAACTGGAAACCGGCGCCAAGGTAGCGGACATCGGCTGCGGCCACGGCGCCTCGACCGTGATCATGGCCCAGGCGTTTCCGAATTCACGGTTCGTCGGTTTCGATTACCACGCGCCTTCGGTCACCGTCGCCACCCAGCGCGCCGAAGAAGGTGGTGTGTCCGGCCGGGCGCGGTTCTTTCAGGGCACTGCCAAAAGCTATCCGGGCGACGACTATGACCTGGTCTGCTATTTCGACTGCCTGCACGATATGGGTGACCCGGTCGGCGCCGCAAAGCACGCCTATGAATCGCTCAAACCCGACGGCTCGGTGCTGCTGGTAGAGCCCTTCGCCAACGACACGCTCGACGCCAACACCACTCCGGTGGGACGACTGTTCTATGCCGCCTCGACTTTTATTTGCACACCCAACTCATTGTCCCAGGAAGTCGGCCTCGGGCTCGGCGCCCAAGCGGGCGAGGCACGGTTGCGCAAGGTCTTCACCGAGGCGGGGTTCACCCAGTTCCGGCGGGCCACGGAAACGCCGTTCAACCTGATACTGGAGGCGCGTAAATAAGGGCAGGCTTATCATCCGGGCAGGCCACCTGCCCGGGTGATCCGTCAGCAACTGGCGAAACCCAATTCCTGTGGGAGCGAGCCTGCTCGCGATGGCGGTGTGTCAGGCAGTATCCATGTTGAATGTGCCGTCCCCTTCGCGAGCAAGCCCGCTCCCACAGGGGACTGTGATCAATACATAGAGAGGCGCTCGCCAAGGTTTTCGGCCTTGAGAATATCGAACAACGCCTGCGCCGCCGCCGACAGTTCATGCCCTGTCGTCAGCACCCCGATCGCCCGTTCCACCACCGGATCCCGCAAGGTAATGCAACGCGCGCCCAGCTCGCGCATCTGCCCGGCGCACAAGGCCGGCACCGCACTGACGCCCAATCCGCTGGCCACCATCCGCCCGACTGTTGCCAACTGATGACTTTCAAATTCCACCGGCAACTTCATGCCCCGCGCCTGCAAGTGCTCTTCGAGCATCACCCGCACCGTCGATGGTCGCTGCAAGGTAATGAACGGTTCCTTGAGCAAGGTCTGCCAATCGATGTCTGCCAGCTCCGCCAGCGGTGAATCGAGGGGCACCACCGCCACAAACCGGTCGATGTACAACGGGGTAAATTCCAGCGACGAGCTCTGGGTCGGTTCAAACGCCACGCCCAATTCCACCTGACGGTCGCGAACCATTTCCAGCACCTGCTCGTTGATCACGTCGTTCACCGTGACGTTGACCTTGGGGTAGCGCGCGCGAAAGGTCTTGAGAATCGGTGGCAACAGATTGCCAGCAAACGACGGCATCGCCGCCAGCGTCACGCGGCCGCGCTGGAGGGTGAAGCGTTGGCGCAGTTCATCCTCGGCATTGTCCCAGTCCGCGATCAATCGACGGGCCAGTGGCAGCAGCGATTCGCCTTCGGCGGTCAGTGCGACGTTGCGGGTATTGCGCGTGAACAGGCGCCCGCCCAAACCCTCCTCCAGCGCCTTGATGGTCAGGCTCAACGCCGACTGGGACAGGTGCAGCCGCTCGCACGCCACGGCAAAACTCAAACTCTGAGCCACGGCCAGGAATGCGCGGATCTGTTTGACGGTCATGACCACGGTCTCCACGGTAAGCACATTCAATGTAGGCGCAGTCTGCGGGAGCCCCTACCTATTAGTGAGTTTTATCTATCAATCAACCTTAAAAATCAACTTAACAAATAAATCCTCCGGCGAGACACTCCCTCCCCATCCGGCTAGCCAGCCGCCCACAAAGAATAAAAGAGGTGCATATGGCAGGGTTCGACAAGCGCGTGTATTCCTACGAGGAAGCAATGGCAGGTCTTGAAGACGGCATGACCGTGATCTCCGGCGGCTTCGGCCTGTGCGGGATTCCGGAAAACCTCATCGCTGAGATCCAGCACCGCGGCACACGTGATCTCACCGTGGTCTCCAACAACTGCGGCGTCGACGGTTTCGGCCTCGGTGTGCTGCTGGTGGACCGGCAGATCCGTAAGGTGGTGGCCTCCTACGTCGGCGAAAACGCGCTGTTCGAAAAGCAACTGCTGAGCGGCGAAATCGAAGTGGTCCTGACCCCTCAAGGCACCCTCGCCGAGAAAATGCGCGCAGGCGGTGCCGGCATCCCGGCGTTCTTCACCGCCACTGGCGTCGGTACTCCGGTGGCCGACGGCAAGGAAGTCCGCGAATTCAAGGGTCGCCAGTACCTGATGGAAGAGTCCATCACCGGTGACTTCGCCATCGTCAAAGGCTGGAAAGCCGACCATTTCGGTAACGTGGTCTATCGCCACACCGCCCAGAACTTCAACCCGCTGGCCGCCACCGCCGGCAAGATCACCGTGGTCGAAGTCGAAGAAATCGTTGAACCCGGCGAGCTGGACCCGTCGCAGATCCACACCCCTGGCATCTACGTCGACCGGGTCATTTGCGGCACGTTCGAAAAGCGCATCGAACAGCGCACCGTGCGTAAGTGATCCCCTGCCCCCGGACCGAATGAAGGAATAACAACAATGGCACTTTCCCGCGAACAAATGGCTCAGCGCGTCGCCCGCGAAATGCAGGACGGCTACTACGTGAACCTCGGCATCGGTATCCCGACCCTGGTCGCCAACTACATCCCTGAAGGCATGGAAGTCATGCTGCAATCGGAAAACGGCCTGCTCGGCATGGGCGCCTTTCCGACCGACGCCGAAGTCGACGCCGACATGATCAACGCCGGCAAGCAAACCGTGACTGCACGAATCGGCGCATCGATTTTCTCGTCCGCCGAATCCTTCGCGATGATCCGCGGCGGCCACATCGACCTGACCGTGCTGGGCGCGTTTGAAGTGGACGTCGAAGGCAACATCGCCTCCTGGATGATCCCCGGCAAACTGGTCAAGGGCATGGGCGGCGCGATGGACCTGGTGGCCGGTGCGGACAACATCATTGTCACCATGACCCACGCCTCCAAAGACGGCGAGTCGAAACTGCTGTCGCGTTGCAGCCTGCCGCTGACCGGCGCCGGTTGCATCAAACGCGTGCTGACCGACCTGGCCTACCTGGAAATCAAGAACGGTGCGTTCATTCTCAAAGAGCGCGCGCCGGGCGTCAGCGTCGAAGAAATCGTCGCCAAGACCGCTGGTAAACTGATCGTGCCTGATCATGTCCCGGAAATGCAGTTCGCTGCCCAGTGAGGAATCCTTCCATGCAAGAAGTCGTGATTGTTGCCGCCACTCGCACTGCCATCGGCAGCTTCCAGGGCTCGTTGGCCAATGTGTCCGCGGTTGACCTCGGTGCTGCGGTGATCCGTCAACTGCTGGCGCAAACCGGGCTGGACCCGGCGCAGGTCGATGAAGTGATCATGGGCCAGGTATTGACTGCCGGTGCCGGGCAGAACCCTGCGCGTCAGGCCGCGATCAAGGCCGGCCTGCCCTTCGCCGTGCCGGCCATGACCCTGAACAAGGTCTGCGGCTCGGGCCTGAAAGCGCTGCATCTGGCGGCTCAGGCGATTCGCTGCGGCGATGCCGAAGTGATCATCGCCGGCGGCCAGGAAAACATGAGCCTGGCCAATTACGTCATGCCGGGCGCCCGCACCGGTTTGCGCATGGGTCACGCACAGATCGTCGACACGATGATCAGCGACGGTTTGTGGGATGCGTTCAACGATTACCACATGGGCATCACCGCCGAGAATCTGGCCGAGAAATACAGCCTGACCCGTGAGCAGCAGGACGCCTTCGCTGCCGCCTCGCAGCAGAAAGCCGTGGCCGCCATCGAGGCCGGACGTTTCGTTGATGAAATCACGCCGATCCTGATCCCGCAGCGCAAGGGCGATCCGCTGTCCTTCGCCACCGATGAACAGCCTCGGGCCGGCACCACCGCCGATTCCCTGGGCAAACTGAAAGCGGCCTTCAAGAAGGACGGCTCGGTGACTGCCGGTAATGCTTCTTCGCTGAACGACGGCGCTGCTGCGGTGATTCTGATGAGCGCCGAGAAAGCCAAGGCCCTCGGCTTGCCAGTGCTGGCAAAAATCGCCGCTTACGCCAACGCGGGCGTCGACCCGGCGATCATGGGCATCGGCCCGGTGTCGGCCACTCGCCGTTGCCTGGACAAGGCGGGTTGGTCCATCGGCCAACTGGACCTGATCGAAGCCAACGAAGCCTTCGCCGCGCAATCTCTGGCCGTGGCCAAGGACCTGGAATGGGACTTGAACAAGGTCAACGTTAATGGCGGCGCCATTGCCTTGGGCCACCCGATCGGTGCGTCAGGTTGCCGGGTGCTGGTGACCTTGCTGCATGAAATGATCAAGCGCGATGCCAAGAAAGGCCTGGCCACCCTGTGCATCGGTGGTGGTCAGGGCGTGGCATTAGCGATCGAACGGGCATAAAGCGTTCAACAGACTGCACGGGGACCCACGAAGAACCGCCGCAGCCTGGCAAAACACCCGGTGCGATTCACATCGCACCGGGTCCTGCGCATCACTGAAACTTGTGAAACAGGGGATAGTCGTTGGGTCAGGCGAACTTCACCAGATTCAACGCAGGCAACGGTCCGCCCGGAAACTGCACCAGCCGCGCCCCGACACTCAGTTCGCCCAGATCGATTCCAAAGAACCCCAACCGCTCGATCAACGTAGCCACCTGTGCCTTGGCCTCGGCATCGTCACCAGAGAGAAAAAGCACCCGCCGACCGCCCTCCGCTTTCGGATCGCTCTCAAGCAGATGCGCCTGTAGGTGATTGAACGCCTTGACCACCCGCGCACCGGGCACCCATTCGGCAAACACTTCGCTGGACGGACGGCCTTGCAAATCCACCGCTTTGAACGATGGCGCTTCAATCGAATTGTTCGCATCGATCACAATCCGCCCGCCGAAATCTGGCAGCCCGGCCAGTGCCGTCGGTAACTTCGACCAATTCACCGCCACCAAAACAATCGGCTGTGCAGCCGCTTCTTCACGGGTGCCGGCCCGCGCTGTCGGCCCGAGTTCTGCTACCAGTGAGGCCAGGGTTTGCGGACCTCGGCTGTTGGCGATAACGATTTCAATGCCCTGACGGGATAACGCTTTGGCGAAGGCTGTGCCGATGGCGCCAGCGCCGATGATTCCGATTGTGCTCATGGTGTTCACTCCGTGGTGGGTTGATGGAGTGAATACTGCACTTGCCATTACGACTTGATTAGACGGTAATAACTTGAATTATCTTCAAGTATTACTATCAGGTGTCTGGAATGGAAACCCTCGCCAACCTCGAATCTTTCGTGCGTAGCGCCGAAACCGGCAGCTTCTCCGCCGCCGCACGGCTGCTCGCACTGACACCCGCCGCTGTCAGCCGCAACGTGGCGATGCTCGAACGCAACATCGGTGTGCGGCTATTCCAGCGCTCGACCCGCAAGTTGTCACTGACCGAAGCCGGGGAGCGTTTTCTGGCGAGTATCAGCGGCAATCTGCAAGGGTTGCAGGCGGCGATCAGTGCGGTGTCCAGTGATCGCGGGGAGCCGGCGGGCGTGCTCAAAGTCAGCCTGGCGCCGACTTTTGGCATCGGCCATGTATTGCCATTGTTGCCGGATTTTCTGGCGCGCTATCCGCTGATTCGCCCCGAATGGCACTTCGAAAACCGCCAGGTGGACCTGATTGCCGAAGGGTATGACGCAGCTATCGGTGGTGGTTTCGAACTGACGCCCGGGGTCATCTCGCGGACGTTGGCGGCGGCGCATGTGGTCGCAGTGGCTTCACCGGCATACATGGCCGGACGCACGCCGCCCGACAGCCCGGCGGACCTGGCTCGATACAATGGGATTGTGATGCGTGGCATTCGCACCGGGCGAGTGCGTAATTGGGTCATGCGCGATGGCACGGGCAATGAAGCAAGTGCCGAGCTGAGTGAAAACATCGTGCTCAATGACCCGGCCGCCATGCGTGAAGCGGCCCTGCTCGGCCTCGGTGTGACGCTACTGGTGTTGCCGGATGTCGCCGCTAATATTGAGCGTGGCGAACTGGTGCGCTTGCTACCGGATTGGCATGCCGACGCGGGGCCGATTTCGCTGTATTACCCGAGCCGCACGTTGATGCCGGCCAAGACCCGGGTGTTTATCGATTATCTGGTCGAGGTGTTTGGGCGGGAGACCGCGTAATCGTTCTTCGCGAGCAAGCCCGCTCCCACAGTTGATCGAGGTTGATCACAAATTTTGTGATCGGCACAGTTCTAATGTGGGAGCGGGCTTGCTCGCGAAGAGGCCCGGGCAGACAAGACACCTCCCGACTCAGAAACCGTCCTGAGCAATCCATCGCCCGCAATGCTAACGTGGCCGGCTCACACCGAATGGAGACGCGTGGGTGCTGATGCTCAAACTGCTGGTGATTCCGGGATTTCTGTTGATGATTTCCCTGGCTGGAAAACGCTGGGGCCCAAGCGTGGCCGGTTGGCTGTCGGGGTTGCCGGTGGTGGTCGGGCCGATTCTGTTCTTCCTCGCCATTGAGCAGGGCCAGCTGTTCGCTGCTCAGGCGGCGACGGCGGCGCTGTCGGCAATGTTCGCCATGATTGCCTTCTGCGTGACCTACGCTCAGGTTGCACAACGCTTGAGCTGGCCGTGGGCGCTGACGATTTCGCTGTTGGTCTGGGCCTTGGCGGCTATTGTGCTGTCGCTGATTCCGCCGTCTCTGGTGTTCTCGGTAATCGCGGCCGCCACCGCATTACTGGCCGCGCCGTACCTGTTTCCCTCGGTGCAACCTATCGTTTCAGGCCCGACGCCGAAGTCCGACAAACTGTTGCTGCGCATGATGGCCGGCGCCCTGCTCACATTGGCTGTGACGTTGCTGGCCAACACCGTCGGCGAACGCTGGAGCGGGCTGCTCGCGGTATTCCCGGTGCTGGGCAGTGTGATGGCGGTGTTTTCCCAGCAGACTCGCGGGCCTGCTTTTACTGCGGTGTTGCTCAGGGCGACGGCGACGGGGATGTATTCGTTTGCGGCGTTTTGTCTGGTGTTGGCGCTTGCGCTGCCGCAGTTTGGGTGGCAGGGGTTTGTTTTGGGCGTGGGAGTATCGATGGGAATGTTGTTGATCACGAAACGCTTGCTTTTGCGATCTGGAAACAATGCACCAGGAACACGAAAGCTGCGCAAGATGAATGGATAGCCTTGGCTTTTCAGCGGTTAGACATCACGCCGGCAAAAACCGCAGGCATTACGGCATGATGCGTCCCGTCCTTTCCCTATGAAGAGGCCGTTTTTCTTGAACGATTGCGAGGGTGGCACAGAGTTCGGTGACTCAGGCATGATGCGAACTTCAGCCAACGGAGAGGCGTAATGAGCAGCAACGATAGCCCATCGGTTTCACTGGCCCTGCGTTCGTATTCGGGTCAGGTCGAGCTGCATGATCACGACTTCCATCAAGTCGTGCTACCGCAGTCCGGCGCCATGGACATCGAGGTTGACGGCCAGGGCGGCAAAGTCGACTGGAGCCAGGGAGTGGTGATTCCCGCCGGTGCGCGTCATGCGTTTCTGGCGCAGAAGGCTAATACCTTTTTGGTGCTCGACGTGCCAGCGGCGCCTTTCGGCGGGCAGCAGAATATCGATTTGTCGAGCAGACTGCTGGTCGACAAACTCTTCTTCCCGGTGCGCCCGGAAATCCGCCATTTGCTCGATTACGCCGCCCGCAGCGCGCCGATGCTGATCAGCTCGCCTCAGGTGGCCGAATCCTGGAGCACGTTGCTGTTGTCCTCTCTGACGCTGCCCTCCAGAAACATCCCCGATCACAGCCAGTTCACGCTCGCCCGGGCCCTGGCCTGTATCGAAAGCAACCTGGACAGCGCGCTCACCGCCACGGACATCGCGCGAGTGGCCGGAACCAGCGAACGGCGCCTCTACATGTTGTTCGATCAGCACTTGAAGACCACACCTTTCGCGCACATTGCGAGCTTGCGCCTGAACAGAGCCATCGAGCTGCTTTGCGAGACCGCGCTGTCGATCACCGAAATCGCTCATCGGGTCGGCTATGCCGATCAGAGTGCCCTCACCCATGCGCTGAAAAAGCACCGTGACCTCACCCCGGCCGCCGTCCGCAGAAGTTCACGCTTGGCGTGAATCCGGCAGGCCTGAACAAATCTTCAGCAGTTTGCGTCAATACCCTCCCCACCAGACCTTTCTATCATCGCCTCACTGACATGAAGAATCAGACGAGGCACAGATGAGCGAAGCGACGCAGACAACCAAAACACTTGGGTCCGCCAAGACCGCGACATCCGCCACTGCCGTCGGTGTGATCGCAGTGTTTCTATGGTCCTGCCTGGCATTATTGACCACCCTTACTGAAGGCATTCCCCCCTTTCAGTTGCTGACCCTGAGCTTCGGCGTCGCGTTTGTGGCGAGTCTGTGCATTCTCGGGCGACGCGGTGTGGCAGGGTTTCGCAGCTGGAACCAGCCCTTGTCGGTCTGGGCGGTCGGTTTTCTCGGGATCTTCGCCTACCACGCGCTGTATTTTTTCGCCCTCAAAGCCGCTCCAGCCGCCGAGGCCAGCCTGATCGCCTACTTGTGGCCGCTGCTGATTGTGCTGCTCTCGGCCTTCACCGCCGGTGAACAGCTACGCAAACGCCAACTGCTCGGTGCGCTGCTGGGGCTGGCCGGGACCGCATTCATCATGCAGCAGCGTGCTTCGGCGGAAGTCGCCGACATGCCGGTGGCCGGCTACCTGGCCGCGTTCGCCTGCGCGTTGGTCTGGTCGTCCTACTCGGTCATCAACCGGCGCTTCAACGAAGTGCCAAGCAGCATCATCGGCGGCATCTGCGGCCTGGTCGCGGTGGCAGGTCTGGTCTGTCATCTGGCGTTTGAGACCTCGGTCACCCCCGACTCCGGCCAATGGGCGGCCATCGTCGGCCTCGGCCTGGGGCCAGTGGGGCTGGCGTTTTTTGCCTGGGATCACGCGACCAAGCACGGCAGCCTGTCGATGCTCGGCGCACTGTCGTACCTCGCGCCACTGATCTCGACCCTGCTGTTGGTGGCCATCGGGCAAAGCCATGCCAGCCCGTTCCTGATTATTCCCGCCCTGCTGATTATCGTCGGCGCCGTTATCGCAACCTCGCGAACAGGCCAGCCCAAAGCCTGACATCAATGTTGTAAAGGAGCTGTGGAGATGGACCTGATTGCCTCTGAAGGAACAGTAAGGATTGAACGCGACCTGCCACGTTTTTAGCGTGGCCCCCAATCGACCTGCACTCCAGCACCTGGGGCTGCCTTCACTGAAATCGAGCCGCAGCGGCATTCGCCGTCGTGCCAACTGCCCACTGGTGGCAGTCGATCAGGGCCACTTGATCCGCTATGGCCTCACCGACGCGCAGATGCGCAAGATCATCGAAGACGCCCAGCCGGACATCGTCGGCATCCAGTGCAACTACACCGTGCAGTGGGGCAACGCACGGGCGCTGGCCGATCTGGTGAAATCCATCGACCCCGACTTGCTGCTGGTCACCGGTGGCGCGCATTCGAGCGGCGACTGGCAGAACGTCTTGCTCGACTCGCCCTTCGATTTCACGCTGATCAACGAAGCCGATCGTGCCTTCACCCTGTTGCTCGACGCCCTCACCCATGACGCCGGCAATGTTGACGCGGTACCGGGTATTGCCTACCGCAACTACAGCGGCCAGTTGGTTCGCCCGACACGCAAATCCAGCTACTTGAGCATTGTCCCGGCCCGGCAGGATCTGGAAGAGCGGGATTCAGGTCACCGGTGGGTTCATGCTCGGTTTCGTCAACCCGCCTGCTTCGGCCGGTGAGCAACCGTTCATTGAAAGCCTGGGGCAGATCAGTAATACCATCGACTACGCCGTCAACCTGATGGGCGCAGGTATGGCTTATGCCAATCCCTTTATCGTCACGCCGATTCCGGGCACTGAAATGTGGGAATACCAGCAGCAATACGTAGTCCGCCACTACGACAACGGCTGGTCTCATGAAAAAGCCACCATGGCCACGGAGAAGTGGAGCGCCGAAGACATCGAAAAAGCCCGCATGGAACTGCTGGTGCGCGCCAACGGTGCCGATCGGGTCAGGGAGATGGTGCGGCGTGGGACGTGGCCGGTGGATGCTTGAGAGAGCGCTTGCCCCCTCGCCACAACCAACTCATTCGCCAGTACTGCGTAACCAGTCAGCACATTCGCGCTGGAGTGCTTCCTGACCTCCATGGGATGATCGCCGTCAAAGCGCGGATCATCCCCTGGAGAGTTTGAATGTCATTGTTGAGTAAAAAAGCCGTTGTTCTGCTGCTGATGGCGGCTACCAGCCTGGGTGCCTTGAATGCGCAGGCGGCCAAGGCCACTGCCGGCGACAAAGCGCCGGCCCAGAAGGTCTCGATGCTCGGCGGCAAGTTCACCTTCACCCTGCCCAAGGGTTTCATCGCCAACCCGCTGCCAGCCGGCGATGCGGCCACCGGCACTGCTGGGGCGACGGGTACGATGTACACCAACCAGACCACCAAAACCGTGGTGATCGCCGCTGAAAACACCATCCCCGGCGGCGTCAACGTCAAGGACAACGACGGTGAATTCCTCGACAACACCGTGTCCGCGTTCGCCACCGAGCAACGCAACGCCTTGCCGGATTTCAACAAAACCAGCGAAAAAAGCCTGACTCAGAAAGGCACGGGCCTGGGCCTTCGGCAGATCGACAGCACCGCCACCCAGGGCGGCGGCATGACGCTGGACAGCACGTTGATGGCTGCTTCCGGCACGCGCATGGCCATCGTTCAGATCATTTCCCGCCCCAACGACAAAACCGGCCACGAAACGCTGGTGAAACAAATCGTCAGCGGCAAATAAACCCGACCGATTCAGGGATTGAGCCGCTGCAACCAGGCGCTCAAATCCTTCACCTCGGTGGCGCTGATGCTGTGACCGACACCCGGATAGGCATGAAACTCGGGCTTGAGTGACAGGCGCTGCAACAGGCTGTCGGCCTCTGTACCGTCGTTGTAGGGCAGGAGTGTGTCGGCGGTGCCATGACCGATGAAAATCGCCAGCTGCTGGCGCTTTTCATACGGTTTGAGTTCGGATCTGAGCACCGGCAGAACGCGCCCGCTCAGTGCCGCAATTCCACCCACTGCGTCGGGATGACGCAACGCGACCTCGTAGGAAATCATCGCGCCCTGGCTGAAACCCACCAGCAATACCTTGTCCGCTTCGGTGTGATATTTCTTCGCCGCTTGTGCGACAAAATCCCTCAACACCTGGCCGCTGGCCTTCAGGTCGGCCGTCTCACCGTCGTAGGCGCCCTCGCCCTTCTGGCGAAACCACTGGTAACTGCCCTCCTCCAACGTCATCGGCGCCCGCACCGACAGGTAGTTGTACTGGGGCGGCAATTGATCCTTGATGTCGAACAGGTCCTGCTCGTTACTGCCGTAACCGTGCAGGAAAATCACCAGAGGCTGGTTGCGGGATTCAGCATGGGCCTGCTCCAGGTACTTGAGCGGCAGATCGGTGTGCAGCGGGGTTTGAGCGTGGACGGCGGTGGACGCCAGGAGCGTGAGCAGAGCGAGCAACTTCAACATAAACCTTCCTTCACAGAGCGCAGGATTCGGGGCAAAGCCTAACACTGTGAAGCATGCTGGGGCATTTCAGGTGTTGCTGAAGCCGCCATCGCGAGCAGGCTCGCTCCCACAGGTTTCTCATCTCAATAGTGAGAGCATAAAAAAAGTGGCCACCGCGTCTACAGTGGCCACTTTTTTCTACGGCGTATTAATGGCCGTACACGTCAAAAGTGAAGTACTTGTCCTGCACTTGCTTGTACTTGCCGTTGGC
Source organism: Pseudomonas sp. PDM09 (assembly GCF_014852305.1). Lineage (NCBI taxonomy): Bacteria > Pseudomonadati > Pseudomonadota > Gammaproteobacteria > Pseudomonadales > Pseudomonadaceae > Pseudomonas > Pseudomonas sp. PDM09. The sequence continues at coordinate 407,788 of NZ_JACVBI010000002.1, read as the reverse complement.
GCGGATTTCGGTGATGGCGGTGTTGAATTTGTCCGCCAGCTCTTTATCACCCTTGCGCACGGCGATGCCGGCACCGCCGCCGAAGTACTTGGCGTCTTCATAGGTCGGGCCTACGAAGGCGAAGCCTTTACCGGCGTCGGTTTTCAGGAAACCTTCGTCCAGGTTGACCGAGTCGGCCAGCATCGCGTCGAGGCGACCGGCGACCATGTCCAGGTTGGCTTCCTGCTGGGAACCGTACCGCACCAGGTTGATGCCGGCCGGCACCAGTACTTCAGTGGCGAAGCGGTCGTGGGTACTGGCGCGCAGCACACCGACTTTCTTGCCTTTGAGCTCGGTCAGCGGATCCTTGACGTCGGTGCCTTCCTTCATCACGAAGCGCGCCGGGGTGTGGTAGTACTTGATGGTGAAATCGACGTTCTTCTTGCGATCGTCGGTGATGGTCATGGACGACAGGATCGCGTCGATTTTCTTGACCTTCAGGGCCGGGATCAGGCCATCGAACTCTTGCTCGACCCAGGTGCACTTCACCTTCATCTGCTCACACAACGCATCGCCGATGTCCACATCGAAACCGGTGAGTTTGCCGTCAGGGGTTTTCATCGAAAATGGCGGGTAACCGGCTTCAATACCGAGGCGAATCGGCTTGGCGTCTTCGGCCACGGCGGTCAGGGACAACATCGACAGTGCCAGGGCACCGAACATCACTAGTTTGTTCATTTATTACTCCTGTGTGCGGAGGTTTTTATTGGCAGATTTCGGTGAGTGAAGACCGAAGTGGCCGGCAGTCTAGAGCGGCTTCAGGAGGGCAAATTGTGTTTAAGCGACAAATACTTATAGAAAAACAGCCGAGGGATTCAAGGTACTTGAAGCGTGCGCCACGGTGGTGCAAAGGCTGTAGGACAATCCTTTACTTCAGACAAAACCTACGCGGTTTAGGGTGTGCTCCGACCGAACAGTCGCACTGGCGATGAAGCTTTTTTTGCCGCACATTGATCCCGCCACCCCATCCCCGGAAGAGAAGCGTGATGCCCGCATTGAACCTGATCCAGCACCATCCTGCCGAAGGTCCTGGCGCCATTGCCGAATGGGCTCGGGCCCGTGGCATTACGCTGAACGTGTTTCGCGCCGACCTCAGCCAGTTGCCGCCGGTGAGCGCGGCACCCGCGATCCTGTTGGGCGGGCCTTATGAATCCAACGCCGGGCCGACGTGGCTGGAAGCGGAGCGTCAGTGGCTGGCGGGGAGTCTGGCTCAGGGCGCGGCGGTGTTTGCGATTTGTCTGGGCGCGCAATTGCTGGCGTTGAGCCTGGGTGGGAATGTGCGGCGCATGGCTCGCACCGAAACTGGCTGGACGACCGTGACCTTTGCGGATGGCCAGACGCTGAAGGTGCTGGAATGGCACGAAGACGCGATCGATCTGCCAGCGGATGCGCAATTGCTGGCCAGCAGTGACGTGTGTGAGCAGCAGATGTACCGCGTCGGGGCGACTCGGGTGGGGTTGCAGTTCCACCCGGAGTGGAATGCTGAATCGGTGGCGACCCTCAATGAGCACTTTGCCGAGGAATCGCCGTTGCCTCGGGAGTCACAGGACAGCGCCGCCTATGCAGCCGTCAATGACTGGTTGCAGGGGACGCTCGACCAATGGTGGGCGGCGCGGACAGCGGTTTGAATCAAGATCAAAAGATCGCAGCCTTCGCCAGCTCCTACAGAAGACGTACTGCCGTGATTTCACCGGTGCCCTCGATCAATGTAGGAGCTGGCGAAGCCTGCGATCTTTTCGGCTACATCAACATTCGCAGCCGATCACGGTACTGACTGGCCGTTGCACCGCAACACTCAATTCAAACCCTTCATCCAACCACCCGGTCACCCCGCCGATCATTTCCTTGACCGGGTAACCCAACGCCGCCAGTTTCACCGCGGCCTTGTTGGCGCCGTTGCAGTGGGGCCCTGCGCAATAGACCACGAACAGCGTGGATGTCGAATAACCCGCCAAGCCATCAGCCGTGATCAGTCGCCCCGGAATGTTGATCGCGCCCGGCACATGTCCACGTTCGAACGCCAACGGTCCGCGCACGTCGACCAGGACAAAATCGACCTCGCCGGCCTGTTGGCTGCCGTAGACGTCGGAACAATCGGTCTCGAAGGTCAGACGGTTGCTGAAATGCATCAGGGCGATGGCAGATGGGGCGGCGGGAATTTCGCGAACCAGGCTGGGCATGGGCTGTACTCCAAAGTCTCGGTGGGTGTGGGAAGACTTTATCTGCCCCGCGCTTGCCGCTACAGTGGCGCACAAGACACTCACCGGGAATTTTCCGCCAAATGCAGCCCACCCCTGGATTGGTCGCGATTCTGGCCTATGACGGCCTATGCACTTTTGAATTCGGCATTGCCGTGGAGATCTTCGGCCTGGCGCGACCGGAGTTCGATTTCCCTTGGTATGAACATCGAATCGTTGCCGTCGACCAAGGGCCGATGCGCGCCATGGGCGGCATTCAGGTGCTGGCCGACGGCGGGATGGAACTGCTGGAAGAGGCGCGGACTATCATCATCCCCGGCTGGCGCGACCGCAGCGCGGCGGTGCCTGCACCCTTGCTCGCCGCCCTGCGCCAGGCCCATGCCCGGGGCGCGCGATTGCTGTCGATCTGTTCCGGGGTATTTGTACTGGCGGCCACCGGTTTGCTCGACGGTCACGGCGCCACGACGCATTGGCGCTACACCGCTGAACTGGCCGAGCGTTTTCCGGACATACAGGTGGACCCGGACGTGCTGTATGTCGATTCCGGGCAATTGATCACCTCGGCCGGCAGCGCCGCCGGCATTGATGCCTGCCTGCACCTGGTCGCGCGGGATTTCGGCACTCAGGTAGCCAACTCGGTGGCGCGGCGCTTGGTGATGTCGCCGCAACGCACCGGCGGTCAGGCGCAGTTCATTCCGTCACCGGTCAGCCCCACGCCACGCAGCGATCTGTCGCGGGTCATGCAGTGGGCGCGGGAACGTCTGCACGAACCGCTGGAAGTTCGCGACCTGGCCAGCGAAGCGGCCATGAGTGAACGCACGTTCCTGCGGCGGTTCACCGAAGCCAGCGGAATGCCGCCCAAGGCCTGGTTGCAACATGAGCGCCTGGCCCGGGCACGCGAATTGCTGGAGAGCACCTGCCAGAACACCGAGCAGATTGCCCAGCACTGTGGTTATCGTTCGGTGGAGAGTTTCCGCGTGGCGTTTCGCAGCGTGGTCGGCGTGCCGCCGTCGGTGTATCGGGAGCGGTTTGGGCGAGAGGTAAAGGCGATTTTTTGAGGTGTTTTTGAGGGCCTCTTCGCGAGCAAGCCCGCTCCCACATTGGGTCTGCGTCGTGCACAAATGTTGTGCTCAATAGAGATTCAGTGTGGGAGCGGGCTTGCTCGCGAAGGCGCCAGCCCAACCACCGAAACCCTCAAGGCTTACGCAGCAGATAGGTATCCATAATCCACCCATGCGCCAGCCGCGCCGCCTTACGCACCCGTTCAATCTCATCCGCGACATCCTTGAGTTTGCCGCTGATCAAAATTTCATCCGGCGTCCCCAGGTAAGCCCCCCAGTAAATCTCCGTCTCCTGATCGGCCACCTGATGGTAGGCATCTTGTGCATCCAGCATCACCACCAGGCTGTCGGCGTCACTCACCTGCCCGGCCGCCAACCGCCGGCCGGTGGTGATTTCAATCGAGCGGCCGATGCGATTCAGCGGCACCTTATGTTGCGCCGCCAGCGCCTGCACGCTGGTGATCCCGGGGATGACTTCGAACTCGAACACACACCGACCTGACGCCAGAATCGCCTGCAGAATCCGAATGGTGCTGTCGTACAACGCGGGATCGCCCCACACCAGAAAACCGCCGCACTGATTGTCAGTCATTTCCTCGTTGATCAACCGCTCGAAGGTCTGCTGCTTGGCGCGGTTCAGATCTTCGACGCTGGTCTTGTAGTCCACATCCCCGCGCTCCCGCTCAGGGCTATGTGCTTCAACGAAGCGGTAGTCGCGATCAGTGATGTAGCGCTCACAGAGCTCGCGGCGCAGGTCGATCAGTTTGTCTTTGCTCTGGCCCTTGTCCATGAGGAAAAACACATCGACGCGGTTCAACGCCTTCACCGCCTGCATCGTGATGTAGTCGGGGTTGCCGGCGCCGACACCGATGACCAGAAGTTTTTTCATCAGCATGTGCCCTCAGGTTCCGTGCCCATCAAACGTAGCCGCCAGCGACCGTTGAATCGCAACTCGATGGCCGACAGCGGTTCGACGTCGATCTGGTTGAACGCCGCGCCCTGCAACACCTGCATCAGGGCGGCGCGGATGACAAAAGGATGGGTGATGGCAACGATATGCCCCGGCGTCGCCTCAAGGCTATTCAACCACGCAGCCACCCGTTCACCGAGTTGCGCCACCGATTCTCCACCGTGGGGTGCCGAGGTCGGTTCATTGAGCCAGACCTGGAGTGCCTCCGGTTCGGAGGTTTGCAGGTCGTCGATCGACGTGCCTTTCCAGCGTCCGAAATCGCAATCTGCCAGTGCCGTGACGATCTCCACGTCATGGCCAAACAGCTCAGCGGTTTGCCGGGTCCGCAGTTCCGGGCCACAGAGCAAACGGGGGATGCCCTTGAACTGGCGGCAACGCGAACCCTTCGCCGATTGCCAATCCATTTCCAACGGCTCATTCGTAGGAAAACGCGCCAATTTTTGTGCGACGGTTCGAGCGTGGCACATCAGGGTCAAACGGGTCGCCTGCACGGAAGAATCTCTCTGGATAGGATGGAAAGTGCCACTAACAACCGGCTCATTGTGCCGCAAGAAATACGCTCAGAACGCATTCCACGTAGCAGCTGCTACAGACCGAGTGACGGCTTAACTTGCCCATTTTATCCCTGAGCAGGGTCGATATCTCACACATCCATGAGCGATGTCCTACAAAGCCAGTCGATATCCGTGTAGCACGTGGCGCACGGGGGGTTCGCTCTATTCTTGGGCCTTTAAAATCCGCGCAAAAATTCACTAGACATGTAGCACACGTTACACAAATACTGTTTTATCAATTTATGAAACAAAACAGACACACCCATCCAGCAGGAGCCCGGATGCCCTCTCTCAGAGACCTGATCACCGATCCCGGCCTGGAACTTACGCCGTCGGAACGCAAAGTCATACGTGCCTTGCTGGATCAATACCCGCGTAACGGGCTGGGCCCGATGTCACGTCTGGCCGAACATGCCGGTGTCAGCGATCCGACCATCGTGCGGCTGGTAAAGAAGCTTGGTTTCAGCGGTTATGCCGACTTTCAGGAAGCCTTGCTCAGCGACATGGATGACCGCTTGCGCTCTCCCAGTACCCTGTTGCAACCCCGCTCCCATCTCAAAAAAGATGACCCCTGGAGCCACTATCTGGCGAACAGCCATCAGGCATTGATCGAGACCCAGGCGCTGACCCAACCCGAAGATGTACGGATTCTGGTGGAATGGCTGCTCGACACCCGCCATCAGGTCCATTGCTTCGGCGGCCGCTTCAGCAGTTTCCTCGCCAACTATTTACTCAACCATCTGCGCCTGTTGCGGCCCGGCTGTTTTGCCCTGGAAGACAACGCGCAATTGCCGGACCGGCTGTTCGACGTGCAGCGTCAGGACGTGGTGCTGGTGTTCGACTATCGCCGCTACCAGTCCCAAGCCCTGCGGGTCGCCAATGCGGCGAAGAGCCGACATGCGCGGGTCGTGCTGTTCACCGACATCTACGCGTCACCGCTACGAGAAATGGCCGACCTGATCATCAGTGCCCCGGTGGAATCGGCGTCGGCCTTCGACTCGATGGTTCCGGCGCTGGCTCAGGTTGAAGCACTGGTTGCCTGCCTGTCACTGCGCAGCCCCGATCTGGCCGATCGCCTGGAAGGCATCGATGCCCTGCGCAACGACTTCGACACTCACCTGCTGGAGGAAAAATAAGGATGTTCACGCTCCCCCACCACTCGCCCCGGGATTTGCCGTTTGCCACCGACCACACCGCACTGTTGCTGGTGGACATGCAGCGTGCCTGGCTTGAGCCGCAGTTCGACGCGCACCTCAACGGGCCGGATGCCGAATACTTTCTGACCCGCGCCCACATGCAAGTGGTGTCCAATCAACGCCGATTGCTCAGTGCCTTTCGTCATGCACGACAAAACGTGCTGCACACGCTCATCGAAAGCCTCACCGCCGATGGTCGCGATCGTTCGCTGGATCACAAACTCTCGGACATGCACCTGCCCAAGGGCAGCCCGCAAGCGCGAATCATCGATGACCTGACGCCGATCGAAAACGAAATCGTGCTGCCCAAGACCTCTTCCGGGGTCTTCAATTCCACCAACATCGATTACGTGCTGCGCAACCTGGAAACCCGACACCTGATCATCGCCGGCATCGTCACCGACCAGTGCGTCGACATGGCCGTGCGTGACGCCGCCGACCGCGGTTACCTGGTGACGCTGGTCGAAGATGCCTGCGCCACCTACACCGAACAACGGCATTACGCCTGCCTGAACGCCATCAAGGGCTACTGCTGGATCACCGACACCCGGACCGTGCTCGGCCGGTTGCAGGAAATGCAGCCATGAGCGCTCGCCTGTCGCCGTTACCCATGACCACCATTGTCACCACCGACCTGATCGGCGTGACCCGCGGCCGTTCCTTTCCCACCGACGAACTCGAGGCCTATCAAGTGGCGGGCTGCGGCTGGGTGCCGGCCAACAGCGCCCTGACCCCGCAAGACATCATTGCCTCCAGCAATCCATGGGGCGCTTATGGCGACTTGCGGCTGATCCCCGACATGAGCAGCCGCGTGACCGTCAACAACGGCCCGGACGCCAATGCCCCGGCGCTGGACTTCATTCACGGCGACATTCGCGAAACCGATGGCCGCCCGTGGGGCGCCTGCCCGCGCACGCTGTTGCGCAACGAGGTGGAGCGTTATCGCGGCGAATTGGGACTGCAGATCAACGCCGCGTTCGAACATGAATTCAACCTCGGCAGCGGCGCGGCTGAGCATCTGGCGTTCTCTCTTGAGGCGCAGCGCCAAGGCGCCGAGTTCGGCGGCTGGTTGCTCAGTGCACTGCGTGCCGGCGGTGTGGAGCCGGAGATGTTCCTGCCGGAATACGGCAAGCACCAATACGAAATCACCTGCCGCCCCGCCCTCGGCGTCGCCGCCGCCGACCGCGCAGTGAACGTGCGTGAGATCACTCGTGAGATCGCCCGGCAAATGGGCCTGGACCTGAGCTTCGCGCCCAAGACCTCCGAGCAGGCGGTGTGCAATGGCGTGCATCTGCACGTGAGCCTGCAGGACCTGGCCGGCCACCCGGTGATGTACGACGCCGGCACCACCAACTGTCTGTCGACCCTCGGCCAGCATTGGGCCGCCGGCGTTCTGCATTATTTGCCGGCGCTCTGCGCCTTTACCGCGCCGACACCGGTTTCCTACGAACGCTTGCAGCCTCATCACTGGAGCGCTTCCTACGCCTGCCTCGGCCAACGCAACCGCGAAGCGGCGCTGCGGATTTGCCCGACCGTGAGCCTGGGCGGCAAACCCGTGGCGGCGCAGTACAACCTGGAATTTCGCGCCATGGACGCCACCGCCTCGCCGCATCTGGCCATGGCCGCGTTGCTGATCGCCGGGCGCCTGGGCATCGAGCAGCGCCTGGCCCTGAACGCGATCACCAATGAAGTCCCCGATTCGCTGAACGAAGAGCAACGCCAGGCCCGCGGCATCGTCGCCCTGCCCGCGTCCCTGTCCCAGGCCCTGGAATGCCTGCGCAACAGCGAGGCGCTGATCGAAGCCCTGCCGAGCGCCTTGCTGGACACCTGGTTCGCCCTTAAAACCGAGGAACTGAGGCTGACGGAACAGCTCTCGCCCGCCGATCTGTGTGAGCACTATGCGCGCCTGTACTGAGTCTGCCGAGCTGGGCCTCTACACCCAGCCTGCGTACACCCTGAGCCGGGAAGCCTCCGAGCACCCGCTGATTCTGGTGTGTGAACACGCCAGTCGTTTTATCCCGGCCGGGTTGAATGACCTGGGCTTGAGCCATGAAGCCGCCCGCGAACACATCGCCTGGGACATCGGCGCCCTGGCGCTGGCCGAGGGATTGTCCGAAGCACTGGGCGCGACCCTGTTGGCAGCCAACTATTCACGGCTGCTAATCGACCTCAACCGCCCACGTCATGCGCCGGACAGCATTCCGTTGCAGAGCGAAATTTATCAGGTGCCGGGTAATCGGGATCTGGACGAGGCCACACGTGAATACCGCCGGCACTGCCTGTTCACGCCCTTTCATGCACGTCTGCAAACCTTGATCGACGCCCGTGTGGCGCAAGGTCGACCGGTTCGCGTGGTGGGGATTCACAGTTTCACGCCGATATATTACGGCCAGCCGCGACCGCTGGAAGTCGGCGTGTTGTATGGGCAGGCTGGGGAGTACGCCCAGCGAGTGATCGACGGGTTGAGTCGGCATCCCTTGAAAGTCGCCGGCAATCAGCCTTACAAAGTCGATCCGCTGGGCGACATGACCGTGCCGGTTCACGGCGATGCACGAGGGCTGGAGTCGGTGTTGATCGAGGTGCGCAACGATCTGCTGCGCACACCCGAAAACATCGGTCGCTGGACCGATTATCTGGCGCCACTGCTGTAGAGCAATCGCTTCAAACTCGCAGCGTGCAGCTGCTTTCAAGTCAAGGAGAAGGGCTTCATGGAAATAGAAGAATTCGGCTACAAGCAAGAGTTGAAACGTAGCCTGTCGCTGACGGACCTGGTGGTGTACGGGATGATCTTCATGATCCCCATCGCCCCGTTCGGCGTCTATGGTTACGTCAACGCCGAAGCCCCAGGGATGGTGCCGCTGGCCTACATCATCGGCATGGTGGCGATGCTGTTCACCGCCCTCAGTTACGGCAGCATGGCCCGGGCTTTTCCGATTGCAGGCTCGGTGTATTCCTACGCACAACGCGGCCTCAACCCGCATGTCGGGTTTATCGCCGGTTGGCTGATGCTGCTCGATTATTTGCTGATTCCGCCGCTGCTCTACGTCTACGCGGCGATGGCGCTGAATCATTTGTACCCGGATATCCCGAAAGTCGGCTTCATCCTGGCCTTTCTGGTCAGCGCCACCTTCGTCAACCTGCGGGGCATTACCTTCACCGCGCGGATGAACATCGTCTTTCTACTGGCGCAACTGGTGGTGCTGGGGATCTTCCTGTTCTACGCCTGGAATGCCCTGCACAGCGGCGGCGGTAATGGTCAACTGACCCTGGCGCCGCTGTACAACTCCGAGACCTTCAACTTCGCCCTGCTGATGCAAGCAGTGTCGATTGCCGTGCTGTCGTTCCTCGGTTTCGATGCGATTTCCACCCTCGCCGAAGAGATCAAGGGCGATCCGGGCCGTAGCGTCGGCAAGGCTGCGCTGATCACATTGCTGGTAATGGGCGTGATCTTTGTCGTGCAGACCTGGATTGCCACGGATCTGGCCGCCGGCCTGGGCTTCAAGAGCGCCGACACTGCGTTCTATGAAATCGCCGAAATCGCCGCCGGCAGCTGGCTGGCAACCTTGACCGCCGTGGCCACCGCCCTGGCTTGGGGTGTAGCCGTCGCGATCACCTCGCAAGCGGCGGTTTCGCGCCTGCTGTTCGGCATGGCCCGGGACGGCAAACTGCCGAAAGTGCTGGCCAAGGTGCATCCGAAACACAACACGCCGTACTTGAGCATCTATCTGGTGGCGGTGCTGTCGCTGGTGATCTGCTACCTGTTCATCAACTCGGTGGACACCCTCACCTCCCTGGTGAACTTCGGCGCCCTGAGCGGCTTCATGCTGCTGCACCTGACCGTTATCAACTATTACTGGCGTCGGCAGAAGTCCGGCCAGGTGATCCGTCACCTGATCTGCCCGGTAATCGGCTTCATCATCGTCGCGGCCATCATGTACAACATGGGCGTCGATGCACAGAAACTCGGCCTGATCTGGATTGCCCTGGGGCTGGTCTATCTATTCTTCCTCAACAAACTGGGTGCCAGCACGGCGCTGCCTGATCCGAGCACCGACCCAAGCAATGGCTGACAAGAAAAAGGGCAGCGTCTGACATGAATTCAGGCGACTGCTGATTTCAAGCGTGGAAACCGACAGTGATAGTCAGGTTCGGTGCAAATCGCCGAACCCTTTGATACAGGAGTACATCCATGCTGGTCTTACGCCCGGTGGAGTTAACCGACCTGCCCCAGTTGCAGCAACTGGCGCGCGACAGTCTGGTAGGGATCACATCCTTGCCGGACGACACCGAACGCCTGCGCGAGAAGATTCTCGCCTCCTGCGCTTCGTTCGAGAAAGACGTTCAGGGGCCTGGTCCGGAGAACTATTTCTTCGTGCTGGAAAATCTCACGACTCGCCATCTGGTCGGCTGCTCGGAAATCCTCGCCACCGCAGGGTTCAACGAGCCGTTCTACAGTTTGCGCAACCGCCATTTCACCAGCGCCTCACGGGAGCTGAACATCGAGCACGGGGTGCCGGCACTGTCATTGTGCCACGACCTCAGTGGTCATACGTTGCTGCGCGGCTTCCATATCGACGCAGCACTGGAACGCACGCGGTTTTCCGAATTGCTGTCCCGGGCGCGATTGCTGTTCATCGCCGCCCACACGGCGCGCTTTGCCGAAGCGGTGATCACCGAAATCGTTGGCTACAGCGACGAACAGGGCCAGTCACCGTTCTGGGATGCGCTGGGCAAGCACTTCTTCGACCTGCCGTACGTTGAGGCCGAGCGGCTTTGCGGGCTGCAGAGCCGGACGTTTCTCGCCGAACTGATGCCGCAATACCCGATTTACGTGCCGATGCTGCCGCCGGAGGCACAGGCCTGTATCGGCCGGATTCATCCTGACGGTCAAGAGGCCTTCGACATTCTTGAACGCGAAGGCTTCGAGACCAACAGCTACATCGACCTGTTCGACGCTGGCCCGACGCTGTACGCACGCACCTCGAACATTCGCTCCATCGCCCAGAGCCAGACCGGCACGGTGCATCCTGGCCCGGCCATCGATGCCCGCGGTAGCTCCCTGGTAAGCAACTGCCTGGTGAGCAACGATTCGTTGAAGGGTTACCGCGCCATCGTTGCCGAACTGGACTACCACGCCGGGCAACCCGTGGCCTTGAGCGCCGAGATGCGCGCGGCTCTGAATGTGACCGACGCCAGCGCAATCCGGTTGATCGCCCTGTGAGCCGCCACCGGCCCCGTGCCCAACGACAGCGCCCGAACATGCGCGAAGAAGGAGCAGCATCATGATTGTCCGCCCGGTTCAAGTCACCGACCTGCCCGCCTTGCTTGATCTGGTGCAACGGGCCGGCCCCGGGTTCACCACCCTGCCGGCCAGTGAAGAGCGCCTGACCCACCGTGTGCGCTGGGCCCAGCGCACCTTTGCCGAACAGGTCGAGCGTGCGGATGCCGATTACCTGTTCGTGCTTGAAGACGACGATCAACAAGTGGTCGGCGTCAGTGCCCTGGTGGGGGCTGTCGGCCTGCGGGAGCCCTGGTACAACTACCGGGTGGGGCTCACGGTCAGTTCATCGCCGGACCTGGGTATTGCGCGCCAGATTCCCACGTTGTTTCTGAATAACGAAATGACCGGCCAATCGGAAATCTGTTCGTTGTTTCTGCGACACGATCAACGTCATGGCAATAATGGTCGACTGCTGTCGCTGGGGCGCCTGCTGTTCGTTGCCGAATTCCCCCATCTGTTCGGCGACAAGCTTATCGCCGAACTGCGCGGCAGTGCCGACGAACAAGGCTGCTCACCGTTCTGGGACAGCCTGGGTCGGCACTTTTTCAAGATGGATTTCAGCCATGCCGATCACTTGTCGGGGCTTGGCAGCAAAGCATTCATCGCCGAACTGATGCCGCGCCAGCCGCTCTACACCTGCCTGCTCACCGAACAGGCGCAGGCGGTGATCGGCAAGCCGCACCCGAACACCGAACCTGCACTGAAGCTCCTCACCGCCGAGGGATTTGCTCATAAGGGTTACATCGACATCTTCGACGCCGGCCCGGTGATCGAAGCCCCGGTATCGAGAATCCGCACGGTGCGTGACAGCCAACGCTTGGAGCTGGCCATCGGCACGCCCGACGACCAGGCGCCAATATGGCTGATCCACAACCGCCGCCTGGAAAACTGCCGCATCACCACTGCCCCGGCGCGGCTGGTCGGCAACAGCCTGATCGTCGACCGACTCACTGCCAAACGCCTGCAACTGCAACCCGGCAACTCGGTGCGTGCCGTGCCGCTGCGCAATCAACAGCAACAGGCGGTGGCGGCGTGATCATGTAGCAGCTGGCGAAGCCTGCGTTCGGCTGCGTAGCAGTCGTAAACTTTCCAACTCAGTCTTTGAGACTGATCGCCGACTCGATTTTTTTATGCATGACTTCCGATCCGTGATGGCGAGCGCTTCGCACTCGAACGCAGCCTTCGGCAGCTGCTATAAGGGATCGCGGCGAGGCCAGGATCGTGTCAATCCGGATGATATGCACTCTGCAGGAGCTGCCGCAGGCTGCGATCTTTTGATCTTGCATCCCTTGGCCGGCAAATTCGTCATCATTCTTCACTCGCCCACGTGATAGCCTTTTGTTCCTTCGGCGTTGACACTTTTGCTCAAGCCCTTCCATTCCTTTGTATGGTGGAACTCATATGTCCAGGCTGTCACATCAAGATTTGCGCCGTAATTTCCGCCAACTGTTCGCTTCCAACGCCTGCTATCACACCGCGTCGGTCTTCGACCCGATGTCGGCACGCATTGCCGCTGATCTGGGTTTTGAAGTGGGGATCCTCGGTGGTTCGGTCGCGTCGTTGCAGGTGTTGGGCGCCCCCGACTTTGCCTTGATTACCCTGAGCGAGTTCGCCGAGCAGGCTACCCGCATCGGCCGCGTGGCCCAATTGCCGGTGATCGCCGACGCCGACCACGGCTATGGCAACGCGCTCAACGTCATGCGCACCATCGTCGAACTCGAACGCGCTGGCGTGGCCGCCCTGACCATTGAAGACACCCTGTTGCCGGCGCAATTCGGCCGCAAGTCCACTGACCTGATCGGGGTCGCGGAAGGCGTCGGCAAGATTCGCGCGGCTCTGGAAGCCCGGGTCGACTCGGAAATGGCGATCATTGCGCGGACCAATGCCGGGATCCTGCCGGTTCAGGAGATCATCAGCCGCACCAAGCAATACCAACAGGCCGGGGCGGACGGGATTTGCATGGTGGGCGTGCGGGACTTCGATCACCTCGAACAAATCGCCGAGCACCTGAGCGTACCGCTGATGCTGGTCACCTATGGCAACCCGTTGCTGCGCGACGACGATCGCCTGGCCGAACTGGGTGTGCGCGTCACCATCGACGGGCATGGTGCGTACTTCGCGGCGATCAAGGCGACTTATGACAGCCTGCGCGAACAACGCCAGATCTTCACCCAGGCATCGGATCTGAGCGCGACTGAACTGACGCACACGTACACGCAGCCTGAGGAATACATCGTTTGGGCGAAGGAATATATGAGCGTCAAGGAGTGAGTCTTCGGCGCAAATGATGGTGTGACATCTGGCCCCTTCGCGAGCAAGCCCGCTCCCACACTGGATTTTCTGTGGACACATTATTTGTGCACGCCCGCAATCAAATGTGGGAGCGGGCTTGCTCGCGAAGGGGCCAGATGAGACACCGCTAAATCGCAACCTTGAACCTCCCTCCTCAGGGCCAGCCCCCCTCACCACAGAGCCGGCCCCACATCAAGGAATGATCTGGCCGATTACTTCTTGGTCAATTCCATAATCATCCGCGACAGCAGATAAATCCTCGGCGCCACGCTCTCGACCTCGGCGTATTCCTCGGGGGTATGGATATTGCCGCCGACAATCCCGAAACCATCCAGCGTCGGTGTACCCACCCCGGCCGAGAGGCTGGCATCCGCCGCCCCGCCGCTGCCTTCTTCCGTCAGCTTGCGGCCAATTTCGCCGTAAATCCCCTGGGCCATGGCCATCAAGCGATCTGACTCCGCCGTTTGCGGCATCGGTGGCAAGCCGCGTTTAAGGGTAGTGGTGACTTCAGTCTCGGGAATCAGCTTGTCTTTGGAGACTCGTGCCAGGTCCTTCTCGATCCGGTCGAACTCTTCCGGCACCGCTGCCCGCACGTCAGCCTTGGCGGTGGCCTGATCCGGAATCACGTTGGTGCGATCGCCAGCGTTCAACACGGTGAAGTTGATGGTGGTTTTCTTCTGCGCATCGCCCAGTTTGCCGAGTTGCAGGATCTGGTGCGCGGCTTCCATGGCCGCGTTACGCCCCAGTTCCGGCGCGACGCCAGCGTGAGATGCCTTGCCCTTGACCTCGACCACGGCGGTGGCGCTGCCTTTGCGCCATACCACCAAACCATCCGCCGGGCGGCCCGGTTCGAGGTTGAGTGTTACGTCGTGGGCCTTGGCGGTTTTCTTGATCAGATCGGTGGCGACGTCCGAGCCGGTTTCTTCGCTGGCGTCGAGCAGGAAAGTGATCTGCCCGTAATCCTTGAAATCAAGGTTTTTCAGAACCTTCAGTGCATAGATCCCGGCGACGATGCCGCCCTTGTCGTCCATCACGCCCGGCCCGTAGGCGCGGCCGTCCTTGATGTGGAACGGGCGCGCGGCGGCGGAGCCTTCCTTGAACACGGTGTCCATGTGCGCCATCAGCAGGATTTTCGCCGTGCCGGTGCCTTTGAGCGTGGCCAGTACATGGTTGCTCTTGTCCGGAGTGTTGGGCACGAGTTCGATAGTGGCACCGAGCTTCTTCAACTCTTCGATGGCGATGTCGCTCACCTGGGTCAGGCCCGGCTCATAACCGGAGCCGGAGTCAATGTTCACCAACCGTTCCAGCAGTTTCAGGGCTTCACCTTTGTACTGTTCGGCATCGGCGAGGACTTGTTTATGGGGTTCGGCGAAGGCTGTAGGGGTGAAGGCGCCGAGGGCGAGGGTCAGGCCAAGGCTGGTGGCCAGGAGGGAGCGCGAGCGTTTGAACGTCATGAATCGATCCTTGTTTCGTGTCGGGGTCGAAAATACCCTACCTGACTACGACGCAAGGCTCTACACCGGATGCGACACCTACAAACCTGAATGACCACACTCCCCCTGTGGGAGCGGGCTTGCTCGCGAAGACGGAGTGTCAGTCGACATCATCGTTGCCTGATACACCGCTTTCGCGAGCAAGCCCGCTCCCACAAGGGATTTGTGGTGATTGGCTTACACCGAATCGAGCAATGCTTGATGCGGTTTACCATCACTGTGGCAAATGACGCGGTTGCGGCCGGTGGTCTTGGCTTCGTAGAGCGCCTGGTCGGCGTCGTTGAGCCACAGGGTCGCGTCGTCGTGGGCCGGGTTGAAGGCTGCCAGGCCGATGCTCAAACTGACTTTCAATGCCGGGTTCTGCTCGTAACCCAACGTGGCGAAACGATCACGCAACGCATCCATCGCCACGGCAGCGCGGTCCAGCGGCAGGTCCGGCAGCAGCACACAGAATTCGTCGCCGCCATAACGCCCGGCGACATCCGCTGCGCGCAGGTTCTGCTTGAGCATTTTGCTCAGCTGACGCAGGACGATGTCCCCGGCGACATGGCCGTAGGTGTCGTTGATGGTTTTGAAATGGTCGATGTCGATCAGCGCAATCGCCCCGCCCTGCTGCTGGCGTTGGCAACGCTGAAACTCGATTTCCAGCTGATCTTTCCAGGCACCATGATTCAGCAGGCCGGTCAGGCTGTCGGTGCGGCTCAGGGCCAGCAGTTCGCGCTTGTGCCGGCCGAGGGTGTCGGCCTGACGGAAGCAGATCCAGCCAAAGGACAGCGGATAAATCGACAGCAAAGGCAAGCAGGCGTATAGCTGAAACGGACTGGTTTGCGGGACAAAAGCCGGCATGAACACCAGCAGCCCGAGGCCTATCCCAAGCACCTGCGCGACGGTGCCCATCAACAGAAAACGCAAACCGCCGATGGCCACGTTGTGCATCGCCATCATCGAAAGGGTCGCCGCGCTGGGCAGCGGATTGAACTGCATGGCGGCCACCCAGAAACCGCCGAGAAACGCGTCCACCAGGATATTGCGGTGTTCGGCACGAAAAGGGATTTCCGCCCGGCGCGCCCATTGATAGGCCACATGCGGCCAGAGCAGCCCGTTGAACAGCATTACCCCCCAGACCCATGGCGGCGGGTCGAGTGGGTACATCCCTGCGCCGACGCACAATAATCCCAGGGCCAGCCCCAGGATTCGCGACCCATAAAGCCTCCTGGCCAGTGAAAGTCCCTTTCCTCCCTTTTTTTCCATAGAGGCCTCTGTACCGCTGAACGGAGCCTGACAACGCACGGGTTGAAAGTGTGTTTGAAGTCTATCAGGGGAACGGCAAATAGCCATCACCGGTTGGCGGTCTGAATAGCATCACCTCCCATGAGCTGAATACCCAATGTTTGGTCTATACATGAAGGGAGGGATCGATAACAACGATAAAGAGGAGGCCTTGTAGCCGCTGCGTTCGGTTGTAGCAGCTGCCGAGCCTGCGAGGCTGCGTTCGGCTGCGAAGCAGTCGTGAATCCGGCTGATGCGGTTTGCCCTATTGCATCGCGAGCTCAGGTTTGACGACTGCTTCGCAGCCGAACGCAGGCTTCGCCAGCTGCTACAAAGAGTGTGTCGCGGCGGAATTGGATTTCAGTTACAGCCATTGACCCGAGCGCTCAAACCCGCCGACCACACGCTGTCCTGATCACTGCAAAGGAATAGCCTGATGCTTTTGTTGGTTGTCACTATCGCCGTCTTCGTGGCCTGGAGCTGGTTGAGCTATCCGGCCATCGGTTACTGGCTCTATGACTTGAACATGGCGCTGGAGGCCCGGCTGTACCGGTTGCACAAGATCGTCGTGCCAATCCCCGAAATGACCGTTTCGACCTGGCAAGGCGGGCCTTACGAAGCCGCCAGCAGTGTGCTGATGTTGCACGGCTACAGCGCCGACAAGAACATCTGGCTGCGCTTCGCCCGGCATTTTGTCGACGACTACCGGGTGATTATTCCTGACCTCGCGGGGCACGGCGAAACCGGCTTCAAGGCCGGCGGTGGCTATGACATTCCGGTCCAGGCCAAACGGTTGATCCAGTTGCTCGATATCTGTGGGGTCGAAAAGGTACACGTGATCGGCAACTCCATGGGCGGCTACATCGCGGCGTGGCTGGCGGCCAATTACCCGGAGCGCATTATCTCGCTGGCGCTGCTCGACCCGGCCGGGGTCACCGCCCCGGAGCCCAGCGATATGGAGCGACACCTGGCTCGCGGGCATAACCCGTTTTTGATTCATTCCCGTGAAGAGTTCCAGCATTTTTATGCCATGACCATGGTTTCGCCGCCATGGGTGCCGGGGATCGTGCTGGACGCCGTCGCCCAGCGTTATGAACAGCAGCGCGACGAGCTGGAAGAAATCTTCAGGGACTTCCACGCCAGCCCGCCCATGGAGCCAAAACTGCCCGACATCAAATGCCCGGCGCTGCTTCTGTGGGGGCGCAAGGACCGCTTGATCGACGTCAGCAGCGTACCGGTCTGGAGCAAGGGTATCGCCGATCTGCAAGTGGAAATCTGGGACGGTGTCGGCCATATGCCGATGGTTGAGCAACCGGCCAAGACCGCGCGGCTGTATCGGGAGTTTCTGGAGACACATCGCTCATGAGCTCTCCCCCCGTAGCAGCTGTCGAGCTTGCGAGGCTGCGTTCGGCTGCGAAGCAGTCGTGAATCCGGCTGACGCGGTTTGCCTGTTGCACCGCAAGTTCTGGTTTAACGACTGCTTCGCAGCCGAACGCAGCCTCGCAGGCTCGACAGCTGCTACGGGGATATTCGGCGGATAATTCGGAGTGATGTTCAGCGATTCATATGAGGCGCGATCATGAACATTCTTTACGACGAACGCATCGACGGTGTTCTGCCCAATGTCGACAAGGCCGCGCTACTCAAGGCCTTGCAGCAGGAGGTGCCGGACCTGGACATTCTCTGGCGCGAAGAAGAACTCAAACCCTACGAATGCGACGGCCTCTCGGCCTATCGCACCACGCCGATGCTGGTCGCCCTGCCCCGACAGCTGGAACAGGTACAAGCGCTGCTCCGGCTCTGTCATGCCCGCAACGTGCCGGTGGTGGCGCGCGGAGCCGGCACCGGGTTGTCCGGCGGAGCTCTGCCGTTGGACAAAGGCGTGCTGCTGGTAATGGTACGGTTCAACAACATTCTGCACATCGACCCTGCCGCCCGCACCGCACGAGTCCAGCCGGGAGTGCGTAACCTGGCGATCTCCCAGGCGGCGGCGCCCTTCGGTTTGTATTACGCGCCGGACCCGTCCTCGCAAATCGCCTGCTCCATCGGCGGCAACGTCGCAGAAAACGCCGGTGGCGTGCATTGCCTCAAATATGGCCTGACCGTACACAACCTGCTGAAACTCGAGGTGCTGACCCTTGAAGGCGAACACCTGACCCTCGGCGCCGATTCGCTGGACGCACCGGGCTTCGACTTGCTGGCACTGTTCACAGGCTCCGAAGGCTTGCTGGGGATCATCACCGAAGTCACGGTCAAGCTGCTGCCCAAACCCCAGGTCGCCAAAGTCCTGCTGGCCAGTTTCGATTCTGTGGAAAAGGCCGGCCGCGCGGTGGCCGAGATCATCGCGGCCGGGATCATCCCGGGAGGCCTGGAGATGATGGACAACCTGGCGATCCGCGCTGCCGAAGACTTCATTCACGCCGGTTACCCGGTGGACGCCGAAGCGATCCTGCTCTGCGAACTGGACGGCGTCGAAGCCGATGTCCATGACGATTGCGAGCGGGTTCGCGAGGTGCTGCAACAGGCCGGTGCCAGCGAGGTGCGCCAGGCTCGGGACGAAGCCGAACGCGTGCGGTTCTGGGCCGGGCGCAAGAATGCCTTCCCGGCGATCGGCCGCCTCTCGCCTGATTACTACTGCATGGACGGCACCATCCCCCGCCGCGAACTGCCCGGTGTGCTCAAGGGCATCGCCAGCCTGGCGCAAGAGTACGGCTTGCGCGTGGCCAACGTTTTCCACGCCGGCGACGGCAATATGCACCCGCTGATCCTGTTCGACGCCAACCAGCCCGGCGAGCTGGAACGGGCCGAAGCCCTCGGCGGCAAGATCCTCGAACTGTGCGTGAAAGTCGGCGGCAGCATCACCGGCGAGCATGGCGTCGGCCGGGAGAAAATCAATCAGATGTGCGCGCAGTTCAACAGTGATGAATTGACCTTGTTTCACGCCGTGAAAGCCGCGTTCGACCCAAAGGGCCTGCTCAATCCCGGCAAGAACATCCCGACCCTGCACCGCTGCGCGGAATTCGGCGCGATGCACATCCACGCCGGGCAACTGCCGTTCCCTGAGCTGGAGCGTTTCTGATGCCGGACTTCGATGCCAGTGAAACCCTGCTGGAGCAGGTCAAACAGGCGCGGGAGAACGCCACGCCGCTGCGCATTCAGGGCGGTAACACCAAGGCGTTTCTCGGCCGTGAAGTGGCCGGAGAAATACTCGACACCCGCGCCCATCGCGGCATCGTCAGTTACGACCCGACGGAGCTGGTGATCAGCGTTCGCGCCGGCACGCCGCTCAGCGAACTGTTTGCCGCACTGGATGCAAAAGGGCAAATGCTGCCCTGCGAGCCACCGTCGTTCGGTGAAGGCGCCACCGTCGGCGGGATGATCGCGGCGGGGCTGTCTGGACCTCGGCGCCCGTGGTCCGGTTCGGTGCGGGATTTTGTCCTCGGTACCCGAGTGATCAGCGGCCTCGGCACCCACCTGCGCTTCGGCGGCGAAGTGATGAAAAACGTCGCCGGCTACGACCTCTCGCGCCTGATGGTGGGCAGTTATGGCTGCCTCGGGGTGCTGACCGAAGTCTCGCTCAAAGTGCTGCCCAAACCCCGGCAATGCTTGAGCATCAGCCTGGACATCGATTGCACCCACGCCTTGGAAAATCTGGCGCAATGGGGCCAGCAGCCACTGCCCATCAGCGCCGCCTGCCACGACGGTCAGCGTCTGTATCTGCGGCTCGAAGGCGGCGAAGGTTCGGTGACGGCCGCCCATCAACGGCTCGGCGGCGAACCGTTGGACTCCGGTTATTGGGCCGACCTGAACGAACAACGACTAGACTTTTTCAATGAGGGCCTGCCGCTGTGGCGCTTGTCATTGCCCAACAACCTCGGGCCTCTGGACTTGCCCGGTGAGCAACTGATCGACTGGGGCGGCGCGCAACGCTGGCTGAAATCCGCAGCCGACAACATTCAGTCGCGAGCCCGTGAACTCGGCGGCCATGCCACCTGTTTCAGCCATGGCGTCAGCGAGACGCCATTCCAGCCGCTGGCCCCGGCACTGCTGCGCTATCACCGACAACTCAAGGCGCAACTGGACCCGCTAGGGCTGTTCAACCCCGGCCGGATGTACGCGGAGCTCTAGGGGGCGTTATGCAAACCAACCTCAGCGAACAGTCCAAACTACTGCCCCGCGCCGAAGAAGCGGACAAGATCCTCCGCACCTGCGTGCATTGCGGCTTCTGCAACGCCACGTGCCCGACGTATCAACTGCTGGGCGACGAACTGGACGGGCCGCGCGGGCGCATCTACCTGATCAAGCAAGTGCTCGAAGGCGCCCCCGCCACGGCCAAAGCCCAGTTGCACCTGGATCGCTGCCTGACCTGCCGCAACTGCGAAACCACCTGCCCGTCCGGGGTGGATTATCACAACCTGCTGGACATCGGCCGCGCCGTGATCGATCAAGCGGTGCCGCGCCCGGCCAGTCAGCGGTTGTTGCGTCAGGGGTTGCGGGCGCTGGCGCCGAATCCGAATCTGTTCAAGACCTTGCTGCAGATCGGCGCCACATTCCGGCCATTGCTGCCACGGGGCATAGAGGCAAAATTGCCCCACGACCTCCCCGCCGCAGGCGAGCGCCCTGCCCCTCGGCATGCTCGCCGGGTACTGATGCTCGAAGGCTGCGTACAACCCGGTCTGTCGCCGAACACCAATGCCGCGACCGCGCGGGTGCTGGATCGGCTGGGGATCAGCGTGATCCCGGCGCCCGAAGCTGGGTGCTGCGGTGCGCTGGACTATCACCTCGACGCCCAAGCCATGGGCCTGGACCGCGCCCGACGCAACATCGACGCCTGGTGGCCGCACCTGGAAAACGGCGCCGAAGCCATCGTGCAAACCGCCAGTGGCTGCGGCGCATTCATCAAGGATTACGGGCATCTGCTGGAGCGCGATCCGGTCTATGCAGCCAAAGCCCAGCGGGTCAGCGAACTGGCGCTGGACCTGGTGCAAGTGCTGACCGATGAGCCTTTGGAACGGGTCTGCGCTGCTACTGACCAGCGGATCGCCTTCCACTGCCCCTGCACCTTGCAGCACGCCCAAAAACTCGGCGGTGCGGTAGAAGCCGTGCTGACCCGATTGGGTTTCAATCTCACAGCGGTGCCCGACAGTCATTTGTGTTGCGGCTCGGCCGGCACCTACTCGATCACCCAACCGGAACTGGCCCGGCAACTGCGTGACAATAAACTCAACGCTCTGGAAAGCGGCCACCCCGAGGTCATTGCCACCGCCAACATCGGCTGTCAGAGCCACCTCAACAGCGCCGGACGAACGCCGGTCAGGCACTGGATCGAATTGGTGGACCAAGTGCTGCGATAACCGAACACTCCTGCGATGCAAGAACAGTCCTTGGCAGAATGAAGTTCGTCAGAAACTTCGTTTGTCGGCGCCGCCGAAGGCTGCGATCTTTTCCGGCATCCGTTACGTCACTGCGCCAGGAAACTTTTCATGAGCCATCCGAACTTCGTCAGCCCTGACCTGATCCGCCAACGCTTCTCCAAAGCGATGTCCGACATGTACCGCGAAGAAGTGCCGCTGTACGGCGCGCTGATGGAACTGGTGGGACAGACCAACCGCCACGTGCTGGACAGCGACCCGCAGATCGCCCGACAGCTACACAGCACCGGCGAAATCCAGCGCCTGGACCTGGAACGCCACGGCGCGATCCGGGTCGGCACTGCCGCTGAACTGGCGACCCTCGCCCGCCTGTTCGCCGTGATGGGCATGCAGCCAGTGGGCTATTACGACCTGACCCCGGCCGGCGTGCCGGTGCATTCCACCGCGTTCCGCGCTGTGCATGAAGCAGCGTTGCAGATCAGCCCATTCCGGGTGTTCACCTCGCTGCTGCGCCTGGAACTGATCGAAGATGCCGAACTGCGGGCCTTTGCCCAGTCGGTGCTGGATAAGCGCTCGATCTTCACCCCGGCGGCACTGACCCTCATCGAGCGCGCTGAAACCCAGGGCGGCCTGAGCGAAGACGAGGCGCAGGATTTCGTCGCACAAGCCCTGGAAACCTTCCGCTGGCACCACAGCGCCACCGTCACCGCCGAGCAGTACCAGCAACTCAGCGCCCAGCATCGACTGATCGCCGACGTGGTGGCGTTCAAAGGCCCGCACATCAACCACCTGACGCCACGCACCCTGGACATCGACATTGTGCAGGCGCAAATGCCCGCCCATGGCATCACCCCCAAAGCGGTGATCGAAGGCCCGCCCCGCCGCCAATGCCCGATCCTGCTGCGCCAAACCAGTTTCAAGGCGCTGGACGAGCCTGTCACCTTCACCGATCAAACCCAGACCCGCGGCAGTCATAGCGCCCGTTTCGGTGAAATCGAGCAACGCGGCGCGGCGCTCACCCCCAGAGGCCGGGCGCTTTACGACCGCTTGCTCAACGCTGCCCGGGATGAACTCAAGGATTTCCCCAACGAAGCCAACGCCGCACGCTACAACGCACTAATGATGCAGCACTTCAGCGAATTCCCTGACACCGTCGAGGATATGCGCCGACAGGAACTGGCGTATTTTCGCTACTTCGTGACGGAAAAAGGCTTGGCGGCGAAGGGGCTGAACGGTTTGTCGCTGGAGGATTTGCTTCGCGACGGCTATGTGCGGGTTGAACCGCTGGTGTACGAAGACTTTTTGCCGGTCAGCGCGGCGGGGATTTTTCAGTCGAACCTAGGGGACGCGGCGCAAACCCACTATGGCGTGCATTCGAACCAGCAAGCGTTCGAAAAGGCTCTGGGAAGGTCGACGATTGACGAGCTGGGGCTGTATGCCGAGACGCAGCGGCGGTCGATTGAGGAGTGTTTTGCAGCACTGGGTTTGAACGTTTCCGAATAAGTATGATGGCCGCAAAAAAGATCGCAGGCTTCGCCAGCTCCTACGGGGGTCGAGTACACCCGTTGCACTGCGGTTGCACGCGGTCGAGGTAGGAGCTGCCGCAGGCTGCGATCTTTTGATCTTATTGCAGCTTCGCCAACAACGCGTTGGCGGTCGCTTCCGACGAGGCGGGGTTTTGACCGGTCAGCAACAGACCATCCACGATCACGTAACTCGCCCAGTCATCGGCCTTGGAGAAGAGGCCACCGTTGGCCTTGAGCATGTCTTCCACCAAAAACGGCACGACATCCGTCAACTGCACAGCGGCCTCTTCGGAGTTGGTGAAGCCTGTCACGCGCTTGCCTTTGACCAACGGCTGGCCATCCTCATCCTTGACGTGGCGCAACACCCCCGGCGCATGACAGACCGCCGCCACCGGTTTGCCCGCGTTGTAGAACGCCTCGATCAGCGCAATTGAAAAGGGATCTTCAGCCAGATCCCACAATGGGCCATGCCCGCCTGGATAGAAAACAGCGTCGTAGTCTTCGGCTCTCACGGTATTCAGCAACCCGGTAGACGCTAATGCGGACTGGGCAGCGGAATCCTTGCGGAAACGATCGGTGGCCGCTGTTTGCGCGTCTGGCTCATCACTTTTAGGGTCCAGGGGTGGCTGGCCGCCCTTGGGTGAAACCAGGGTCAGCTGCGCGCCAGCATCCTTGAAGGTGTAATACGGCGCGGCGAATTCTTCGAGCCAGAAGCCGGTTTTCTTACCGGTATTACCCAATTGATCGTGGGACGTTAAAACCATCAGGATTTTCATGTCGTTCTCCAGTCGATGCCAGGGTTGTTCAGTGATCTCGGCGCTGGATTTGACCTCCGGGCAGCGCTATTCGTTGCGCCCATTGTCGGGGGGGACGGCTCATGGCCTTGATGCGCAAGAAGTTGCGCAACTATTTCGGTGAAAAGTCCCCCGGCGATGCTGAACGCCAGGTTTATCAAGCCCTCCAGCCGAGTGCGCAAGAAGTTGCGCAGTGGTGCGCAACTTCTTGCGCACTTTTTCAGCTGATCCTTGCCAAAAACCTCTCAAGCGTTGGAAAAACAACCTCAACCACCTGATTTATATAGTATTAATCATTTCTGGCACGCTCCTTGATAACAGTCAGGCACCCACCGGGCGATACCGCCTCCCGGGCACCCTAACTTTTAGCAAGGAGCACATCCATGGCTACACCAGCGTACATGTCCGTTACCGGCGAGAAACAAGGCCTGATCACTGCCGGCGCATTCACCGCCGACTCCGTTGGCAACACCTACCAGGAAGGCCACGAAGACCAGGTCATGGTTCAGGCTTTCAGCCACGACGTGATCATCCCGCGTGACCCGCAGTCGGGCCAACCGACCGGTCAGCGTGTACACAAGCCAGTCGTGATCACCAAGGTCTACGACAAGTCCTCGCCACTGCTGCAAGCGGCGCTGACCTCCGGCGAGCGCATGAGCGAAATCGTTATCCAGTGGTACCGCACTTCGGCTCAAGGTACCCAAGAGCACTACTACACCACCAAACTGGAAGACGCGATCATCGTCGCCATCAACAACAAAATGCACAACTGCCAGGATCCGTCGAACTCGCACTTCACGCACCTGGAAGAAGTGCAATTCACCTACCGCAAAATCACCTGGACCCACGAAGTATCCGGTACTTCGGGTTCCGATGACTGGCGTGTTCCAGTCGCTTAATCGCGGCTGACGGTTCCAAACATCGGCCAGCTCTGCTGGTCGATGTCATTTGCGCCTACCAGGAATTTTCGCGTCCGCAAGCGCCCGTTTGGGTGCCGGCGTGCGCCGCAGCACTGCACGAGGAACAAGGGATGTTCGCGCCGGCCAATCAGACTCACTTTGCCCTGACTGTCGAAGGTCTGGAAAACGACCTCCAGGTCCTTGCCCTGCAAGGTCGGGAAGCCATCAGCCAGCCTTTTGTGTTTGAGGTGGAGCTGGTCAGTGAACAGCCGTCCCTGGACCTCGAAACGCTACTGCACAAACCGGCCTTTTTGCAGCTCTCGCCTGACGGCAGCGGCATTCATGGCCAGATCTACCGCGCCGCCCAAGGCGACTCAGGCAAACGCCTGACCCGCTACGCCGTGACCCTGCGTCCGCAGCTGTCTTACCTGGCGCACCGCATCAACCAACGTATCTTCCAGAACCTCAGCGTGCCGAAAATCGTCGGCATGGTCCTCGAAGAGCACGGCATCCAGAGCAATGCCTACCAATTCAAAGTCGGGGCGATTTATCCCGAGCGCATTTACTGCGTCCAGTACGATGAATCGGACCTGCAATTCATCCAGCGCCTGTGTGAGGAAGAAGGTATTCATTACCACTTCCAGCACAGCGCCACGGCCCACAAACTGGTGTTCGGCGATGACCAGACGGTGTTCCCGAAACTCGCGCCCGTGGCCTACCAGCAAGACTCCGGCATGGTCGCCAACGACCCGGTGATCAAGCGCTTCGACCTGCGCCTGGAAACCCGCACCAGCCGCACCACCCGCCGCGACTACGACTTCGAAAAGCCGCGCCTGACCCTGGAAAGCGAACACCGTGGCGACGCCCTGCCCGACCTCGAAGACTACGACTACCCCGGCCGCTTCATCGACCGCGAACGCGGTAAACACCTGGCCAAACGCGCCCTCGAGCGTCACCGCAGCGACTTCCAGCTCGTCGAAGGCAAAAGCGATCAGCCGTTGCTGGTCAGCGGCCACTTCCTGGCCCTGACCCAACACCCTAAGCCTAAGTGGAACGACCTGTGGCTGCTGACCGAAATCCTCCACGAAGGCAAACAGCCGCAAGTGCTGGAAGAGTCGGTCACCAGCAGTACGACTAACCTCAAGGACGATTTCCACCAGGGCTACCGCAACCGCTTCCAGGCCACCCCCTGGGACGTGCCGAACCGCCCACCGCTGAACCACCCCAAACCACGGATCCTCGGCAGCCAGAGCGCCGTGGTCACCGGGCCCAAAGGTGAAGAGATCCACTGCGACCAGTACGGCCGCGTCAAAGTGCAATTCCATTGGGACCGCGAAGGCCAGGCCGACGACAAAACCAGCTGCTGGCTGCGCGTCTCCTCCGCCTGGGCCGGCGCCCATTACGGCGGCATCGCCATCCCGCGGATCGGCATGGAGGTGCTGGTCAGCTTCCTTGAAGGCGACCCCGACCAACCGCTGATCAGCGGCTGCCTGTACCACAAGGAAAACGTCGTCCCGTACGCCCTGCCGGCGAACAAAACCCGCAGCACCTTCAAAACCCTGAGCTCTCCGGGCGGCGGCGGTTACAACGAACTGCGCATCGAAGACAAAAAGGGCCAGGAACAGATCTTCTTGCACGCCCAGCGTGACTGGGACGAAAACGTCGAACACGACCAGAAAATCCGCGTCGGCAACGAACGCCACGACACCGTCGAGCAAAACAGCTACAGCGAATTCAAGGCCGAAGAACACCACACCGTCTACGAAGACCGCAAAGTCGAAGCCCGCGCCAACGACCACCTGACCGTGGGCGTGAATCAGCATATCAAGGTCGGCACTGGCCAGTTCATCGAAGCCGGTCAGGAAATCCACCTGAGCAGCGGCATGAAAGTCGTGCTCGAAGCCGGCAGCGAACTGACCCTCAAGGGCGGCGGCAGCTTCATCAAGATCGACGCCAGCGGCGTGACGCTAAGCGGGCCGGTGATCAACATGAACTCCGGGGGTAGCCCCGGTAGCGGGACGGGGGCGGCGCCGTTGATGCCTGGGGCGTTGAAACAGGCGGATGCGGATAAGGCGGGCGCGGTGCTGAGCCCGGCGCAGATCAATACGCTGAAACGTAATGCGCCGTTCTGTGAAGAGTGCGAGAAATGCAAGGCAGGTGCTTGTGCGATTTGATCCGATGACTCCACAGGCTTGGCTGGCTGAACGGCCGTTGCAGACGGGCGAGCGTTTGTACTTGATCGTTAGCGCGGCCAGCGATGCCGAAGCGCTCAAGTCGCTTTATCAAAACGAACCAACAACCCAGGCGATCCCGATCTGGGGCGGTACACCCTACGCGGCCTGGCAGCCGGTGATGCCCTACCTCACCGAGTTGAAACCCAACTCAAGCTTCCTGCCATGGATTGCCGAAACGGATGCCCTCGATTGGGGGTGGCTAGCCGTTTCCCGCAGCGAACCGAACGTGGTGTTCGAACATCTGCGTAGCCTCACGCAGGTTCGGATGCCGGATGGGACCGAAGTGTTTTTCCGGTTCTGGGATGGGCGGCATATCTACCCGATTCTGAAAGGCCTCGGCGATGCCGCCGGGGAGGTGCTGCCGGTGTTTGATCGGTATTTGATTAATGGCAAGAGCCTGGAGGTGGGGCCGAGGGTGGTGCCACCGGCGAAGGATTGGCCTTGGTGGGAGGTGCCGAAGGCGTTGCTGGATGGCCTGACCAAGCAAAACCCATCGACCGTAGTCGGCAACATGATGCAGTGGTTGAAGGAGGATCACGCCGAGCTTTACTTCTCGTTCCCCGAATCCAACTTACGAACAAAAGTGGCGCGCTTCGTAAAACGCACGCCGCTCACGGAAGAAAATTTCACCGGGCTGTTGAAGGCCCATCTGGAAAATGAGGTGGCTGTATGAGCATTTTGATGGGTGAGATCGTAGGCAACCTCACGGCAAAACAACCTGATGCTCAGGCCATCATCAGTGACTTCAAAAAGTGCCTGAAGGATTACCGTGAGCATGCCGAGGCCTGGTACGGCGGTGTGCTGGACGCGGAACAGCAATTCAAGGTCGGTGATGAGGTCGGTACTCAGGACAAGGACAGCAAAAAGGAAAACACCCTTTATGCCAACTGCCCGGCCAACGGCAAGCTCACGCTTGTGCATAGCTTCGAGTCTGCGCGATTTGTTCCGATTGGCAATACGCCGGTCCGTCTGGTGCCTGTGGTGGATGGCCGGTTCACTGGCAAGAACGAAGCCGGACCGGAGATCAACAAGACAATCGACTCGACCGGGATTCTGGAAGTCACCGGCCTCACGCCCAATCAGCAATACAAAATCACGTTCTTCCCGAATCCTACTCGCGCGCAGATCGACAGCCTGTTCAATTCCTATCAGGGCGTGATCGGCGATTTGAGCGGCTGGTTGCAGACTGAATGGAGCACCAGTTTCCTACCGCTTTGGCAGGCACATACCGATGCCTCGATGGGTGGCCGTGCCCTGCAGGAACTGGAGGCCGCATGGGAAGGCTTTCTGAAAGCGATCATGGGTCTGTGGGGCGATATCAAAAGCCTCTACAACCTGGTTGCGCATCCTCGTGAGAACTACGAGAAGCTGAAAAACTTCTTCACCGAAGAGCAAATCAAGAAGATTTATGACGCCTCCGCTGAGGCCATTCACACCGCCTTGTTGATCGCCAGCGATGAACCACTGATGTGGATCTACGTTGCCGCCATCATGGCCTGGGTGAAGATGCTGCCGCCGCAGACATGCACAGAAGTGCTGGCTCAGCTGACCACAGAGTTCCTGCTGAACATTCTGGTCGGTGTGGTCCTGACCGGTGGTCTCGGCCTGGCCGTGCGCATTGGCACGAAGGTAGTTAAAGCCACGCAAAACAGCGCCAAAGTTGTGAAACTGATTGAAGATTTTACCGGCATGCTGATGAAAGTCAGCAAAACAAGCGCCACACCGCATACCGAGGCTGCTCGGCCTTTACTGCTTAATGGCAATTCGGCATTCAACCCGGCGCGTAAAGCCAACGTTGAGATCGCCCCGCCCAAACCCGCCGAAACAGCAATGGCGCCGAAGAAAAAGCCACCTGTCGCCGGTGGAAAAGTGGAAACGGATGCGCAGATCCAGGCGCGCGGCAAAACTGAAAGCGCCACACGCGTCGAGCAAAAAGAAGCGGTCGACAACGCGCCAAACCAATCGAAAAACCCGGCTGACCAACCCACCGAGTGTGCCAATAAAACCTGCCTCAAAGACGACCCGATTTCGATGGTGACCGGCGAGGAATTGCTGACCCTCTCCGATGGCGAGCTGGGTGGGTTGTTACCTCTGGAATGGACGCGCCTTTACCGAAGCAGTGCGGTCGAAATCGACAGCCGTCTTGGCCATGGTTGGAGCCATTCCTTGTCTCATCGTTTGCAACTGGACGATGAAGGTGTGCTGTGGACGGACAACGAAAACCGCCAGATCCGCTTCCCGATGCCAACCGAACAACGCCCGGCTATCACCAACAGCCTGGCGCAGGCGGCGATTTATTTGGGCGATGCACCCGGTGAGTTAACCCTTACCCAGGCGGGACCAAAAGCACGCTTCTATCACTTCCGTGCCGGGCGATTGATCAGCATCAGCGACGCCTACGACAATCGGGTGCATATCAGTTATGACTTTGTCGACCGTATTCAACGCATCGACAACGGTGCAGGCCGCGCCTTGCTGCTGCGTTACGACGACCGTCATATCGCCGCAGTGGATCATCAGCAACAACGCTCCGAGTACAACGACCGCGGTGAACGCCAGGATCCATGGCTAACCATTCAGACCTTGGTCTCCTACCGCTACAACACGCGTAATCAGCTCGTATCCTCGACCAATGCGGCAGGTGAAACCGAGCATTACCACTACAACGACCAGCACGTCATTCTGGAACGGCAACTGGCCGGTGGTGCCAGTTTTTTCTGGGAATGGGAGCGTGAAGGCAAGCTTTCCCGTTGCATCCGCCACTGGGCTAACTACTCGCAGCTGGAAGCGCGTTACGAGTGGGATGACAAAGGTTCAGTGACTGCTTACAACTCCGACGGCAGCGAGCATGTGTACGTGCATGACAAGAATGCGCGTTTGATCAGCGAGACCGCTCCCGATGGTGGGGAAACGCAGAAAGCCTATGACGATCAGGGTCGCCTGATCGCAGTAAAAGACCCGATGGGCGCCATCACCGAGTATCAGTACAGCGATGCCGGGCGCTTGATGGCCGTGATCCCGCCAGAAGACGAACCGACCCGTTACAACTACTTCAATGGTCAACTCATTGATGTCCAGCGAGGTAAAGCGCGCTGGAAGTACGAGCGCAACCGTCAAGGCGATATCACCCAGCAAACAGACCCTCACGGCGCCGAAACCCACTACAACTACGACCGTCAAGGCCGACTGCTGGAAATCCGCCATCCCGATGGCAGTCGTCATCAACTGGGTTGGAACAACATCGGTCAACTGTTGGAAGAACGCCTGCCCGACGGCGGCCAACGCAAGTACCGTTACGACGCGCTAGGTCGGCAGATCACACGTCAGGATGAAACCGGTGCCATCACTCATTACCAATGGGACGCCGTTGATCGCCTGACACAAATCACCCTGCCCGGCGGTGCCACCCGCGCCTTCACCTATAACCCATATGGTCGCGTCACCGCCGAACGGGATGAACTCGGGCGCATCACCCGCTACGAATACGCCGACAACCTGCACCTGGTGAGCCGCCGCATCAACCCCGACGGCAGCCAGCTGCGCTACCGCTACGACAACTCGCGCCTGCTGCTCACCGAGATCGAAAACGAACGTGGCGAGCACTACCACCTCGACTATTACCCGAACGGCCTGATCCAGCAGGAAACCGGTTTCGACGGTCGCCGTACCGCCTACGAGTACGATCTCAATGGCCAACTGCTGAAGAAAACCGAATTCGGCAACGACGGCAGCGAGCTGATCACCGAGTACCAGCGCGACGCTGCTGGCCGTCTGCTGGTGAAAACCCTGGCTGACGGTGAAGAAATTCACTACAGCTATGACTCCCTCGGGCGCCTTGTCAACGTCGACGACAGCCACTGGCCCCTCGCCTACGAATACGATCTGCAAGATCGCCTGATCACCGAACACCAGGGCTGGGGCACTCTGCGCTACGAGTACGACAACGTCGGCCAACTGAAACACTGCCGCCTGCCGGACGGCAGCAAGCTCGATTACCGCCACCAGCCTGGCGGCCAGCTGAGCAGCATCGACCTCAACGGCTCGCGCCTGACCAGCCACCAGTTCAACGCCGGCCGCGAACAACAGCGCCAACAAGGGCTGCTGCTCAGCCAATACCAGTACGACGAACAGGGTCGGTTGCAAGCACACAGCGTCAGCCAGCGCGAAAAGAATCTGTTCCAGCGCCGCTACACCTACGACGCCAATGGCAACCTCGCCGGCATCGACGACAGCCGCAAAGGCCACCGCAGCTATCACTATGATCCGCTTGACCGCCTGATCAATGTACGCGGCGCTACGCCTGAAAGCTTCGCCCACGACCCGGCGGGCAACCTCCTCGGCCAAAACAACGAGCCGACCGCGACCCTGGCCAACGTCAAGGGCAACCGCCTGCTGATGCAGGGCGACCGTCATTACGACTACGACGCCTACGGCAACCTGATCCGCGAACGCCGAGGCGCCGGGCAGAAACTCGTTACCGAGTACCGTTACGACTGCCAGCATCGCCTGATCGGCGTCAGCCTGCCGGGTGGCAGCGTCGCATCCTACAAGTACGACGCCTTCGGCCGACGCATCGAAAAGACCGTCGACGGCCACACCACCGAGTTCCTGTGGCAAGGCGAACGCCTCATCGCCGAAAGCGCGGATAACCGCTATCGCAGCTACATCTACGAACCCGGCAGCTTCCGCCCGCTGGCCATGCTCGACGGCGAAGGCCCGCTGAAGGCCGCGCCGTTCTACTATCAACTCGACCACCTCGGCACCCCGCAGGAACTCACCGATTACAGCGGCGAAATCATGTGGTCGGCCAAGTACCGCGCCTACGGCAACCTCGCCGCGTTGGACATCGCCGAAATCGACAACCCGTTGCGCTTTCAGGGCCAGTACTTCGATGCCGAGACAGGGTTACATTACAACCGGCATCGCTACTACAATCCGGGGACTGGACGGTTTCTGACGCCGGATCCGATCAAGCTTGCGGGTGGGTTGAACAGCTACCAGTACGTGCCTAACCCTACGGGGTGGGTGGATCCGTTGGGGTTGAATGCTAACTGTCCAGGAAGCAAGAATACTCCTGTTGAAAGCAAACAAAGCGAGCCTCCACCACCCGAGCTATCTCGCAGCGGCGCATTTAGACAGGCAAAATCAGAGGCTGGAATTCCGAGAGCCCAGCAGCCTGACCCTGTATACGACCCCACGACGGGAAAAACACAACAATACAAATATGTACGAATGACAGATAAAGCAGGCGAAAGTATTCTAAACAATGAAGGAAAGCCTATTCTTACGCGAGAATATCAATATACGCGCGCGGACGGTTCTAAAGTCATCATCCAAGACCACTCCGCAGGGCATCAATATCACGAGCTTGGGAATAAAGGCGATCAGAAAGCGCATTTCAATTTGAGACCAATTGAAAACACTAGGACAGGTAAAGTGCTCGGCGCGAAAGATCACTACTATTTTAAGGAATAAAGAGATGAACTCTTGGAACGAGCTTGATGGAAGCAAATTCTTTAACAAGATTTTCACATCTGCGATTGCCATTGGAGAAGTCGAACTATTCTCAATAAGTATCGACAACAGCAGACCAACCATAACTCTAGAGTTTGATATTCCTGAGTACCCAGACACACCACCAGAAAAATGGAAACAATCCGGATTCAACACATGCAGGACTGGACTAAACTGCAGCAACATCGAAAACTTGACAATAAAAAACATTCCTACCCAAAAAAAATTAGCGGTTAAAATTTCATGTCAAGACAACATCTATACAATTAACCTTTCAAACAACGAATCACTGATCGAATTCACAACAAAACACCCACTACTATGTGGCCCCTCTGCTTACATGAATACTTTATAGCAACACCCCAACATATGAATTACTTACATCTCAAACAACAAACAATGGCTGTCTATTTTTGGCGATAATTACACACCCCCCGAAAAAAACTCAACATTACTTATGCAATCTTCAGAGATAACGCCATAACACTAAAGCTGTACCGTCCATTGGAGGGCAATAGACAACCTGAAAATGTATAAAAAACGGATACAATGAATTTTGACAAGAAAAGGTGACGACAAGAAAAGTTGACAGATTTATTTTCTACTCACCTTTCTCCAAGCGCTCATGAAAATAAATCGAAAATAAATCCATCCCATTTTGGCCAAGTTTAAAAAACATAGTACAGAAGGCATAAAACCGTGGAAAAACGACCCGATAGTCTCATCTGGATGATTAACCATAATGAAAGTCGTCTGTAAAATAAACAATCTACACGACATCTTAAACCCATACACTTTAACTAGATTAAAGCACTATATCTCTATATCCGACGGCGAGATAGATCTTGACATCGCCAGAGAATACACGGTCTACGGAATTGAGTTCTGGGACAACTGCCCATGGTTCTATCTTTGTACTGAAGTGGACGATGAGTATCCAAAACCCTTTGCTGCTGAGTTTTTTGAGGTAATAGACGAACACATTTCACAATACTGGAGATTGAGCTCGACCCCCTCAGGGGAGAGAGGAAACTCAACTTCACTAGTATTCGAAGAATGGTCGAAAGACCCAAGTTTTTACGAACGTCTAATTGATGGCGACGAGCAAGCTATCGTTACATTTGCAAAATATAAAAAATTTATGGACTCAGAATAATTTAGCAAACAAAAAAAAGACATGGAAGTAGACAGATTTATGTTCTATGCACATGAAAACCTGATCATGTAAAAGCGAATGAGGGTCCACACATACCTACTTCAAGAAAAGAAAAACCATGAGAACATTTTATATTTGTGAACCAGGAATAAGACTATGGGAGCAACCAATTTACACTACTGCTCCCGGCATCATAACTTTTTCATTTCTTGGCCCGTCCATTTTTGAAGTATGGACCACTTGGAGAAAAGTCACTAATTCTTTGGCACCCGAATGGCCAATCGTGATGAAGTGGCGAACAGTTGGCTACTCACTGGAACAAAATAGAATTCAAGAGATACGTCTACGCAAAGAAATTGAAAAAACCTTAACCGACGAAGATTTAATAAAAAAAAATGCAACCTCAAAAATATATTCATATATTCAATCCAGCAATAGCCTAGACAACAAGTTCGAACCAAACGAGTTAACACAGCATCGAAATACAATTCTAATCTTCAAAAAGTCCACCCCTAACCTCAACCTTATATGGGAACAGCTTAGTAAAGCAGACAAAGGTATCACTTCGCAAAACATCTTTGACCTCTTAACAAATAGTCGAGAAACCCTCATAGGCCGCTTCATAGAAAGCGATACTCATTCAGCCGCACAACTTATCGCCCCAATAGAATATAGCGATAAAATAAAATCCTTAATTGAAATGTTAGACACCATAAAAACAACCGAAACTGAAGTGCCAGACATCATTCAAAGCTTTTAAAACAAAACCCAACATGAATGGCAAGTGATCCAAGAAAGCGGCGCAGTGACTTCATCTTATCCAACAGGAGTCACCCCATGAAAGGTTATGAAAAAAACGAGACTTATGAAAAGCTTCACTCATGGATTGGCGATTCGGAGGAGTCAAACTGGACTGAGTACGGTACAGAGCTTGTTGCAAAGTCAGTCCTTATAGACTTTAAAGATCAGCAATGGGAACGATTAGAGCAAGAAATACTTCAGAAGCCAGAGTATTGGCAACAGCGTTGCGCCGTTTCATTGGGAGAAGACAGAACAGAACAAGCGATTAAACTCCTAAAACTATTGCTTTCCAGTTCCTGCTACAAAGATGTAAAAATAATCGCAACATACGAACTCGACTGGGCAGAAGTACCTATAGAAAAAAAATACGCATCCTCCATCAGAAAACTTATAGAGGCAACACCCATTGATGAAGTTGAGCCAGAACTCAACAGATTGCTCGCCAAAGCTGAGGCGGCAGAAAATTAATCACGAAAAATTGACCCAACAAGGGACAGTTTTATTAACATTCCACCTCAAAAGTGTGGCCAACCATTACGTGTTTGAATAACCTAAAATGTGGACATCATCAATATCTAATAAAAAACAGTGGACTTCTATTTTTGGAGAAGACTACTCCCCTACCAGCATGCGCACTTCTTACGTCATACTGG
Source organism: Pseudomonas sp. PDM09 (assembly GCF_014852305.1). Classification (NCBI taxonomy): domain Bacteria; kingdom Pseudomonadati; phylum Pseudomonadota; class Gammaproteobacteria; order Pseudomonadales; family Pseudomonadaceae; genus Pseudomonas; species Pseudomonas sp. PDM09. The sequence continues at coordinate 372,486 of NZ_JACVBI010000002.1, read as the reverse complement.
ACGGAAACTCTATATGCTTAAAACTATGCAGCCAAGTAGAGCAAGCAGTCGCCCCTAAGAAATGGCTGGAAAAAGATTATAACGAGTACGAATTCCAGCTTTACATGATAAATGTAGAAAATTTCAATGTCGAAAATTTCAATTTCAGCGGCCCCACCACTATAACCGTTACTCAAGATAGCTCAAACTACAAAATCACACTTGGGTTTGGAAATTCATGTACAGCCACATGCAATGCAAAAAACATTACCATAGCAAATATTAAGGCATACCATAACTATGGTGCAGTGTAGCAAAAGAACATCCAAATCAGCTCACACCAAGAGAACTGCCTAAAAAATTAACAAAACTCACCTCAACGCTTCAAAGCAAAAATGTAAAGAAAGGGATTTGAATCCAGCAGGTACTACATATGGAGTTAAAAAGCTTGTTTTCGACCCTCCACGTTGGTCAACCGATGGACATTAAACATACAATTTTCATAATTCTGACTATGTTTTCAGGGTCAGTATTTGCCCAAGACACTGGATTTGGACTCGTTAAAAACAATCCAGACGGAAAAACTTATCTATATACAACCCAGAATATTTCAGGCAACGAAGTCATTTCAGTCCAATTCCCTCAGGATGGAACCGTTGCTTGCTGTAAGTTAACAAAGACAACTGGGGGAAAACAGCAGCAGGGCGATGCAGTGGACCTGCTCAACGAATTCGACATGCACATCTATGGGCTTGACATTCAATACACAGCGCCTTTCATCGGCATAGCTGTAGTTGGTAAACATGCAACCGAAAGCGGCGTCTCAGCCGTTGAGGTCAAGGACCAAGCTACAACTATCAGCACCTGCTTGAGTCAAGAGGGCGTTCATCTCTTCTCGAGAAAAAATGGGAGTTTGAACGGTCACTTGTATTTGAGCCTAGGTTACGATGCAGAGCCAACGTCAAATTCTTGCGAAACGGAAAATACTGAGTCCGTTCCGACCGACGTCTCCAGCTATATCAAAAACAGAGACAACTGTGATTCTTTGCGCGGAGATATTCCTGAACGGGACCCCGCTGCCCCGAAAAATCTCGATCGTGTCATCAGCGATATAAATAAATATTGCAAGGGCACCGACCAGCAGCTGAAGCAGTTGAAAGAAAAATACTCCGGAAACGAAAGCGTTGAGAAGTTGCTCTCGACTTACGAAGAAAGTATTGAAGCGGATATGAGTTTTTAGATTCACTCATCAAGGATGGCTGTTGTGACATCTGAAGACATCAATCCACAGGCCGTCAGTGCCCGACTCTGCGATCCAAAACATCCCGCCCCCATCAGCCACGTTTTCCCCCTCATCCCCAACATCGACACCGAAACCCTGTTAAGCCACGCCTGCGAAACCCTCGCCTCGCTCAACGTGCTGGCCACTGACTTTGCCTGCGAACTCGAAGGCTCGCACCGCAGCCTGGCGCTATCGATTCAGCAATTGGCCGTACTGGGCGAGTTATTGGTGAACCGGGCGCTGGACAATCTCGATCCACCCGGTGAGGTGTCCGACGCTGAGGAGGTCCAACCATGACTCGATACATGCCGATTACCGGCATCGATTGCACGATCCCTTCGCTGCTGATCGACACTGAAGCGCCTGTCGATGTGTTGCATGACACGGCGGCGTATCGCATTCGCTGTGGAAGGGCTGTCTCTGGGCGACGCGCTGGGTGGTGATGCTGCGCTGTTGCAAGAGTTTGCGCGGGTGTTGGTCATCCCGTTGCGGGACGGCTGCGATTTGCTGGATGTGGTCGGGCGGCGGTTACGGGCGCAACTTTAAATCATCAATAAAAATGGGCGAGCCAGGTACAGGCGCCCATTTTTATATCTGCAACTTTCAAAAACCGCCTCCCGGACTTATGCATGTACCACTTCGCAAGAGTTTGTTAAAAACTGTCTTTAAATTTCTGATCATTTCAAAAATTCGACTCAACATCGTGAGAAAAAAAAACCAAAAAAACTGGCTCTTCGGTCAAATAACACCTCACCTGAAAACAGCAAAAAAACAAAACAATGGTTTTCAGCCCGCCTTCAAATTATGCTTGGCCCTACAGTATGGAGGCTGTGATTTATGTTCAAACTCAAACGGAAAACGTGGATTTTTCTCTTGATCTACATCGTAGGTGTCAGTGGCTATATCTACTACCTCTACGTCGAGACTCAAGGGATCCTCACTGACAATATTAATAACAAGCTGCTGCATGCCGCGTTGGGCGCTTCGGCCATCCTTGGCGATCGCTACCATGACAATCTGATCGACAAACAGTCCAAATCCGAAACGGAGGACTGGAATGCCATTCAACGGCTCTCCAGCTTCAACGATTCCATGGGGACTGCTTTTGTCTACAGTGTGGTCAAACGCTCGGGCGAGGCTTATCTGGTCAGCTCCAGCGCATCGAAAAAAGAGATCCAGGAGAAGAATTTCGTACGCTTTTTCGATCCCTACCCGGATGCCAGTCAGGCTTTGCTCGACAGCTTTGAACGCACCGAACCCACCTGGATTGACTACTCGGATCACTGGGGAGATTTTCGCGCCGTCTTCGTCCCGATGAAATCGCAGGACGGTACGATCTATATTGCGGGGGCGGAGATGACGTTGGCGGATTACTACCAGCAACTTAATCAAGACTCCCTGCACCATATCATCCTGGCCATTTTGGTATTTCTCGTCTTCAGCCTTATACGCATGCGCGCTCATCTCCAGCAATTGCAAATTAACGAAGAGATATTGAATCAGGCAAAAAATGCCGCCGAGGACGCTGATCGTTCAAAGACCAGATTTTTGGCCACCATGAGTCATGAAATTCGCACGCCCATGTACGGTGTTATCGGCGCGACGGAGTTGCTGGCAAGGTCCGCCCTGAACCGCGAGCAAAGCAGTCTGCTACAAACGATTAATACAAGCGGACGAAGCCTGCTGTCTCTTATCGACAACATTCTCGACCTTGCAAAAATCGAAGCGGGAAAACTTGAATTGAAGCCTCGTGTCTTCGAAGTCAGAGCTCTGGTTTCATCCAGTATTGAAATGATCCGGCAAAACATTCAGGACAAGCCAATTGTACTTGAGGCCCAGGTCTCACCAAACGTACCTCCCTTGGTCAAAACCGATACCAATTGCCTGCGCCAGATATTGATCAACTTGCTGGGCAATGCGGTTAAATTCACCGAAGCCGGAAAAGTATCGCTCATGGTCACGACTAGCGGTTACGGCACTCGAGCCCGACTCGAATTCTCCATACGCGATACCGGCATAGGTATCCCCATGGAACGGCAAGACAGCCTGTTCAAGCCCTTTGCTCAGTTTAAAGGACCGGCCAGTCAACGCTTTACCGGGAGTGGGCTCGGTCTTTCCATCTGCAAAAATCTGGTCGAGGCGCAGCAGGGGACTTTATCCTTTACCAGCCAGCCTGGCGTCGGATCGACGTTCTCCTTCTCACTCCCCATGGAGCTTTTTTCAGTTTCGGAACTACCCATCCGGGATGATCATGCATCGGTTGGTTTCGACTCATCTTTTGCCGAGGATTACCCGCTCGATATTCTGCTGGTGGAAAACCATCCCGTGAGTCAGAAAGTTGCCATGGCGATGTTGCAAGAGTTGGGTTATGCGCCCGACCTTGCGTCAGATGGCTTGGAGGCGATCAATCAGTGCATGACTTCGACTCCAGATATCATTTTTATGGATATCAACATGCCTGTCATGGATGGGCTGGAGGCCATCCGTAAAATCCGCGAACTACCACTGGGCAATATTTGCTACATCGTTGCTTTCACTGCGAGTGTTTTTTCGAGCGAGATAGAACGTTTCAGGGCCGCCGGTGCCAATGATATTTTGACCAAACCGGCAAATTTTCAGGCCTTGTGCCGAGTGCTTCAGCGTGCAGCCAATTACCGGCAACAGCTCCAGGCCAGCACTCCGACAATGGATACAATTTCGGGTTGACATGGACTCAGGCTACAAACGCCATTACACCCCCCCGGTAGGGTGTCCGGCGCCGCCGCTTTAACCCAGCCAATAAAAATGGGCGACTTCAAGGTCGCCCATTTTTTATGTCCGAAACTATTAAACATTGCGTTCCAGAGGAGGTGTTCGCCCAGTGTAATGGCCTGGCAATCCATGCACCGGTAAAGAGCCCTGACACCGGGCGAACGGGAAAGATTTTAATAGAATTTGGCGGATATGTCCTCGGTATAAACATGAAATTTATGCACGTAGTATTTCGTAAGTTTTTGCTAAAAATTCGGATACAAACTTCTTAAACTCACCAGTTCGACCATTAAAACTGATTGTTCCTATACAACTTTTTGTACAAGAACAATCAATAGGTACAAGTAATGATCAGCTTGGGTGTTGGCTGGTGACTTTCAGCACATCGGTATAGGTCACCACAACGCTCTGCCCAACTTTCAGATCTTTCAATTTCGCCTGGACTTCAGGCTTTTCGACGTTGATGGTTTTGGATTGGCCGGCCGGGTTTTCGAAGGTTCGCCGTGTTCCTTAGGCCTCTGGATCGTCAACTTCATGGGCAACATTCACGGCGGGCGAGTCTTTGTGGGATTGATCGGCCTTGGTCTTGAGGATCTGCCATTGCTCGAGGTCGATGGCGCCCTGCCCCAGCAGATCGTCGGCGATGCGCAGCAGATCGCTGTAATGGGCGTCGGGGGACTGCTGCCAGTAGGCTTTGTCGTCGAACAGCCGCTGCCATGTGGCAAGGGTGGGCGGTTTGAGGTCGTCGCTCATGGCGGGCTCCTGCCGGTATTATTACGGTAGAGAGATGGAGGTCTCTGGGAGTTCCTGTGGATTGGACGCATTAGGAGCAGGATCAAAAGATCGCAGCCTTCGGCAGCTCCTACACTGACCGAGTACACCCGCGACATTGCGGCATACGCATAACCCTCTTTTGATCTTAATACCCGGTCATCTCCAGATACCCCTTCCCGCCATGACTGCCGCTCAACCGCACCGGCCCTTCCCAATAGGGAATGCGCAAGTCCATCCAGGCCTTGGGGTTGAGGGCGCTGATGGTGATTTCGAGATGCCTGGCGGGAATTTTGATCGACCAGCTCACAGGCATCGAGCGGCCAGCGACCTTGGTCTTCTCCTGAGGCGTGAGGCTGATGTCGTCGGCGTGCAATAACTGCGTCTGCCCTTGGGCGTCGATCCAGGTGCCGGTGAGGTACGGCGCGCCGTCCTTTTGCCGCATGCGATAGAGCATGACCTGTTCGCCGCTGTCCAGGTGCAGGGAGAACCAGTCCCAGCCGGTCTGGTTGGCGGTCAGGGGTTGGCTGCTCCACTCGCGGTCGAGCCAGGCCGGGCCGCTGACCGTGTAGGTTTTGCCATCGATTTCCAATGTGCCGCTGGCCTGGAAAAACGGTTGGCTGTAGTAATACGAAGCCTGGCCTTGTTCGGATTTCTGGCTGAAGCCTTTGTCGCCCTGAAGCACCAGTGGGCGTGTGGAGGTCAGTCGCAATTGGTAGCTGAAAGCCTTGTCGCGAGCGCTGAGTTGCAGGTCCGCCAGCGGGTTTTCATCGGAAGCCTGACTGCTGAAATGCCAATCGTCGATCCATGCCTTGAACAGCGTCAGGCTCACGCCAGCCTGGCCGACGCCGCCTCGGGCGTAGCGTTCGGCGGCATGGTGTGCCGTGGCGGATGTCACGGCGGCGTGGCCCAGCCAGATGGTCTGATTGCCCCAGCCGGGTTGCTCGGGGGACGCTTTCAAGGCGCTGCGAAACAGCGTCCATTGCGCGCCGAATTCCTGGCCCTGATCGTCCTTGAGGTTGGCAGTGACGTACCACCATTCGATGCGAAAGCCATCGTGTGGACCATGATCCGCCGGAAAATTGAAGACTCGCCCGGGCACCACCGGGGTAAATGCCTCAGCCTGATGGCCGAGGCCGGCGAAGCCTTTTTCCGGCGCAGGCGTGTTGTCGCATCCATTCAGCAGCGCGGCCAGTAACAACACACCGACCTTAATCTTCATGAGCAAACGTCCTCAGCAGATCGGCCGGTTGCGTGCGATACAGCGAATACAACGGCCATGCCGATGCGAGCAATGTCGCGAGCAAGGCCAGGCCCATCAACTGCAACAGTTGCAACGGAAACACCCGCAACGGCAAGCGCCAACCGAAGGCCTGAACGTTGATCACCGTGTCCAGGCACCACGCCAACGCGATGCCCAAGGGCAACGCCAGCACCAGCGTCAGTACCGCCAGCAACCAGGTTTGCCCGAGGTTCAGCAGCATCAATTGGCGCCGGGTTACGCCCAAAGCCCACAGCGGTGCGAGTTGTCCGAGGCGGCTCTGGCTTTGGGTCAGCAGGCTGATAAACAGCGCCACGCCTGCGACGCACAGCGTCAGGCTGTTGAGCGCGGCGGTGGCGGCGAAGGTGCGTTCGAACACTTGTGTGGACCAGCCCTTGAGCCGGACCTGATCGACGATACGGCTGTCGTCCAGGGCGAAGCGTGCTTGCAGCGCGGTCAGGAACCCGGGGATCGACGCCGGGTCGATGCGCAGGTTGAAACGGTTGGGCGTCAACTGCGGCCAGCCGCGCAGCAGATGATTGATGTTGACCAGCAGATGCCCCTTGGGATTGCCATAGTCGGCGTAGATCCCGACGATTCGCGGCAACCATGGGCCATTCGGCGTCGGGATCGTCAGGTGATCCCCGAGTCGTACCTTCAACCGCCGGGCCAGTTGTTCGCTGAGCATCAGCGCGTCGTCCTTGGCCAGTCGCTCCCAAGGGTTGTCGCCCAAGGCTTCCAGCAGCGGCCAGTGCTGACGATAAGTCGGGTGGTCGATCACGCCAAAGACGTCCGCCGGCCAGCCCTGCAACTGGATCGATACTTGCCAGTTCGGTAGCACCGCGGTGACTTGGGGTTGTTGTTTGAGCCAGGTGTGCAGTTCTCGAGCCTGGACGGGATTTTGCGGATTGAGGTACAGCTCGGCGGTCAACCGTTGTTCGAGCCAGTTGCTGAAGGTCTGACGGAAACCGGCGGTCATGCTGCCAGCGCCGATGTTTGCCGCCAGCGCCAACAACAGCGCCATCAAGGCCAGGCTCAGGGCCGGCAGTTGCTGGCGGCAGTCGGCGAGAAACCATTGGCCGAGCACCGAACGACTGCGCCCAAGCACCCAGTTGAGCACACTGTTCAACACCACCGGCAAGGCCAGTGCAGCGCCGATCAACAACGCGCCCATCAACACGAAGCCGCTGCTCAGGCTGTCGCCGAAGATCAACGCCAATAACGCGATCATCGTCGCCATCGCCGCGACCCACCCCTGGCGCCGCAACCAGCGCGCGTGGGCCAGGTGCCAGGCTTGCGGATTGGCCAGCGCCAGCAACGGCAAACGCGCCGCCCGCAGCAAACTGTTGGCACCGGCCAGCAAGGCACCGAACAGGCTCAGGCCGATACCGCTGAACCACCACAGCGGACTGAGGTTCAACTGCCCCGGCACTTCGGCGCCGTACAAGCCGCGCAGGCTGGCGGCCACATCCGGCAACAGCACGCCGGCCAGCAGGTAGCCGCTGACGACGCCGGCGATACCACCGATCAGCGCCAGAGCACCCAGCTCGACGGCCAGGCAGGCAATCAACATGCGGGCACTGACCCCGCAGGCGCGCAGGGTTCTGAGCAAGCTTCGGCGTTGCTCCAGCGCCAGGCCGATCGCCGCGTGAACGATGAACAGGCCGACCACGAACGACAGAAAACCCAAGGCATCGAGATTCAGGTGGAAGCTCTCGGTCAGGCGCGCGAGGTTGTTTTCTTCGCCGCTGCTTTTGAACTGGAGTTGGCCCTTGAGCTCATCAGGCAGGGTCGCGGTGAAATCCTTGGGCAGCAGCAGGCGTGACAATTGATCGGGCAATTGCAGAATCTGTTGGGCGAAGCCGATGTCCACCAGCAACACGCCGGGCGCCATGTCGGTCTGGGCACGCAGCGGCGGCAAGGTGACTCCACTCTGGGCCATCGGGGTTTCGCCTTCGCGCAAGCCCAACGCCTGCAAGGTCTGCGGTGAAATCCAGGTGCTGCCCGGCGGCGTGAAAAACTCGACAACCTGCTCGATCGGCAACGCCCGCCCGGCCACTGCGGAACCAGCCGGCAGTGACACCGGCTCAATGCCCATCAACTGCAAGCGCTGGTCTTCATGGCCCTTGAGCGTCACCCGGCCTTGCAACACCGGCGATACCGGCCAACCCGCACGACGCAGGTCAACAAACACTTGCTGGGAAAACACCCCACCGCCGAGTGCCGTGAGACTGGCTTGCGGTTCGCCGCCGATCAGCTGACTGGCCCGGGCGTAGCTTTCTCGCGCCTGGCTGTTCAGCGCTTGCACGCCGGTCAGCAGGCTGGTGGCGAGCCAGAGCCCGGTCAGCACACTGAAAAATTGCACCGGGTGCTGTCGCCAATGGCTGAGCAGCGCCCGCAGCGTCTCACGAAAAACCCGCACTTCAGCGCTCGTCCGCGCCAGCCAGACGGCCACCGTGCAGCACCACTTTGTCTGCCAGCCGCGCGGCGACCCGTGGGCTGTGAGTGACCATCAACAAAGTCGTCGGGCTGTCGTCGAGCAGCTCCAGCAACAACTTCAACACCTCATCGCTGGTGGCTTCATCGAGGCTGCCGGTGGGCTCGTCGGCCAGCAGCAGTTTGGGTTGCGATGCCAGGGCGCGACCTAAGGCGACCCGCTGCTGTTGCCCACCAGACAGTTGCTCCGGATAGCGCCGCAGCAAATCTCCCAACCCAAGACGTTGCACCAGATGCGCCTGCCAACGTGGATCGTGGCGCCCGGCCAGACGTGCCTGAAACGCCAGATTGTCTTCAACGCGCAAACTGCCGATCAGGTTGAACTGCTGGAACACCAGACCGATTTCGGTCCGTCGCCAGTTCGCCAATTGGCTTTCGTTCATCTGCTCCAGCCGATGTTCGCCGCTGCGGATGCTGCCGCGATCGACCTTGTCCAGCCCGGCGATCAGGTGCAGCAAGGTACTCTTGCCACTGCCCGATTCACCCATCAGCGCCAGGCTACTGCCGGGTTTCAACGTGAGGTCGACGCCTTGCAATACCGGCAGCGGGCCTTGGGGGGTGGCGTAGCTTTTGAAGACGCCCTGGACCGAAAGCATGAGGGGAGACTCGTTGAAGGCAGTGGGCCTAGGATAGCGGACGGCAGCGGGACCGCGTTATCGTTCTTCGCGAGCAAGCCCGCTCCCACAGGGATCGCCGGTGTACACAAAATCTGTGTTCACACCCATCAAATGTGGGAGCGGGCTTGCTCGCGAAGAGGCCCGCTCAGCCAACAAACCACCTCACTGCCCCACCGCCACACTCGGCACCACCCGCCCCGGCGTCACAATGCTGTTCAGATCAATATGCTTCCACTCCGGCTTGGCCCCCAACCGCGCATTAAACCGATAGTTAAAGGTGAAATCGTCCCCCGTCGGCACACTTAGCGGTTTGCCATACACCGCCTCAATCCCCGCCAGGTCATAACCCATCACCTGCAGTAACGTCGGGAAGATGTTGTAGTGACTGGAGCGATCCTTGTTGGCCGGCAATTGCGCCTGCCAGTCCAGGGTCTGCAAACCGCTGCCGGAAATCACCACCAACGGCACCAACCCCTCCTCCTCCACCGGATCACCACCGCAGTGAGTATTGAGCCCGGGGTTACCGCGCTCATGCAGATCCTGCCCGTGATCCGAGGTGTAGATCAGTAGCGCATGGCTCAAATCCGCCTGAGCAAACACCCGCGCGAAAAACTCGCCGACATTCCACAGCACGGTATTTTTATAGGCGTTGCGGTACAGCAACCAATCATCCGGCTGACCGTTGAAACCATCGCGTGTGCCCGTGTCCGCCACTTCGACAAACTGCCCACGGGGCAATGTCGGGCGGTAAGCCATAAAGGCGTCCGGGTACTTGTCGTGCACCGGAAAATGCGCACCGACCTTGTTGATCACTACCAGCTCCGGCTTACCGTCGTTGAGCAACTCGATCAGCTTGGCCGCCGCGGCCATGTCGCGGTCACGCACGCTGGTGCGGTCGAATTGCACGAACTCGTCGATGTCCTTTTGCTCGGCAGCGTTCATCAGGTTCTGCAAGTTGCCGCCGGTGCGCTGGGAGTCGATGTAAACGGTGCGCAGCCCGGCTTTTTTTGCGTACTGCCAGATCGACGGCAATGTGCTGTTGATCCGTATGTAGTCGGCGCGGGTGCCACCGTAGCGCAGGGTGACATTGGTGTCGGCGCTGCAATTGGCGATGGACGCCGCGTAGCCATAATTGAAGATGTCCACGCCCGGGCGCGGTTCCTTGAGGTTGCTGTGCACACCGAACGGCGTGTTGATGTCCAGGTAGTTGCCGGAGATGCTCTCGTCGATGATCAGCACAATGTCGTGCCCCACCGGCTGATCGATGCGCATCAGGCTCACTGGCTCACGCGGGCCGACGGTGTTGTGCAGCGCTTCATAGGTGAACAGATTCAGATAGGCCAACGGTATGTACATGATCGGCAAGCCACGGGCGCCCTCGCCGGCCCGCACGAACAGCACGGTGCTGAGCATCAGCACCCCGAGCACTGGCGCCGCCACCAACAGTGCACCCGGTAATGGCGCCCGTCGACGCGGTTTGAGCCCGATACCGATCAGCAGCAACAAACCACTGACCATCGCGCTGATGATTGCATCGCGGTACTGGTACGCGGCCTCTTGAATGAACCCACCGGAATACACCAGCGACACAAAACTGCTGTAGGTCATGTAACCGGCAGTCACTTGCGTATAGACGTCGAAGAACACCGCCGAGCCAGACATCACCAACGCGAACAGATGACGGATCAGCGTCTGCCGGATGTACGCGGTCATGAACAACGCCACTGTCAGCACGACGAACATTGCGCCATACAGCAGCACAGGAAAACCGATGCCCAGCGCGTCAAGACGATTGAGGTAGTCGTCGTAATTCTTGAGTAAATACAGAACCAGCAACAGTTCCTTGAGGTAACGGATCATGGTGATTACAGCACCTCCGTGGCCAATGGATTGTCGGCCATTTTCTGACACTAGCACCGAGCCCTCGAAGCGCAAGAAATGCCGGTTTTTTCCCCAAAGCGTCAAAAAAACGTTGCCTCGAATCTGACACACTCAAGTGTCTGTAACCCTTGTGTTTCAAGCCTTACGACCGTTTATCGTTTTCTTCAAACCCTCAGCAACCCCTCAAAACCGCGGCAAATCCAGCAGCGGCAAGCACTTGATGGCAAATAGCCCGTGAAACCGGGGTTTTCCCGGTCGCGTTACCCGTCATTTTGCTGACTCGCTTTCCCACGGCTGGGCTATACCCCTTTTGACAGTCTCATTTCAGTTACATCCACCGTTTTACGAGGCACGCCAATATGGACGTGAGCGTATTTGGTACGGGTTACGTCGGTCTGATACAAGCTGCGGCATTGGCCGATGTCGGACATCGCGTGCTGTGCGTCGACATTGACCTCAACAAGATCAAGCAACTGCAACAAGCCGTGCCCCCGATCAGCGAACCGGGACTGTCCAGCACACTGGAAGACAACATCAAGGCCGGTCGCCTGCTCTTCTCCACCCAGGCCAGTGACGCGGTCGAACACGCGGAGCTGATTTTCATCGCGGTGGGCACGCCCGCCGATGAAGACGGTTCCGCCGACCTCAGCCATGTGCTGAATGTCGCTCGGCAGATCGCCAGTTTCATGGAGTCCGATCGCACCCTGATCATCAAGTCCACCGTGCCGGTGGGCACCGCGGACCAAGTGGCGAGCGCTGCCAACGAAGAACTGCAACGCCGTGGCAAACAAGCGTTGAACGTGCGGGTGGTGTCCAACCCGGAGTTTCTCAAGGAAGGCAGCGCCTTGGCCGATTGCATGCGCCCGGACCGGATCATTGTCGGCACCAATGACGATGAAGCGCGCAACCAGTTGAGCGAACTCTATGCACCGTTCTGCCGCAACCGCGAAAAGCTCATGTTCATGGACAACCGCAGCGCCGAGCTGACCAAGTACGCCGCTAACGCAATGCTCGCCACCCGCATCAGTTTCATGAACGAACTGGCCAACCTCACCGAGTTGCTGGGAGCCGACATTGAAGCGGTGCGCAAAGGCATCGGCTCGGACCCGCGCATCGGTTACCACTTCATCTACCCCGGCTGCGGTTTCGGTGGCTCATGCTTTCCCAAAGACTTGCGTGCCCTGCTGCACACCGCCGAACATCACGGCATGTCTTTGCGTCTGCTGCGCAGCGTCACCGATGTGAATGACAGCCAACGGCACATCCTCTTCAGCAAACTGCAGGCGCTGTTTCCCGATGGGCTGGGCGGCAAGTCCATCGCGATTTGGGGCCTGGCCTTCAAGCCCAATACCGATGACATGCGCGAAGCCCCCAGCCGTTATCTGATGGAGGCGCTGTGGGCAGAAGGCGCGAGCGTGCAGGCTTACGACCCGGAAGCCATGTCCGAGTGCCGGCGCATTTACGGCTACCGCAATGACCTGCACCTGTGCGCCACTCGCGACGACACCCTGGAAGATGCCGACGCGCTGGTGATTTGCACCGAGTGGAAGAATTTCCGCGTGGTCGACTTCGATCTGCTGGCGAGTAAATTGCGCGCGCGGGTGATTGTCGACGGGCGCAATCTTTACAACCCGGAGCACGTGGCGGCGGCCGGTTTGCACTACAGCGGTATCGGGCTTCGGCACATCGTTCCCGAGGCGCCACGGCCATGAAAATACTCGTCACCGGAGCGGCCGGTTTCATTGGCGCCCATTGCCTGTTGCGGCTGTTGCGCGACGGGCATGAGGTATGCGGCCTGGATAATTTCAACGACTTCTACGACCCGCAACTCAAGCACGACCGCGTGGATTGGGTGCGCAAGCAAGTCGGCGATTTCCCGCTGGCGAAAGTCGATGTGGCCGACGCCACGGCCCTCGACGCACTGTTTGTCGCTGAACAACCGGAGGTGGTGATTCACCTCGCGGCCCAGGCCGGGGTGCGTTACTCCCTGGAAAATCCCCGGGCCTACGTCGACAGCAATCTGAGCGGGTTCCTGAACATCCTCGAAAGCTGCCGCCACCACCCGGTCAAGCACTTGATCTATGCCTCGTCCAGTTCGGTGTACGGCGCCAACCAGCACACGCCTTACTCGGTCAAGGACGGCGTCGACCACCCGTTGTCGCTGTATGCCGCGACCAAAAAAGCCAACGAACTGATGGCCCACAGCTACAGCCATCTGTTCGGCATTCCCTGCACCGGTTTGCGTTTTTTCACGGTGTACGGGCCTTGGGGCCGGCCAGACATGTCGCCGATCCAGTTCGCCCGGGCGATTGCCGAAGGGCAGCCGCTGAAGCTGTTCAACTACGGCCAGCACCAGCGTGATTTCACCTACATCGACGACATCATCGAGAGCATCGCCCGTCTGATCGAGCGCGCCCCCCAACCAGCACCGCAGTGGAACCGCGAACAACCTGACCCGGCCAGCAGCATGGCGCCATGGCGCATTTACAACATTGGCGGACAACAGCCAGTGGAGCTCAAGGACTACCTGGCGCTGCTGGAAAAACACCTCGGACAAAAAGCCCTCGTCGAGTTGCTGCCCCTGCAGCCGGGCGACGTGCTCAACACCTGCGCCGATGCCAGCGATCTGGCCCAGGCCACCGGTTTCCAGCCACGGATCGAGCTGGATGAAGGACTCGGACGATTCATCGCCTGGTTCCGTGACTACTACCCACTGCGCAACGCCCACTCGCCACTCGCGCCCGGGCTTCAGCGGAGGACTCTATGACTGGACATGAAAAAGGCGTGTTGCTCAATCACATGCTGCGTGACAAACGCCTGGACCCCGAACACCGAATGCGCCTGGACACGGCGATCCACATGCAGGGCCGCGGCTGGATGACCGGCCGTGACGGTGGTCGGCCCTGGACGCTGTCGCGAACCAACCGAGTGGTTGCATGCCTTGGCGCGCTGGTGATTCTGCTGCTGCTGTCCCCTGTGTTGCTGGGCCTGGCGCTGGTGATCAAGTTCAGCAGCCCGGGGCCGGTGATGTTCGTGCAGAAGCGCACCGGTTACCGCGGCCGCCTGTTCGGCATGTACAAGTTCCGCACCATGGTGACCAACGCCGAAGAGCTCAAGGAATCCTTGCGGCATCTGAACAAGCACGGCGCCGATGCCATCGATTTCAAGATCGACAACGACCCGCGGATTACCCCTATCGGTAGCTTCCTGCGGCGCAGCAGCCTTGATGAGTTGCCCAATCTGATCAATGTGGTCAGCGGCGACATGCGTTTGGTCGGTCCCCGACCGACCTCGTTCAACGCTTATCGCTACAAAGACAGCCACCTTGCACGCCTGAGCATCTACCCCGGCATGACCGGCCTGTGGCAGATATCCGGGCGCAGCAATATCGACTTCGACCAGCGCGTTGAGTTGGACCTCAGCTATATCGCCGAGCAGAGCCTCTTGCTTGATCTGAAGATCCTGTTGAAAACCCCCTTCAAAGTATTCAGCGGCCACGGAGCGAGTTAAATGGACGGTTCATCGAACAAAAGCCTGACCATCGCCAGCCCGAGCGAGTCCAACCTGACCTCGACCGTGCTCGACCTGGATCTGCGGATCCTCTTCCTGACCGCTGCCAATCCAGGCGCCGGCACCACCACCAGCGCCCTGGCGCTGGCCAGCCAACTGGCGTCAATGAGCAGCGGCCAAGTGCTGCTGGTCGACGCCAGCCAGTCGGAGGGCAACCTCACGCAACAGCTGGGGCTGACCAAAGAACGCGGCTTTCGAGACCTGCTGTTCAACGATTCGCCGCCGCTGCTGCAGGACTGCCTGGTGAATGTTTCCAGCCTGCCCTTCCACATCCTGCCGAACGGGCGGCACATCCGCGGCGCCGAGCACCTGACGACCGAACAGCTGGCCCCGTTGCTCAACCAACTGGGCGATCGCTATCGCTTCGTGGTGATCGACGGCGACGCGGTGTATTCGGCCGCCGACACGTTGGTCATCAGCACCTTGGTGGACGGCGTGATCATGGTGGTGCGTGCCGAAGATACGCGCTGGGAGGTGGCCCAGGCCGCAGCCCAGCGCCTGACTCAGGCTGGCGCAAAACTGGTGGGCAGCGTCTTCAACCGGCGCAAGTACTACATGCCTAAATGGCTCTACAAAAACCTGTAAGCAACCGCAGAAAAGGATGACGCCATGAACGCCAAAATGCTTCTCCTGCTGTTGCTGCCGCTTGCAGGTTGCTCCAGCACCAGTGAAACCCAGCAGATGCCGGTGCAGATCCTCACGGCCGAGCCGGCCAATGCCCAGGCCACCGACATGCCCAAGGTCGAACAGACCCTGCGGCCCAAGGACGTGCTGGATGTGATCTTTCACGTCAGCACCAGTAGCTCGGGCGCTTACCGCATTCAGTCCGGTGACCAGGTCGCCCTGAACTTCACCGCGGCCAGCCAGCTCAACGGCACCCAACGGGTGCTGCCCGACGGCACCATCGAACTGCCGGGGGCCAATACCTCGGTGAAAATCGCCGGGCTGACCGCTGTCGAAGCGCGGCAGGAGATCCAGCGTGCCTATGAGCGCAAATCCCTGTTTCAGCCCAATCGCAATCAGGTGACGGTGCTGGTGACCAGCCCGCTGAGCGACGAGCAAAACCTCAAAAGCAACCTGAGCCACCCCGCTACCGGCATGAGCCGGGAGATCGTTGTGGGCAACGACGGCTATGCGAGTTTCCCGGAAATCGGCTCTGTGCCGCTGCAAGGCATGACGGTCAATCAACTGGAAACGTTCCTCAATCAACGCTACGCGCAATTGCCGGGGCGGATGAAGGTCGACGTCATGCTCAAATCCACGTCGGGTAACGAAATCTATGTGCTGGGTGAAGTCGCGCAACCGGGCTCCTACCCGATTCGCCGGCCGGTCTCGGTACTCGAAGCCTTGACCCTGGCCCGTGGCACTAACGTCAAGGCGCGGCTCGATTCGGTAGTGATCATGCGCCGCACCGGCAACCATGTGCAGGCCGTGCACTACGACGTTGAAAAAGCCTTGTCCGGTGATGCATCGCAGATTGCTTACCTGCAACCGGACGACATGCTCTACGTGCCCAAGACCAAACTGGCCAGCGCCGGTGAGCTCGCGCGGCAACTGGCGGACGTGGTGTTGTTCCAGGGGGTGGGCTTCGGATTCGCCTACCGCGTCGACAACAAAGACAGCGACAACTAACGCTCAGGTGACCGACCATGAACCCAAAGGAAAACTACCTGCATGAGTTCTTCAGGATTTTCTTCGCCAACAAGCAGTTGGTGAAACGCGTCTTCCTGATCTTTGCAGTGATCGCCCTGATCTTGCCGCTGATGCTCAAACAGAGCTTCGACATTACCGCGCAGGTGATCGTGCAGTCCAAAAAACTCTCCCAGGGAGACGCCACCACATCCCTGACCCAAGGTGATGCCTCGTTCATTCCACCGTCACTGGCCGACATGGAAACCGAGAGCAATATCCTGCGTTCGCCGGCCCTGATCCGTCAGACCATCAGCGACCTGCGGGCCAAAGGCGAGTACGCGCCCAACCCCGGGATCTTCAACAAACTGGTGACCGAACCGATCAAACGTTTTGTGGCCACCCCCTTGCGTGAATACGTGATCAATCCGGTGCGCGATGCGTTCGGGCTTGACACCGATCCGGTGCGCGATACCGACCTGGATGTCTTCACCCAGCAGGCCATCGAAGACCTGAAGATCGAAACGCTGCCGGGTTCCAACGTGATCTCCATTGTCTACAGCTTTGGCGATCCGGCTCAGGGGACCCGGTTTGTCGCGGCGCTGCTGCAAAACTACCTGGTCAACCGTCAGGAACTGCAATCGATCGACCTGCCGCAGAGCTTCTACGAAACCAAGAAGAAGCAATATCAGGTGCGTCTCGATGGCCTGGAAGGCTCTCGGCTGGCGTTGCTCGAAGGTGTGGCTTCATCTGATCCGAAGGAGGAAATCACCTTCCGCCTCAACGCCATCAACACCGAGGAACAGGCCCTGAACCTGTATCAGGATCGCCTGTTGCAAAGCCAGCGCTGGCTCGATTACCTGAAAACCGCCCTGACGTCTGCCACCAATACGTCCCGGCTCAGCGATTACACCTTTCCCTTCACCTTCACCACCACGGTGGACAACATTGCCTTCGAAGATCGGGAGATCAGGCAGCTCGGTGAGCAACTGACCACTCAGGTCAGCCGCTACATGAACGACCTGGCGGTCTTCCAGCCGGGCAGTGAACCCATGCTGTTGACCCGCGAGCAGATTTCCCGCACCCGTCAGCAGTTCCTGAAAATCGTCAGCAACCGGATTCAGGAGCGGACCAACGACCTGGCGATTGTCACCTCGGTGATCAAGCAGAAAACCGCGCGCATCGCCGACTTCAAGGAGCGCATCCATCAGTTGCAAGTGGCTCAAAGCAAACTGGCGCAGATGGACACCGAGATCAATGCCTTGCACGCAGCGTTCTCCACCTATGCCCAACGCTTTGCCGAAAGCAGCACCGCCGGTTTACTGGACAACGATATGTCCAACGCCAGGGTACTCAGCCCACCGTATGAACCGACCGATGCAGCGTTCCCCAAACCGCTGCTGATCATTCCGTTCGGGATGCTGACCGGTCTGCTGCTGGCGATTGCCTTCGTCTACGTGCGTGAGTTCTTCGATCACCGCTTCAAACACCCAGCGCAAATTACCCATGAACTGGGCTTGCCGGTGCTGTTGGTGATTAACGAGCAAGATGTCGTGCCGAACAATCCGCACAAAAACTGGACCGTGGACAGCTTCGTGCATTGGGTGCGCCATTGAACGGGCCGCTCAGCGCCAGCGCTCTGCCGATCATGCATTTGATCAGCAGCGGCGGCTTCTATGGGGCTGAGCGGATGCTGCTGGACCATTGCCTGGCGACGCCGGGGCAGCACCAAGTGCTGTTTCTCGATGCGCCGCCAGCGCTGATCGCGCGATTTCGCGGGGCTGGGGTCGACTGTCGTAGCTTCACGGGTTTGAGGGGATTGCTGCGTCATTTACGTCAGCGGCGAGCTGAACAGCCGCTGATCAACACGCACAACTTCAAGGGTCTGTTATTTGGCTGGGCGGCCGCCACGTTGTTGGACTTGCCGTTGGTGATTACTCAACACGGTTTCACTCCGCGCAGTCGCAAGCAACGCGTTTATGGCTGGCTGAGTTTGCAATTGTGTCGCACGGCGTCGGTGCACCGCGTGGTTTGCGTGGCCGAAAGCATCGCCGTGCTGCACCGCAAGGCCTGTGTCCGGACGGAGAAACTGCAAGTGATTCCCAATGGTCTGCCAAAGGCCTGCGGCCTGCTACCTCACACTGCCACACACCCGCGCTGGCTGGCGGGTTACGTCGGTCGGCTGAGCAATGAGAAAGGCCCGGACCTGTTTCTCGATGCCCTGATTCCGCTCTGTCAGCAACACCCGCAACTGGACGCCGTGATGCTCGGCGACGGCCCGGAACAGAAAACCTTGCTGGCGCGGATTGCCGCTGCCGGCTTGCACAAACGCATCACCTTGCCGGGTTATCAAACCGACATGAAGCGGTGGTGGCAGCAACTCGATGCGCTGGTGATCAGTTCGCGTACCGAGGGCACGCCGATGATTTTGCTGGAGGCCATGCAGGCCGGAGTGCCGGTGGTGGCGTTCAGCGTCGGCGGGATTCCCGATGTGCTGGAGGACCGGCACAACGGCCTGCTGGCGACACCCACCGACACCATCGCTCTCGCCCGGCAGATCGATATGCTGCTGAAGGAGCCGGCCCTGGCTCGCGAATTGATCGACAACGCAAGACGTACGCAATTGGACCGTTACGACCTGAAGGCCTTGGCCGAACGCTGGTCGCAGCTTTATATCCGTACTGCACGGGAGGCACGCGCGTGATCTTTCCGCTCTCGATCGTCAGTCTGCTCGCCCTGGTCTGCCTTGGTTTGCTGGCCAGCCCTTATCCGTATCTGGCGCCAGGCGCAGTACTGGGCCTGGTGGCTGTCGCGGTGCTGTACCGAAAACCTGCCTGGGGTTTGTTGGGCATCGCGGCGCTGGTGCCGTTCGAAGGTTTCTTCAAGGGCAGCGCGCTATCGGGCACCAAATTCATCGGTGCGTCACTGGCGCTGATCGTGATGTTGCAACTGGCTATCCACCAGATTCCGTCCGAGCGCCTGCGCAGCAACATCTGGCGCTTCTTGATCTGGTTCATGGTGTTGTATCTGTTGAGCATGATCAATACCGATAACCTGGACATGTCCCAGAGTCATCTGCGGGACCTGAGCGTCGGCCTGGTTCTGTTTGTGATCACCTTGCTGATCGGCCGTGAGTTGAACCTCGATATGTTCGCCCGGCTGGTGACCCTCAGCGTCAGCGCGACCAGCGCGCTGGCCATGTTCTCCACCAAATATCAGGACCAGGGCCGCGCTGCAGGACTGCTGGAAGACCCGAACTCGTTTGCCCTGCTGATTGCCTTCGCCGTGCCATTGGCGCTGCTGCTGGTGATCCGCGGCCCGAACCTGTTGCACCGTTTGTTCTGGGGCGGCTGCTGCATTTTGCTGCTGGGCGGCATGACCAAGACCGATTCCCGTTCCGGGCTGGTGGTGCTTTTTCTCAGCTTGATGATCGGCGCCTGGCACTACCGTGCGCAGCTGCCGCGCATCCGTCCGCGCCACTTGGGTTTTGCCATGCTTGGCCTTGCGATCGTGATCCCGCTGGCCATTTACTCGATGCCGGCCGGTTACATCGCGCGCATCCAGTCCTTGAGCATCTTGAAAGCCGGTGCCAAGAGCCAGGACGAATCCCTCGGCCGCCGCGCGTCGTACATCCTGGTCGGCAGCCAGATCATCCAAGAGCACCCGTTACTCGGTTCCGGCCCCGGCACCTTCCCGCTGCACTACGCCACCACCGGTTACGCCAAGGTGTTTTCCGCCAACCGCAAGCCCGGCGACCTGTACCGCCGCGCGCACAATACTTACCTGGAAATCTTCAGCGAAGTGGGGATTCCCGCCGGCCTGTTGTTCGTCGGCATGCTGGGCCTGGGGATGTACAACCTGGTCCGCGCCCGTCACGCCTGGATGCTGCGACGAAATTGGGAACAGGCCGACCTGATCACGCACCTGAGCATGAGCTATCTGTCGTTGCTACTGTTTTTGATGTTCCTCAGCGCACCGAATCACAAATACCTGTGGATCATGCTCGCGCTGACGTTCGTGTTACGCCTCAAGGCTGAAGAACGTCCGCCGACGGAGGCCAGCGCATGAGCCGCATAAGCCTCGTCATCCCGATGTACAACGAGGCCCGACACATCGGCCGTACATTGCTTGCCGCGAAAAAGGCCGTCGAGGCTGCCAGGCTGGAATGCGAGTTGATTGTGGTCGATAACGGCTCCGACGATCAGGGACCGCACATCGCTCGCCAGTTCGGTGCGCAGGTGCTGGTGCTGCCCGGCTTGCTGATCGGCGCCCTGCGCAATCGCGGGGCGGCGGTGGCGACAGGTGAATGGCTAGGCTTCATCGATGCCGATATCGAGATGCCCGTGGATTGGTTGACGCGGCTTTTCGAACTCGAGTCCGGCGGCCAGGCCGATGTCCTCGCCCTGGACTTGCACACCCCTGTCCAAGCGCCATGGTTTGCCACGGCCTGGCAACGTCGCATGGCCCGCCCGACCAGTCCCGCCTTGCACCCGGTGCAATGGCTGCCCAGCGCCAACCTGCTGATGCGCCGCAGCTGGTTCGACAAGGTCGGCGGCTTCGACGAAACCCTGCGCACCGGCGAAGACAAAGCGTTCACCTTGCGCCTGAGTGAAGCCGGTGCACGATTACTCGCGGTCAATCAAAGCGTCGCCTTGCATTGGGGTTACGAAGGCAGCTGGCGTGAATGGATGGGCAAGGAGTTGTGGCGTCAGGGCAGTCACTTGCAACTGCTGCGCACCCACGGGATGAGCCTGCGCTTGCTGCGATTCCCGGCCTTTTCGATGGGCGTCTGGGCACTGGATTTCATCGCTCTGTCGGCCCTGCTCAATGGTTTCCCCAAAGCGGCGTTGTTCATCGTATTCATCACCAGCCTGCCAGCGCTGGTGCTGAGCCTGCGCCAAAGCCTGAAACACCATGACATAGGCCTGATGCTGCAACTGTGGGGCCTGCACTGGGTGCGCCTGCACCTGGCCGGTGCCGCGCTCATTTTGAGCCTGTGTCACTGGAATGCCAGGAGGCCGGCCCGTGGCTGAATTCATTTTCTGGCTGTGCCTGTTATTGCCGGTGTATGCCTGGCTTGGCTATCCGCTGCTGCTGACGCTGATCGCGCCGTTGTTCCGCGCGCGGCGTCATGCGCCAGCCCCCCCCATGAATGTCAGCATCATCATCGCCGCGCACAACGAAGCCCGGCATATCGAAGAGAAATTGCGCATCCTGCTCGCCCAGGATTATCAGGCGCGCTCGCTACAGATCATTCTGGCCAGCGACGGCTCCACCGACGACACCGTGGCCTGCGCCCACAAGGTCATTGACCCGCGCATCAGCGTGCTCGACCTGCCTCGTCAGGGTAAGGCAGCCACCTTAAATGCTGCCGTAGCCCTGAGCACGGGCGAGATTCTGGTGTTCACCGATGCCGACAACCAATGGTCGACCGACACCCTCGGCCAGTTGCTCGCGCCCCTGGCCGATCCACAGGTCGGGGCCTGTGCCGGGCACATGCTGATCCCGGTGCCGGGCAAGGGCCTGAGCCTGGGCGACAGCCTTTATCGGCATTACGAAGGCTGGTTGCGCAAGGTGGAAAATCGCACCGGCTGCATGGTCTCCGCCGACGGCGCGCTGCTCGCCCTGCGCCGCGAGCTGTTCCAGTACGTGCCGGCGGAGGTCAACGATGACTTCTTTATCAGTACCTGCGCACCGGTGGCGTTCAAACGCATCGTCTATGTGCCCCAGGCACAAGTGAGCGACCAGGGCGTCGACGAAATCGCCAAGCAATGGCGCCGCCGCCAGCGCGTCACCGTCGGCGGTCTGCAAAGCCTGGCCCAGCGCCGGGAGCTGCTGAACCCTTGGCGGTATGGCCTGTATGCGATTGCACTGATCAGCCACAAGCTGATTCGACGCCTGGCACCGATCCTGTTGGTGCCGTTGCTGCTGAGCAATGTCTGGTTGTGGAATGTTCATGGCTTCTATCGCCTGAGCCTGATCGCACAACTGCTCGGTTACGCGATGGCTATCGTCGGCCTGCTGGATGTGCAACACCGTTTGCCCAAACCCTTTCGCCTCGCCGCGTTTGTTCTGGTGACCCTTGCCGGGATGAGTATCGGTCTGTGGCAGTTCTTGCGCGGCCAGCGGTACGCGCAATGGAACCCCGAGCAAAATCGTTGAAAGGACCGCGCCATGGCGATCAAACAATTATTAAAACGCACCAGTGGCTGGCTTTATCTCAACTCGCCCGTAGGCCGTCACCAATTGCACGGTGCCGGGGTGATCCTGATGCTGCATCGGGTGCTGGCCAATGACCGCGCCGCCGACCTGCCCCATCGCAATGAGCTGTGCGTCGGGCCGAAGGCATTCGAACATCTGCTCGCCTGGTTGAAAAAAAACTTCGACTGCGTGCCTCTGATGGAGATCTTGCAACCGGGCGCCATCAGGACCGGACGACCAAAAATCGCGCTGACCTTCGACGACGGCTGGCGCGACAACGCGCTGAATGCCTTCCCGTTGCTGAAAAAGTATCAGGTGCCGGCGAGCATTTTTCTCTCCACCGATTTCATCGGCAGCCGACAACGCTTCTGGTGGGAAAGCCTGGGAGAAACCCTGTGGCACAGCCACGGTGAAAAAGCCCGGACGCATTTGATTGAATGCTTGCAACAGATCAGACGACCGTTACCGGTGCTGCTCGATGATCTGGATGTGCAGCGCCGAAGCCTGGCGCTTTTGCACTTTTTGCATAGCCTGAAAAACTTGCCGTCGGGAGAACTGAATCGGCTCACCGATCAATGCCCTGAAGAGTCGTTGCCCCAGGCCCTGGACTGGCATCAGGTACGCGCGCTGGAAGCCAGCGGGTTGATCCGCTTCGGCCCCCATGGCGCCAGCCACGCGATTCTCACCGACCTGGACGACCAGCGTCTGGATGAGGAACTGAGCCGCAGCCGCAATGCCCTGCTCAACGGTTGCAACCGGCCCCTGCCGGTCTACTGCTACCCCAATGGCAACCATGATGCGCGGGTGCGCGAACACGTGGCGGATCATGACTTCCCGTTTGCCCTGGGCACCGACGTCGGGATTTATCGTGGTATCAGCGATCCATTGGCCTTGCCGCGAATCGGCATCAGCCATCGCACGGCGCGCAATCCGGAGTTGCTGTCCTGGCGTATCTACCGCGGAGCCAGGCCATGAGTCGCAGTCATTACCTCAAACACCTGGCCCTGAGCATGGGCACCAAACTGGCGATGATCGGCCTGAGGCTGCTGCGCAATGTATTACTGGCGCGGATTCTGGGGCCCAGCGAGCGCGGTCTGTTTGCGTTGCTCAGTACCCTGCCCGATTTGATCAGCGCCGCCACCAGCGGCGGGCTGAATTCGGCGGTGGGGTATCAGGCGGCCAAGCAACGGCCCATGGGATTGTTGCTGAGCCAGGTGCTGGTGTTCGGTTGCCTGCTGGCGGGTTTGCTGACATTGCTGGTGGTGGCGCTGGTGCGCGAGTTCGGTGGTGAACTCGACATCACCACGCAACTGGGATTGCTCGCCTGGCTGTTGCTGCTGGCGGTGCCGCTGACCGTCCTCAAGAGCGGCCTGCTGACCTTGCACAATGCGTCGGGCGGTGTGGTGGCGTTCAATGCCTTGCGGCTGGTGGAATCCCTGGCCCCCCTGCTGCTGTTTCTGGCCTTGTTCTGGATGTGGAAAGACGCAGCCCTGGAAGCGGCGCTGATCAGTTGGCTGGCCGGCCTCAGCCTGGTGGTGCTGGCCGGGTGGTTCTGGCTCAAGCGCGCTCAGCCCTTGAAGTTGCAGTGGGACCGTGCCAGCCAGAATGAACTGCTGCGCTACAGCGCTCGCAGCCATCCGGACCTGTTGTTCCAGCAAGTGATTCTGCGCTCCGATTACCTGTTCATCGGCGCCCTGCTCGGCAGCACGGCGTTGGGGCATTACGCCATGGCCAGCGCCGCCGCCGAGTTGCTGCTGATCGTCCCGGAGGCGGTGACGACGCCGCTGATGAAACGCCTGCTGCAACAGGACGAAGGCATGGATCGCCTGACGCCGTTGGCGCTGCGCCTGACCGCCACGGTGATGCTCGGTGCCTGCCTGACCATGGCGGTGATCGGTGAATGGCTGATCGTCACGCTGTTCGGCGTTGCCTATCAGCCGGCTTACCCGGCGTTGCTGGCGCTGCTACCGGGGCTGCTTGGCCTTTGCTATGCGAGCATCTTGCGCCTGGACTTGCTGGGCAAAAATCGCCCCGGCACGATTTCGCTGTTGATGGGCCTCGGCGCGTTGCTGAACCTTGCCCTGAACCTGTTGCTGATCCCGATTTACGGCATCGTCGGCGCTGCGACGGCATCGTCCATCGCCTACCTGGCGGTAACCCTCGCGCTGCTGGTGATGTATTGCCGGTTGAGTGCCGTACCGGTCTGGCAAACCCTGATCATCCTGCCCAGCGATGTGGCTCCGATGCTTCAGATGCTGCAACGGAAATCGGCATGAAACGCCTCATGCTGCTGTTGACCCTGGGCCTCGGTTTGAGCGCCCAGGCGGCGCCCATGCGCTGGGCTGATATTCGCGACGGCAGCCTGTACCTGCAAACGGATCGCCCCGACACGCTGACTGTTCGCTGGGCTCCGGCGTGGCAGGCCGATGCCAACGAAGAACGCCTGTACCTGCTCGACGGCAATGGCAACCTCAAGGGCGAGCGCCTGATCGCCGCCAGTGAAACCCGAGGCAAGCAGAGCTGGCCGCTGGCACCGAGTGCCGCCAGTTATCGACTGGAAATTCCGGGCTACAGTTTCCGCCGCTACACGATCGAACACGATGAACACACCGTGGCGTTGTTCGCCCCCGCCAAGGTGCATTTCAGCGCCGAAACCCGCGGCGGCGATGAGCTGTATTTCAAAGTCGCACCCGGGGAACACGCCGTACTGGCCGGCAAGTTTCACGGTGGGATCAACGCCCTGCAGGCCCAGCGCGTGGGCGACAACAAACAGTTGTCCCTGACGCTGAAACCCTATCGCGCCTATTGGCAGTTCGATCAGGTGGCATTGCCCGTCACTCAGGACGAACAGGTCTGGCGCCTGCGCCTGCAAGGCAGCGGCAAGGTCGCGTTCTGGCTCGATGGCACGGCGAATCTGTTTGCCCAGAAACCGCAGCAGCTCAAACCGCTGCGCGAGGACAATGGCCAGACCCGCTTGACCCTGCACAAAGAGATGCTCGGCCCCACCCCGAACCTGGGCATTTATTTGCCCTACGTGCTGCCCCCTCAATCCAGTTTCGCAGCGCTCGACGCCCTCAAGCCTCAGGCGGGCACCTATTACAGTTTTGTTGACGTAACTGCGCAAAATCCGCACCACGAAGATGCGTTCCGCCAGCTCTATCAGAACCGCTTCGGCATCACCCAGGACCTCACGCTGTTGGCCGGCAGCCAGCGTCAGGCGGATTTGCGCGCCGACACCCAAAGCAACGCCGGCCTCGATGCCTGGCTCGCCGCCACTCGCGCCCTCGGCGGCACCGGTACGCACTACATCGCGTTCGCCGATGAGCCGAACCTCAATTACCCGAGCTACGCCGACTACCAGTCGATTTTCAACAGCATGGCCCGGCAGGTGCGCAGCGATCCGGCCAACGCCAAGGCCGGTGTGCGCATCGCCATGCCCGCCACTTCACGCTTCGTTAACGGCCCGTTCGCCGACAACGCCGTCGACAAGCGCGGTATCGATTGGGCGCGGCGCCTGCTGGCCGAATCCGGTGAGCAGATCGACGCCCTCGCCTGGCACGAATGGATGATTCGCGACCTGCTGGCCACTCGGGTCTACCGCGACAGCGTACGCCGTGCCGCCGAGTTGGTGGGCCTCGATGCCAAGGGCCGGCCACGCAAGGCCTTGCTGCTGGATCAGACCAACCTGTCCAGCGGTTCAAGCCTGAGCCCCTATGATCAGGAAACCCACTTTGCTTCGCTGTGGTGGACTTCGGTGGTCATCAACTCGGCGCAGGATGGGTTGCTGGACATGCTCAACTGGTTCCAGGCCGCCGACGAACCGACCTACCCCAAAGGCATGGTGCGGGTGCTGGGCGGCGATCGTTTCGAACTCAAGCCGGTGGGCCTGGCCCAGCAATTCATCCAGCAGCACTGGCTGAAAAACGTCATGCGCCTGGACAACGACGCTTTCGAAGTCGATGTGTTGGCCATGGCCACCGAGCGCCAGCGCAGCCTGTTAGGGGTCAATAAAGGGGGGCGCTTGCAGCGTGTCGATCTGGGCGGCGCGACGTGCCCGCTGGCCAAGGGAGCGCTGGTGTACTTCGGTGCCGACAACCGCAGTCGTAGCGCTCAGTTCACCTGTCACGACGGTCGCGTCAGCTTCGACCTGCCGGGCGAAACCCTGTTCGCCTTGAGCTGGAGCGCCTCATGAACGCCGCCAACTTGCATCACCACGACCGTGCCGCTCTCGACCGCGCGTTTCACCACGCCAGCGGCGACCGGTCTCTGTCTGGAGGCAATGATATGAATGCCTTGGAAAAACTTCGCCAACACATCAAACGAAAAGGCCTGCGTGCAACGGTCCGGCTCCTTTGGAGGCGCTACATGTTCGTTCACTGGGAGCTTCTGTGGATGAAGCGTGACCTGGTCAGCCCGGTACCGCCCCACCAGCTCAAGCCTTACCCACCGCTGCAAGTGAAGACCATCACGGTGCACAACACCGCAGCCTTTGCCCGTCACTTTGGCGACCGGGTCAACATCATGGAAGAACTGGCCACCGAGGGTTACACCGGGCACATGTATCTGGATGGCAAAGGCGACGCGGTGGCCTTCATCTGGGGCAGCACCCGGGAGTACCACGACCGCCATTTCTATGGCTGCAGGTTCCCGGTAAAAAAAGGCGAATTCTTCGAATTCGGCGGCGAACTGGCTCGTGCGTATTGGGGCACCACGCTCTCGGTGGACCTGCAACTGCGACTCTGGAAAGCCATGCAGGCCCAAGGCTGCCACACGGTCGTGGATGTCTGCGACGCCCACAATATACCGGCGCTGAAACTGCACATTCGCATGGGCTATCAAGAGCAAGGACGCATCCAGCACGTCTATCGATTATTCGGTCGCTGGCGTTTCTTGCGTGAAACCCGTTACAGCGACTCACGCCTGGATGCGCTACGAAAACCGTCCCGTTCACCTGTTCCTGAGTCAGTGGCGTGAAAATATGATGGCTCGATTCGAATGGCGCACCTCGCTGTGCGCCCCGGACTTTCCGGCAGCTGCTTATGAGGGGTTGCGCAGGCGCGTGACGGACCATACGCCGTTCAACACCCTCGCCTGGCTATGCGCATCGGAACAGGCACTGACCGCCGGGGAACGCTTGCACGTTCTGCTGGGCTGGCAAGGTGATGAATTGGCCTTGTGCCTGCCGCTGGTGGCGTCCGTGGAGCGCTTTGGAAGGCTGCCATTTCGGGTCTTGCGTCACCTCGGTTATCCCCTCACCGATCGCCTGGCCCTGCTCACCTGCCTCGATGCCGACAGCATGCGCAAGGCGCTGGTGATCATCCGCCGTCACTTGCCCCATGCGATGCTGCAACTCAACGAATTGTCCGAACCCATCGGCGAAGAAAGCACGCTGACCGCATGGATGGCCCACAGCTCGACCGGCGAACGTCGCATCAGTTGCCGGGTGCCGGTGCATTTGATCAGCGACACCGACCGCCAGGAAGTGTCCGGCGACCCGCGCTACAAACTGCGCCGGGCGCGTAAACGCATCCTGGCCTATGGCGCTCAGGTCCGACGCATTACCCCTGACGCAGCGACCATCGGGCCTATATTGCAGGCCCTCAGCGAAGTCGAAGTACAGAGTTGGAAAGGTGTCGAAGGCGTCGGGATTTTCACCAGCAATCGTAGCCGACAATGGATCAACCTGGCCTTCACCGCCCTCGCCGAACAGGGACTGCTGCGGGTGGTGCTGCTGGAGCTGGACGGGCGCTGCATCAGCTACCGGCTCGGCTTGCTGGAAGAGGGCCGGCTGTACGACTACAACCTGGCGTTCCTGCCCAAATACGCCGATCTGGGCAGCGGTCGTGTGTTGCTCGAAGAGTGGATTCGCTGGGGCCTGGACGACAACTGGCACTGGATCGACGCTTCGCGGGTCAGCCTGATGAACTCCAGCCATCAACTCCAGGAGCGCATGACCGGGCAACTTGAGCACTGGCGCTGGAGCTTCTACTCCTGGCGCCCCAGTGGCCTCGCTCTGGGGTTGGCCATGCGGCTCTGGCACCGACTAAAACCCTGGCTGAAAAAGTGGCGGGACTGGCGTGCAGCGGCGCTGGTTGTTCCTGTTACCACTCCGACTCCCGCGCCCGCCAACAAAGGCCCTGCGCCCATTAAAAAAACCAAGGAGGGTGAACATGCCTCGCCAAGTCATAGTCAACGCTGACGATTTCGGCCTCAGCCTGAGCGAAAACGCAGTGATCCTCGGTGCCTTCCAGGCCGGGGTCATCAGCTCCGCCACCGCCATGGCCAATATGCCGGCGTTCGAGGAAGCCTGCGTCCTGGCCCGGCAGCCGTTGCTCCAGGGCCGAATCGGCTTGCACTTCAACCTCACCTATGGCCGGCCGTTGAGCCCGTCGATTCTCGCGCGCTCGACGTTCTGCAACAGCCAGGGCATGTTCGATCTCGACCTGCCCCGCCACAGCCTCTGGCTCAACCGCCTGGATCGCGAAGCGGTGCTGGAGGAACTCCAGGCTCAATGGCAACGTTGCCTGGATAACGGCCTTCTCCCAAGCCACATCGATTCCCATCAGCACGTGCACAACATCTGGCCCATCGGCGAAATCGTCGCGCGCTTTGCCGCCTACCAAGGGGTACCCGTACGACTGGCGCGCCATCTGGGAAATAACCTGAGTGTGCGCAAGCGGGTGTTCAAGACATTGCTCAATCATCGATTGAACCGCCTCGCCGGAGCGACCGCTCAGTACGTATGCACCCCGGTAGACCTGCGCAACGTGGCGATGCCGATCGACGGCCTGCTGGAAATCGTCGTCCATCCGACCCATATCGGCGCCGATTTTGGCGATATCTATTTAAACCCCGGAGAGTCTCTGGCTCACATCCTGGAGCTGCGTCTTCCGGGCATTCCGAGAGTGTCCTATGCCGTTGTGCCAAGGACGCTCAAAGACGAACAGCAGTACCCGATTGAGCTACGCCCGTTGCAACCTTGATTAATCGCCATTGAAAAAAACGTTCCCCACCCAACCCTGGCTTCAGCCACGGAGGACTTCATGAGCGCCATCGCCAAGCTTCGCGAACGAATCAAACAAAAAGGCCTGCTCCACACGCTCCAGACGCTCTGGAAGCGCTATGTGTACTTCCACCGAGAACTGTTGTGGCTGGGGCGCGATCTGGTCACCCCGGTGGCGCCGCACAAACTACGGCCCTATACGGGTTTGAAGCGGGTGACGATTACCCAGGAGAACGCCATCGCTTTCACCAAGTATTACGGTAACCGCGTCAAGGCCATGGCCCAGATCGCCTCCGAAGGTCACACCGGCCACATGTATGTGGACGAGGCAGGTGATGCCATCGGATTCATCTGGGGCAGCCTCAGTGACTACTTTGACCAGCACTATTACGGCTGCTGGTTCAGGGTCAAACCGGGTGAATTTTTCCAGTTCGGCGGTGAAATGATCCCTCTCTACTTCGGCTCCAGCCTGTCGGTGGACGCCCAGTACAATATCTGGGGTGCGATGCGGGACCAAGGTTGCGACAAGGTCATGGACGTCTGCGATGTCCGCAACATCCAGGCCATGAAAATGCACCTGCGCATGGACTACCAGGAACAGGGGCGAATCACCCACGTCTACGACCTGTTCGGCCGCTTTCGCTTCTTCCGCGAAACCTACTACAACGGCTCGCGGCTGACTGCGCTGCGCAAACCGGAACAGCAGACAGTGACTGCGGCGCAGGCGTGATTGGTTTTGCGTCCGACTCAGACCAATGTGGGAGCGGGCTTGCTCGCGAAGAGGGCGTGTCAGTCGATATTAATGTTGTCTGGCAAACCGCTTTCGCGAGCAAGCCCGCTCCCACATTTGACCGCATCTCCCTGTGGGAGCGGGCTTGCCCGCGATAGCATCAGTCAATGCAACTCATTTCTCAGATCCGACACTCAGCGCTTCACCGCCACCAACGTGTAACACAACGGCAACTGCGCCTTTTGCTGCTGATACCGATCGTAGAGTTCTTCGCGGTTGGAATGCGGGTATTCCTTGAAGTGGCTGATCTGCAACCCCGCCTCAACGGCACCGGTGAAGATGGCACCCAGGGTGTGGACGAACCAGTAAGACGCTGAGGCGGGCTGTTCGACTTTGCCCTCGTAAACGATCGGCTGGTTCTGGACGAAAGGTTCACTGCGAAAATACGAACTGTCCGGGCGATAGGGATCGGCTGACTCGGGGTCGAACATTTCCAGGAACGGGTGGGTTTCGTACACCACCAGAGCACCGCCGGGCTTGAGGGTTTGCGCGGCATGGCGCAAGAATTCAGCGATGTCCGGCATCCAGTTCAATACGCCGATGGTAATCAGCGCCACATCGAAGCACTGGTGAAGATCAGTCGGCAGGTGATGGATGTCCGCCTCGATGAATTCGGGCTCATGGGGCGAACGGGATGCCAGCTCCCGGGCCTGATCGAGAAAGGCCTCCGACTGGTCAATGCCGACGACACGACGGGCCCCCAGGGCAAACAGCGAAAGACTTTCGCGTCCGTTGTTGCAGCCGAGCTGCACCACATCCTTGCCGTCGACGCCGACCTGTTGAAGCAACCCGGTGAGGGTGTCATCCAGGCAGGAAAAATCGCCATGGCTCACGGCACTCAAACAGGCCCGCCACTCCGGGGTGTCTTTGTGGTGTTGGGCGGAGTCATTCCACGCATCGCGATTGCTGGCGATGGCTTTTTCTTTTGTCGGCATTTCCATTGCACACTCCAGAATTCAGGCCGTTGATTGGCCGGCACGAGTCTGGATCAGCATCAGAAAAACTACCATTCGAGCTTTGTTGTG
Organism: Pseudomonas sp. PDM09; assembly: GCF_014852305.1. NCBI lineage: Bacteria > Pseudomonadati > Pseudomonadota > Gammaproteobacteria > Pseudomonadales > Pseudomonadaceae > Pseudomonas > Pseudomonas sp. PDM09. The sequence continues at coordinate 341,230 of NZ_JACVBI010000002.1, read as the reverse complement.
ATCTTGTAATCACCGGTGGGGCGAAACCTCTTCGCCTTGATTCAACCGCTCACGCAAGAACTCGATCAGCGCCTGCACCGGTCGTGACCTCTGGCGATGCTGCGGGTAGACGGCCGACAAGGTCAGCGGCTTGGGGCGCAAATCATCCAGCACCGGCACAAGTCGGCCGTCCTCCAGGGCTGAACCGACGATAAAGGTCGGCAGGTACGTGATGCCCATACCGGCGATGGCCGCGTCCTTGAGCAACTCACCATTGTTGACCCGCATCCGCCCAGTGACGTTGACGTTCTGCGGCTTGCCCTGCCCCTCGAAACGCCATTGCACCTGACGACCGTGGCCGTAAGGCAGGCAATCATGGGTGTGTAAATCCTCGGGTTTAAGCGGCGTACCCCGCTCGGCCAGATACACCGGGCTGGCACAGTACAGCCGCTCGATGGAGGCGAGACGTCGGGCGATCAGTGTCGAGTCTTCCAGCACGCCAATGCGCAATGCCAAATCGTAGCCCTCACCGAGTAAGTCCACTGGTCGATCACTCAGGTCGACTTCCACGGTGACCTCGCGATAACGCTGCAAAAACTCCGGTAACAGACAGCCCAGATGCGCCACGGCAAACGACAACGGTGCGCTCAGGCGAATGGTGCCGCGAGGCTCGGTGGTCTGGCCAGCGATGCCCTGCTCCACTTGCTCGACTTCGCTGAGCAGGCGCAGGGCTGATTCGTAATAACTCTGCCCCAGCGGCGTAACGTCCAACCGCCGGGTCGAACGGTTGAGCAGGCGCACGCCGAGGCGCTCTTCCAGTTGCATCAGGCGGCGGCTGACGAACTGCTTGGACAACCCTAGTTGATCGGCTGCCGCCGTGAAGCTGCCAGAGTCCATGACCTGGCAAAACATACGCATATCTTCGAACGGATTCATTGTCGCGCCCTGATTGACAGCCAAACGCTTTATAGCCGTTTTTTTCGTTTCTGACTCCCCAAATCTAAAGATCAAAAAATCGCAGGCTTCGCCCGCTCCTACGGGAATTGAGTACAGGCGGGTGTACCCAATCATGTAGGAGCTGGCGAAGCCTGCGATCTTTTCAAGCGACCGGCCGAGACCGGCAGCCATTACCACTTACTTCGCGGTGAACGTCGTGTAGCTGTTGATCAGGTTGCGGTAGTTCGGGATGCGCTGGGACAACAGGTTGGCCAGGCCTTCCATGTCGTTGCGCCAGTCGCCCTGCAACTCGCAGGCCACGGAGAACCAGTTCAGCAGTTGCGCACCGGCAGCCGACATGCGAGCCCACGCCGCTTGTTGCACCGTAGTGTTGAAGGTGCCGGAGGCGTCGGTTACCACGAACACTTCAAACCCTTCAGCCAGTGCCGACAACGTCGGGAACGCCACGCACACGTCAGTTACAACACCGGCAATGATCAGCTGCTTGCGGCCGGTGGCCTTCACGGCTTTGACGAAGTCTTCATTGTCCCAGGCGTTGATCTGGCCCGGGCGTGCAATGAACGGAGCGTCCGGGAACTGCTCTTTGAGTTCCGGCACGATCGGGCCATTCGGGCCGCTGTCGAAACTGGTGGTGAGGACGGTCGGCAGGTTAAAGAACTTGGCGATGTCGCCCAGGGCCAGCACGTTGTTCTTGAATTCGTTAGGCGAGAAATCCTGCACCAACGAGATCAGGCCAGTCTGGTGATCAACCAGCAATACCACTGCATCATCTTTGTTCAGACGTTTGTAAGGAACGTTGCTCATGTGAAACTCCTCGGGGGATGGACTTACCTCAGGGGCGCCGACACACCAGGCCGGCGCATTGTTTAATCACTAGAAGGCAAAGCACGAGCAGCCAAACGCGCCCCAGAACCCCTGGAAATCGCTGACCGGCGCGTTCGACAAACGCGCCCGCTCATGGCTGTGGGAATGCACCGCGCACGGCCCGCTGCACTGGTGAACCTGTGCCTGCATCGGTGAAGCCGGACGCCAGTGACCCGGCACCTTGACCACCGGCGACCAGTCCGGCAGCACCGGCACGCTAGGTGGTCCAAGCTTTTCGAATTCGCCGGCGGCGTACACCACCTTGCCGCCAACCACGGTCAACACCGATTCGATCCACTTGATGGCTTCTTCCTCGACACTGAAAAAGTCCGCGCTCAATGCCGCCACGTCGGCCAGTTGCCCGACCTTGATCTGGCCTTTTTTGCCTTGTTCGGAGGAAAACCAGGCACTGCCGTGGGTGAACAGTTCCAGCGCGGTCTGCCGGGGCAGGCCTTCGCTGTGCAGCGCCAGCCCACCGACGGTGCGACCGCTGACCATCCAGTACAACGAGGTCCAAGGGTTGTAGCTGGACACTCGAGTCGCATCGGTACCGGCGCCGACCGGTACACCCTCGGCCAGCATGCGCTTGATCGGTGGCGTGTTTTCGGCGGCCTTGGCGCCATAGCGCTCGGCGAAATATTCACCCTGGAATGCCATGCGATCCTGGATCGCGATACCACCGCCCAGCGCCCTCACCCGCTCGATGTTCTGCGGGGTGATGGTTTCAGCGTGGTCGAAGAACCATGGCAAACCATTGAAGGGAATGTCGCGGTTGACCTTCTCGAACACATCAAGCATGCGGCTGATGGATTCGTTGTAGGTCGCATGCAAACGGAACGGCCAGCGCTGCTCGACGAGGTGGCGGACCACCGGTTCCAGCTCATCTTCCATGGTTTGCGGCAAGTCAGGACGCGGCTCGAGGAAGTCTTCGAAATCCGCCGCCGAGAACACCAGCATTTCCCCGGCGCCGTTGTGCCGCAGGAAGTCGTCACCCTGATGCAGCTTGACGCTGCCGGTCCAGTTCTTGAAGTCGGTCAGTTCTTCCTTGGGCTTCTGGGTGAACAGGTTGTAGGCGATGCGCACGGTCAGTTGCTGGTCCTTGGCCAACTGCTCGATCACCGCGTAGTCGTCCGGATAATTCTGGAAACCACCGCCGGCGTCGATGGCACTGGTCAGGCCGAGGCGATTGAGTTCGCGCATGAACTGGCGGGTCGAGTTGACCTGATATTCCAGCGGTAACTTCGGCCCCTTGGCCAGGGTCGAGTACAAAATCATCGCGTTCGGCCGCGCCACCAGCATGCCGGTCGGCTCACCGTTGGCATCGCGCACAATCTCGCCACCCGGCGGGTTCGGCGTATTGCGTGTGTAACCGGCAACACGCAACGCGGCGCGGTTGAGCAAGGCGCGGTCGTACAAATGCAGCACGAACACCGGCGTATCGGGTGCGGCCTGGTTGAGCTCTTCCAGGGTCGGCATGCGCTTTTCGGCGAACTGGAATTCGTTCCAGCCACCCACCACCCGCACCCACTGCGGCGTGGGCGTGCGGTCGGCCTGATCCTTGAGCATGCGCAACGCATCGGCCAGGGACGGCACACCTTCCCAGCGCAGTTCGAGGTTGTAGTTCAAACCACCGCGGATCAGGTGCAAGTGCGAGTCGTTGAGACCGGGGATGACGCAACGGCCCTTGAGGTCGATGACCTGTGTGCCCGAACCGCGCAGGGCCATGGCGTCGGCATCGGTACCAACCGCGACGAAGCGGCCGTCGCTGATCGCCACGGCGCTGGCGAGGGGCTTTTCACGGTCAACGGTATGGAACTGGCCATTGAACAGAATCAGATCGGCGTTCATCGCGTTTCCTTAAGGCTGTGTGGAATGGGACTGGCCGGCTTCCAGCCACGGCGCGAACAGGCGCGTGGCCAGCGGCATACAGACGTACACCACCGACAGCACAATGGTCAGGGTGATCAGGAAAGTGGCGACCACGTAGTTGGACAGGAAGGCATTGAGCTGCAACAACGGCCCCCAGATCAGCGGCACCAGCAAGGTGTGCGGCAAAATCACCAACAACGTCACCACGGCCTGCTTCCAGCGCGGCGGTGGCGAACCGGCTTCAGCCAGCGGTGAGAACCAGAACTCATTGACCGGGTTGACCTCGGTCTGGTCGCCGTCGGCCAGCATCGGCGCAGCTTCGTCGACCAGCGCCTGGCGTTGCGGCGAGTCGAGCCAGCGCTGCATCGCGTCAGTGGAGCAAAACCGCAGCACGCAGGTGAACAGGTCGAGGCCACCGCTCTTGCCGCGAATCACATCCACGCCCAAGTGTCCTTCGCGTTGCCCGGCCACGCTGACGATGTTGCGCAGCCAGGCTTCATAGGCCGCTTCAAAACCGGCCTTGACCCTATGTTTGACGATCAGCGTCACGACTTCTTCGAATCGATTGGAATCAGGCATAACGGAGGGCTCCAGCGAGACGAACATTGAGCGCCAGCCGTCCGGGCCCGGCGATGAAAATGCTGGTGAAGAGGATCAACAGCAACCAGCCGAACTGCCCTTCGGCCACGCTCCATTGCGGATGCACAATCAGCATCGCCACCAGCAGCACAAAGAGAATAGGCAAGCACGCCAAACGCACCAGCACACCGGCGACAATCAACAACGGGCACAGCACTTCAGCGAAGATCGCCAGGCTCAGGGTGAGGTGGGCACCGAGGTGGAAAGGGTCTTCGATCAGTTGCAGCTGCGCACTGAAGTCCAGCAGCTTGGGCAAGCCGTGAACCCACAGCAGAAACAGACCACCACTGACCCGCAAAAACAGCAGCCCGAAGTCTTGAGCCCGTTCATTCCATTGCGAAGCGTTCATGGCCCCTACCCTTGATCAATCATTGCCCTGAATAATGCAGTGACGGGGTAGGGAAAAATTGAATGTACGTGCTCTCTTTGCTCAACACGCTGAACGCCCGAATGACACAAAACCCTGTGGGAGCGGGCTTGCTCGCGAAGGCGGTGGGTCAGTCGACATCACTGTTGAATGACACACCCCATTCGCGAGCAAGCCCGCTCCCACAGGGTTTTGTGCGTGTTCACTTACTGCTCAAGCACAAAAAACGGCCCGAAGGCCGTTTCGTATTCAATCCGGTCAGACGGCCGGGGCTGCCTTCAATTCCAGACTATCCAGCGCCCGACTCACAGCCAGTTCACCCAGCATGATGAGCTGCGCGACGCCCAGTATCGTATTGCGCTGCGACCCCTCCAGAAACCCGGCACAGTCACTGGCGATCACCTTGGCCGAGGCAAAGGATTCGCAGGCATTGGCCAGTAGCTCTTCGATGTCGATGCCCGGGGCGACGGTGTAAATCGTGCTCGGTTTGCGCGAAGTCTTGGCGGCGGACGGTTTGAGGTAGTGATCGAGAGCACGCTCGGCGGCTTCGTTGAGTTTTTTGGGATCGAGGGGATCGTAGGGGGAAACGTCGTCGGTTCCTGGCGGGTTAGGTGTGGCTTTGAACATGATGGATCTCCGTTATACCTGATGGAACCACCAGTACCTGTCGCTAAACAAGTAAGGGTGGCGGCTGTACGCAGGTTAGCGAACCGAGAGGTATAAGACCCGGCAGACCCGAGGGCCTCCCGCGCACAGCCACCATATCGAAACTGCAGACATGGAATGCCTGCAATATGACGGAGTGTTGTTGCGCTTATACCTGTTCAAGTCGCTAAACCCGATCGCTGATTGGCAGCGATGCGGAAACGATAAAGACCAGGCCCAAAGCGCACAAGCCGGCGGATTCTGGCGCAGTCGTAGGCAACGGCGCAAGGATCTGTAGCTTTCAGGAAGTAACGCTAAACACCATTAAACACAGCCCTCGAATCAACACACATTCCCCTGTGGGAGCGGGCTTGCTCGCGAAGGCGGTGGGTCATTCAACGGTGATGTCGACTGACCCGACGCCTTCGCGAGCAAGCCCGCTCCCACAGTTGGACGGTGTGGGTATGCAAGATGGGTCGTCTCAAAAGATCGCAGCCTTCGGCAGCGCCTACGGGGTTGGTATGTTCAGGGGCTCGGACATGAACTGACTGATCCGTGAGCGCAGCCATTTTTCGGCAGGATCGTTGTCATGCACCCCGCTCCACGCCATCGACAACTGCGCGGCGTCGATAGGAAACGGCGGATCTTCGGCGCGCAAGGTACATCCCTCGACCAGCGCACACGCAGCGTAATCCGGCACCGTGGCAATCATCTCGGTACCGGCCAACAACGCCCGCAAGCCACTGAATTGCGGCACGCCCAGCACCACGCGGCGAGAGCGGCCGACCTTGGCCAGATCCATATCGATGTTGCCGCTCAGGTCACCGGAGAACGACACCATCGCGTGCGGCCGTGCGCAATACTCGTCGAGGGTCAGCGGCCCTGGACGATCGTCACCGCGCAGCACTTTGCAGGGAATGTCGCGCAGGCGTTTGCGCTTGGCATTGGCCGGCAGGTCGGTGGTGTAACTCACCCCCACCGAAATCTCGCCAGACGCGAGCAACGCCGGCATCAGCAGATAATTGGCGCGGCGCACCACGACCACAATCCCCGGCGCTTCTTCTTGCAGTTTGCGCAACAACGGAGGAAAGAGTCCGAACTCGGCATCGTCCGACAGCCCGATGCGAAACACGTCGCAGCTGGTCGTTGGGTCGAATTCCTTGGCGCGGCTGACCGCCCCCGAGATGGTGTCCATCGCCGGTTGCAGTTCCTTGAGAATCGCCAGCGCCCGCGCGGTCGGCTCCATCCCGCGACCGTTGCGCAGCAACAACGGATCGTCGAACAAATCACGCAACCGCCCCAGCGCAGCGCTCACCGCGGGTTGGCCCATGAAGAGTTTTTCGGCGACCCGGGTCAGGTTTTTTTCGAACATCAGGGCTTCGAAAATCACCAGCAGGTTCATGTCGACGCGGCGCAGATCGTTACGGTTCATAAGCACAATCCCATGGTGTTTTCAGCCCGGCACGGGGGTTAACGAGTGTGGCTGACTGTACTCGAGACGGCCCATGCCAATCGAGAAATTAACAACGTTTAACTCGCAAGCCAAAGCCCCCACGACCAAGAATGAAACCCTCTGCGCAGACCTGTTTTTTTCAGAAAAGGGAACGTGCTGATCCACCGTGCAGTGCACCAGCGCGCTCCCACCGACACGGACATTTGTCATGGCTCACTTCCAGCAGAACGCGGTCAGCGCGTCAGCCACTCAAACACAAAAAAAAACCACTGGCGGGCTCAGCCCCTGGCGTGAACATCTGGCCAAGCAGCTGATCCTCGACCATCTCGATGAAACCCTGGAAGTGACTGAACTGGCACGGGCGTGCGCCCTGTCACGCAGTCATTTTTCCCGTGCGTTCAAGTGCAGCACCGGCCTCTCGCCGCAAGACTGGATTCGCCGGCAACGCATCGCCCGGGCCAAGCAGCTGATCCAGGACACCGACCTGACCCTGACGCAAATCAGCCTGGAATGCGGCTTCTGCGATCAGGCGCATTTTTCCCATATCTTCACCCGCAGCGAAGGCGTTTCACCGTTTGCCTGGCGCTGTCGAACTGTGCGTTCTCTTCCCTCTCTCAACAGCAAAAGATCGCAGCCTTCGGCAGCGCCTACAGGAGTTCACTTAACCCTGTAGGCGCTGGCGCAGCCTGCGATCTTTTGATCTTGATCAGCCCTTGATGAACGCCAGCAGATCTTCGTTGAGTTGATCCTTGTGGGTATCGGTCAGGCCGTGGGGTGCTCCCGGGTAGACCTTCAAGATGGAGCCCTTGACCAGTTTTGCCGCAGCGATACCGGCGGCTTCGATCGGCACCACCTGGTCGTCGTCGCCATGCACCACCAGGGTCGGCACGTCGAACTTCTTCAGGTCTTCGGTAAAGTCGGTTTCGGAGAACGCCTTGATGCAGTCATACGCGTTTTTGTGGCCGGACATCATGCCCTGCAGCCAGAACCAGTCGATCATGCCTTGGGACGGCTTGGCACCCGGGCGATTGAAGCCGAAGAACGGACCGCTGGCCAGATCCTTGTACAGCTGCGAACGGTCGGCCAGGGACGCCTGACGAATACCGTCGAACACTTCCAGCGGCAAGCCGCCAGGGTTCGCCTCGGTCTTGAGCATCAACGGCGGCACCGAGGAAATCAGCCCGGCCTTGGCCACGCGTCCAGTGCCGTGGCGACCGATGTAACGCGCCACTTCGCCACCGCCGGTGGAGAAGCCGAACAGCACGGCGTTTTGCAGGTCAAGATGCTCGATCAGCTGCGCCAGGTCATCAGCGTAAGAGTCCATCTCATTGCCGAACCACGGCTGGCTCGAACGACCGTGACCACGGCGATCATGGGCAATGACCCGGTAACCTTTCGAAGCCAGGAAGATCATCTGCGACTCCCAGCTGTCAGCGTTCAATGGCCAACCGTGGCTGAAGACGATTGGCTGACCTGTGCCCCAGTCCTTGTAGTAAATCTCGGTGCCGTCTCGGGTGGTAAAGGTGCTCATGGTGATGTCTCCTCATGCATGGTTTTTGTGGCGGTTAATAAGAGGTGCGAACCATTCGTTCAGCCAGGCGCGCCACCCGCTCGCCCAAATGCGCGGCAGTGCGGCGGTCTTCGGGCGGCGGTGCAAGGTCGGGGGACTGTTCGACGTTCGATTGGGCCATGGCTCCCAGCGAACTGCCGAGCCGATTCAACTGCCCATCGAACAGGCCAATGCTGCTGCGCGCCGGCAGCAGGTCGAGGCCGACCCAGATCATCGAGTGCTGGGCGGCGAACACTGCCATCTGCTGCAAGGTGTTGAGCTTGTCGCCGCACAGGCAGCCTGAGTTGGTGAAGCCGGCGGCAAGTTTGTCGCGCCAGGGCTGGGCCAGGTAGAACGAGGCGGTAGCGTCCATGAAGCCCTTGAAGGCTGCCGAAGCACTGCCCATGTAGGTCGGGGCGCCAAAGATGATTGCATCGGCGCGGTGCAAGCGTTCCCAGTGATCGTCCACTTCTTCGACCGGAATCAGCCGACAGGTGCTGCCCAGGTGCCGTTCCACACCCTGGCCCACGGCCTCGGCCATGACCCGGGTGTGCCCGTAGCCACTGTGATAGACAACCACCACGTTGCTCATTCCGGTTCCTCCAGAAGGGTTCATCCTTTTTGCGGCACGCTTTTTGTTGCAAGAAGGCCGGTGCCTTCGGTTGAACTTGAAGGGATGGATTTTTGAGCGTAGACCGGACACACGACGAGTTAAACGTTGTTAATTTTCAACGGGGCGCCCACGCACCCGGCCAACACCGCACCCAATAAATACGGGATCGACAAGCGCTGACGGGAATCCAGCAGCCGATGCACACACCGACGAGGTGCACGACAGAGCATTGCACTGCCGAAAAAACCTGAGGAATATGCCCCGATACCGTGCGATAGACGGATGCAAGCAGGAGCGACCCGTTGACCCTTTCTCCCGAACAGGCCATTCATTTCGGCCCTTACCGGATTTACCCCGGACAGCGCCTGGTGATGGAGGCCGACCAGCCCTTGCGTCTGGGTCGGCGGGCCATGGACATTCTGTTGATCCTGCTGGAACACGCCGGGCAGGTGGTGAGCAAGCAGCAACTGATCGCCCGGGTCTGGCCCAAAAGCGTGGTGGAAGACATCAACCTGCGGGTGCACATGGCGGCGCTGCGCAAAGCCCTCGGCGACGGTCAGGCCGGCCAGCGCTACATCATCACCGTTGCTCAGCGCGGCTACAGTTTTGTCGCGCCGTTCTCTGTGGAGCACATCGAGCAAAGCCCGAAAAGCGCTGAAAATGGATCGAGCCGGCATAACCTGCCGATCCGTCGGACCCGCATGATTGGTCGTCAGGCTCTGGTCGACAGCGTGATAACGCAACTGACGCGCCAGCGTTTCATCACCCTCGTGGGCCCCGGCGGAATCGGCAAGACCACGGTGGCGCTGCGCGTCGCCGAGCAATTGATCGGCCGCTACCGAGACGGCATTCGCCTGCTGGACCTGGCACCGATCAACGACCCTTTGATGATCACCACGCACTTGGCAACGCTGCTGGATTTATCCTTGCATGACGCCGAACCCATGAGCGGTCTCGCCACGTTCCTGCGCGAACGGCAGATGCTGCTGGTCATCGACAATTGCGAACACTTGATCGATGCCATTGCGTTGCTCAGTGAAAGCATCCTGCGCGCGGCGCCCCAAGTGCACATTCTGGCCACCAGCCGCGAGAGCCTGCGGGCCGAAGGCGAGTTCGTGCAGCGCCTGGAATCGCTGGACTGCCCACCGCCCATCGCCGTGCTCGACCGCGCTCAGGCGCTGACGTTTTCGGCGCTGCAATTGTTTGTCGAACGGGCGATGGCCAGCCACGACAGTTTCGAACTGAGCGAAGCCGAACTACCGCTGGCCATTGAAATCTGCCGGCGTCTGGACGGCATACCGCTGGCCATCGAACTGGCGGCAGCGCAAGTGGGCAGCCTGGGTTTGAGTGGGTTGCTGTTGCAGCTGCAAGGCAACTTTCGCCTGCTCACCCAAGGCTGCCAAACGACCTTGGGCCGCCATCAGACGCTGCGCGCGACGCTGGACTGGAGCTTCGAACTGCTCAGTGCTTGCGAGCAAATCTGCCTGCGTCGACTGGGTATTTTTCGGGGCGCCTTCACCCTGGAGTCGGCGGCCGCCGTGATCGTCGGCGAACACCTCGAGCCCGATGTGGTATTCGGTTCAATCACCCAACTGGTCGCCAAGTCATTATTGAACGTGGAAGTCGGCGACGAAGAAGTGTTCTACCGGCTGCTCGACACCACACGTGGCTATGCACTGGAAAAACTCGCCCAGGCCCAGGAATTGCCGGACACCCGCGAGCGCCACGCCGAACGCTGCCTGGCCTTGATGCAGCAAGCCCGGGACGACTGGGAGCAGATCTCGAGCGAGCGCTGGACCGAGCGTTACGCCCGCAACCTGGAAGATATTCGTTCTGCACTTGATTGGGGGTTGAACGCTCAAGGGCCGCAGGCCTTGGCGATCCGCCTCGCTGCAACCTCGACGCCGCTCTGGCAGGAACTGTCGCTGCTCAAGGAGCACGGCGTATATGTGCGCAAAGCTTTGGCGTTGCTCGAAGCGACGCCTCAGCCCTGCCCGCGTGTGACCATGACCCTCAAGCTTGCCCTCGGCAGTTCCTGCTACCACACCCTGGGCAGCAGCGACGAAGCCGTCGAAGCGTTCGTCAGCGCCAAACACCTGGCCGAACACTGCAACGATGTGGCCGGTCAGCTCAAAGCGATTTCCGGGCACTTGGCGGTTGATCTTAGTTGCGGCCACTACCAACAGGCCCTGGAGCAGAGTCGACAATTTGAGCAGTTGGGGCTGCACGGTGATGCGGTGTTGGCCCTCAGCACCCAACGCTTGCGGGTTCTGGCGCTGCACTTTGCGGGGGATCAGGCTCTGGCGCGGGAGAATGTCGAACAGGTTATTCAATGCCTGGCCCAGAGCGGTCAACTCAACCGCTTCACCTACTGTTTTGGTGTGCAGTACGATCAAAGCGTCGCAGCCCTGACGATTCTGGCGCGCATTCTCTGGTTACAAGGGCACCCGGAAAAAGCCTGGCACACCGCACGACAAGCACTCGACATCGCGATGCAGATCAATCATGGCACGTCCATCTGCTACACCCTGGCGCTGGCCGGTTGCCTGATCGCTCACTACAACGGCGACACCCCGGTCGCCCGCGAGCTCCTGAACCTGCTGCTTGAACAGGCGAAGAAACACTCGGTGCTGCTGTTCTACACGTGGGCCAAACATTACGCGCAGGTGATCGAGGGGGCCGATGCGCCCTCCTCGCCGCAAGCAAACAGCGGGTTGATCAAGGAAATCATGGTCACGCTGGACAGCCGCCTCATCGATGATGCGCTGCTGGAACGGGCCGAAAACGGCACGGCGGGTTGGAGCACCGCGGAAATTCTGCGAGCCCGGGCCGACGCGTTGCTGACCGAGGATTGCCCGACCGGGGTCAGTGCGGCTGAGGCGGTGCTGTTCAAAGCTTTAGCCGTGGCAAAAACCCAGGGAGCGCTGGCCTGGGAACTGCGTAGCGCCACCTCATTGGCCCAACTATGGCAGCGTCAGGGTCACTTTCAGCAAGCCTATGAGCTGTTGGCGCCGATTTACCAGCGCTTCACCGAAGGCTTTGCCACACCGGACTTGACGAAAGTCCGTCGGCTACTCGACGAGCTGCAGCGACACCTGCCCGGCTGATGTCCAGCGTGCCCGGCTGATGTAGCCCTCATAACGCAGTTCACAGGCGCGCAAGTAGCCACTGTCGTCGAGTTTTTCCAGGGCATAGGCGCGGGTGGTGTTGAGGAAACGGTAACGGGTCACGCCGCTGCTCTGCTCCACCGACAGCAGCGATTTGCGCGCCAGGCTTTCCACCCCTTTAACCAGACTGGCAGGCAACAGCACCGCGCAACTGATCACGCCAATTGCCGCGTCCAGGGTGAACGCCATTTTGAACACTGCCAGCCGCTGCAGCACGGTTTGCTCCAACGGGCTTAGCTGTTCATAGCTCCAGTCCAGTGCGGCTTTCAGGCTCTGATGCCGTGGCACGGCAGTGCGCCGCCCCTGTGTCAGCAGTTGAAAACAGTTACCCAGTTGCGCTTGCAACCCCACCAACGCCAACGCATCGATCTGCGCCGCCGCCAGTTCAATGGCCAGGGGCAGGCCATCCAGGCGCCGACAGATTTCGCGCACGGCCTTGAGGTCCTGTTGGCGCAAGGCAAACCCTTGCTGACGGGCTCGGGCGCGGCTGACCAACAGCTGCACCGCCGAATAACCCATGGCCTCGGCCACGTTGTATATCGCTGAGGCCGGCGGCACCGCCAGGGCCGGTATATGCAGCAGCGTTTCTCCCGCCGCTCGCAGGGGTTCGCGGCTGGTGGCCAGGATCGACAGCCGTGGCGCCGAGGCCAACAGATTGTCTACCACTGCCCGACAGCATTCGAGCAGGTGATCGCAATTGTCGAGCACCACCAAGGCATGCCGCTGCTCCAGCGCCGCCCCGCCGACGTCCAGTTCCAGCGTGCGCGACAGATGCTCGACGAGTTGCCCCGGGTCATCGATGGCCGCCAGATCAACCCTCCAGACACCGTCCTGATAGTGCTGCAACAGCAACTCGGCCACGCGCAGCGCCACGGTAGTTTTGCCAATGCCGGCGGGACCAATCAAAGTCATGAGACGTCGAACCGGCAACTGCCGGGCCACACTGCCGACGATCGAGTCGCGACCGGTCACCGGTGTGAGCCGCGCAGGCAGGTTGTGCTGAGGCTTGTGTTCCGTCTCGACCGGCACCGGCGAGCCTGTCCCGTCGCGTTGTACCGGGGCGATGAAGCTGTAGCCGCGCTGGGGAATATTGACGATGTAACGCTGCCCGTTCTGGCCATCGCCAAGTGCCCGGCGCAGGGCGGCGATGTGCACACGCAGGTTGATTTCCTCGACCACCGAGGTCGGCCAGACGTGGGCAATCAGGGCATCCTTGCTCACCACTGAGCCGGCGCGTTCGACCAAAACCTGCAGAATATCCAGGGCCCGCCCGCCCATGCGCAGCGCTCGATCACCGTCCAGGATCAGTCGCTGATGCAGGTGGAACGCGTAGGGCCCGAATCGCAGCACCGCATCGCTGTTTATATTGCTGAGGCTGTTCATGCACGTTCATGCGCTGAAAACCTGGCCCGGTTCAAGGTACTGAAAAATCCATCGCACCGCTCCATCCAGGTTCCCGCACCTCCATGGCAAAGAGTTCATGGGTATCTTGGCAGGCATGGGTGACGGTACAACGGCCACGGGAGGAGCATCACGGCCATCACGGTGCGCTTGACAGACAACGCCCCCTAACTGAACTGTTCGCGGTATTGAGTGGGGGTCAGGCCGAGCTTTTCACTGAACAGAAAACGCATATGCCGCACGCTGCCGAAGCCACTTTTATAGGCCACGGTCTTGAGCGGCAGGTCGCTGGTTTCCAGCAGGTTCCTGGCGCAATCGATGCGCGCACTTTGCAAAAACTCCATGGGCGTCATGCTCACTTCCCTGGCGAAAACCCGGGCGAAGTGCCGCGCACTCATGTTCACCAGGCTGGCCATGCGTTCGATGCTGAACGCTTCATCAAGGTGTTCGAGCACATGGTTCTGCACCCGGGTGATCGGCGTTTCATGGGGTGCCACTGCCGCCATCAACGGGCTGAACTGCGCCTGCCCGCCCTGGCGTTTCATTACCACCAACAACACCTTGGCGACGTCCTGGGCGACCTTCTTGCCATGGTCTTCGGCAACCACCGCGAGCGCCAGGTCGATGCCAGCGGTGACACCGCCAGAGGTGATGAGATTGCGGTCTTGTACGTAGATCTGATCGGTCTCGACGGTGGCCTTGGGGAAGCCTTTGATCAGACGTTCGGTGTAATGCCAGTGAGTGGTCACGCGATAGCCGTCCAGCAGCCCGGCATGCCCGAGCACAAATGCGCCGGTGCAGATCGACCCATAACGGTTCGCCCGGCTGACAGCGCCCTGAAGCCAGGCGAGCAATGACGGATGTTTTTCGTTGTAGGCTCCCGGCCCGCCCGGCACCAGCAACAAGTCATAGCGCTCGTTCGCCTGATCGATGTGCAAATCGGCCAGAACGTTAACGCCGTTTGAGGCTCGCAGCGCGCCCGGCTCGGTGCCGATGGTCGACAGCTCGTAACGGTCCGCCGAATCCAGATAACGATTGGCGATGGAAAACACCTCCATGGGACCGGCCATGTCGAGCAGAAGAAAGTCGGGGAACAGCACCATTGCCACGGTTTTCATGGATTGGACATCACTGATATCAGAGAAGAAGGAAAATAGCGTCAGCAGTGCTGAGCATTATGGCCAAATGTAACAACAAGGATACGCGAACCAGCACCAAAAACTGTCAACCTGAAAGAGACAGTATTTCAATTTTCATCTACTTATTGCACCAAACGGTAAACATTAACCTTCTCCTCACTCGGACGAATTCACGTCCTGACAGGAGATTTCATCATGCTGACCCTTCGTAAAGCTTCGGATCGCGGCGCGGCCAATCACGGTTGGTTGAAGTCGTTCCATACCTTCTCCTTCGCCAACTACCGCAACCCTCGGGAGCAGGGTTTTTCCGACCTGCTGGTGATCAACGACGACCGCGTGGCGGCTGGCAAAGGCTTTGGCCAGCACCCTCACCGCGACATGGAGATTTTTTCCTATGTGCTCGAAGGTGCCCTGGAACACAAGGACACCTTAGGCACCGGTTCGGTGATCCGTCCCGGTGATGTGCAATTGATGAGCGCTGGCAGCGGCGTGGCTCACAGCGAGTTCAACCATTCGACGAACAAACCGGTGCACTTCCTGCAAATCTGGATCGTGCCCGAGGTTAGCGGCGCCAAACCGCGTTATCAGCAAGAACACTTCAGCACGCAGAAAAAACGCGGGCGCTTGCAGCTGATCATCTCCCCTGATGGGGCGAACGGTTCGCTGAAAGTTCGCCAGGATGCGCGGGTATATGCCGGCCTGATCGATGGCAAGGAAAGCGCCACGCTGGAACTGGCTGCTGATCGCTACGCCTATGTGCATGTGGCGCGTGGCAGTGTCGAGTTGAACGGCATGCAGTTGCAGGAAGGCGATGGTGTGCGGGTCCGTGAGGAGCAGGTGCTGACGTTGAGCAACGGCGTGGATGCCGAGGTGCTGGTGTTTGATTTGCGGCCGCAGGAATTGCCGCAGATGCCGTGAAGCCGGTGTTTCAATGCGCAAAAAAGCCTGCGGGCTAATGCTGGTCAGTTAAACGCAATCCCTGTGGGAGCGGGCTTGCTCGCGAAGGCGTCGGGTCAGCCAGCATCAATGTTGAATGACACACCGCCTTCTCGAGCAAGCCCGCTCCCACAGGGGATTAAGGCGCTACCGGTAACCACGAGCCTGTACGTTGAACAACTGCGCATACCGCCCGCCCGCCTCGACCAGGCTGTCGTGATCGCCTCGCTCAAGGATCGAACCCTGGTCCAGCACGATGATGTGATCGGCATTGCGCACGCTGGAGAACCGATGAGAAATCAGCAACGTCATGCGGCCTTCGGTGTGTTGACTGAAATGCTCGAACACCGCCGCTTCCGCCGCCGGGTCCAGGGCCGAGGTCGGCTCATCCAGAATCAAAATATCGGCGTCGCGGCGCATGTAGGCGCGAGACAAAGCGATTTTTTGCCATTGCCCGCCGGACAACTCCTGCCCACCGGCAAACCACCGCCCCAATTGCGTGGCGTAACCGCGATCCAGACGCTCGATGAAGGGCGCGGCCATGCCCTCCGCGGCTGCTTGCTGCCAGCGCGTTTCATCGTTGAACGCCAATGTATCGCCCACGCCGATATTCTCGCCCACGGAGAACTGGTAGCGAATGTAGTCCTGGAAGATCACGCCGATGCGTCGTCTCAGCGCTTCTTCGTCCCAGGACTGCAAATCGCTGCCATCCAGCAAAATACGACCCTGATCGGGGCGATACAGCCGAGTCAGCAATTTGATCAGCGTGGTTTTGCCCGAGCCGTTTTCCCCCACCAGGGCGACGCTGTGTCCAGGCATCAGGTGCAGATCGATACCCCGCAAAGCGGCGCGGCTCGCTCCCGGATAACGGAAACCGACGTTCTCGAAACGCAAACCGTCGCCGGGCACCGCGCCCACGGTAAGGCTTCCGCTATCGGCAATAACCGGTTCGGCCAAATACTCGTAGAGGCTCGACAGGTAAAGGCCATCCTCGTAAAGACCACTGATCGCGCTCAAACTGCTGCTCACGGCGGCCTGCCCCTGCTTGAACAGCACCAGGTACATGGTCATTTGCCCAAGGGTGATATTGCCGTGAACGGTATCGACCACGACCCAGGCGTAGGCCAGATAAAACGCAGCGGTGCCCAGCAGTCCCAGTACAAATCCCCAGCCATCACGACGCAATGTCAGGCGCCGGTCTTCGGCGTAGAGACGCGCAAACGTGTCCCGATAACGCTGCAACAGCAGCGGCGCGAAACCGAACAGTTTCACCTCTTTGATGTAACCCTCATGGGAGAGCAGCGTCTCGATGTAATTCTGCTGCCGACTCTCCGGCGCCCGGCGCGTGAACAGGCGAAAGGCATCCCCGGAAAAATGCGCTTCGGCAAAGAACACCGGCAGCGCCCCAACTACCAGCAGCACCAGCGCCCACGGCGAAAAATGCACCAGCAATACACCGAAGCTGATCAACACGATCAGGTTCTGGATCAGCCCCAGCGACTTCATCACAAGCGCCAGCGGCCGGGTCGATGCCTCGCGTCGCACCCGTACCAGCTTGTCGTAGAACTCGGAATTCTCGAACTGCACCAACGATAACGTCTGGGCCTTCTCCAGAATCATCGTGTTAACCTTCTGCCCCAACTGCACCCGCAACAGCGATTGCTGAACCGACAATGCACGCTGTGTCCCGGACAGCAACGCAAGCACGCCTGCTTCAAACAGCACATACCGCACAACCGGCCATAATGGCGCACTGCCCTGTTGGGCGTGCAATTGCATGGCCGTGACTACGGCATCAACAATCCGCTGCCCCAACCAGGCCGCCAGCGCCGGCAGCACACCGGCAACCAGAGTTGCCAGCACCAATCCCAGAAACAGCCCGCGGGACGTTCCCCAGACCAGCAACAAGGCACGTCTCGCCTGATCGAGCAAAGAGGCGAAGCGGGTCAAGACGGGCATAGGACGATGGACTCGCTGGCAGATGTCAGAGAAGCGCGGCGGTTCTACAGTACGTGAAACAAGCCATCACAAGGCGATAAGCCTCGCTTGGCCCATAGAAAAACACCTGAAAAATACCACCGCTCGCCAGGTTTTAGCGCTTTGCTATCTGGAGTCAATGCCCATCGGCATTCGAGCACGAACCTGAACGTCCCCCCTCAATAACTGACTGATCTTCAACTGCGAGGCCGCTTATACGAAAATGTCGACAGTGTGGTGGAAGCAGAACGGTTTTTTGCTGCCGCTGGAGGCGACGTTCTGGGCGGTCCGTTTCGCAATGCTGGTCGATCGGTTTGGCGTTGCGTGGATGGTTAATTGCAAAAAGGATCGGGCTCCCCCCGGTTAGTACATAAAATTTAATGGCGCTTTAATATCAACTTTTGGATTTTTTTCAATAGCCAAACAGAATAACTACCCGCTGACAATTACCCTTTCGGACATAAATATTACTAATATAATGCGAAAAGCCTCAATTAATATGGTCATTCGCCCTAAAAAGAGGCGGTCGCTGTACTAATCGCCACCCCAACATGCACCTACATCACCCTAGAACACCGTGGAATATCCTTATAAATCAACTCCAGTTTTCAAAAATGCGGACATCCGCACCGTTCATACGCAAGACTCCGCAGTTGTGCTTCGTTCTGCAGCCAGATGGGCAATTAGCCATCGCATCTGTACTTCTCATGGAAAAGTCAACCTAAAAAGCCTAGTCCGACTGAAAGGGGCCACCAACTAATTTCGATCACAAACACCAATGGGCTTAAGCCTCGGCATTTGCCTATGTCATTGAATCAGCTAAAACTACAGGGCATGGAGTGACGTGTGTTCCAGACGGGAAATGTTATAAAAAGTCAGATAACGTCAGTATTTTGTGTATTAAGATTGCAACGCCAGCACATATGAGTAATTTGCACGATGAGTACTGAGAGCAAAATCGAAAATAGCCAGAGAGGTATTCTCGCTATTGGGCGCACTTGGCGCTCGACAGAGAAACTTCGCCAACTATTTGTACCTAATCTCACACATGTTTATACATTAGATTATCCAAACCCGCCAAACATGGATATCGAAACGCAAACACTCGATACCGTACTGATCGATATTGAAAGTCCCTCCATATTTAATGACTGCCTGGCACTGATCAAGAAGTTACGTACGAATCCGACAGAACTGGCCATTATCGTTGCAATCAACTATCGCTCTCCGCACGCTAAAATTGAATGTTACCTGGCCGGAGCCAATCACTGCATCAATGTACCTAACGATCAGGATGAAAAAGCCAGGTTACTCTCAGAGTTGCTCGAAACCCCTGAATGGCAGCCGAGCATAAAGTTGACTCTGGACCAAACATGCCTGCACTTATACAACGATGAATACAAACTGGATCTGGCCTATCAGGAAATGAAAGCCCTGGATGCGCTTATCAACGCAGAGGGCAATATCCTGCACCATGATTGCATGGCCGAATCCATGGGTTTGAATATAAAACTCTACGACTCACGCGTCCTGGAGAAATCCATAAGCCGGCTTCGAAATAAAATCAAAAAACACTTTGGCATTAACATCATTCACAGTGTACGTGGTTATGGTTATCGACTGCTTCGAGGGGTCGTCTCCGTCAATCAAACAAATTTTCACTCTTAAAGGACTAGGAAATGGAGCCCGGCAGGCAAGCTATAGCGCACGAAAACTTCGCATTGGTATTCTTCAGGCAATCGATTCTGAAACGAAACGATGAACTGTTCGGCAGCGAAATCTATGCCAAGGCGACCAAACAGGAGACACCTCTGAACAAGGGGTATCAACAACTGCATTCCGATCATCCACTGGCGACTTATTACGAAGTCCTGACACGGATCCAATTGAATGCCCTCTCACAGATTGAGGCGACACCTTCCCATTCCGTACCGGCGCCAAACAAACTGTTCATGACCATGAATCAATCTGCTTTATTGGATAAAGCGCTGATCAAGGAAATGAACGATGCTCAAGCGATACTCAAAAAACATGAGCAACAGCTAATCCCCAGCATTAACAGCAGCTCGTTCCTGTCGTTCAACCTGAAAGAAAAAAGAACTATTATCAATCATATTCACTTATTGAAAGACAATGGTATCGAGATCGCTTTCGATGGCTATGATTTAAGCGACGACAGCACCGAAAAACTGATCAGCCTGGCCCTCTTCGATTACATAAAAGTGGACCTGACCAAATCCAATTTCGACATCATGGTCGAAAACAGCCAGGATTTTTTCAACAGGTCTTATGACTGCCTAAGCGGCATGATCCATGACAGCAAGATCAAATTCGTGGCGGACAGGGTGGAGCACAAAGCGTTACACACACTGGCTCGCAGCATGCCCTTCGACTTTTTTCAGGGGAGGTACTACTCGCCGACTGAGCTCATTTAAGTTTTGAAAACTTCACCAGACTAGGAAGGAACCTTATTGTGAACACACCGAATAACAGCTTTCTGATTTTCACCCGGGATCAACTGGCACGACAAGCAATCGAATCGCTTCTCGCGCAACGCCTGTATTTATCTTTTGAAATCGAGTCAGGTAAACTCAGCAGCGAACGCATCCGAAAGAGTCGATTCACGCACATCCTGCTCGACCAGGCGGACATATCGCTAAGCGATGTCAGTTTCATCCGTAAAAATCAAAAAGATGCGGAAATCATCCTCATAACACCCAACTCTGAATCTTCAGAACTCCATCACTTTTCGCACTTCGGTGTTGATGGCTTTCTCAAGAAGCCGGTGGCTGACGAAGAGTTCATCTCGGCAGTCAGTCGGGTTAAAGAGTCCCAGGGCAATCCTGATATCTGGTGGTTTAATGCCGACGATCGAAAGTTGTTCAAAGAAGACATCACTATTCCATTGACCGGTACCGAATCGTTAATGCTCACTCAATTGGTCCTCAGCGATCGACGAGTACTCAGCAAAAATGATCTTATTCTACGCATCGATAAAGACCCGGACCAATATAGCGGACTTGAAATGTGCTTGAGCCGGTTACAGAAAAAGTTCAAGACTGCAGCTAATGGCGAACGGCTGGTTCGCTCGGTCAGAAACCGTGGTTACTGCCTGGCACAGAGGATAAGAGTCGCCTACTGAGCGAAGGATCGCAAAAAACAATGACAATAAACGCGATTCTCCGCTCCACTTGATACACCACCCACACCCACCACCCTGCCTCTTCGCACTGCATATCCTGACTATCGCCATAAACTCTCCTATGGCGCACGCTCCGTTTTCCCCTCGCCTAGCCGGCAAACGTTTTTCGAATGCCGCAATTATATAGATGATTGAGCGATATCCTCCTAACAAAACAGCACGACCTTTTATAACAAGGCCTCTAAAAGAGTGGCCGTTATAATTCGTCAGACACCCACGAAGATTTAGGTACTAGTATAAAACCAGACACTGAGACAACCGTATCAGCTGACTTTAAAACAAAGCCTGGATGGCAGCCATAAGCCCCGTTATTCCCTTCTAATAATAAAAACATTTCCTGACTGACGCGCTCGCTCAGCCTTTGTGCGTGGCTGCCATTTATTAACCGTCGACTGATACACAACGTGGCGCAGGCCCGAGGGACACCGCGATGGTACATAATCGTATTAATCGAAATAACATAACCAAAGGACTGACCTTCTGGGGGCAATGGATAATTGCCATCACTTCGGTCAATACATTGTTATTTGGTCTGGCGTTGTACCAGACAGGAGAAATCGAAGCCCATTATCGTGTGCTTGCAGTACTCACATTCCTCGGTTCGGTCCCTTCCTACTCCCTGCTGCTGGTCTATCACAAGCAGCATAGTTACCTCAGTGGCTTGGCGCGCCTGCTACTGGGATGGCTGCTGCTGCTGGCCGGACTGACCAGTATTGGTTTTTTCAGCAAGACCAGCGAATTGTTCTCCCGGGAAATCATCGTGGTCTGGGCTGCGGCCGGTTATTGCATTCAGGCCTTGCTGTACCTGCCATTGCACAGTTTTTCCAAGCACTACCAGCGGCAATTGCACAGCCAGTACAACACCCTGATTATCGGCACCGATCAACTGGCGGTGAATCTGGCAGACAAACTGACCAAAACCGAGTACCCGCCGCTGGTAGGCCTGATCAGCTCAAATCCAAACGAGCTGTCTACCCAGGTCAATGCCCACCGGGTTTTGGGCCCATTGCAGGAACTGCGTGAGCTGATCCAGGTGCACGACGTCCGGCGGCTGTACATCGCGCTGCCCTTGAGCGAAGCCAAACAGGTCGAGGCGCTGTACATCGACCTGCTCGACGCCAATGTCGATGTGGTCTGGGTTCCCGACCTGGGCAGCATGACGCTGCTCAATCACTCCATCAGCGAACTGGACGGCCTGCCTGCCATCCACCTCAATGAAAGCCCGCTGACCAGTTACCCGACAGCCGCGCTGAGCAAGACCTTGCTGGACAGAAGCCTCGCCGCCCTCGCGCTGATCGGCTTCAGCCCGCTGCTTTTGGTGATCGCCGCCGCCGTGAAGATTTCTTCCCCGGGCCCGATCATCTTCAAACAGGAACGGCACGGCTGGAACGGCAAGATCATCAAAGTCTGGAAGTTCCGCTCTATGCGCTTGCACGACGACCACCAGGTCCGCCAGGCCGGCCGTGAAGACCCACGCATTACTGCGGTCGGCCGCTTCATTCGACGCACCTCCATCGATGAACTGCCGCAGTTCTTCAACGTGCTGCAAGGCCATATGGCGCTGGTCGGGCCACGGCCACATGCGGTCGCCCATAACGACTACTACACCGGCAAGATCCAGGCTTACATGGCCCGCCATCGAATCAAACCGGGCATCACCGGGCTGGCCCAGATCAGCGGCTGCCGTGGCGAAACCGAGACCCTAGACAAGATGCAAAAGCGTGTGGAGATCGACCTCAACTACATCAACAACTGGTCGTTGTGGCTCGACATCAAGATCCTGATCAAGACCCCTTTTACGCTGTTTTCCAAGGACATCTATTAACCGCTGCGATGTTCGTCCCCTTTCTATTCTTCAGCGTATTGCTGACAAGGTTGTAGTCTGGGGTAGTCAGGTTTCTGACTGCCCCAAACACCTCGCCCCCACCGCCTCATATCCCATTCCACGTTGATCCTTGCGTCCAGTCATCTGCCGGCCTGTAGCGTCGTTTCGTCGATGGCAGTGCAGATGAAAGCATCCGCACCGCGTCCGACCAGCCAGTGCCTGGCCGGCAAGATAAACGCGGGGTATAAAATTGAACGGTAGGATTGGGCAATGCCAGTCAGTTACGCAATTTCAGTCGCGCACTCTTTTTGTAGCCGCTGGCGAAGGCTGCGTTCGGCTGCGTAGCCGTCTTAAAGCACAGAACGTGCGTTGCATCAGGCAGACCACATCAGCCGGACTCACGACTACTACATTGCCTAACGCATGCTTCGCCCTGCTACAGATCGCATGATGGATTGACTGACTGGCATTAGCCGGATGGGATACTCATTGCCGAAAACGTCGAGCAGGTCGAGCAGGTCGACCGTACTCGCGCCATCGGCAAGAGAGGTATTGCTGGAGGGGAATAGAGAGAGGATCTAGAGTGCAACATGCCGGGAGACTGCTTGGTACGTCGCGTCTTTTCAGCGCACCCAATACCTTGAAATCAATAACCCCATCAACACGCCGACAGTATTTGCCAGCATGTCGTAGGGCGAAGCCGTGCGCAGTGGCATCAAACCTTGCACGGCCTCGATGAGTACGCCGGTGAGCAAACACCCCACGGCGATCCAGCGAAATTTCACATAGGGAAAGGCCAGGCGGCAACTGCACGCAAATACCAGAAAGCCAATCCAGTGATGGAGCTTGTCCTCTTCGACAAACAGCTCCGGGATCGGCTGAGAGCGCAAACCTGCGAATAGCAGAATCACGGTCACCGCGGCAAAGACCAGGCCCCGGAGCCAGAATGGTAATTCGACCAAGCCCTTGAGCCACGTGATCATTCGGTAATTTTCTCGAAGTTGTTGTAGAACAGGTCGCTATCACGTCCGTCGGTCATGGTCTGCAGCGAGTAGGCACGATTCAGGCGTGCACCGCCATCGCGGGTCAGTGGCGCCCAGACGATGTTGGCCCGACGCATGGTGGAGGTACTCATCAGTTCGTCGAACGGGATGGAAACATAGATCCCTTTGTCGAAGCTGCCCTCGCCATATTCCTCCTTCGAGGCGCTAGTCAGGGTGACCCAAGCGCCAAACTTCACACCGTTCTTGAACACCCGCGACAAGTCGACGGTGGTGCCCCAGTCCCGCGCCAGATAACGCCCGACACTGACCGCTGCAAGCATGTCATTGGGCAGTTCAGTATAGCTGGTGACATGACCCGTCACGGTCTTGTAGTCACGCAGGCCAAAGCCCTGATCATAATCGCGCTGGCGCACGAAGTTCAGGTCAGCGCCCACCGACCAGCGTTTCCCCGTGGGTCGATACAGCACTTCGCTGCCAACGCCAGCGTACATGGATTCCAGATAGCCGCCGTAGACCATGCCATACAAGTCCTGATCCAGCTGTTTTGCATGGTTGAACTGGAACGTCGGCATCATCACATCGGAGGTGGTCATGTATTGACGCAAATCGGTGCGCACTCGCGGCAGCCCGCTCGGCGCATCGTAGGTGAACTTGTCGTAGTTGTTCAGCAGGTTGACACTGAGCAAGCCGCTCCACCAGGTATTGCGGGTGAAACGGTACTCCGCGTCGGCATCGGCAGTGAACTGATAAAGCAATCCATCAGGGCCGCCGATGTTCTGTTTGTAGCCCAGGCCGAGGCCATAGGTGAATGGTTCCAGCGCCTGGGTGTAGAGCGTGGTTTCCCGGTGCGCCATCGCCGGGTTGACCTCGGTCGTACGGTGCAAATCCTTCAGCGGCTGGTCATTGTTCACAACCGCGCGGAACGTTTCGCGCGGCACGCTGGTTTCCTCGATGGACATGTCATAACGCTGATTCACCAAGGTGAACCAATCGATGTCCTGATTGACGCTGTTATCGAGAATCCGGCTGGCTCGCCCGACGGCTTTGGACGGATAAAAATAGCGAGACTGCTCGCCATAGACCATCAGCTCGGAGCCACGCTGGGTGATGCGTTTCACCTTGTAGCCGGCATTTTCCTGTAGCCGGTCGGAGACATCGGCCCAGTTGACCTGGTCAGCCGGAGTCGACGGCTCCTGCGCCGGCAACGGCTCGGCGGGAGGGTCGTACGTCTTGGCCGGTGCCTTGCGGCTGACAAAGTTGGTGTGCAGGGTGATGCCGAACATTGCCGTATTGCCACGCTCCCAGCCAGCACTCAGATCGACGCTGTCGGCCAGCTTGTAGACCACGCCGATGTTGATCGGCAGGTCTTGCTTGATCGAGTTGTCCAGCGGTTCATTCTTGTAATCGTTGCCCTCGTACTCGAGCTTCAGGCTCAGCGGCGCCCACGGCGTTTGATAGGCGATCCCGCCAAACAACGAAGGGTGGCCCCTGAAGTAAGCATTGGTGTTCACGTCCCCTGCCCTGGCGACAACCGCAGAGCTCTCCGGACGGTCGTTGAACTTGCTGCCGAATACCGCCAGCGGGTTGCTGAAATCCCCTCGATTACCCAAATAGCCCCAGGCAATGCCGAGGCTGAAATCCAGGTCGCCATAACGCTTGTTGGCGACGAAATATTCGCTGGAAAACAGCCCGGTACCGCCAATGTCCCGGGCGCCGACAGCAACCTGCGGTGCCCAGCGACTTTCTTCCCAAAGCCGCGCCTTGACGTCAATGGCCTTGTCTTTGAAGCTCTGGTCGCCGCTCAATTCTTCGGTGCCGTACCTGCGGTTGGTGATCGCGGTGTAACGAAACGAGCCTTCTAGCCAATCGAACGGCTGCAGGGAAAAACTATAGCGGGTGTAAGGATCGGTACGACTGGCCGTGGCGCTCAACTCCCCTGCGGGAGCCATGCGCGCGGTAGGCGTTTGCAACAGTCCGACGCCACCAAAATCATTCTGGGTGTAGCGTGGTTCACCATGAGCCAATCCACAGGGCAGGAGCAATACAACAGCAAAACGCAACTTCAAGGGGCCACCTCAGCCAGGGGTTGAGTGGCGAGAAACTCAGCCATTTGTTGATTGAGATCAGGCGTCGGCAGCTCTAGATCATCGTTGCGGATCGGCACCAGGATCCTGCTGCCCGGGGCCGCCACGATGCCCTCCTCACGATTCCATGCCGCCACACCCACGCGTCGAATCTTGCCGTCAGGCTGGATCAGCCACAGATAATCACGCTCGGCATCGTCCAGGATGGTGCATTGCCGGGCAAAGGCATGGACTTCCTGCAAGGCGCGATAAGGCACATGACAGGGCTGCGCGACTGCCCCAAGGACTTCAACAGTGGACGGCCGCGCGGGATAAATAAGTCGGTCACCATCATCCAGCAAAGCGTTACGGGCGAACCCCACTTCCACCGCGATCGGGTCGAGCACTGCAACCTGGCGCCCAGTGACCGGCAGCCGCCCGATCTGCTCATACAGGCGCGCACTCAAATCTGCTCGCGTGCCCTTGCCATCCAGCAAGGCACCCCGTTGCACCAATTTCAGATCGAACAAGACGCCGGCCTTCAAGCGCGCTTGCTGAACTTCTAATGAGCGGTGCAGCCACGCTGCACCCAGCCAGTAACTTTCGGGGTTGGGTTGGGCGCCTTGAATGACGTCCATCAAACGCGCACCGGGCTTGACGTCGATGGAACCGGGGCTGAGCACATCACCGCTGACTGTCACGGCTGCCTGGCTCATGCCCGGACCGATCAAGAACAAACCCAACAATAAAAGGTTCGGACACTTCACCGGGCAGCCCCCCGATCAGGGCGTAACTGCACGATGTTCAGGAACAGCTGCGGCGTCAGATGTTGCTCGCTGCGCAGGATGAAACCGTCCTGGGGGTCGACCCAGTAGCGGTTGGTAGCGCGGAAATTCAGGGTGGGTGCATCCACCTGCTCGTCAATGCGCAGCAAGGCGTAATCCTTGTCCAGAATGCTGATGGTCTCGATGCCATGGGTGCTGAAACGGCTGTCGACCGCAATGCCGATACGGTTGCCGTCATAGATGTCGATCCAGCGCGTGCTGGTATAGCCATCAGGCAAATGCTGAAGGCCGCGCTTGAACGGCGACTCATCATCGAAGCGAGTGCCATCCAGGGAAACACCCAGCCCGACGGTGCGCACCACCAGACCGTCGCGCATCATCAGCACTTGCTTGCCGGAAGCGACCCAGAATTCCAGATCGCCCCGCCGACGGGCCCTGGCCATCACCCCCTCGCTGGAGATGGTGGTGACCAGGATTTGCGGATAAGGCACAGCGTCGACCTGAGCGCGGGTCAGGTTGATGGAGGCAGGTCCTGTGATGGAGGATTCCAGGGTGTACCAGGAGGCCTTCATCAACGGGTTACACCCGCATAGCAAGAGCGCCATCGACAGACAGGCACAGGTAGGCAAAATTTTCACGGCGGGATAGAGCCTTATCTGCTGTTGGCTTCGCTGAGGTCGTTAACTGAGCTGGCACCGGTCCCCAGGACACTGGCGGTAGGCAGAAGCTGAGTGATCAGACGGTTCCAGCGCGTCACGCCGGCCGGGCCGACATAGACGATGTCTTGCGGTTGCAAGTCGAAACGGGTGGCCAGCACCAAAGCGGAAGGCGATTCTGCATCAAGCTGGAATACCTTGGCCGGTTCGGTTTCCAGGTTGTCCGCACCGCGAATCACGTACACCGCATTGCCATTGGAGGTGGTCTGGTTCAAGCCACCCACCGTGCCCAGAGCATCGGTCAGGTTGATCGATTTGCTCTTGAAGCTCAGCGCGCGAGGCTGGTTGACCTCACCCATGACATAGATTCGCTTTTGGTCGTTATAAGGCAAGTACAACCGGTCGCCACCCTTGAGGTAGACGCCCTGCAGCTGTGAGTCCCGGCGATTGAGCGTGTCCAGATCCAGCTTGTACTCGCGTCCGTCGCGAGTCAGCGTCAGGCCTGACAGGTCTGCATTCGTCGGGTCCACCCCGGCCGCGCCAATAGCCTCCACTACGCTCAACGGGGTGGTGGTGATCGGTTGCTGGCCGGCTTTGATCACCGCACCGGAAACCACCACGGTCTGGCTGGCGAAGCGCAGTACGCTGACATCGACCTGCGGGCTTTCGACAAATTGCGACAAGCGCTCGGCGATAAAGGCTCGCAACTCTTCGATGGTTTTACCGGCGGCCGGAATATTGCCGATATAGGGATAAAACAGCGTACCGTCCGGACGCACCAGGCGACCGTTGGCATCGAGTTGCTGTTGCGGCCCTGAAGGCGCCGTCAACTCGGGATGATCCCAGACCGTGATAAACAACAGGTCATTGGCGCCCACGCGATAGCCACCCGGAGCATAAGACAACAACGCCGAGGGGACCGATTCGCGAACTTTCGTGGCGACATCCATGGCAATCAATTTAGGAGTGATGGGAATAAGTTCCACCCGGCTACTTTCCGAAGAGCCGTCACTGACCATTTGACTGGTGTCCATGTGTTGACCAGGCGAAAACATACAGCCGTGCAAGCTGATACTTGCCAGCATAACAACAGATAATCTACGGATCATAATGGCACTACGCTAGTCGAGGGCAAATCTAAAACAAGATCACCCAGAAAGTTCTGAGTGATCTTGAACAACACACTTCGCGGGGTATTAGTTGGTACCGGTAGTACCACCGGTGCCGGTGGTGCCGCCTGTTCCGGAGGTACCGCCATTGGAACTGCCACCGGAGTTTGAAGCGGCCACGGCAGCGCCAGCGATAGCCGCGCCGATCACAACAGTTTCGGCGACCGTCACATCCCCGACCAGCGGGGTGCTCAACGACAGTGGCTCGCTTTCGCTCACCGTCTTGCTCACTGGTTCATCCGCTGCCAACGCCGCGGTACTCATGACAGCCAGCAAGCCGGCCGTAAGTAGTTTCTTCATATCAGACTCCTTCTCGACATTAACTATGCATTAGATTTGATACTAGGGACCGGGAATGAACAGCAGGTGAATAGAACTGACACCCGTATATTGAACGAGACAGTTCATGCACATTGCCTCCTTTGGAGGATGTCATTTATAGGCATTGCATGCCATATGCCGAGCCTCCTCACCTCATCCTCAAAAGCGCTTGCGCAGGGCAGGACGCTTTGACGAAAAGGAGATTTTTCAAGACGTTCACTACCCAATAAGATATTTTCGGCACAAACTCACGACATTGAACACCTCATGCCTGACGCCGATTGTTATTATTAGTCAGGATTTTCCCGAATTCTTATCCCGCAAAGTTCTATGTGATTGAATATCCAAGGCTCATACATTGGTCATAAATAGTTAATGTTAACTATAGACCATTATAATCCGTCATTCCCCACTCAACACCGCGCGCAAGCGCGGGTTGCGCAAGTCTTTTTCCGAGAGTAAAGGCGACTCCAACGGCCAGGCAATGTCCAGCTCCGGGTCATTCCAGAGCAGACCACCCTCGTCCTCGGGGTAATACAGATCGGTGCATTTGTATTGAAAATCAGCGGTATCACTGAGCACACAGAAACCGTGGGCATAACCCGGCGGCACCCATAGTTGAAGATGGTTGTCAGCGGTCAATTTGACGCCCACATGCTCACCACAGGTGGGCGATTGGGGATTGATGTCCACTACTACGTCGTACACCGCACCTTGGGTGACACGCACCAACTTGCCTTGGGGCTTGGTTCGCTGGAAGTGCAAACCCCGCAGCACGCCATATTGCGAACGTGAGTGAATGTCCCGTACGAAAGGCAATTCGATGCCGGCATCGCAATAACGCTGCTGGTGATAGCTCTCAAGGAAGAACCCGCGGCCATCACCGAAGATTTTAGGCTCGACAATCAGTACGCCGGGCAACCGAGTGTTGATGACATTCATCTCGCAGGCTCCATAGTCAGCACCCGTGCCAAGTATTGGCCGTAACCGGTTTTGAGTAACGCGATGGCTTGTTTATCCTGTTCCGCGGCCGATAACCAAAGCTGGCCGTAGACCGGAAGCAGTTGTTTGGATACGCCACGAGGAATGGGGTACAAGTGGGCGCCGAAGCCTCCCGCCAAAATGATGCCTTTCATATGGGGCCGACCTTTCTACGAAATTAGCAGAATGCCGTTTCTCAGCGCTCATCGTTGAGTACAAACCTTCCAACGCGCTGAAGAGTTATAGCCAGCATTATCCCAAATTTTTGACTACGGACTTGTCCGCGTCCAAGACGCGGACAAGTATGAAAGAGGGACTATGGCTTTTTCTTGGAGGTGACCTAGATAGTATTAAATGACCGGCCTTACAGATAGGCCACGCCCTATACCATAATAATCGAATCCATTGGCTTTCATGCGGTGAGGATCGAATATGTTACGGCCGTCAAATATGACAGGAGTACTCAGCTTTTCCTTTATCAAGTCCAGGTCAGGGGCTTTGAATTCGCGCCATTCGGTCACAATGATTAAAGCATCAGCGCCTTGAAGCGCGGCTTCTTTGGTACCCATTAAGAGCAGGTCTTCTTTCATTCCATAAATTCGTTGTGTTTCGGCCATAGCTTCGGGGTCGAAGGCTTGCATTCTGGCACCAACGCTACGCAACTGTTCAATCAAGACGCGGCTCGATGCTTCTCGCATATCATCGGTATTGGGTTTGAAAGCCAAGCCCCAAATCGCAAATGTTTTTCCCTCCAACTGCCCATCGAAGTGATGCTGAATATGCTCGAATAGATGTTCCTTTTGCCGTCTGTTGACTTCCTCGACAGCCGACAAAAGCGTTGCTTTATAGCCGATCGACGACGCTGTGCGCTCCAGGGCTTGTACATCTTTTGGGAAGCAGGAGCCGCCATAGCCGCAACCAGGGTAGATAAAGTCGTAGCCAATTCTTGGATCAGAGCCAATGCCTTTACGAACGGCCTCAATGTCTGCACCCAATCGCTCGGCGAAATTAGCCATTTCATTCATGAATGAAATTTTTGTTGCCAATAGACAGTTAGCCGCATACTTCGTCAGTTCGGCACTTCTGATATCCATTGTGATTATTTTTTCATGGTTTCTGTTGAAAGGCTCATAGAGCTCCCTCATCCGGTCCACGGCGTAACTACTATCACTGCCTATGATAATTCTATCGGGACGAGTACAGTCTGCTACCGCAGAACCTTCCTTCAGGAACTCTGGGTTCGAGATGACGTGAAATTCCACCTCAAGGTCCCGAGACTTCAATACCTCGGAAACTTTCATTCTTACTTTGTCTGCGGTACCGACAGGTACAGTAGACTTGTTAACAATAATTTTAGTCTCCGTCATGTGGAGCGCGATGGTCGCAGCAACGGATAACACATATTTTATATCAGCGCTGCCATCGTCGTCTGGAGGCGTGCCCACTGCAATAAACTGGATATCACCATGATGCACGCCGCGCGCTGCATCGGTGGTAAAATGTAAACGCCCTGCTTCATGGCATTTCTCTACGAGGGCACTTAATCCAGGCTCATAGATAGGAATAATTCCGCTCTTCAGGTTTTCGACTTTAATAGCGTCGACGTCAACGCAACATACGTCATGCCCTGCGTCAGCAAGTACAGCCGCCTGCACCAGGCCCACATAGCCTATTCCAAAAACAGTAACATTCATTTTAATACTCCTTTAAACGAGCTCGAGGCGGCCATAACGATCTTCAAAACGAACGATGTCATCTTCGCCGAGGTAGGAACCTGATTGAACTTCTATCAACTCAAGGGGGATACGCCCTGGATTCTCAAGGGAGTGCACAACCCCAATGGGTATGTAGGTGGATTGGTTCTCGCTCAGTAACACCTGTTTGTCACCGATTTGAACATTTGCGGTGCCTGATACCACGATCCAGTGTTCTGCCCGATGATGGTGAAGCTGAACAGAAAGTTTATGCCCTGGTTTGACGGTGATTCGCTTCACTTGGTATCTATGACCTTGGTCTACTGAGTCATATTTCCCCCAGGGTCTATAGACTTCACGATGGCTAGCGCCCTCGACTCGATTGTTCTTAGTGAGTTCAGACACTATTTTCTTGACGTCTTGAGAGTGCTCCTTGGTCGTCACCAATATTGCGTCAGACGTCTCAACGACAACGACATCACTTAGACCTAGAACAGTGACTAGACGATGGCTGGAGTGGACATAACTATTGGTAACGCCGTGCAGCAATACATCCCCTTGTATGCAGTTTTCATTTTCATCTTTCGGACCTGCTTCCCAAACCGAATCCCATGCACCAAGATCGCTCCAACTGGAGTTGAGGATAACGACTGACGCAATGTTGGTTTTCTCCATGACCGCATAATCAATTGACACATTGGGCGCGTTCACGAAGTCAACCTGATTGAGCCTTGTGAAGTCCTGATCATGCGCCGCATTGGAGAGAGAAAGTTCGGCGGCGACAACGATGTCAGGACTCAAGCGCTCCAATTCAGATTTCATGACGGAGGCGCGGAACATAAACATTCCGCTATTCCAGAAATAGTTTCCTTGGGCAAGGTAGCTTTGTGCTGTTTCCAGGTCGGGCTTTTCTACAAAAGCTTCAACGTGCGCAGCACCTTCGGCAGTGTCAATTTGCGTACGGATATAGCCGTAACCGGTCTCTGGCTTAGTGGGCACAACGCCGAAGGTGACAATTCGACCCTTGTTGACTTCCACCTTGGCCAACGCAATGGAGGCTTGAAAAGCGTTAATATCAGTTATGACATGGTCTGCGGCTAAAACCAAAAGGACAGGATCATCCCCGTCCTCCAGGGCTGCCAATGTCGCGGCCGCTATAGCGGGAGCGGTATTTCGTGCAAAAGGCTCCAATAGGATTTTTTGTGGCTTTATATCCAGCGATCTGCTTTGCTCAGCCACGATGAAACGATGATCTTCATTACAAACTATTATCGGAGGACTTAGGCTCTCCCCCTCTGTAGAGAGATTTTTTATTCGATCTAAAGTGGCTTGAAACAAGCTCAAATCACCGTGTATCGATATAAATTGTTTTGGTTTGAGAGCTCTTGAAAGCGGCCACAAGCGCGTGCCTGAGCCGCCAGACAAAATAACTGGGATCATAGCGATTACTCAATGATTAAGGGTGATGAAAGAGTGTCGACAAACAGCGAAGAATTAAGACGTGAATGACTTTATATAATCGATTAAACGATCTCTTTCCGTGAAGTCCAACGAACTCTCTGCATTACTGTAATTAAGCGCTGAATCGATAGCCGAAAAAAAATCATCTTTATCATAGGCAATGAAAACAGACGGAAAGCTCGAAAAATTCTCGACAGTGTCGTACTGATGGTTATTAATGTGTTCACCACGGCTGCTATCCCGAGGCACGATAACTATTGGTTTTCCCAGTTCTAGCGAGCGAATGATATTACCCATGCCCGCATGAGAGACGACGACTGCTGACGTGTTGAAGTTTTTGGAAAACAGAGGTTCGGCTATTGTCTTGAACGCGGTAATGCGGCCCAAGTCCTTTTCGTTATCGCCAACTTGGGCAACAATAGGGATATGTGGGTTTGCATGACTCCATTCACTTAAATAGTTGAGCATTCTCTCAAACGGTGCTTGAGTGCCAACGCTGCAGAATATCATTTATACAATCCTCCCTTTATATTGAGCCCTGCTGTTCTCCGAAAGAGCGGGCCACTGCGTGAGCAATTCATCTACAAAGTAAGAAGCGATTCTGCCGGACAGAGAGATTTTTTTTGGGTTCGCGATACTATCAATCCAGAGCGTTCTTTTTCCCATGATCTTTGCTGCGATCAAACCCAGTAGACCCGGTGCAGCCCCCGTAGAGATGACGTATTTTGCTTTGCTGTGGTAAACGATATTGAAGATCTGATAGAAGCCCTTAATAATTTTCAAGGGTTCACTTCTATTAAAGTCCGGAACTTTAACAAAATCGTGAAGTGGATACTGCGAGTGAACACTGATATCAACGGTGGCAATATTAACCTTTTGCCCGTCAAAAGCAGGAAGCAGTTTGCTCATCTGTACCCAATGCCCACCTCCGGAACAAATCAGTAAAACATCATACGATTGACTCATGACGGTTCCCTTCCTGTCAGGATTAATAGACATCATTAGATGATAACGGCTGTTCTTAATAACTCCGCCTGGCCCTTCCAGCGTGTTATTCGCTTGGCTTTTAACTGGGCTGATTTTTCTTTATAGAGTTCTTCATTTTCGATGAGTTGAGACACCCCAAATTTTATTGACAGGGGGTCTAATGTCTCAACAAATACGGCCGCGTCCGAAAACAATGATCGCAGTACCGTGGTGTTCGAGAGTGCCATCGGCCTGCCCGCACTGACCGCTTCGTTGGCCACACTCAATTGAACATTGTCGCGCGTTGTCAGACCGAGAACGACATTCGCATTGCACAGCAGTTGTTCAAAAATCAATTTACTCAGAAAACCCGTAAGCTTGATATTGGCTGGCATTGACTCTATGAGCGCCTCCGACAACTTGCCCTCATGCTTCCCTGTGATAAGAAAGTCTATATGAGGCATCTCCCTGGCTGCATTAATAACGACCTCTATGGGTTCGTCGATGTCAAAAGAACAAGGGAAAAGCACATAGGGTGTCTGATGATCACTGGCGGGCGAGGCTTTAAAATCACACGGCAAATCTTCCAGGATGAAAATGTTTTCTGAGTTAACGCCTGCGTGAGATAACTCTTCTTTGACTTTGAAGTTGTGGACTACAACAGCATCGATTTTGTTGAGTAAAGACACCGTCCCCGGGAAAGTTATCCATTGTTTGCGCAGCAAGCTGTTGTGTGCGTCAGCGATAATCTTGAGACGCCTGTTCACCAAGAATTTGTAGGCCAGTGCTATGTGCAACACAGGGCTCGGTGGTAGCTGGACCCAAACAACCTCAGGCGCACCGACGAAAAGCGCTTTGATCGTCTGAAAAGACTTAATCAAATAGTCCAATGGCCGGGTATATTTTTTTTTGAATCTATTCGGGAGGTGCAGAATGTCATATGCCCAATATTGTTTCATTGTGTCGGCGCGTCGTTGATAGCCAACCCATGCGATCATTAATGATTTCACTTCAGAATCCTGCATAAGGGATAGTCGGGAAAATTGAGTGCATTACAATGCAAACCAAATAGGGAAGTCGGCGCTGTACAGAATGCTTTGATTTCTGAACCGAATATGTTTAGCCGGGTTTCCTCCCGCGATCGAATACTCTTCAACATTGCGCGTAACAACGCTGCCGGGATAAATAACCGCACCTTTTCCTATTGTGACTCCTGGCATTATCATCACATTGGGAAAGATCCACGCGTTATCTCCAATGACAACTGGCTTCCCGACTGTATTACTCATGGGGTCATCGATATCGTGCCCCAGTGTATAAATTTTTGTATTGTGGGAGATATTGACGTTGTCGCCGATGCTGATTCCAGCCCTATTATCCATGTAGCAGTTGTAATTTACCGTGCAGTTCTTTCCTATTGAGAATTTACCAAATGAAAAAAAAACAACCCTTCTATGGACAGTAGTTTTGGTGCCAATGCGGCATCCCGTTGCCCTTAGCAGTGAACGTCTCAAGCTAAAAAAGAAAGCCAGGCTAAGCGCCGTATTAAATAAGGCAACCACTACCTTCTTGGTATTAAGCTTCAAGTTTTTCATCTAGTTACCTGCGCCCTGCCCTGATGTATTAGCGATGCGACGTGAACTCATCACGAAATTCCTGAACCGAATATTGGTACTGGCAGGTGTGGCGAAGGATGCATTGTTTCCACCGAAGAAAGTAGAGAACAGCAAACCATCGATCGTTAAGTTTTTAGTGTCTCTAAATATCAGTCCTGTTTCAGAGTGCACCAGTTTTCTATCGTACCAAATAGAAATCACACCATCGGCTTGACCCGGAGTATTTAATTTTACGAGTTGCTCTAATACGTGCCACCGCCCGACACTAAAGGTCCAGGAGCCCAAGCCTATTGCTGTCCCCCATGTTTTGCTGGTGGGTAAATAGGCATAGATTGCGCCAACGCCATTTTCTTTCCATATGTAGCGAGTGGAAAAACCATCATGGCCGTTAGGTATTTTCCCTCCTGTATTACCTGTGCCGCCGTAGAGACCCGGAAGTTTTCCGCCTTTTACAAAATCAAAGTTTTTATCGAATTTCAATTCATAAGTAAGAATCAGGCATTCTCTACCCGGTTGCTTGAGCCTGGATTTGAATTCAATTCCCCCGTAGGGTAAACCCAACCGGACCATCGAGCCTGGATCGTACGACCCGGCGGGATAATGTACCGTGATGTCTTTAATTTCGTTGCTGTAGGCTTTGTTGGTTAAATTAGCACTGCCTTTTATACTGTCCTGTACTTGGGCTTTGCCCTGACGACTGATAAACGTCTGTGAAACATCTGGAAGTGACGGATAGATGTTTTCAATGTTTTGTTCGCAGTTGTCCTTTACGTCTGACGCACCGCTCGCAGCCACATGCAGAGAAAAAGCTAAAGTGAGTAGCGTCGAGCCTTTTTTTTTCACGTCAGTAGCCCCTCGAATCTTATTTGTTATCGACCCATTTCAAAAAATCATCGACAGCATTTTGTGCGATGGATGATCTCTGTGAAATCTCTTGCTTGAGGTGCTCTGCCATTTGCTCTTTGGATTGTCTGAATTCGCTAATGGTCGCCATGATCAGGTTATGGTCAGGAGCGCTAACCAGTTTGGTGCCACGCGGAAGCATTTCATGCACTTTTTTCAGTTTGTTTTCGATTTCAACAGCGATGGTTGGATAACCTAAAGAGGCAGGCAGAAGCACGCCGTGCGCCCTGGCGCTGATAATGACATCGGATTCAACTATCAATTTCGCCATGAACGTCTCTGGTGTGTCGACTGCGGCATCCCAGCACAACCATTCAAACGTGTGGTGCTTATCGATAAGATGCTGGTCACGTTCTTTATAAAGTGATATCAGACGAACCTGTTCACCACGTTTGGACAGTTCATGAGCGGCCTGAACCATTGCCTCGATGAATTTTTGTCCCTTCACGTCATGCGGCCAATCGCGCAGAATAAAAGATAGGTATTTGTTTTTATTTGCGCTGTTTATGTTCAGATCTTTGCTGGAGATCCACAGATCGGAAAGTAGCGTCGGATCGGTATACACATCTACATCAGATTTTCCAAACGTATTGCAATGCTGCTGGCTTGTACCATCTCTGACGGAAATATAGTCACACCGATTAATGACACTGACGGCGCGTGTCAGCAACTTCCCGCCCCCATCAAATGGACCTAAGCCAATACAAAACGCCGCAAGACGACGATGGAAGTAAATTTTGTCTATGCCACCGCGCATCCCCACGTACAAACGTAACAGTGTGGATTTCAGATCCGTTTGAGCTTTTATACTCTTAAAAAGCTTTGATACTTTAAGCGAAACGCTGGAGGCCTTCTTGGAGGGTGGAATGAACGAGAAAAACTGACCACCGCCCCCCAAAACTACCAGATCAGCTTTAACCGGCTCCTTGATATGCAACCATTTTATGCGCGGGTTAAAATTTTTGGCGATAGCGGGATGGTCGACCCCCACTGCAATATCCGATTCCTGGAATCTCTTTTTCAGAATATTGATGACGCACAACATCAGGATGTCATCACCTAAATTACCAGGGCCGTAAGCCCCCCGAATATAAACCTTACTGGAGTTCATGCTGGGCTTCCAATCTCTGCGGATTCATTAAACATAGTATTCAAGGTAAACGTTGTTGCCAGAATGTACATGAATATCATGACCACTATCGCCGATCGATACAGAACACTTTCAATGTACGTGCTTGACAGGAAAGTAACGAAAGGCAATGCCCACAAAACCAGAATTCTGGGAGAAATGAGCAATTCCAAGGGCAATATTTTTTTGTATATGAAATAGGGCAGACCAAGCAGGAAGTGTATTAATTGCGAGCCAATGAATGCTTTAGCAATGCCGACAGCGCCCTCCTCCCTCAGAAGCAGAGCTCCTGATATGAATAATACGCCCCATAGAATATTACTCATGACGCTGTACCACGCCAAATCCATCACGATCATTTTTCTTGAGATGCCGGATTTAAATGCACTTAGCAGCGAACCAAGAATAACCAGAATCAACGTTATTTCAAAGTCCCGACCAAGGAAGCTATCCCCATAGAGTTTTGCCAGTAGTTCGGGAAACATGATAACTGGCTGTATAACAATCAACACAACTAACCAGCCGGATAAAAAGTTCAAGGCGTCTAACTTTCGGCTTTTACCTCCCAACGTTGCGGCTAACATTGGGACGAGCACGGACCCTAACACCACGGAAACATGTGAGAATATTGCATTCCATTGCATGGCGGCTGCGTACATTCCTAACGCGGCGAGTCCGTTACTTGTTTCGGCTAGCAGTTTATTCGCTAACCAATTCATCGGGGCGACCATCAACCCTGTCAGCAAGACCGGGAGCCCGACCGAAAGAACGGTATGCTTTTCAGTCATTACACCTTTGAAACTGAGCGTTGTGTTCTTTTTCTTTAGTGTTTTCCAGCACGCGAGTGCGCTAAAAAACACAATTAACAGTTGAGAGCACGCCAATCCCAGCAAGGCGCCACTGAGTCTGAATTTTGTCGTCAGGAAGTAAGTCCCCGGGATCGCGACGATGGCGATAATTCCATTGATCGTTGCAATAGACCGATATTGTCCCCAACCGGTTAAGCATCCTTGGGTCCATCCAGATAGAATGATGAAGGTGATGGTACTCAATACAATCAGTGATACATATTTAAGATTGTCGGAGCCAAGAATTATGTTAGAGAAGAAAAGCGGAAAAAATAGAGCAATACCAATGATCATGGTACTGAAAGATAAGGCAAATATCAGCGTTAGAGCGATACCTCTGCCCGTTTTTTCGGGGGAAATTTCTTTAAATTGACCAATATGTTTAGCCGTCGCTGTCGTTGTGGCTTGGGCTGCGACATTGGCGAGCATGACAATGGCGCTTTGTATCAGGCCATATTCTCCAAATGATTGTGCACCCAGTACTCTAGCGACCAGGATGCCGGTAATGACAACCGAGACTTTCGTGGCCACGGCTGAAATGAAACTCCATGCAGTACTGGACACGAACTTTTTCAACAGTGCGTTGTTCATCTGGCTTTAACCTGAAAGGATGGGGCTATCAGCGGTTGATGAAATGTCAGTATTTTTTTACGTTGCCTGCCGGCGTGCTCCGCGACGACGCGTAAAATGATGGCGCTATAAGCGATTCCGATGGCGTACGGCTGATAAGGCGTGGCCGATACGATGAACATCAGCGCCAGAAAGGTGGCTATTGATACCGCCACCCGGGATTTTAAATGATGGGTAATGGACGTAGTGAATACGAATAGCAAGTACAAGCCGATGACCCCGTATTTAACAAAGTACGTTAAGTAGCCACTGTCGATATTCGAGTTTTTGTCATCGAGGCCACGGTATTCAAACCAGGGTATTTCAAAGGGAGTTCCGGCCCCTAGACCAACGAAGTAGTGCATGGGATTCATGTTGCGTATCAAGTCCAGCGCAGGGCTGAAGCGAGTGGTTAGCTGAACCGCCAGGCCTTCAGATGATAAAGCGTCATTGATTCGATCAGCACCGATCATGTTACTGACCCCAATGAAGGCCAGTAGCACGACTGAACCTAATAGTATTACGCCTATCATTCGAGCAGGCTTTGTATATTGGTGAATGATGATAGCGGCAAAAACAGAAACGAAAATGAATCTTGAATTGGCGATGAACAAACAGATGAATGAAGTCATCAAACAGATTCTCGCCAGCTTCTTTTTGTTCTCAAATAGCCCAGGATCTATGAAGTAGTATATTAAATATGCAACGGCTGCGTACGTGCCACCATCAAGGTACCTGTAGGCGTTTTCTTCATAGTAGACGTCTTGAAAACTGTACAGCCCCAATCGTAACCAAGCGATATCCAGCACATTGAAAGCGGTCATCGCAATCAATATTTTCAGTACCGTTTGTAGCGTCAAGGTTTTCGCTGCAAGCGTGGCGATGTTCGTGAGCACTATAAATGACAGGATCATTATAAAAGGCCGGATATCTTTCAATAAGTACTTATTCGGGGACCCTATCAGGCCGCACGCGAGTAGTACCACATAGAGCCCACAGCCAAAAAGAAGGCCGGCGGGTACTGTTAATTGAAGTTTTTGTGTCACGACCTGTCTTGTCAGCAATGCACTCAGTGCACCTGCTATATAGAAATCAAAAAAATAGAGGCCTTTTAACGATATTATTTCGCTGTAGGAGTTTCCGGTGGGAATGACAGATAGCATGATGCCCAAAAATACAATTGAGTATTTTGGGGTTTTTACTGCAAGCAAACCCGCTGACAGGGCGATAAGCGATAACAGGTAGAACATGGTTTGGTATTCTTTATGCTGATGTTGTCATTTGACACGCTACCGCCCCAGGATTTTTCGTCATCTTCCTCAGGACGTGGTGTTTCCATGAAATATCGGTTTGATCATGCCTATTGGCATGATCCCGCGTAGCAATAACGACAAGCACTCAAGAACAACAGCAACGCCGTCAAAAATTTGAACTTATGACGCGACCCGTTCAACACTCATCAATTTTTGTCGGAGGCGTAGGCATAGTGGTAATAACCATAATCACTGTAGCCGTATTTATTGGAGGCCTTTTTTTCCACGCCGTTAAAAATCGCACCTTTAATGGAAACGCCATTCTGGGAGAACCGACGGACCGTCAACTCGATTTCTTTCGCCGGGTTCAGTCCGTAGCGCGTCACAATCAGGTTGGTCCCGGACAAGCGCCCGACGATCGCCGCGTCTGTCACTGCCAATATCGGCGGCGTATCGAGAATCACCAGATCGTATAGCTCGCTCGCCTGCTCCAATAGCGCGCTGAAATTGGCGTGCATCAGTAACTCGGAAGGATTGGGCGGGATTTGGCCTCGACTGACAAAATCGAAGTTGTCGATTTCGGTCTTATGGATAGCGGTGGCTACATCGCAGCGCCGGGCCAGGATATCGGAGAGCCCATTGTCTGAAGAAACATCTAACACTTTGTGCAGATAGCCTTTGCGCATGTCGACGTCGATCAACAATACCCGCAACCCTGTTTGTGCTATCACCACCGCGAGGTTAACCGACACGAAGGTTTTACCCACCTGAGGGCTAGGCCCGGAAATCATCAGGCGGTTATTGCCGGCCTCATGCATGGCGAAGTGCAGACTGGTACGCAAACTGCGCAACGCCTCGACTGCCAGATCGGTAGGATGAGTGACGGCCAGCAATGTAGAACCTGCGCCAGAACGCCCCCGTCCGCGAGAGACTTTGTCTTCTTCACTTTTCTGCAGAATGCTGTAAGGAATCGATGCGTAGACCGGCAACCCAAGTTGCTCGATGGCTTCCGGACTTTCCAGCCCCCGGTTAAGTGCCTTGCGTACCAGTACCAGGACCACCGCCAGGAAGCCGCCAAGAATCGTGGCGATC
The DNA here is from genome assembly GCF_014852305.1 of Pseudomonas sp. PDM09. Classification (NCBI taxonomy): domain Bacteria; kingdom Pseudomonadati; phylum Pseudomonadota; class Gammaproteobacteria; order Pseudomonadales; family Pseudomonadaceae; genus Pseudomonas; species Pseudomonas sp. PDM09. Next base: position 300,098 of record NZ_JACVBI010000002.1, on the reverse strand, counting down.
AATACAATCAAGATTTTTTTCGGTTTGACCGGTTTGAAAAAATTGACATCCGCGGTGTCGATCAGACGCACGTTACCGACGGTGCCCGCGCGCATCACATCCAGCTCCTGAGACTTGTTCAGCAGTTGGGTATAAATGGCGGTACCGACCTCCACATCCCGGGTAAGACTCAGCAGTTCTTGCTGGGTGGAGGGAAGCCCCTCCACCTTGGACGCCAAACTTTTCTGTTTGCTGGTCAATTCACCAATCTGGGTCAACAAGGCGCGATAGGCGGGATGTTGACGGGTGAATTTACGGTCCATCTCGGCTTGCTGCAATTTCAACTCTGAGATGCTGGTATCCAGCCCGACAATCTGATCGAGAATGGCTTTGGTTTCGAGCGTGATGTCCACGGACTTGCTGCGCGTCTGGTATTCATTCAAGGCATTCCCGGCTTTTTCCAGGTCCTTCTTGACCACCGGAAGTTGCTCTTTGAGAAACGCGAGGCTCTGTGCTGCCTCAGCTGAAGTACGCTCTACGTTTTGCCGTACATAAATAGCGGCAATTTCATTGAGGGTTTTAATGGCCTGATTCGGATCGGTGCTTTCCAGCGCCAGCCCGATCATGCCCGACTCTTTACCGCGCTCGGATACATCCAAATCCTCTTGGTAGTCGAGGATGCTGGTCAGGCGAGAATTGCGGATGATTCTGAAGCGGGTTCCAGGATTGGCGTGCATTTCTTCAATCTGGAACGCAACGCCATTTTGTTCGAAAAGTTGCCCAGTCTGGGTGGCTGCCAATAGGTTGTCGTCTTCGTCCACCAAGGTGTAATGACCATTTTCACCCGCGGTCAGGGTCAACTTCTTGCCCAGTTGCGAGTCGGGAAGATCCAGTTTGAATATTTTCAGCGACTCCCCTCCCCAGGCGAAACTGTTCAACCCCAACAAGGGGTCGGCTATTTCACCGGGATTTTTACTCTGGAATCGACGAGCCAGGAACTCACCGACCACCGGGAAGTACATCGGTTGTATGACGATATCAAGTTTCAGGTTATCGACCGTTTTACCAATCACCGCACGAGACTTGATCAGTTCAATCTCGGTCGCAGAAGGCGACTCTTTCCCCAACATGCTCCCGACATCGGAGAAACCCAACAAATCGTTCTTTTTCGCTTCAACCTGCAACAGCGCATTCGCCTGGTATACCGGGGTCGCAAGCACCGCGTACGCGGCCCCAGCCACCATGAAGGCACCGGTCACCGCGGCAATCAGCCATTTATGGTCGATGAGTGTTCCAAACAAGCCGAGAAGATCAATCTCGTCATTGTCGTCGTCCCGCACGTTAACTACCGGTGCTTGCTGCATAAGTCGGATTCTTTGCCTGTATTACGATTCAAAAAGGAGTGGCCATCAGCGCGCCAGGCGCTGTGCCCATGCGAGTACGGCTTCTTCGATCAACGCATAAGCGTGCACAAATGCAGGTTTGCCTTGACGGTAGGGGTCGCTGATTTCGCGATCGTCTTGCCATTTGCCCAATAGCAACACTTTGCCTCGCGCTTCAGGGGCAATGTTGAGTACCCCGCTGACATGCCGCCGCTCCATCACCAGAATCAAGTCCGCCTCGCTGACGGCTTGAGGCGTGAGTTGAGCGGCCTCATGCCCATCGGGCAGATGACCATGCTCTTTGAGTACGGCGTGTGCCGTCGGCTCGATGGGTTTGCCCACCAAGGCAGCGAGACCAGCCGAACTGACCTCGATATCGGAATGAACGAGTGCCCCGCGCAGCAGATGCTCCGCGGTGGGACTGCGGCAAATATTGCCGACGCAGACAATCAAAACCCTTTTAAGCAAGATAACATTCCCCGTCTTGTCAACATTGGCGGTGACATAGCACTTGCCGAACATAAGAGCTTTAAACTACGAATGAATCCGGGTATGTATAACCCCAGTAACTGCAGCTGAAACTTTCAAACCATCAGTGCGTATTTATTACCATGACGTTTGAACAGCCCCCAACTTTTTCTTCAGACAAAAAATAACATTTCACTCTTTGAACACTGAAAATAACAGTTCGACAATTTATCCAGACAATTTCTAACAATTGCCGTTTTCCCGCGACCGTTCAATCTAAATTACACCGAAATAGCGAGTGGCTAATATATAGTCGCTCCGTTAGTGAATTGCCAGGGCGTCAGACATTCGGTTAGAAGTTGGGTAAGAGATGCCTTGGGCAATAACTTTATTTACAGCGGGTTGCGTCAGAAGCATGCGATGGAATAACCAGGCATGCTCGCCGACCAAGCGACCGCGCGATCTTTCTCTCTGCCTGCGCCTTGCGAGAAACATGGCGTACTGGCCTTTCGCTGCTCATGCAGCGTTGCCAACATTTTTCTCGAGTGAACGAGCCATTTAGAGCCCGCACTCTCCAGCGTTACCGGTTCCGACAACCCGTCGAACCTTTCCTACTGCCATTAGCTATTCCATCTGTCTACTTTCAAGGACGCTTCCATGATTCGTAAATGCCTATTCCCCGCTGCCGGCTATGGGACCCGCTTTTTGCCCGCCACCAAGGCCATGCCGAAGGAGATGCTGCCGATCGTCAATAAGCCGCTGATCCAGTACGCCGTCGAGGAAGCGCGTGACGCCGGCCTGCAACATATGGCCATCGTCACTGGCCGGGGCAAGCGAGCGCTGGAAGATCATTTCGATGTCAGCTTCGAGCTGGAACACCAGATTCGTGGCACCGATAAAGAGCGGTACCTGGAAGGCACTCGTGAGCTGATCGATACCTGTACTTTTTCCTATACCCGCCAAGTGGAGATGAAGGGCCTGGGTCACGCCATTCTCAGCGGTCGTTCGTTGATCGGTGATGAGCCATTCGCCGTGGTGTTGGCCGACGACCTGTGCCTGAACCTTGAGGGCGATGGCGTACTGGCGCAAATGATCAAGCTCTATCAGCAGTTCCGCTGCTCGATCGTGGCCATTCAGGAAGTGCCCCGTGAGCAGACTCAGAAGTACGGCGTGATTGCCGGCGAGCTGATTCGCGAGGGTATTTACCGGGTCAACAGCATGGTCGAAAAGCCCCGCCCGGAAGACGCCCCATCCAACCTGGCCATTATCGGCCGGTACATTCTGACCCCCGATATCTTCGATCTGATCGCTGACACCGAGCCTGGCAAGGGCGGTGAAATCCAGATCACCGACGCCTTGATGAAGCAGGCCCAAAATGGCTGCGTGCTGGCCTACAAGTTCAAGGGCCAACGCTTCGATTGCGGCGGCGCTGAAGGTTACATCGAAGCCACCAACTTCTGTTTCGAGCACCTGCATCAGAACACCTGGTGACGGCGCTGTACCCTGACAAACGTGTGCGTTATCGAATTGATTTTATGGTCTTTATTTCCCTATGGACGAAGCCTCTATGAAGACATTGAGCGGTTTCAAGGCAGATGACAGTCGCCGCCCGTATGGCGCTGACCTTAAGAACAACCTCGCGTACCTCATCGTGCGCGCCTACGCGTCGGAGCTGATCTTTCCCCGGGTGCAGAAACAGCCAGTGCTGCTGGTGGAACGCATCGGTGCCTTCCCCTCCTCCGGGGAAATCCGCCGCCACGTCAAGGATGGTCCGGCGTTAATGGCGAGCATCAGGCAGCGTTACGCCGCCGATGCCCTCGACATCGACGAGAGCGATGGGCTGAACCTGGTCTTTACCGACTGGCGTCTCAGCTTGCGTCTTTTGGACGACGGCTGCGTGACTTGCCTGACCGTGGAAAGTCGCGGCGACAGCGTGCTCATGCAGCACAAAACCGCCGAACTGCTGGGGCAAATCGATGCAGGGAGGGAATTCGAATGAACGCGATTGCAGAACACACCGACAAAGCCTGGTACCTGCTTCAGTGCAAGCCCAAACAGGATGAACGCGCCGAAGAGCATTTACAGCGCCAGGGCTACGCCTGTTTTCGTTCGACCTACCGGCGTGAGCGCGTTTTGCGCGGGCAGCGTCGAGTGATCAGCGAGTCGCTGTTTCCGGGCTATCTGTTTATTCAACTGAGCCTTCAGGACAGTTGGGGCCCGCTGCGCTCGACCCGCGGCGTTTCGCGAGTCGTCGGGTTCGGCGGTCAGCCACTGCCGATCCGCGATGCGCTGATCGACGAGCTCCAGGAGCGAGACAGTCAGGCGATCGTGACAACGTTGTTGAGGCACGGAGATACGGTGCGCATCACTGAAGGTCCGTTCTCCGATCTTGAGGCGGTGTTCCTGGCCATGGACGGCGAGGAACGGGTGCTGTTGATGATGAATTTCCTGCAGCGTGAACAGCGCATCAGCCTGCCGTTGGCGGGGGTTAACAAGCTTTAAATCTGTAGGAGCGGGCTTGCCCGCGAAAGCATTGTGTCAGGCGACATCAATGTTGGCTGGGCTGCCGTCTTCGCGGGCAAGCCCGCTCCTACAGGGGTTGCCTGCGAAAGCGGTCTGTCAGGTGACATCAATGCTGGCTGGGCCGCCCTCTTCGCGGGCGAGCCCGTTCCCTACAAAACCTATGCCCCTTCCGAGAGATGATTCCAGTCAATCCAACCCAAAAACCATGTCGCAAGAATCAGCAAACCGAACGCAATCCGGTACCAGGCAAACACCGCATAACTATGGTTGGCGATGAACTTGAGCAAACCGCGCACGGCAATCATCGCAAAGAGGAACGCGGCGACAAATCCCAGGGCAAACACCGGCAAGTCTGCGGACTGGAACAGGTCACGGTACTTATAGCCCGAGTACACCGCGGCGCCCACCATCGTCGGCATTGCCAGAAAGAACGAAAACTCGGTAGCCGTCTTGCGTGACAGGCCAAACAGCAGCCCGCCGATAATCGTCGAACCGGAGCGCGAAGTGCCGGGAATCATTGCCAGGCACTGTGCGCAACCGACTTTCAAGGCATCGGTCCAGCGCATCTCATCAACGTGATCGATAACCACCACATGCTCACGTTGCTCCGCCCACAACATGATAATTCCACCTATCACCAGCGCCACGGCCACGGTGATCGGGTTGAAAAGATACTCATGGATTTTGTCGGCGAACATCACACCCAGAACAACCGCCGGCAAGAAACCGATCAACAAATTCAAAGTGAAACGTTGCGCATTACGCTGGGTTGGCAAACCGGTCGTGATATCCAGAATCTTGCGACGAAACTCCCAGACGACCGCCAGAATAGCCCCCAACTGGATGATGATATTGAACGCCATGGCTCGCTCACCGCCGAAGTCGAGCAAGTCCGCGGCAATAATCTGGTGTCCCGTACTGGAGATGGGCAAAAACTCTGTGAGCCCTTCAACCAACCCTAGAATCGATACCTGCGTGGTGGTCCAGAAGTCCATTAATCCCCCGTTAAACCCTCTCGGCTGAAAGGTCTGTTGATGATGCCGAACATTTGATTCTGGTCGCGATTAAACCTGTCGAACCAGCGGAGGATTAAAGCGCACTCTCTGCCTGCTTGAGCTAAACGTTATAAAACGTCCATGTCGCAGCGCCGGGTCGGGGCTCCTGAAATACCCTTCGCCCCGAGAACGTCTGAGTATGAAATTCTTTTGCAGAATCGGCACTTGTATATCGCGAATTCATGGATGCCACTCATCGTCGGATCGTTGACGTTTCGGCTTTGGGCGCGCGCAATGTTCTACCCAAAAATGATCGCTCCAAGAGAACATTCCATATGGCAAAGATCATAGTACTCGCTGGTGACTTCCCGCAGTGCGACGGGGAATATCACCTTGGAACCATCACCCTCAAAACGTCCCTCAAACCCCGGCTTGGAACCAGCTTCCCAGTCTCGGAGTTTAAAGATCTAACCGTTCAGAACACTGATTCGAATAAGAATATAAAGTCCGCCATAGGCCTGGGGCTCGCGGGTGCCATGTTGCTCGGTCCCGTCGGCGCCATCGCCGGCTATCTGCTCGCCGGAAAAAACACCGAGGTGACCTTTATGGCCACAATGAAGGACGGTGCAAAGCTGCTCGCGGCGACCGACAGTGACACCTTCCGGGATATCTCGGCACGCGCCCTGAAAAAATCCCGAGGCGGCCGCCGAGGCCCCGTTTCCAGCTCACTTAACAACGGATCCATTCATTGATCCGCTTGCCCGGCGACGGCGAGAATGTTGCAGGGCACCCGATACAGAACATGCTCCGTGGTACTGCCCACCCATTTTTCCAGCCCCTTGCGATGGGCATTGCCCATGACGATCACGTCGGCCCGGTGATGCGCTGCAAAATCGGCCAATGCTTTGCCTGGCGGCCCTGCAACGAAGTGTTGCCGTTCGGTGGACACGCCGTAATGATCGGCCAATGCGATGAATGACTTATGCAAAGACTTGCGCACGTCGCTGCTGAAGCCGGGCATCGTCACTGCCCCCGCGCCCGCATCGGATATATGTGTCTGCGATAGATCGTAGGCATACAGCAGATGCATTTCTGCATGGCATTGCGTTGCCAATTCGTTCGCAGCCTGGATGATCAGGTCGTTGATTCCGGTGATCTGAGTCTCTGGATGCGACGGATCGACGGCCGCCACGATCACGCGTGGAAGTGGACAACTGACTTCGCTGACCAGATGGACGGGAACCGGACATTCACGCAGCAGATGCCAATCCAGAGGCGTGATGAAAACGCGTTTGAGCGCCGACTCATGCTGCACGTCCTTGATCACCAGATCCGCCTGCGTTGTTGTCACGTGCTGAAGGATCTCTTGCAGCGCGTCGCGAGTGAACAGCACCTCGGTACTCAGGTTGATTCCGCGTCCACGGATCAGATCGGCTTCATCGTTGAGCCATTTTTCGTTCTCTTGCTGGCAAGCCTCACGAAACCGCGCACTGGCGTGGATCAAACCCAGGATGTTGAAATCTTCGATTAACACCGTGATATGCAGCGCTGCGCCCGTGGCCTCGGCAAGGGCGACGGCCCGCTGCAGTGCCGGCGTGTGACGCATGGTGGGGCCGGCTATTAGAAAGAGTCGTTGATATTGGCTCATGTCACACCTCCAAACGTTCTGGGATATCTGCTAGCCCCCCAGCCTCTCGTCTGTCGCACCGCCAGCGATCTGCTATCGCCTCAATGACCCGGATCGACACAATCAATATACGCCTGGATTCAACTAACCAGCCATGATGGGGTTCATCATACCCACTACGATGAACCCCATCCCGACGGTCAATTGATTGACGACAATTCAACGTTACTTCTTCGCGTACTTCGCGCCGTGCGGATCGTTAAGTTTCACCTGCATCAACTCCCATTCACGCTGAATGATCGAGTAAGGGATAAAGACGCTGACTCTCTCAGCCCCCTTTAACCCAGGGTGAAAACTCACATCATTAAAAGAGGTGGAGAAAAAACCGACATTGATACCGACAATGCTACCGTCATTGGCGATGACGGGACCACCCGACATCCCCTTTATTATCGGGGCATCATGAATGGCATAGCGTTCGCCGCTGCCTTCATTGCTATTGATGAAAGGCGCCGAATACACCTTGCCTTGCCCGCTGACGGTGGTCATGTAGGGGCTCGCCCCCACGGCAGTGATGTGTTCACCCACACGCGGTGCGCGCCATGACGGGTAGCGGCCGTCGGCCTTGTGCTGGATGAAAACAAGGTCGCAACCAGTGCTGCAGCTGTATTTCACGTTGCGGATGAGGGGGGTGTGGCGAGTGGTGACGGCATAGTCTTCATTCCATTGCACGGCCGAGGCCATGTACAGATAAGGCAAAGGAAAGCCCGAGAAGACTGAAAAGTATGAATCATTGGCAGGCCCCGACAAGTCGGGCTTTACCATACCGTTGCATCCTGCAAGAACAGCTCCTATTAAAAAGTAGGTCATGAATTTAATCATGATGATCACCGACTTATAAGGAGGATTGGATTTTTATTGTGGCGAAACTTTTGGTTGTCCGGTTCTTGTAGTTTTCCTCGCAGCCTGGTCTGGTGCGTTTATTTATGGCTTAAGTTTTAATAAATGCGTATGAATAAATTGCGCTAAGACTAATTACTTTTCGATCCATATAAGAAACTTCAACTATTTGACGCCTGAAAAATGGCACCCACATAATAAGCACACTAGAAATTAAACTTTCTTACTTGGTGTAAAGCCCATGAAACAGCGGCTTTCAGGGCAGTTGAATCGCCTTGGCATGCCGGGGTAACGCCACAGAGATCAATGCCGCGAAAATAACAAATGCGCTGGATATCCATAAACACGCCCCCAGCCCGAAAGCCTGATAAACCCAGCCAGAGAGCACGGTGCCGATCAGCCGTCCCATGGCGTTGGACATGTAGTAAAAACCCACGTCCAGTGACACGCCGTCTTCCTTGGCATAGGACACGATCAGGTAGCTGTGCAGCGAGGAATTCACCGCGAACAGCGCACCAAAGACCATCAATCCGCCTAACAGCACCCCCTGTTGCGACAACCCGGTGTTCAGTCCCAGAGCGATTGCCGCGGGCAGGCCTGCCAGAGCAAATGCCCACAGAAAGGCAGCGCGACCATCAGGAACATGCCCCCGTTTCTTGCCGGTAATTCGCGGCGCGAACGATTGCACGATGCCGTAGCCGATCACCCAGGCCGCGAGGAATCCACCGACTTTCCAGAAGTCCCAGCCAAAGACGCTGCTCAAGTACACCGGCAAGGCCACGACAAACCAGACATCGCGGGCACCGAACAGAAACATCCGCGCCGCTGACAGAATGTTGATCGCCCGGCTCTTGGACAGGATGTCGCGAAACCTGGGCTTGGCTTTGGCCTTGCCCAGATCCTTTTTCAACAGGACCAAACTGCTGATCCAGATCAGCGCCAGAACACCCGCCATGGCCAGCAATGCCCCTTTGAACCCGATCAGGGCGAGCAATGCCCCGCCAAGAAAGAAACCGACACCCTTGAGTGCATTCTTCGAGCCGGTGAGGATGGCTATCCATTGGTAAAGCGTGCCTTGCTGTCCATCGGGCACCAGAAGCTTGATCGAGCTTTTGGCGCTCATCTTGTTCAGGTCTTTGGCGATGCCCGACAACGCCTGCGCGCCCATCACCCAAGGAATCGTCAGCCAGGCCACTGGCACCGTGAGCATCAACAGCGCCACAACCTGCATCCCCAGCCCAATGTTCATGGTCCGGTTCAGGCCCAATCGAGCGCCGAGATAACCGCCCAGCAGATTGGTGATCACACCAAAGAGTTCGTAGAACAGAAACAACGCCGCGATTTGCAGCGGGCTGTAGCCCAACGCGTGAAAGTGCAGCACCACCAACATGCGCAAGGCACCGTCGGTGAGGGTGAAGGCCCAGTAATTGCCCGTCACGAGCAGGTACTGCCGCACTTGAGGCGTGAGGGCTGACAACGCTTTCATCACCGCGCCTTAAACGGCCAGGCCGACCATTCTGGCCAGTTCGACGGTGCGATTCGCGTAACCCCATTCATTGTCATACCAGGCATAGAGTTTGACCTGGGTGCCGTTGATGACCATGGTCGACAGCGCATCGATGATCGATGAGCGCGGGTCGGTGCGGTAGTCGATGGACACCAGCGGACGCTCCTCGAAACCGAGAATGTCTTTCAGTTCGTTCTCGGACGCGTCCTTGAGGAACTGATTCACTTCTTGGACGGTGGTGACGCGCTCGACTTCAAAGACACAGTCGGTCAGCGAAGCGTTGGCCAACGGCACGCGCACGGCGTGGCCATTCAGACGCCCACGCAGTTCGGGAAAGATCTCGGCAATCGCGGTGGCCGAGCCGGTGCTGGTCGGGATCAAACTCATGCCCGACGCCCGGGCACGGCGCAGATCCTTGTGGGGTTGGTCGAGGATGCTTTGCGTGTTGGTCAGGTCGTGGATGGTGGTGATCGAGCCGTGGCGAATGCCCAGTTTCTCGTGGATCACCTTCACCACCGGCGCCAGGCAGTTGGTGGTACACGACGCGGCGGTGACAATGCGATGTTCCGCCGGGTTGAACAGCTGATGGTTGACGCCCATGACGATGTTCAGCGCGCCCTGCTCCTTCACCGGGGCGCTGACCACCACACGCTTGACGCCTTGGTCGAGGTAAGCCTGAAGCACCGCGACGGTCTTCATCTTGCCGCTGGCTTCAATCACCAGATCGCAGCCCGACCAATCGGTGTCGGCAATCGCCTTGTTGGCCGTTACCTTGATGCGTTTGCCGTCGATGACGATGTTGTCGCCCTCGGAGTCGGCCTGGTCATTCCAACGGCCATGCACCGAGTCGAAGTTCAGCAGGTGCGCATGGGTCGCCGCGTCACCTGCCGGATCGTTGATCTGCACGAATTCAAACTCTGGCCAGCGCCAGGCTGCTCGCAGAGCGAGGCGACCGATGCGGCCAAAACCATTGATGCCCACTTTGATAGTCATATTGGTGTGCTCTGTTTCTGTTGTCAGGGGGTGCGCTTCTGGAATCATCAAGCCGGGCAGCAAGCCCCTGCCCGTTCGGGACGGTCACCCATGTCTTCAAGGCGTTTGGCATCCGGGCTCAACCAGTGCTTGTTGGCTTCGAGCACCACGGTCAGCACCTGATGCACCCAGCCTGGAAGATCCGGGTGCAGCCGGTAATAAACCCATTGGCCCTGGCGACGATCCGAGAGCAAACCGCAGGTGCGCAATTGCGCCAGGTGCCTGGAGACTTTGGGCTGGCTCTCATTCAACGCACAGGTCAGCTCGCAGACGCATAGCTCTCCCTCACGGGCGATAAGCAGCATCATGCGGACCCGGTTGTCGTCAGCCAGGCATTTGAAAACAGTGGTCGGCGTCAGGTGGTCAGCCATTTGGTTTCTCAGCGTTGGGTGTTCACGCATCAAAGGTGAATTCAGGCATATACGTTTTATCGAATATATGTTTTCCCGCATGTACGGGTCAACGGCAAATGTGTCGACTCCGCATGTGAATGATATTTATTTACTTACAAAAGGTAATCGTTATCATTAGCGCCATAACTAAAAAAGGAGCTCATGGTGGCTTTACCGCGTATTTACCCCGCCTCTCTCTCACTGCTGGGGCTTTTTGCAGTACCTGATTTGCAAGCACAAACCCAATCGGCATTGGCCCTGCCTGCAACCGCTGTGACCAGTGATTACAGCGAGCAGAGCTACAAACCGACCGACAGCCGCAGTGCGCTGAAGATCGACGCCCCGCTGCGGGATATCCCGCAAACGGTGAACGTGATCCCTCAGAGCGTGATCAAGGATCAGGGCGCGCAGTCGATGGAAGACGTGTTGAAGAACGTCCCTGGCATCGGTCTTTCCAATGGCGATGGCCAACGCGACCAGGTCACCATTCGCGGCTTCAGTGCCATCGGCGACATGTACGTCGACGGCGTTCGTGACGACGCGCTGTACTTCCGCGATCTGTCCAACGTCGAGCGCGTGGAAGTGATCAAGGGGCCGGCAGCGGTGCTCTATGGTCGCGGTTCATCCGGTGGCCTGATCAACAGCATCAGCAAGAAACCCAACTTCACCCCCAAACAGGAAGTGGGTGTCAGCTTCGACAGCGAAGGTAAGAAGCGCACACAGTTTGACGCTGGCTGGGCCGATCAGCAGCAAAACGACAAGGCATTCCGGGTGACCGGTGCGCTGGAAAACAGCGACACCTTCCGCGATGACGGCTATATCGATCGCAAGGCCATTGCGCCTTCGGCCTACTTCAAACTCTCCGACGATCTTGAGTTGAACCTGGGAGCGACGTACCTCTACGACAAACGCTTGATCGACTTCGGCATTCCCGCGCGGGGCGATCGCCCGGTCGATGTCGATCGGGACAAGCGCTTCGGTTCCGCCGACCCGGATGACGATTACACCCGCAGCGAAGTGTTTTCGTTCACGGCCGGCGTCGACTACCGCATCAACGACGACTTCACCCTGAGCAACACCAGCCGCTACTACCACTACGATCTGGATCGCAACAACACACTCGCCGACTCCAGCCCGACACGTTTCGTCACCGCGCCCAACGGCGAATTGCTGGTCAAACTCAATCGCGGCAACGTGCAGCGCAAGGAGGACGGCTGGTTCAACCAGACCGAACTGAAGCAACAGGCCACGCTGGCCGGGATGAACCACAACCTGCTCTATGGCGTGGAACTGGGGCGTCAGGTCAAGGACCAATCCGTCTTTAGCCAGAGCAACGTGGCGCGGGTCCCGGTGTACCGCGATGGCTTGGTCGACGTGCCGTTCCAGGCCAACCGACAAACCGCCAAGGGCACCACTACTCAGGACACGGCCGGTTTCTACGTCCAGGATCTGATTGAACTGACTCCACAATGGAAAGCTTTGCTGGGTGTGCGCTATGACGTGTTCGATCAGGAGTATTCGGATGACTTGACGGGCGCCTCGATGTCCCGAACCGACAACACCTGGAGCCCGCGCGCAGGCCTGGTCTATCAGCCTGATCAGGTTCAGTCCTACTACATTTCGGTGAGTCGCTCTTATCAACCCTCCTCCGAAGTCTTCGCCCTGAGCACTACCAACCAGGACCTTGAACCGGAGCAAACCACCAACTTCGAGATCGGTGGCAAGTGGGACCTGCTCGACAATCGCCTGGCGTTGACGGCGGCGCTGTTCCGGCTGGAACGCACCAACATGAAAACGACCGATCCGGCGAACCCGACCAAGCTGGTCCTGTCTGGCGAGCAGCGCACCGACGGTCTTGAACTGACCGCCAGCGGGCAGTTGAGTGACAAGTGGCAGGTCTATGCCGGCTATGCCTATCTGGACGCCGAGATCACCAAGTCCAACAACCGAACCAATGGCGTCGCCAACGAAGGCCAGACACCAACGTTGACCCCGCGTCACAGTGCCAACCTCTGGCTGGTGCGCTCGCTGACCAACACCTGGCGCGTAGGCATGGGGGCGAACTATGTCGATGACCGTTACACCGCCCTGGATAACCGGGTGGTCATGCCCGCTTACACCACCGTCGACGCGGCGTTGCTCTACAACTTGCCGAAATGGGACATGGCGCTGCGCTTGCGTAACGTCTTCGACAAGGACTATTACGCCTCGGCCCATGGCTCGGTAGACCTGATCACCCCCGGAGCACCACGGACTCTGGAGCTGAGCACCAACTACCGGTTCTGAGTGGAAACCTGAAATCCAACACCGCAATGCCGGTCAGTTAAGCGCAAATTCCTGTGGGAGCGGGCTTGCTCGCGAAGACGGCAGCACAGTCAATATTGATGTCGCCTGACACACCGCTTTCGCGAGCAAGCCCGCTCCCACAGGTTTCGCTAGTCGAACGCCTGGCAGTCCAGCGCAACCAGTGACAACGATTCAAAGCTCAACTAATCTTCAGCGCGCAGAGAGTGATGAGAATCTCTCGCGTTGTCAGACAACAACAATATGTCGAGGAAAACCCATGCGTAAACTTCTGTTGCTCTCCCTTCTTGCCGCCTCCCCCCTGGCTTTCGCCGGGACTCAATGCACCACAGCCGACAAGGCCCAATGGCAGGACCAGGCCAAGTTTCAGGAAGAGCTCAAGGCCAAGGGCTACAACATCAAGAAGTTCAAAGTCACGAGCGGCAATTGCTACGAGATCTACGGCTGGGACAAAGACAAGCGCAAAGTCGAAATCTACTTTGACCCGGTCACCGGCAAAGTCGTGAAAGAAGAGATCGAATAGGTTACCCGTGAAAGCTGAAACCCTGCGCCTCTGGGACCCCCTTGTACGCTTTTGTCATTGGTCCCTGGCGGTTGTCTTCATCAGCGACTACTTCCTCAATGAGGAAGGAGACGGCTGGCATCGCTGGCTCGGCTATTACGCCGTAGCTGTCGTGCTGGTGCGCGTGGTGTGGGGGTTCATCGGCCCGCCATCGGCGCGTTGGTCAGACTTCTGGCCGACGCCGACGCGGGTCGTTCAGCATGGCCGGGTGCTGTTTTCCGGCAAGGGCTATCACCGCATGGGGCACTCGCCCATCGGTGCACTGGTGATGGTCCTCATGCTGCTGTTGATGACCGGTCTGGGTATCAGCGGTTTCTTGATGGAAGAAGTGGACTATTTCTGGGGCGAAGACTGGCTACGTGATGTCCACGAGTTTATGGCCAATGCACTGCTCGCATTGGTTTGTGTGCATATCGTCGCAGCGTTGGTGGAAAGCCTGCGCTTGCGTGAAAACCTGCCTCTGTCGATGATCACGGGCCATCGTCGTAAGCGCTAGCGCTCAAAGCTTCCTGATACTGCACACTGCCCTCCCCCTTGCGGGAGAGGGCGGGTGCCAATCTTATGTGTGATGAATTTCCCGATCCTTGGTTTCCGGCAGGAAGAACGTGCCAAGAATGGCCGTCATCACGGCGATGACGATGGGGTACCACAGCCCGTAGTAGATATCCCCCGTGGCCGCGACCATGGCGAACGCCACAGTGGGCAGAAAACCGCCGAACCAGCCATTGCCGATGTGATACGGCAGCGACATCGAGGTGTAGCGAATGCGCGCCGGGAAGAGTTCCACCAGCCAGGCGGCGATCGGGCCGTAGACCATGGTGACGTAGATCACCAGGATGGTCAGGAGCAGCAGCACCATCGGATAGTTGGTCTTGGCCGGGTCGGCCTTCTCGGGGTAACCGGCGTCCTTGAGGGCGGTGCCGAGGGTAGCGACGAAGGCATCGTTGCGGGCCTTGAAGTCCGCGGCCGGCATGCCGGTGCCCTCGAAGCTCGGGATCACCTTGTCGCCGATGCGGACCTGCGCGATTGCACCTGGCTCAGCCTTCTCGTTCTTGTAGGGTATGGCCCTCTTCGCCAGTACGGTCTTGGCAAGGTCGCAGGAGCTGGTGAATTTGGCCTTGCCCACCGGGTCAAACTGGAACGAGCACTTACTCTGATCGGCGATCACCGTGACCGGGTTCTTCTCCTGCGCGGCGAACACGTCGGGGTTACCGTATTGGGTCAACGCATGGAAGATCGGGAAATAGGTCAGCGCCGCCAGGATGCAGCCCGCCATGATGATTCCCTTGCGGCCTATGCGGTCGGACAGACTGCCGAATACGATGAAGAACGGCGTGCCGATCAGCAACGAGCCGGCGATCAGATAGTTGGCGGTTTGCGGGTCGATCTTCAGCGTCTGCAGCAGGAAAAACAGCGCATAGAACTGTCCGGTGTACCAGACCACCGCCTGGCCAGCGGTACCGCCGAGCAACGCCATGATTACTATCTTGAGGTTTTCCCAGCGGGCGAAGGATTCGGTCAGCGGCGCCTTGGACGACTTGCCTTCTTCCTTCATCTTCAAGAACACCGGCGACTCGCTGAGTTGCAAGCGGATGTACACCGAGACGATCAGCAGCAGGATCGACAGCAGGAAGGGAATCCGCCAGCCCCAGGCCTCGAAGGCTTCGGTGCCGAGAATGGTTCGGCAGGCGAGGATCACCAGCAGCGAAAGAAACAGGCCGAGGGTCGCGGTGGTCTGGATCCACGAGGTGAAGTAACCGCGCTTGCCCTTCGGCGCATGTTCGGCCACGTAGGTCGCCGCGCCGCCGTACTCACCGCCCAAGGCCAGGCCTTGCAACAGGCGCAGGGTGATCAGGATGATCGGTGCCGCCACGCCGATGGTCGCATAGCCGGGCAGGAAGCCCACTACGGCAGTGGAGATACCCATGATGACAATGGTGATGAGGAACGTGTGCTTGCGCCCGATCATGTCGCCCAGTCGGCCGAAGACGATGGCGCCGAAGGGCCTTACAGCGAAGCCGGCGGCGAACGCGAGCAGCGCGAAGATGAAGGACGTTGTCTCATTGACGCCGGCGAAGAAATGTTTGGCGATGATCGCGGCGAGGGAGCCGTACAGGTAGAAGTCGTACCACTCGAACACGGTGCCCAGGGACGAGGCGAAAATAACCTTTCGTTCCTCCCTGGTGATCCCGTGGTGGGGCGCGCTGCCCGTGGATGTGTTGTCGATTGCGGCCATGAGTCTTCTCCGTCTTGCTCTTGTTGTAGGCCGGAGTACCTCACTCTCTTTTTACCGCACCCAGGCCCTAGGGCTATGTCATCGGATTACGGATTGCGCAAAGCATGCAAACAGGCTGACGGCCTCGCATCGCTGCAAGGTTTCTTGAAGCATAATCGGCTTCGCGCAGATATCCACTCGGCCATCCCGCCCAGACCCGGGCCGACGCGCTGCCGAATGACTATTCAGGCCCGTGAAATTCCACGCGAAGCGTCTGGGTAGCGCTCGCGGATGCCTATTCTTCGGGGCGGCCATCGCCTGGAACTTCGCAGCGAAAGAATTTCGTATACCCTATCGCCATCTCACTCCAAACGACCGCTGCCGTGAACCTACCCAAACTCAACGCTCCCGACCTTGGCAATACACCTTCGACCTCGGAAATCATCACCCGTCATTTGCGGGACGCGATCGTCGCCGGGCATTTTGCCGAAGATGAGCCGATTCGCCAGGATGACATTGCCCGCCAGTTCAACGTCAGCAAGATCCCGGTGCGCGAGGCCCTCAAGCGTCTGGAGGCCGAGGGGCTGGTGATGTTCCAGCGTAATCGCGGGGCAATGGTCACGCGGGTTTCCGATGCCGAACTGGCGCAGATGTTCGAAGTGCGGATGTTGCTGGAGGACAAGATACTGCGCCTGGCCATTCCCAACATGACCGAAGAAACCTTCGCCCGTGCCGAGCGTATCTGTCAGGAGTTCATCGGCGAGGACGATGTGGGCCGCTGGGCCGAGCTCAATTGGGAACTGCACGCCTGCCTTTATGAGCCGGCGCAACGGCCGTTTCTGGTCAGCCTGATTCGTTCGGTCAACGACAAGCTGGAACGCTACCTGCGCATGCAGATGAGCCTGTCGGCCGGCAAGGAACGGGCTGATCACGAGCATCGTGAGATCATCAAAGCCTGTCGTGCCGGGGATGTGGATCTGGCGGTAAAGCTGTTGGACGAGCACATTGCCGGGGTCTGCAAGACCCTGTTCGAGCACCTGCCTCACGCGCACTGAGCCTTCAGGATGCTGTGCTGATTTCGTCATCGGCACAGGATAAATCCATCAAGCCGACACCCCGTTGCACAGGCCACTCTTTCGTTCACTCATCTGAACGGACGTGGCCCTCCCATGAAACGCATCACTGTGATCGACTCCCACACCGGCGGCGAACCGACCCGTCTGGTGACCGCAGGCTTCCCTGACCTGGGCACCGGCAGCATGGCCGAACGCCGCAAGCTGCTCGCCGAACATCACGATCAATGGCGCGCCGCTTGTGTGCTGGAACCCCGTGGCAGCGACGTATTGGTGGGTGCCCTGCTCTGCACACCTGTGGACCCGAGTGCGTGTGCCGGGGTGATTTTCTTCAACAACACCGGTTACCTGGGCATGTGCGGCCACGGCACGATTGGCCTGGTGGCGTCGTTGGCGCATCTGGGCAAAATCAGCCCCGGCGTCCATCGCATCGAGACGCCGGTGGGTACGGTGCAGGCGACCCTGCACGAAGACCATTCGGTGAGCGTGCGCAATGTGCCGGCCTACCGTTACCGCAAGGCGCTGGTGGTGCAGGTGCCGGGAATCGGTCAGGTGGTCGGCGATATCGCCTGGGGCGGCAACTGGTTTTTCCTGATCGCCGAGCATGGCCTGCGGGTGGCCGGCAATAACCTCGACGCGCTGACCGCTTACACCTACGCCGTGCAACAGGCGCTGGAGGCCCAGGGTATTCGCGGCGAAGACGGCGGGCTGATCGACCATGTCGAGCTGTTCAGCGATGACGATCACGCCGACAGCCGCAACTTTGTCCTCTGCCCCGGCAAGGCCTATGACCGCTCACCGTGCGGCACCGGCACCAGTGCCAAACTGGCGTGCCTGGCCGCGGACGACAAGTTGCAACCGGGGCAGATCTGGCGCCAGGCCAGTGTCATCGGCAGCGAGTTCGAAGGCTCTTACGAATGGCAGGGCGAGCGCGTTGTGCCGACCATTCGCGGCCGGGCCTTTATCAGCGCCGAAGCCAGTTTGATCATCGAACAGGATGACCCGTTCGCTTGGGGCATTCGTCCATGAACGAGGGCCTTGTGGCCGATGTGATCGTGATCGGCGCCGGCATCATCGGCGCCGCCTGTGCCCAGGCGCTGGCCCGTCGTGGCTTGCAGGTGCTGGTGCTGGACGCCGGCCTGCACGGTGCGACGGCGGCGGGCATGGGCCACCTGCTGGTGCTCGACGACAACCCGGCCGAACTGGCCCTGAGTCAATATTCCTTGCGACGCTGGCACGAACTGGCGCCGGACCTGCCCGACGGCTGCGCCTACCGCAACAACGGCACGCTGTGGCTGGCGGCCAACGCCGAGGAAATGGCGGTCGCCCATGGCAAATACCTGAACCTGAAAGCCCAGGGCGTGGCGTGCGAATTGATCAGCGCCAGTGCCTTGCGCCAGCGTGAACCGGAACTGCGCGAAGGTCTGGAAGGCGGTTTGCTGATCAATGGCGACGGCATTCTTTATGCGCCGGCGACGGCCAGCTGGATGCTCGACACGCCGAACATCCGTCAGCGCCGGGCGCGGGTCAGCGCAGTCGATGGCAATCGCGTATGCCTCGATGACGGTCACTGGTTGAGTGCCGAAGCGGTGGTGTTGGCCAACGGTATTCAGGCCAACGAACTGTGCCCGGAGTTGCCCATCGAGCCGAAAAAAGGTCACCTGCTGATTACCGACCGCTACCCCCGCACCGTCACCCACACCTTGGTCGAACTGGGTTACGTCACCAGCGCCCACAACGCCACCGGGCCGTCGACGGCCTGCAATATTCAGCCGCGCCCCACCGGGCAATTGTTCATCGGTGCCTCGCGGCAATTCGGCACCACCGACCCGCAAGTCGAAGGCTGGATGCTGGCGAAAATGCTCAAGCGCGCCGCCGAGTACATGCCTGGGCTGGCCCGGCTCAACGGCATCCGCGCCTGGACCGGCTTTCGCGCCGCCAGCCCCGATGGCCTGCCGCTGGTGGGCCAGCATCCACAGCGCCAGGGCTTGTGGCTGGCGGTCGGTCATGAAGGGTTGGGGGTCACCACGGCCCCCGGCACCGCCGACTTGCTGGTGGCGCAACTGTTGGACGAAACCCCGCCACTGGCCGCACAACCCTATCTGCCCCAGCGTTTCCTCGGAGAACCTGTCTATGCCTGAATTGCTGCTGGACGGCCGCGCCTTGAAGGTGGCCGAGGGCACCAGCGTCGCCGCAGCCTTGGCGTTGGGCAGCGACGGCTGCACGCGCACGTCGGTCAGTGGTCAGCGCCGCGCACCGCTGTGCGGCATGGGCATCTGCCAGGAATGCCGGGTGACCATCGACGGCCGGCGACGCCTGGCCTGCCAGACTTTGTGCCGAGACGGCATGCAGGTGGAGACACGTTCATGAACGAATACGCCGATCTGCTGATCATCGGTGCCGGCCCCGCTGGCATGGCCGCCGCCCTTGCCGCCGCACCCAGCGGCGCACGCATTGTCATGCTCGACGACAACCCGCTACCGGGCGGACAAATCTGGCGTGACGGGCCTCAAGCCAACGTGCCCGATCAGGCCCGTCGCCTGCGTGAGCGTTTGCAGGCTTGCAGCAACATCCGCCATCACGCCGGCACCCGGGTGATCGCCAGTCCCGGTCCGAAACAACTGTTGGTCGAAGATGATGACGACGGCTGGTTGATCAGTTACGACAAACTGATTCTGTGCACCGGCGCCCGCGAGTTGCTGCTGCCCTTCCCCGGCTGGACGTTGCCTGGCGTGACCGGGGCCGGTGGCTTGCAGGCGCTGATCAAGGCGGGTGTGCCGGTGCAGGGTGAGCGCGTGGTGATCGCCGGCAGCGGCCCGCTATTACTGGCGAGTGCCGCCACCGCGAAAAAACAGGGCGCCCAAGTACAACGCATCGCCGAGCAAGCCTCACGCACCGCCGTCGCCGGTTTCGCCGCGCAACTGCCCCGCTGGCCCGCCAAATGGTTGCAATCGTTCAGCTTGCTCGATCGCCATTACCGCACCGCGACTCACGTGCTGGCCGCCCTAGGCACTGATCGACTGGAAGGCGTGCGCCTGCAACAGCAAGGCAAAATCGTCGAACTGGAATGTGATCGGCTGGCCTGTGGTTTCGGCTTGATCCCGAACATTCAATTGGGCCAGGCACTGGGTTATGCCATCGAGGGTCAGGCGTTGGCGGTGGATGCCTGGCAGGCCAGCAGCCGTGCCGATCATTATGCGGCAGGCGAATGCACCGGGTTTGGTGGCAGTGAACTGGCGTTGGTCGAAGGTGCAATTGCTGGTCACGCGGCGGTCGGTAACCTTGAAGCGGCCCGCCAATTGTGGCCACGCCGGGCACGCTGGCAGGGTTTCGCCAAGGCACTGAATCAGGCATTCGCCCTCGCCCCGCCACTCAAGTCCCTGGCCCAACCCGACACCCTGGTCTGCCGCTGCGAAGACGTGCCCTACGCCGCATTGGCCGGGCACACTGACTGGCGCGAAGCCAAGCTGGCCAGTCGCTGCGGCATGGGCGCCTGTCAGGGCCGGGTGTGCGGCGGTGCGGTGCAGCACCTGTTCGGCTGGCAACCTTCGGCGCCCCGCCCACCCTTCAGCCCGGCGCGAATCGAAACCTTGATGTGCCTGGACGACACCCCGCCAGCCTGATTCCCCCTCGGGGGTTTCGGCCACGCTGCCGAGCCTCTATGATCCCGGGGTCGCCCTCAGACCCCAGCGCCATGTATCCCTCGCTCAGCACCTTCAAACCCTGCGACCTGCCAACGCTGCTGAACAGCCTGCAGCCGATCGCGCCGCTGCTCGATACCCTGTCGGATGTGGTGTTTTTCATCAAGGACAGCGAAGCTCGCTACGCCTTCGTCAACCAGACTTTGGCCCGGCGTTGCGGTTTCAAGCATCCCGAGGAGTTGCTGGGTCTCACCGCCGACAAGGTTTTCCCGGAGCGCTTCGGCCCGCTGTACACCGAACAAGATCGACGGGTATTGTCCAGCGGCCGCGAACTGGCCGACCAACTGGAACTGCACCTGTATTACGGCAATCAACCGGTCTGGTGCCTGACCCACAAACTCGCCTTGCAGGATGAACAGGGCAAGATCGTTGGCCTGGCCGGGATCTCCCGCGACCTGCAATCCCCCCAGTCCAACCACCCCGCGTTCCAGAAACTCGCCGCCGTGGATGCGCACATCCGCAGCCACTTCGCCCGCCCCATCAGCCTCGCCGAACTGACCGCCATCGCCGGCTATTCCGTGGCGCAACTGGAGCGTCACTGCAAGCGGGTATTCCAGCTCACCCCACGGCAGATGATTCACAAGGCGCGCCTGGAAGAAGGCTCGCGGCTGTTACTGCACACCGACCTGCCCATCACCGAAATCGCCCTGCGCTGCGGCTACACCGACCACAGTGCCTTCAGCCGACAGTTTCGCGCCCTGACCAGCCTGTCACCGAGCCAGTATCGCGATAATCAGCGTTAGGTGGAGGTGCGCAATTTTTTGTTCCGGATTCATTTTCTGGTGGTTTGACCGGGAGATAAAGGGTGTTCTTCCGGGCCTCTTCGCGAGCAAGCCCGCTCCCACACTGGATCTTCTGTGAACACATTATTTGTGACCGACACAAATCAACTGTGGGAGCGGGCTTGCTCGCGAAGAGGCCGGTACAGCCACCACAAGGCTCGGTGTCAGACCGCTAAACAAGCACTGTTTAATCGACACTTCCAGACACTCACTCAGGCTACACATCCTTGCGCCGCTGCCTACGACTACGCCAGAATCCGCCGGCTTGTATGCCTTGTGGCCGGGCTCTATCGTTTCCGGGTCGCTGACGAATCAGCGATCGGATTTGACCGTCCGAATCAATCAAGGCGCGCCAGCGTCCAAGACCTCATTCAGGCATTGTCTGAAATATCGTGTCGCGGTGGCTGTGCGCGGGACACCTTCGGGTGTGCCGGATTCCTTGATGTCCGGTCGGTCAACCCGCGTACAGCTGCCACCTTGTTCGTTTGACCGCGAACGGCGGCAGCTCCAGTCATCAAGGAGCTTCACCATGTTCAAAGCCACACCCAATCCCCCGGAAACCGATCCGACATCCCCCTACGAATCCCTCGATTCCAAAAAGCTCAACGAAGCCGCCGACCGCGCCCTAGACCACTACCTCAAGCCCCCCATCCCCAAAAACACCAAGCGCAAACCCAGCACCATTTACCATGTGGGCACCGAGGTCGATAACGAAACCCTGCTGGTCAACGCCTGCGAATCCCTGGCATCAGCCAGCATGATGCTCAGTGAGTTCGCCGGATTGATGGACATGCCACATCGCAACATGATGCTGGGGATTCAATCGGTGGTCATGCTCGGGGAGCTGGCGGTGAATCGGGTGCTGGATAACCTCGATCCGCCGTCCTGACCATTGATCTGAGGCCATAGGGCTTTTGTGGCGAGGGAGCTTGCTCCCGCTCGGCTGCGCAGCAGTCGCAAAACCTGAGCATGCGGTGTATCTGAAAAACCGTGACTGCCGGGTTTGGGGCCGCTTCGCAGCCCAGCGGGAGCAAGCTCCCTCGCCACATTAGGTGTATTCCCACAACGGACTAGCCGAATGAAAAGATCGCAGGTTTTGATCATTCCCCCACTCCCGCGTGGGAATGCCTCAATGGACGCTCTACGTTCGGATCTGGAAGAAGGTTCGCGGCTGTTACTGCACACCGACCTGCCCATCACCGAAATCGCCCTGCGCTGCGGCTACACCGACCACAGTGCCTTCAGCCGACAGTTTCGTGCCTTGACCAGCCTGTCACCGAGCCAGTTTCGCGATAATCCACGCTAGGTGGAGGTGCGCAATTTTTTGTTCCGGATTCATTTTCTGGTGGTTTGGCCGGGAGATAAAGGGTGTTCTTCCGGGCCTCTTCGCGAGCAAGCCCGCTCCCACACTGGATCTTCTGTGAACACATTATTTGTGACCGACACAAATCAACTGTGGGAGCGGGCTTGCTCGCGAAGAGGCCGGTACAGCCACCACAAGGCTCGGTGTCAGACCGCTAAACAAGCACTGTTTAATCGACACTTCCAGACACTCACCCAGGCTACACATCCTTGCGCCGCTGCCTACGACTACGCCAGAATCCGCCGGCTTGTACGCCAAAGGGCCGGGCTCTATCGTTTGCCTGTCGCTGAAAAACAGCGATCGGGTTTGGTAGCCCGGTTTGACTTGCGTGCATAGCGCACCTGATGCAGAGCCTTTTCGGCCTGCGTTTATGGTGGCCATGCGCAGGGCGCCTTCGGGCGCGCCGGTTTTCCAAGTCACCGGTCTACCAACCTTCGCATGGCCACCACCCCTTCGTTTGGTAGCGAGGGTGATGGCTCCTCTTTTCTGATTTGGAGCTTCATCTATGTTCAAACCTACACCCAACCCACCTGAAACCGATCCAACCTCCCCCTACGAATCCCTCGATTCCAAAAAACTCAACGAAGCCGCCGACCGCGCCCTCGATTACTACCTCAAGCCCCCCATCCCCAAAGACACCAAGCGCAAACCCAGCACCATTTACCATGTCGGCACCGAGGTCGATAACGAAACCCTGCTGGTCAACGCCTGCGAATCCCTGGCGTCAGCGAGCATGATGCTCAGTGAGTTCGCCGGATTGATGGACATGCCACATCGCAACATGATGTTGGGGATTCAATCGGTGGTCATGCTCGGGGAGCTGGCGGTGAACCGGGTGCTGGATAACCTCGACCCGCGAGGCTAGCGAGGATGATCGTTCCCACGCGCAGCAAAGGAATGCCTCAACGGACGCTCCGCGTTCGGCTTTAGATGGGACGCGGAGCGTCCCGGGCTGCATTCCCACGCGGAGCGTGGGAATGCAGCAGGGTGCCGGTGTTCCTTAAAGGGGCGCCCCGCACACCTTTTGCTCCCATCTGTAACACCCGCCATTGCGGACCTCGACCCTCACGGCACCACGCCTGACGCACCGCAATACCTCTACTTCAAGCCCTGACACTAAATTCGCGCCTCAACCTGGAAATGGGCACGTTGATTGCTATTGTTAATATCGTATACGAAATCCCCAATACGATATCCAACAGCACTTCACATCAACGAGGCCTCTATGAAAAACCCCGCATTTGCCGTAGCCCTCAGCGCTGTTCTCAGTACCTCCTTTATCGCCACCGCCCAGGCCGACAAGCTCGATGACATCATCGGTTCGGGCAAGCTGCGTTGCGCCGTGACCCTGGATTTCCCGCCCATGGGTTTTCGCGATGCCGGTAACAACCCCGCCGGTTTCGACGTGGACTACTGCCATGATCTGGCGAAAATCCTTGGGGTCGATGCCGAAGTGGTCGAGACGCCGTTCCCGGATCGCATTCCGGCGCTGGTCTCCGGACGGGCCGACGTGATCGTCGCCTCCACCTCCGACACCTTGGAACGGGCCAAAACCGTCGGCCTCACCGTGCCCTACTTTGCCTTCCAGATGGTGGTGCTGACCCGCGACGACACCGGCATCAATAGCTTCGATGACCTCAAGGGCAAACCCGTGGGCAACACCAGCGGCACTTATGAGGCCATCGCCCTGGAGAAAGACGTGAAGAGCTGGGGCACCGGCACCTTCCGCGCCTATCAGTCGCAAAACGACACGTTGCTTGCCGTCGCCCAAGGCCATATCGCCGCCACCGTGGTCACCAACACCGTGGCTGCCGCCACTCTCAAGTCGGGCAAATACAAAAACCTGAAAGTCGCCGGTAATGCGCCGTACGTGATCGACTACGTTTCCCTCGGTGCCAAGCGCAACGAGTATGGCCTGCTCAATTACCTCAACCTGTTCGTCAACCAGCAGGTGCGCACCGGTCGTTACAAGGAGTTGTTCGTCAAATGGGTCGGCACCGAAATCTCGCCGACCAACCTGACCGTGCCACAGGTCTACTACTAAGGTGTCCGGCATGCCTAGGCCCACTTCTCTGACCGGTCGCAGCCTGGTCGCGGGCGCCGCCGAGGGCGCCCTGCTGTTCGCCGATATCGGGTTGAGTTTCTGGGGCGGGGTCGATCCGTATAGCGGCGAGATCATTGACCGTCATCACCCGCTCAGTGGCGAATACCTGGCCGGCCGCGTGCTGGCCATCCCCAGCGGTCGCGGCTCGTGCACCGGCAGTAGCGTGTTGATGGAACTGATCAGCAACGGTCACGCACCGGCCGCACTGGTGCTGGCCGAGCCCGATGAGATCCTGACCCTGGGCGTGCTCGTGGCACAGACCATTTTCGAGCGTTCCCTGCCGGTGCTGTGCATCGGCCGGGAGGCCTTCGCCGCCCTGCGCGGCAAGGCCTTCGCTCGGGTCGAGGACACAACGCTGAGCCTGTTCGAGCATCTGCCGGGCAATGCCTGGCAGGCACTCGACAACCCTTTGCCAAGCACCAATATCGCCACCGCAATCGAACTCACCGAACACGACCGGGCGTTGCTCGACGGCCAGCATGGCAAGGCCGCGCAGGTGGCGATGCAGATCGTCCTGCGCATGGCCGAACTGCAAGGTGCCCGCCATCTGGTGGATGTCACCCAGGCGCACATCGACGGCTGCATCTACACGGGACCTGCGAGCCTGCGTTTTGCCCAACAGTTGGTGCAATGGGGAGCAACAGTGCGGGTGCCCACCACCCTCAATTCGATTTCCGTGGACCAGCGCCGCTGGCGCGAGCTGGGCATCGACCCGGCCCTCGGTGAACCGGCCAGTGCCTTGGGCGATGCCTATATGGCGATGGGTGCACAGCTGAGTTTCACCTGCGCGCCCTACCTGCTCGACAGCGCGCCGAAGGCTGGCGAGCAGATCGTCTGGGCCGAATCCAACGCGGTGGTCTACGCCAACAGCGTGCTCGGCGCACGCACCCTGAAGTACCCGGACTACCTGGACATCTGCATCGCGCTGACTGGTCGCGCCCCGTTGATCGGCTGCCACCTGGACGCGCAACGCAAGGCTGGCCTGCAAGTCGAGTTGCCCGCCTTGGGTGAACTGGATGACGCCTTCTACCCGCTGCTCGGTTACCACATCGGCGCGTTGGCGGGCAGCCGGATTCCACTGGTGCGCGGGTTGGAAAACCGCAAGCCGAGCCTGGACGACCTCAAAGCGTTCGGCGCGGCATTTGCCACCACGTCCGCCGCGCCCTTGTTCCATATTGCCGGGATAACCCCGGAGGCCATCGACCCGTCGCAAGTGCTGGACACGGATAACCCGATGCCGGTGGAACACATCCTCTTGAAGGATCTGCTGGTCAGCTGGCGCGAACTCAACAGTGCCCGCGACAGCCGGGTGGATGTGGTCTCGCTGGGCAACCCGCACTTTTCCCTCAGCGAGTTCGCCCACCTCGCGCGGCTGTGCCTCGGTCGGCACAAACACCCTGACGTGGTCCTCGCCATTACCTGCGGCCGCGCCGTGTTGGAGCAGGCTCGCGAAGCCGGGCATATCGCCGTGATCGAAGCTTTCGGCGCCATCCTGGTCACCGATACCTGCTGGTGCATGCTCGGCGAACCGGTGATCCCGCTGGCCGCAAAAACCTTGATGACCAACTCCGGCAAATACGCCCATTACGCACCCGGCCTGGTGGGCCGCAAGGTGCATTTCGCCAGCATCAAAGAATGCGTCGATGCCGCCTGCAATGCCACCGCCAGCGGGCGCCTGCCGGCGTGGCTACAACCTGCCGCCCTACTGGAGAGCCCTGCGCATGTTTGACTACAGCTTCCAATGGCGCTCAGCGCTGCGCGCCCTGCCGGACATGCTCGCCGGTGCCCTGGTCACCTTCGAGACCGCGGCACTGTCGATGATCTTCGGCGTACTGATCGCCCTGGCCCTGACCGTGATGCGCGAAAGCAAGAACCCGCTGCTGCGCGGCATCGGCAACGGCTGGGTATCGATCGCGCGCAATACCCCGTCGCTGTTCCAGATCTACGTCCTCTACTTCGGCCTCGGCTCGCTGGGCCTGCACGTCAGTTCATGGCTCGCCCTGCTGGCCGGGATCACCTTCAACAATGCCGGGTATCTGGCGGAGAACTTTCGCGGTGGCCTCAAGGCCGTCCCGGACACCCAAGTGCGCGCCGCACGTTCGCTGGGCATGAGCGCCTTTCAGGCCTATCGAATGATCATCGTCCCGCAGCTGCTGCGGATCGTCTTCTACCCACTGACGAATCAAATGGTCTGGGCGGTGCTGATGACGTCGCTGGGGGTGATCGTCGGGCTGAACAATGACCTGACCGGCGTGACCCAGGATTACAACGTCAAAACGTTCCGCACCTTTGAGTTCTTTGCCATTGCAGCGGTGCTGTATTACCTGATTGCCAAGGCGATCGTCGCGGCAGCCCGGCTGATGGCCTGGCGGTTGTTCCGTTACTGAGGAGCTGTCCATGTTTGCCACCGGTTTTTCCTCCAATGACCTGTTGTTCCTGCTCAATGGCGCCTGGGTCACGCTGCAACTGACGTTCTGGTCGATCATGCTCGGCTCCCTCGCCGGCTTGCTCTTCGGTCTGCTGCGGGCCTTGTTGCCGCGGGCCAGTTTGCCCCTGGCCTGGGTGCTGGATGTGTTTCGCAGCGTGCCGTTGCTGATCCAGTTCGTGCTGTTCAACTCGCTCAAAAGCATCGTCGGCTTGAACATCAGCGCCTTCAGCGTCGGCTGCATTGTGCTGGGGGTTTACGCCGCCGCGTACTTCACCGAGATCGTGCGCGCTGGCGTGCTGTCGGTGCCGTTCACCCTGCGCCGGGCCAGTCGCTCGCTGGGCCTGAGCTTCCTGCAGGACCTGCGCTGGATCGTCCTGCCGATGGCCACCCGGGTGGCTTTTCCCGGCTGGTTGAACCTGGTGCTCGGCGTGATGAAAGACACCGCGCTGGTGATGTGGATCGGCATCGTCGAACTGCTGCGCGCCTCGCAAACCATCGTCACCCGCATCCAGGAACCGTTGCTGGTGCTGTGCATCGCGGGCCTTATTTACTACGTCATGAGCCTGGTGGTCGCACGCCTGGGCGCTCGTCTGGAAAGAAGGTGGCAAGAAAATGATTGAGATCGACAACGTACATAAATCCTTCGGCGACCTCGCCGTGGTCAAGGGTGTCAGCCTGACAGTGAACAAGGGCGAGGTGGTGTCGATCATCGGCGGTTCGGGCTCCGGCAAATCGACCCTGCTGATGTGCATCAACGGCCTGGAACCGATCCAGAAAGGCAGCATTCGCGTCGACGGCGTCGAGGTCCACGACAATGCCACCGACCTCAATCGCCTGCGGCAGAAAATCGGCATCGTGTTCCAGCAATGGAATGCCTTCCCGCACCTGACGGTGCTGGAAAACGTGATGCTGGCGCCGCGCAAAGTCTTGGGTAAAAGCAAGCGCGAGGCCGAGGAGCTGGCGGTGCAGCAACTGACCCATGTGGGCCTTGGCGACAAACTCAAGACCTTCCCGGGCAAGTTGTCCGGCGGTCAGCAACAACGTATGGCGATTGCCCGCGCCTTGGCCATGTCGCCGGACTACATGCTGTTCGACGAAGCCACGTCGGCCCTCGATCCGCAATTGGTCGGCGAGGTGCTGGACACCATGCGCATGCTCGCCGAAGACGGCATGACCATGGTGCTGGTGACCCACGAAATCCGCTTCGCCCGCGATGTGTCCGACCGCGTGGCGTTCTTTCGCAATGGCCTGGTGCACGAGATCGGCTCGCCGGATCAGGTGATCGGTAATCCGGTGCATGCGGAGACTGCGGCGTTTCTGAAATCGGTGAAGTAACTGATGGCCCCTTCGCGAGCAAGCCCGCTCCCACATTTGATCTTCAGTGCGACACAGATCCAGTGTGGGAGCGGGCTTGCTCGCGAAAGGGCCCTGACAGACAAAACAAGGAGCAAACCATGCGCTCATCGAAAGTCATTCACGTAGTCAGCTGTCACGCCGAAGGCGAAGTCGGCGATGTGATCGTCGGCGGCGTCGCCCCACCACCGGGCGCCACAGTGTGGGAGCAATCGCGCTGGATCGCCAAGGATCAGACCCTGCGCAACTTCGTCCTCAACGAACCTCGCGGCGGCGTGTTCCGCCACGTCAACCTGCTGGTGCCGGCCAAGGATCCGCGGGCGCAGATGGCCTGGATCATCATGGAACCGGCGGACACACCACCGATGTCCGGCTCCAATTCGCTGTGCGTGGCCACGGTGCTGCTCGACAGCGGCATCCTGCCGATGACCGAACCGCAAACCCGACTGATACTCGAAGCGCCCGGCGGCCTGATCGAGGCCGTGGCCGATTGCCGTGATGGCAAGGTCGAGCGGGTAGAAATCAAGAACGTGCCCTCCTTCGCTGACCGCCTAGACGCCTGGATCGAAGTCGAAGGCCTTGGCTCGTTGCAGGTCGACACCGCGTATGGCGGCGACAGCTTTGTGATCGCCGACGCCGAGCGCCTGGGCTTTTCCATTCGTCCTGATGAGGCTGCCGACCTGGTGGCGGTCGGGCTGAAAATCACTCGCGCGGCCAATGAACAGCTGGGCTTCGTCCATCCGCTGAACCCCGAGTGGTCACACATTTCCTTCTGCCAGATTGCCGCGCCCATCGTCATGGAGAACGGCATTGCCACCGGTGCCAACGCCGTGGTGATTCAACCCGGCAAGATCGACCGCTCGCCCACCGGCACCGGCTGTTCGGCGCGCATGGCGGTGCTGCAGGCCAAGGGTTTGATGCAAGTGGGCGAGCGCTTTATTGGCCGCTCGATCATCGGTTCCGAATTCCACTGCCGCATCGATTCCCTGACCGAAGTGGCCGGACGCCCGGCGATCTACCCGTGCATTGCCGGCCGGGCCTGGATCACCGGCACCCACCAATTGCTGCTCGATCCAAGCGATCCATGGCCACAGGGCTATCGCTTGTCAGACACCTGGCCGGGTGCCTGAAACGCCCCCAGACCAACGGCTACCAAAAACCCCTGACCAATTGAAAAAAACACTAGCCGAGTCACTGGCATTTAAAATATCGTATACGAAATACAAAAACGAACTGGAGGCAACAATGAGCAAACGTATTAACTGGAGTGGCGTCTTCCCCGCGGTGACCACTCAATTCAACGATGACTTTTCCATCAACCTGGAAAAAACCCATCAGGTGATTTCCAACGTGATCCGTGACGGCGTCTCAGGCCTGGTGGTGTGCGGTTCGGTGGGGGAAAACACCTCATTGACCGCCGAAGAAAAAATCGCCGTGACCGAAGTCGCGGTCGACGCCTCCCGGGGTCGCGTGCCAGTGATCTGCGGTGTGGCCGAGTTCACCAGCGTGCAAGCGGCCAAGGTCGCCAATGCCGTGCGCCGGGTCGGCGTCGACGGCGTGATGCTGATGCCGGCGCTGGTCTATGGTTCCAAGCCGTTCGAGACCGCCGAGCACTACCGCTACG
Organism: Pseudomonas sp. PDM09; assembly: GCF_014852305.1. Classification (NCBI taxonomy): domain Bacteria; kingdom Pseudomonadati; phylum Pseudomonadota; class Gammaproteobacteria; order Pseudomonadales; family Pseudomonadaceae; genus Pseudomonas; species Pseudomonas sp. PDM09. The sequence goes on along the minus strand of NZ_JACVBI010000002.1, from coordinate 269,784 downwards.
TGGCGAAAAACGCCGACGTACCGCTGATGGTCTACAACAACCCGCCGATCTACAAAAACGACGTCACCCCGGACATCCTGATTTCCCTGGCCGACTGTGACAACGTGGTGTGCTTCAAGGATTCGTCCGGCGATACCCGTCGTTTCATCGACGTGCGCAATGAAGTCGGCGATCGTTTCGTGCTGTTCGCAGGTCTCGACGACGTGGTGCTGGAAAGCATCGCGGTGGGTGCCGAGGGCTGGGTCTCGGGCATGTCCAACGTGTTCCCGAAAGAAGGCGAAACCATCTTCCGTCTGGCCAAGGCCGGTCGCTTTGCCGAAGCCATGCCGATCTACGAATGGCTGATGCCGATCCTGCACCTCGATGCCCGTGCCGACCTGGTGCAGTGCATCAAGCTCTGTGAAGCCATCGCCGGTCGCGGCAGCGCGCTGACCCGTCCGCCACGCCTGGCACTGCCGCAAGCTGATCGGGTGTTCGTCGAGCAGATCATGGCCAAGGCCTTGGCCAATCGTCCGGAGTTGCCAGACGTCGGTCTCTGAGTGATTGCCGGGCGGGTCTTTGCGGACCCGGCCCGGCTGCCTGTTTTTGCGCCCCTACAGGAAACGCCAGCATGTCCAATCCTCTACACACGCAAAGCGCAACCACCCCCTCGGGACTCAAACGCCTAGTGGCCGCCGCCATGGCCGGCACCGTTGCCGAGTGGTACGAATTCTTTCTCTACGGCACAGCCTCCGCACTGGTCTTCGGCCAGTTGTTCTTCCGCCAGACCGACAGCCCCATCGACGGCATCATCGCCGCCTTCGCCCTGTACGCAGTCGGCTTTCTCGCTCGTCCATTGGGCGGTCTGGTGTTCGGTCACTACGGTGACAAATTCGGCCGAAAACGCCTGCTGCAATTGAGCCTGATTGTGGTCGGCATCACCACTTTCCTGATGGGATGCCTGCCGGGCTTCGACAGCATCGGCTATGCCGCGCCAGTGTTATTGGTGCTGCTGCGGCTGATCCAGGGTTTTGCCTTTGGCGGTGAATGGGGCGGTGCGATTCTACTGGTGTCCGAACACTGCCCCGACAACCGTCGCGGCTTCTGGGCCAGCTGGCCGCAAGCCGGGGTGCCGGCCGGCAATCTGGTGGCGACCGTCGCCCTATTGCTGTTGTCGTCGAACCTGTCGGAAGAACAATTCCTCGCTTGGGGCTGGCGTGTGGCGTTCTGGTTCTCGGCGGTGGTGGTGCTGATCGGCTACTGGATTCGCACCAGCGTCGATGACGCGCCGATCTTCAAGGAAGCCCAGGCCCGTCAGGCGCAGACCAAGCAGCAACAGCTGGGCGTGATCGAAGTGCTGCGTCATCACTGGCGCGCTGTGCTGGTGGGGATTGGCGCACGTTTTGCCGAGAACATCCTCTATTACACCGTGGTCACCTTTTCGATCACCTACCTGAAACTGGTGGTGCACAAGGACACCTCGGAAATTCTGCTGCTGATGTTCGGCGCGCACTTGGTGCACTTCTTCCTGATTCCGTTGATGGGGTATCTGTCGGATATCGTTGGGCGCAAACCGATCTACCTGACCGGCGCGGTACTCACCGCGTTCTGGGGCTTTATCGGTTTCCCGATGATGGACACCGGCAACAACTGGCTGATCATGGCGGCGATCATCCTGGGCCTGGGTATCGAGTCGATGACCTATGCGCCCTACTCGGCGCTGATGGCCGAAATGTTCCCGACCCACGTGCGCTACACCGCCCTTTCACTGTGCTACCAGGTGGCGCCGATTTTCGCCGGTTCCCTGGCACCGTTGATCGCCATCACCCTGCTCAACAAATATCACAGCTCGACACCCATCGCCTGGTATCTGGTGGGCGCCGCGTTGATTTCCATCGTGGCCGTCGGCCTGACCCGGGAAACCCGTGGCAAGTCGTTGCACCTGGTGGATGCCGAATCCGCTGCGCGCATTGCTGCCCTGGATAGCGCCGCGCCGGCCACACGCCGGGGTGATTCATTGGCCTGAGCCCTGTAGGAGCGAGGCTTGCCCGCGAACGGGGTCGGACATTCACCATTGATGTCGTCTGACACACCGCCTTCGCGGGCAAGCCTCGCTCCTACAGGTCCCGATCACTTTTTTGATAGGAGTTTTCCATGCCCGAGATCATCGGCCACAACTACATCGGCGGTGCCCGCAGCGCCGCCGGCAGCATCACTCTGCACAGCCACGACGCCAGCACCGGCGAAGTGCTGCCCTTCTCTTTCATGCAAGCCACCGTGGAAGAAGTGGACGCCGCCGCCCAGGCCGCTGCTGCCGCTTACCCGGCCTTGCGCAATCTACCGGCAACTCGCCGCGCAGAATTTCTTGAGGCGATCGCCGCGCAACTGGATGCGCTGGATGATGAATTCGTCGCTCTGGTCACCCGCGAAACCGCCCTGCCGACCGGGCGCATTCAAGGCGAACGCAGTCGTACCAGCAACCAAATGCGCCTGTTCGCTCAGGTTCTGCGCCGGGGCGATTTCTATGGTGCGCGCATCGACCGCGCGTTGCCCGAACGTCTGCCACTGCCACGGGTCGACCTGCGCCAATACCGGATCGGCGTCGGCCCGGTGGCCGTATTCGGCGCCAGTAATTTCCCGCTGGCCTTTTCTACTGCCGGCGGTGACACCGCTGCCGCCCTGGCCGCCGGGTGCCCGGTGGTGTTCAAGGCCCACAGCGGACACATGGCAACCGCCGAACGCGTGGCCGATGCAATCATCCGCGCCGCCGAGCAAACCGACATGCCCAAAGGTGTGTTCAACATGATCTACGGCGCGGGTGTCGGTGAAGCGCTGGTCAAGCATCCGGCAATCCAGGCCGTCGGTTTCACCGGCTCGCTAAAAGGTGGTCGCTCTCTCTGTGACATGGCCGCCGCACGGCCGCAACCGATCCCGGTGTTCGCCGAAATGAGCAGCATCAACCCGGTGCTGGTATTGCCGGAAGCCCTGCTCGCGCGTGGCGAGAAAATCGCCGGTGAACTGGTGGCGTCGGTGGTCCAGGGGTGCGGTCAGTTCTGTACCAATCCGGGGTTGGTGATCGGTATGCGCTCCCCTCACTTCAGCGCTTTCATCGCGCGGCTCAGTGCCTTGATGGCCGAACAACCGGCGCAAACCATGCTCAACGCCGGCACCCTCGGCAGCTACGAAAAAGGCGTGCAGGCCTTGCTCGACCATCCGGGTATAACCCGCCTGGCGGGCCAGGATCAGCACGGCAATCAAGCGTGGCCGCAACTGTTCAAGGCCGACGCCAGTCTGCTGTTCAAGGGTGATCCGCTGTTGCAGGAAGAAGTGTTCGGCCCGACCACCCTCGTCATCGAAGTGGCCGACAAGGCCGAGTTGCGACAAGCGCTGAACAGTTTGCACGGTCAACTCACCGCCACGTTGATTGGCGAAGCACAGGACCTGAAGGAACACGCCGATCTGCTGGTACTGCTGGAGCAAAAGGTCGGCCGCGTGTTGTTCAACGGCTACCCCACCGGCGTCGAAGTCTGCGATGCCATGGTGCATGGCGGGCCTTATCCGGCGACCTCCGATGCCCGTGGCACTTCGGTCGGCAGCCTGGCCATCGAGCGCTTCCTGCGCCCGGTGTGCTACCAGAACTGCCCGGACGCCTTGCTGCCCGACGCCCTGAAAAACGCCAACCCGTTGGGCATTACGCGACTGGTTGATGGCAACAGCCACCGCGAACCGCTGTAAAAACATGACCTCCCGTAGGAGCGAGGCTTGCCCGCGAAGGCGTCTCGACATTCACCATTGATGTCGTCTGATACACCGCCTTCGCGGGCAAGCCTCGCTCCTACAGGATTTTCATCGCATTCAAGCCAGCAATGCGTTCAGGTCGTTGTACAGCGTCTCGGGAATCTGTACTCCCTCCACCATACTGCGCGCCCGCGCCGCATAACGCCGTTGCGACGGCAAGCGCGCGCCCTGCCCTTCAATGCCCTGAAACAACACTTCGGCCCGGGCCAAATGTTCCTCGGTGGCCGCACCCAGAAAACGTCGCGGGTCCAGCGCGATGATCAACTCGCCATGGTAGGGCGATGACTTGCTGCCCGCGTCATAGGCCAGCGATTCGGCACTGGTCAGATCACCGATCAAAGGCCCGGCGATCAACTCCACCATGGCCGCCAGCGCCGAGCCCTTGTGCCCACCGAACGTCAGCATCGCGCCGCTGTCGAGCACGACGTTGGCATCGGTGCTCGACCGGCCCTCAGCGTCCACGCCCCACCCCTCGGGAATCGCCTTGCCGGCACGCCGATGCAACTCGATATCACCACGGGCAATCGCACTGGTGGCGAAGTCGAACACAAACGGATCCTGCCCCGCACGGGGCCAGCCAAAGGCAATGGGATTGGTGCCAAACACCGGCACACGTCCCCCGGCCGGTGCCACCCAGGCATGGCTCGGATTACAGGCCAACGCCACCAACCCGGCAGCGGTCAACTGCTCGATCTCCACCCACAGCGCCGAGAAATGCACACAGCGATTGATCGCCAACGCCGCAATCCCGTTGGCCCGGGTTTTCTCCGCCAGCAACCCAAGCCCCGCCTGAAACGCCAATTGCGAGAAACCACCAGCGGCATCCACCCGTACGATCGACGGCGCCTGGTCGATCACCTGCGGCTCGGCATCGGCCGACACCTTGTCGGCCCGCAGGGAATTCACGCAGCCCAGAATCCGGTACAAACCGTGGGAGGCACAGCCATCGCGCTCGCCGGCGATCACCGTCGCCGCCACCGCTTGCGCGTGGGCCAGATTAAAACCGTTGTGCAACAGGATCGATTCGGCCAACTCGCGGGCTTCGATCAGGGTCAGTCGGATCATGCTCATCTCCTTGGACAGACCGGTCAGGGTGGTCTATCCGCAGAGATGTGGCTTGATGGGATTGGGCGCGAGGGATGACGAAATTGGCACAGGGGCACCGCGTCTTTCACCCCAATTCACTTTGCCGGATCAGCTTCTTATCAATCTTCCCGACACTGGTTTTAGGAATCTCGGCGACGAACTTGAACTGCTTGGGGATCGCCCATTTGTTGATGCGCCCACGCTCGACAAACCCTTGCAGATGCACCTCCAGGATCTTGCGGTCGAGATATTGCCCTGGCTCGCACACCACCAGCGCCATCGGCCGTTCGCCCCATTGCTCATCGGCAATGCCCACGACCGCGACCGACATCACCGCCGCGTGTTCGCTGATCAGGCTTTCCAGTTCCAGGGAGCTGATCCACTCCCCGCCCGTCTTGATGACATCCTTGATTCGATCTTTGATTTCCACCCCTCCCAAGGCGTCGATGGAGGCCAGATCGCCGGTGTGCATCCAGCCGTTGTGCCACAGCTCGGCGCCCTTTTCGGGCTCCTTCAAATAGCCTTGGGTCAGCCAGGGGGCGCGCACCACGATCTCGCCCAGAGACTCGCCGTCATGGGCAACGTCATTGCCATTGGCATCGATGATTTTCAGGTCGACCATCGGCACCGGCGTGCCAGTCTTGATGCGGGTGGCCAGTTGGGCTTGCGTGGACTGTTCGAGGTCCTTATCACGCAGGTAGGTCAGGCACAGCAATGGGCAGGTTTCCGACATGCCATAACCGCTGTGTACCTGAATACCTTTGGCACTCGCTTCGCTGGCAATTCCCAGCGTCAGTGCGCTGCCACCCAGAAGCATTTTCCAGCCATCGAAACGGGTCTGGTCTGCTTCTTCACAGCTCAGGATCATTTGCAGAATGGTCGGCACGCAGTGGGAAAAAGTGACCTTCTCCTCACGATACAGCCTGACCAGGCTGTTGGGTTCGTAGCGGCCGGGGTACACCTGCTTGAGCCCCATCAGGGTGGCGACATAAGGCACACCCCAGGCATGCACGTGAAACATCGGGGTAATCGGCATGTACACATCATCGGAACGCAGCAACGGCAGGCCTTGATAGACGCCCAACGTGCCCACGGCATTCAAGGTGTGCAAGACCAATTGGCGGTGGGTGAAATACACGCCTTTAGGGTCGCCAGTGGTGCCCGTGGTGTAGAAAAGGGTCGCCACCGAGTTTTCATCGAAATCGGGAAAGTCGTACTGGTCTGCGGCTCCGGCCAACAGGTTTTCATATTCCCCCAGCACCGGTAGCGACGTGCGAGTGGCTATGTCGTCCGTGAGCTGTAGGTAGCCTTTGACGGTTTCAAGCCGTCCGTGAATCTGTTCAACCAGCGGCAGGAAATCATCATGCACCAGCACCAGGTCGTCCTCGGCATGGTTCATGGTGAAGAGCACCTGATCCGGCGAAAGACGAATGTTCACGGTATGCAGTACCGCACCGATCATCGGTACGGCAAAAAAGCATTCCAGGTAGCGATGGCTGTCCCAGTCGAGCAGGGCCACGGTATCGCCGGCCTTGACGCCGGCAGCGGTCAAGGCATTGGCCAGCCTGCGGATCCGCTGGTTGAGGGTCTGGTAGCTGTAGCGCAGTTTGTCGGCGTAGACGATTTCCCGCCCCGGTTCGTAGCGCACGCCGGACAGCAACAATTGCTTGATCAGCAAGGGATAGGCATAGGCGCCATCGGCGGGCGGAATTATTTTTGTCGCCATCATGGTTGGGGTTCCCGGTCCTTTTTACGTGGGCTCAGAACTGCTCTGCATCCAATTGATAGAGGCATTCGCTGCCAGCCTTGGCCGACGCGCTCAACGAGTGGATGCGTGGCAGCAGACGGGCGAAGTAGAAGCGCGCGGTGGCCAGTTTGCTGGCGTAGAAATCGTCTTTGGAATGCGTGCTCATGGCAGCCTTGGCCATTCGCGTCCACATGTAGGCGTACGCGGTGTAGCCGAACACGTGCAGGTACTCAACCGACGCCGCGCCGATTTCATTCGGGTTGCTCTGGGCTCGGTCCAGCAGCCATGCGGTCAGTTCGTCAAGGGTGTCGACGGCGGCGTTCAACGGTTTGGTGAACTCACCGAGGTCAGCGCAGGCTTTGGCGGTAAAGTTGCGGATTTCCGAAGCGAACAGCCGGTACAGCGCCCCGCCGCTTCCGACTATTTTGCGCCCGGCCAAATCCAGTGACTGGATGCCGTTGGTGCCTTCGTAGATCTGCGTGATGCGCACATCGCGAACCAGTTGCTCCTGGCCCCACTCGCGAATGTAGCCGTGGCCGCCGAAGATCTGCTGGCCATGCACGGTGGTTTCCAGGCCCATGTCGGTGAGGAACGCCTTGGCCACCGGGGTCAGCAGCGACACCAGTTCCTGGGCGCGGGTGCGGGTTGCCGCGTCATCGCTGTACTTGGCGGTATCCAGTTGCAGGGCCACGTAGCTGGAGAACGCGCGCCCGCCTTCGTTCAAGGCTTTCATGGTCAACAGCATGCGTCGTACATCCGGGTGCACGATGATCGGGTCGGCGGCCTTGTCCTTGTTCTGCGCGCCTGTCGGCGAACGGCTTTGCAGGCGGTCACGGGCGTATTCGACGGCGTTCTGGTACGAACGCTCACCCAACGCCAGACCCTGGATCCCCACGCCCAAACGTTCGTAGTTCATCATGGTGAACATGGCCGCCAGGCCCTTGTTTGGCGCATCGACGATCCAGCCGGTCGCCCCGTCAAAGTTCATCACGCACGTGGCGGAGGCCTTGATGCCCATCTTGTGTTCGATGGAACCGCAGGACAGCGAGTTGCGTTCACCCAGCGAGCCATCGTCATTGACCAGCATCTTGGGCACCAGAAACAGCGAAATCCCCTTGGGACCGGCCGGTGCATCCGGCAACCGCGCCAGCACCAGATGAATGATGTTTTCGGTCAGGTCGTGCTCGCCGCCGGTGATGAAAATCTTGCTGCCGCTGATCTTGAAACTGCCGTCGGCCTGAGGTTCGGCGCGGGTGCGAATCAGGCCCAGGTCCGTGCCGGCATGCGCCTCGGTCAGGCACATGGAACCGGTCCAGGTGCCGGCGTACATGTTCGGCAGATAGCGTTCCTTGAGTTCCTGACTGGCGTGGGCATTGATCGACAGGCACGCACCGGCGGTCAGCATCGGGTACAGGCCGAACGACAGACTCGCCGAGTTGACCATCTCCTCGACCTGAGCCGAAATCGCCTTGGGCATGCCCATGCCACCGAACTGTGGATCGCCACCAACACCCACCCAACCGCCTTCGGCGAATGCCTGGTAGGCCGCGACAAAACCGTCCGGCGCCTGGACCGCGCCGTTGCTCCAGGTACAGCCCTGCTCGTCGCTGCTGCGGTTCAACGGCGCGATAACTTCGCCATTGATTTTGCCGGCCTCTTCAAGGATCGCAGCGGCTGTTTCTTCATCGATCACCTCGGCCAGGCCAGGCAACTGGGCCCATAGCCGGGACACCTGGAAGACTTCGTTGAGTACGAAGCGCATATCGCGCAAAGGAGCTTTGTAATCAGACATGGTTGGCTTACTCGGAAGTGGTCAGGGCATGGGGCATACCCTGGCGTTGAGAGGTGTCGGTTTCAGTGGCTTGCGCCACTTGGGCTTGCGGAACGGGGTGACGCAACAGGAAGTACGACAGGGCTGGAATCAGGATCAGCGCGCCGAGCATGTTCCACAGGAACATGAAGGTCAGCAGGATGCCCATGTCGGCCTGGAACTTGATCGGCGACCAGACCCAGCACACCACGCCGGCCGCCAGAGTGATGCCCACCAGGCCCACCACCCGACCGGTAAACGACACGGCATTGCGGTAAGCCTGACTCAGCGGCAGGCCCTGGCGCTGGTAATGCAACTGCACGCTGAGCAGGTACAACGCGTAGTCCACGCCGATGCCAACGCCCAATGCGATCACCGGCAGGGTCGCGACTTTCACGCCAATGCCCATGGCCACCATCAACGCCTCGCAAAGGATCGAGGTCAGGACCAGTGGCAACAGGGCGACCAGGGTCGCGCGCCAGCTGCGGAAGGTGATCAGGCAGAACAGCGTGACCGCCGCATAGACGTAAAGCAGCATGGTGCGATTGGCCTCGCGCACCACAATGTTGGTCGCCGCTTCAATCCCGGCCGACCCGGCCGCCAACAGGAACTGGCGATCTGCGCTGTTGTTCTCCCGGGCGAACTTTTCGGCGATGCCCACCACGGCATCCAGGGTCTCGGCTTTGTGGTCCTTGAGGAAAGTGATCACCGGCATCAGCGAACAGTCGGTGTTGAACAACTCCGGGGAGTTGACCGAGGCTTGCTGCGCGGCGTAGTTCAGCACGTCCTGATTGCGCTGGATGCTGTTGAGCTTGGGGTTGCCTTCATAAGTACCGGCGGTGATTTGGCGCACCGCGTTGACCAATGACGCCGTGGCCTGTACGCCCGCAGACTGCTGCAGCTCCCAGGCCAGACGGTCGGCGAGGACCAGCGTCTTGTAGTTCAAGCAGCCTTCCGGCGCGGTCTTGATCATCACCGCGAACAGGTCGCTGGACAGCGCGTAATGGCTGGTGATGTAGGCGTTGTCACGGTTGTAGCGAGAGTCGGCACGCAACTCCGGTGCGCCACTTTCCAGGTCGCCGATCTTCAACTGCAAGCTGACCATGAAGCCGCCGATGCCCATCAGCACCGCGACCAATACCGCACCCGTGGCCCACTTACGCGTGGTGAAACGGTCGAGCAAGTCCCACAGTTTGCCGAAGCCTTTGTGCCCGTCTGCACGGGTGTCGATTTTCAGCGCACGCTCGGCCGCCTTGGTGCCAACGCCGACATAAGACAGCGCCACCGGCATCAGCAACAGCGAGGTGAAAATCAGCACCGCCACACCGATGCTGGCGGTGATCGCCAGGTCCCGGATCACCGGAATATCGATCAGCATCAGCACCGCGAACCCGACAGCATCGGCCAGCAACGCGGTGACGCCGGCAATGAACAAACGGCGGAAGGTGTAGCGTGCGGCGATGAGTCTGTGGGTGCCACGGGCGATGTCTTGCATGATGCCGTTCATTTTCTGCGCCGCGTGAGACACACCAATGGCGAAGATCAGGAACGGCACGAGCACCGAGTAGGGGTCGATGGCATAGCCCAGCCAGGCGACGATGCCCAGTTGCCAGACCACCGCGATCAGCGAGCAGCCGACCACCAGCAAGGTGCTGCGCACGCATCGGGTGTAGGCGTAAATGATGATCAGCGAAGTGACGACGGCCAGGCCGAAGAACATCATCACCTGGATCAGGCCATCGATCAGGTCGCCCATCAGTTTGGCGAAACCGATCACCCGGACTTTATACTGGCCCTTGCCCTCCTCCCCGGCCTTGCGCGCAGCGCTGTCACCGGCGAATTCGATCTTGTCGCGCAACTGCTCTTCAAGCATCTGCGAAAAGGCGTGATAGTCGATGCGCTGACCGCTGGCCGTGGCCTTGTCCAGCAGCGGCACGATGAGCATGCTCGATTTGTAGTCGCTGGCCACCAGACTGCCGACGATACCGGCGCGGGAAATGTTCTGGCGCAGCTGTTCTATTTCTTCCGGCTTGCCCTGGTAGGTATCGGGCATCACCGGGCCACCCTGGAAACCTTCCTCGGTGACTTCGGTCCAGCGCACCGCCGGGCTCCACAACGACTTCATCCAGGCACGGTCGACGCCTTCGGTAACGAACAACTGATCGTTGACCTGTTTGAGCACGTCAAGATAAGCGGGATCGAAAATATCGCCCTGGGTGTTCTCCACCACCACCCGTACCGAGTTGCCCAGACCGCGCAGCGACTGGCGGTTTTCCAGGAAATTCTGAATGTATGGCTGGCTCTGCGGAATCATCTTTTCGAAGCTGGGGCGCAGCTCCAGGCGCGTTGCGGCCATGTAGCCCAACACCACGGTGGCCAGCGCCATCAGCAGCATGAACAACGGACGGTAGTTGAACACCAACCGCTCCAGCAGGTTGCCGGAATGGCGGTCGAAATCCCGCAGATCGCGGATCACCGGCATGGTTTCTTGTTTGATATTGCCCATGTCTGGGTTCTCGCTCTAAGGGTTCGAGGGCTTATCAACGGACAGCGTCCGTGCACCACGGCTGCCAACCACCACCAGCGCACCGTCGGCGGACTGAGTGGCGCCGGTCACCGGTGTCGGTGCCTGTTGCAGAACCAGATGCAATTGCGCGCCTGTGCCCTGGCTGACCAGCATCTGCCCGCCCTGGGTGAACAAGCGGTAGTTGCCACGGCCATCGACCAGGCCGGCGGTAATGCTGACGCGCAGGCCAGTGTCCAGCGGAGTCCAGCTGAGACCGCCATCGGTGCTGCGCAGCACATTGCCGCGCAAGCCATAGACGAGCACTTCCCCGGGCTTGCCGAGCACACCGAAAAAACTGCCTTGATAGGGTGTCTGCACGGCGGCGAAGCGCTGTTGGGTGTCATCCCACTTGAGCAGCAGCCCCTGCTCTCCAGCGATGTACAGCGCATCGCCAGTGGAGGCGATGGCGTTGAGGTGAAAGCCCTGCGGGTTGTCGGTGCGGTCCTGCAACGGTGTCCAGCTCTGGCCGCCGTCTTCGGTGCGCAAGATCAGGTTGAACACCCCGACCACATAACCGAGGCGCTCGTTGGCGAACCAGACATCGAGCAACGGTTTGTCGGCGCCCTGCGCCATCAGGCGCTCACCTTCAGCGACCAGCAGTGGCCATTGTTCGTTGCCCGGTTCTGCACTGGCCAACGCGCCGTAATGCTTGACCAGCAAGGCCCCGATCTCGCGGCCGTCCAGTTGCTTGCGCCAGGTCGCACCGGCGTCGTTGCTGTGCAACACCACGCCGTCACCGCCCACCGCCCAGCCTTGGGTGGCGGAAGGAAAGCTCACGGCATTGAGGTCGGCACTGACCGGCACCGCCGCCTGCTGCCAGTGTTTACCGGCATCATTGGAATACAGAATGTGGCCACGCTGCCCGACGGCAACCAGACGCTCGCCAGCGCGGGCCATGCCCGATAATGGGCTGTTGACGGCCAAGGCGCTGACCCTGGCCGGCAGATCCAGCACGTCGACATAAGCGGACGCCTGGCTCAGGCCCTGCAACGTTGCAAGCAAGGCGCCGAGCGCCAACTGCAGATAATTTTTGTACGAACACATACCGCGTCCTCTTCGGAAAACCGCGTCGGGACACACGTCCGTGTGCCTGACGTTCCAACCTGGCGCCCGAAACGATCGGCATGCGCCGACCGTCGTGCGGCCCCCTGCCTGGCAGGCAGTGGACCGCACGGACGCTTTGTCACGGTTTGCTTAGCGAATCCCGTTACCGGCCAGGGACTCAGGCGACCACTGCGCCTTGGAGAGCGGATCGATGTACTTGATGCCGCCGTAAGGGCCGACCACACCGTTGATGTTGTAGGAACCACCCACCAGGTCATAAATCATGAAAGGCGTGGAGTCCGGGATCTGCTTGTCGTAGCTCTGGCTGAGGAATGCGAAGGAGCCACGGTACAGCTGACCACGGGCGTCATATTGGTCAGAGGCCAGAGCGGTCCAGCTGTCTTCATCGAGGTAGAAGCGACGCTTCTGATAGATGTGCCGGGCGCCAGACTTGAGGTTGCCCTCCACCACCCAGACCCGGTGTTTTTCCCAACGCACGTAATCCGGTGCCAGGTGATTGGCGGTGGTCAGCGATTTGGGATCCTGGGCATAGGTCAGCTTGTAGGTGTTGTAGGGCACGATCATTTCCTGCTTGCCCACCAGCTTCCATTCGTAGCGGTCCAGTGCACCGTTGAACACGAAAACATCGTCGTAGGTGCCGGCACCGGCGGTGCCAGGGTTAGGCGTGTCGTAAGCCAGGTTCGGTGCCAGCTTGACCCGACGCTGGCCCGGCAAGTATTGCCAGGCGCGGCGCGGTTGCTGCAGCGGGTTGGCGGCGTCCTTGAGCATCACCGCTTCACCGGCCCGGCGCGCAGGGCCGGTGTAAGACAGCTTCATCTGGTAGTACACGTCGGCGCTGCTGATCGGCTGCGCGAGGTTTTCGTAGATCGGATAGGAAATGAACGCCAGTCCGGTGGTCGCCAGGCTCGGCACGCCAGCGGAGTCGACGTTCCAGGAGTCGTACTTGGAGTTGATGTTGACGCCCTGGTAACGCAACAGGAAGTTCCACATCGCCTCGTTGCCCGACTGCGGAATCGGGAACGGCACGCCCGGCAGCACGTTATCGATGGCCAGACCGCCTTCGAGGGACTTGGCGCCGCTGGCATTCTTCACGCCGTTATCGAGGATGGCTTTTGGCAGCGAAACGGTGCGGTGGGTCGGGTAGACATTGACGTGGAAGCTTGGGAAACGCTTGGCCAATTCCACCGTGGTTGCACTGAGCAAGCCCTTGTACTGATCGACGTTCTTGCCGTCGATTACCAGCAACGGTTTTTCGTTGACGAAGGGATCCGGACGCATGCTGTCACCGGATTTGAAACTGGCCGGCGGCGTGGTCAAGCCACCGTCATAGGCGGGAATGGAGCCATCAGCGTTCCCGGCCTTTTCGGCCCCGACCAGGGTCAGGCTGCTGCCCAACCTGGCAGCGTCCTGAGTGGAAACAGCGGCCTGTGCCTGGGCGGCAAGGACCATGGCCAGCGAAGCGGCCAACACGGTTTTTGCGAATTTCATCTTGTTATTCTCCTGCTTGCATTGAGCAAATCAGTGGTGCATCAAAAAGTGGTTTTCATAGTCAGGTAAACGGCGCCACGGTCCTCAGTCGTGGCCCCACCACCGGAGAAGGCCGAGTAGCCGCCGCCATAACACGCGTAGTTTTCATTGCCGCTGAAGGCATTGGGGGTGGAGCCGTCGCCGCTGCCGGCATTGGCCGAGCCGGTGCTCAGACCGCTGGCGTCGCACTTGTCGGTCTTGCCGAAGGAGTCCACGTACTTCAGGTCGATGAAGTATTTGTTGTACACAACAGCACCCACGCCCACGGCATAGTTGCCGGTGTCTTTGGCACCGCCACCGGACACCGGTGACACGCCGTCAAGGCCGACGTTGATGGACATCGGTGCGTTGAGGTCGACACCGGGAAGCACCTGATACCAGGTCGGTGTGAAGTTGACCGCGATGCCCCAGTTGTCCCGGGTCGGCTGGTCGATGCCGCGGTAGGTGTCCTTGCCCTTGTAGAGCGCTTCGTTCTTGCTATCGAGCTTGAGCAAGTTGCTGTAGTACAACTCGGCGAGCAGGCTGGCCGAATCGAACACCGGGGTTTTCGGGAAGGTCATCAGGCCGTTGAGCGTCCAGTGCAAGGTGTCACCGGTGGCGGCCATGCTGTCGCCCTTCTGCGGGGTGTCATAAACCACACCGGTGGCAGCCGTACGCGCCGGCAACAGGCCAAGACCCGCGCCCAGACCGAGTGGGCTGTTAGTGCTGACAACCGCCGGAATACTGGCCAACGGCATGTTGTGACGAATGTTCAGGTCCGAACCGACGCTCACCCCGCCAACGTCCTTGGACAGGCTCAGGCCAACGATCTTGATGTTGTCGGCATAGGCCATTTGATAGGTGGCGGTGCTCAGCGAGTTGAGCGTGTTGATCACCGCAGGCACTTGCCCTGCCGGCCGGGTGCCGTTGGGGTTGGCCGAACTCAGGCCTCTGGCATCCAGCCAGGCTTGCGGCAGGATTTCCGAGGTTTCGCGGTAGTAAACACCGAGGGTGCCATCCAGCCAGGCCGGCGACCACTTGGCCATCACGCCCCAGTCTCCGCGCTTGTCCGGCGTCAGATCGTGACCGCGACGCACATTGGTCAGCCCATTGCAGGGCGCCAGACCACAACCCAGCGGACTGCCCGGCACCACGCCATTGGTGTTGCCCAGCAGGAAAGATTGCGCACCGAAACCGACCAGATCGGAACCGCCGTAATAAGTGCCTGCTTCAGGCAGGCGCGCAGCATCCCAATCGAGGAAATACTGGGCACCCACGGTCAACTCGGGATTGACGGTGAACGACATCGACAACTGGTTACGCGGAACGAACAGTTCCTTGGCTTCGGTACCCGGCGAGGCGGCCAGTTTGGCCAGGTCCAGGCCCGATTGGCCGTAACTGTTCGAGTGCACCGGGTTGAGAATGGTCTCGCCCCAGAACACGTTGTGCTGACCGGCCTTGACGCTCAACAGCGACTCCTCGCCCACTTCGGTGCTGTAGAACACGAAGGCATCAAGGATTTCGCCGGAAGGACCGGTGTAGTAACGCTGGGCGTAGTTGCTCAGGTGCGGGCTGCCATTGCCGACATTGTCGCCGGTGACCCCGGCCAGGCGCGGATCGTTGGCAACCAGACCCGACCGTGCGTCATTGCCGTTGACGAACGGGTTGGAATTGGAACCGGTGTTCTCGTAGGCCTTGTCGTACCAACTGGCGGCGCTGACGCGAAAGCCCATGTGGTTCTGGTAGACCACATCCATTTCGGTCAACAGGTCAACACGGTTGGTGATGTTGGTCCCGGCCTTGCGGAAGTTGTAGTCGCCATCGTTGTTGTTCGGTGTCGCCAACATGCGCTTGTCGGCGCTTTCGGTGCGTACGCCGTAGTTGTACTTCACGGTGTTATCAACACGCACGGTCCAGTCCGGGTTACCTGTGTCGAGTTCGACCGCCTGCGCGACCGGCACGGCGGCGGCCAGAATGGCCGAGGCCAACAAGGTGTAACGCGAGGGTGCGAACCCGTGACTCTTATTGTTGTGCATTGCGTTGTCTCTCCGCCTTTTTGTATTTGTTTTAAGCGCAGCCGCCCTCGCGCACCCTTGTTTCAGGGGTTTGCGTTTTTCAGGAGTGAGGGCAAATACCGGATGGCTGGAACCAACCGGCGCCTGAACTAGCGATCCAGCTCCAGGATGAGTGCTTCGGCTTGCGGCCAGTGGCCAAACCCTGCTGCCGGATTGAGATGACCCACCTCGCCCAGGTTGAGCAGTTCACTGCCCCAGCCTTCTGCCAGGCGAGTGGCGGCATCCAGGCTGGCGAGGTGGTCGTTGGTACTGACGGCCACCAGACTGCGGAACGGCAGTGGCTTTTTGGGTAGAGGATTCCAACCCTGGGTACGCAGGGTTTCGGCAGATGGGTAGCCTTGTGGCCAATGAGCATCGAGATCCGGAGGCGTGGCCAGCAGCGCGCCCTTGATCGGCCGACTGTGCTGCGCAGCCCAGTGCGCGACCATCAGCACACCGGCGCTGTGAGCAACCAGAATCACCGGCCCGCCGATCTGCTCCAGCTCGCGCTGAATCGCTTCGACCCGCTTGGCGCAATCGAGCTTGTCGGTTTCCAGCGGCGGCACACTGCGCACTTTGCAGAGCCTTGCCTCAAGCAACGTTTGCCAATGCTCGGCAACGTGCTCACGCAGACCCGGTACGATCAGAACGGTGGCGGCAGTTTGCAGTTTGTCCACTTCAACACCTTCGCTTTCTCGATGACTCGACTGGCTCTATACGCCAGGGGCTTTTTGTAGGACTGACATTAAAGAGCCCCCACCCGAGGTGCTTTTCATTGGACGTCAGGCACTTTTCTTTTCATGACAGATTTGCAGATGCTGGTGTGCCCCGACCATTGGTCGAAAAACCCCGCAGCTTCTCTGCGGGTCACTGTAATCAATGGGTGAGCGTCGATTGCTCGACAACAACGCAGGGGCTTCTGGACAGAATCGGGCGAGCGCCCCCGACAACGTCACAACTGTTCAATTGCTGATGTGCTGGATATAGTCGCCACGCTCATCCGAATCGCAACTGGCCCAGGAAAGACCTTCGCATGCCCAAGCTTGTTCGCGCCGCTGTCTTGACCAACTACCTGGAGGTCACCCAATACCTGGGGTTCAACCCACGTGATGTGCTGGCCGGCGTCGGCCTGAGCAAAGCGCTGCTGCAAGCGCCCGAACACCGCATCCCCATTGATGCCGCCGTACGCCTGCTGGAAGATTCGGCCGCCGCCAGTGGCTGCCAGAGCTTCGGCCTGAGCATGGCCGAGTCGCGTCAGCTTTCGGACTTCGGTGTGGTCAGCCTGCTGCTCAGCCACCAGCGAACGCTGCGAGATGCCTTGCAGGTCGTGGTGCATTACCGTCATCTGATGAACGATTCATTGGCCATTTTCATTGAAGAGGCCGGCAAGATGGTGATCATTCGCGAAGAGGTGGTCACCGAATCGCCGATGCCCAGCCGGCAAGCCACCGAACTGGCCATCGGCGTGATGTTCCGCCTGTGCGCCGCGCTGCTCGGCACCCACTGGCACCCTTACAGCGTCAACTTCACGCACCAGCCTCCCGACAACCTGCAACTGCATCGGCGCCTGTTCGGTTGCAAGCTGGAGTTCGGCAGCGAGTTCAACGGCATCGTCTGCTCCGACGCCAGCCTCGACGTGACCAACCCCAATGCCGACCCGGCCATGGCACGCTACGCCCAGAGCTACCTCGACTCGCTGCTCAGCCATGAAGGCCCATCAATGCTGTTCGAGGTGCGCAAAGCCATCTACCTGCTGCTGCCGATGGGACGCGCCACCATCGAGCAGATCGCCCAGACCCAGGGCATGAACGTACGCACCCTGCAACGTCGCCTGAAAGACGACGGCTGCGCCTTCAACGACCTGATCAATGACGTGCGCCGCGATCTGGTGTTGCGCTACCTGGAAAACCCGAATTATTCGCTAGGACGCATTGCCGACATGCTCGGCTATTCGATGGCGAGTTCCTTCACACGCTGGTTCATCACCCAGTTCGGCATGCCGCCCGCCGCATGGCGCAGCGCGCAAAAGCACCCCGTCAAAGCACCGTCGGACCTGAGTACCCTGCCCGGCTCCAGCGAACCCTGAACCGGACGCAACGGAGGCAGGGCATGCAAAAAAAAACGGCGACTGCTGGCACAGTCGCCGCAAAAGAACCGGTGTTATGACACACCGGCCGAGGAGTCCCACTGCAATGTGGAGCGAGGTCCGGCCCTGTAGGAGCTGCCTGCGAGGCTGCGATCGCCCGTAGCAGCTGTCGAGCTCCAGCGAGGCTGCGTTCGGCTGCGAAGCAGTCGTGAATCCGGCTGATGCGGTCTGCCTGATGTACCGCAATCTCTGATTTTACGACTGCTTCGCAGCCGAACGCAGCCTCGCTGGAGCTCGACAGCTGCTACGGCCGATCGCAGCCTCGCAGGCTCGACAGCTCCTACGGGATAGCATTACGGCTGACAGTATTTTTTAACGGGCTTAAAGACCCCAGCGCAGCAACAGCAGCACCAGCACGACAAGGAACACCGTCTCCCCCACCATCAGCAGGATCGGCTTGATGCCCACCGCCGCCAGCTCCTTGAGCTGGGTTTTCATGCCCAGGGCGCTGATGGAAACCACCAGGCACCAGCGCGACAAGTCATTGACCGATCCCTGCACCACCGGGGCTATCCAGCCGGTGCTGTTGATACAGGCCAGAATCAGAAATCCGACGGCGAACCATGGCAGCAGCGGCGGCCGTTTGCCGGCCGGGTCGGCTCCCTGCATGCGGGTAATCATAGCGGCGCAGACGATCACGGGCAGCAGCATGGCAACCCGCATCAGCTTGATCACCGTGGCCGTATCGCCGGTCTCGGTCGACATGCTGTAACCGGCGCCGACCACCTGCGCGACATCGTGGATGGTCGCCCCCAGGAACACGCCCGCCACTTGCGGCGACAACGACAGCCAGTTGGCAATCATCGGGTACACGATCATCGCCAGGGTCGACAGCGCCGACACCCCGATCACCGTGAATAACGTTGCGCGTTCTTTCTGCGGATGGTTCGGCAATGCCGCCGCCAGCGCCAATGCCGCCGACGCACCACAAATCGCAGTGGCCCCACCGGTGAGCATGCCGAACAAACGCTGGAACCCTAGCGCCTTCGCCGCGATCACCGAGACGCCGATCGTCACCACCACCACAATCACCACCAGCGCCACAGGCTTCCAGCCCAGCGCGGCAATCTGTTCGAGCGTGATGCGCATGCCCAACAACGCCACGCCAATGCGCAACACCGTACGTGCCGTGAATTCGATGCCAGCCTTGCAGGCGCCATCACCGGCCAGAAAGTTCAGCGCCATGCCCAGCAACAAGGCGAACAGCATCACCGGCGCGCCGTAATGCTCGGACAAAAAGGACGCGGCCGCCGCCACGATCAGACTGACGACAAAACCTGGCGCCAATTCGCGCGTTCGGCTGTGGATACGGGTGAGAGCGATAGTGCTCATGGCACGGACTCCTCGGGAACGATGACGATGAATACCTGGCCGTCAATGATCTCGACGGGGTAGTTGGCGACTTTGAGCTGGGTTGAATTGAGCAAGTAACCGCTGCGCAGATCAAAGCGCAGGCCATGGGCGCAGCACTGAATCACCCGCCCCTCAAGACGCCCGCCACACAGCGAGGCGCCCTGATGCGGGCAACTGTCGTCAATGGCGAACAGGTCACCTTCGACGTTGAATAACGCCAGGCTTTTGCCATCGAATTCGAACAGCGCACGACCACCCGCCTGCGGGAGTTTTCCGGCAGGCACGGGAATACGAAGACTCATGCCGGTTGCCGCTTGCGAGCACTTTCGAGCAAGGCTTCGCACATCGCGTCCAGCAGCGCTTCGGCAGGCTGTGCGCCCACCACCATCAGGCGCTGGTCGAACTGAAAACTGGGTACACCGCTGGCCGCTCCCGCCTCGTTGCCGACGTAAGGATCGCCGTCACCTTGCAGAAAGGAGGCCATCGCCGCAGCGTTGAAGCCACACGAGCGGGCGATGACCAGCAAGGTGTCCGGGCAGCCAAGATTTTCGCCAAACTGGAAATAAGCCGCGAACAAACGCTCCAGCAACACATCGCATTGGGCGCTATTGCCCAGCGCCCTCGCCCGCTCCAGCAAGCGATGGGCGTCGGCGGTATTGGGCATGTTGGGAATACGGCTCAAATCGATGGGCACGCCCACCGCCATCGCCGCCTGCTGCACCTGGGCCTGGCGCATCGCTACCGCTTCAGGACTGCCCAGACGCTTGAGGTAAAAATCGGCGAAGGGTTCACCCTGTGCCGGCAGCTGCGGCAGCAATTGCACCCCGTGCCACACCGTGGTGATTTCCACGTCGGGTTGCTGCACGCGCAGCAGGTCTTGCGCGCGCTCCAGTTGACGCTTGCCAATCAGGCACCACGGGCAGATGAAATCGAAAAACACATCAATACGTAAACGACCACTCACAACTTCACCTCTAACGCCGCTTTGCCAATCGAATCGAGGACTTGCTCGCCCTTAAGCCGGGCAATGTCCTTGTGGTAATGACACTTGGCATAAAAGAACACGGCCGCAGCCGCGATGCTGACCAGAGGCACCAGCTGAAAAGCAGCCTGCAAGCCGATAAGGTCGGACACCCTGCCGGTGATGAACGGCCCGGGCGCCAGCCCCAGCATATTGTTGGCCAAGGTCAACGTGGCGAAGGCCGTGCCATGGACCGAGTAATGGGTCAGGTTGGCAACCATGGCTCCGCAAGGGCCGGTCGTGCCGGCGGCAATCAACATGCCCAGGCAGATCAGCACCAATTGTCCAGCCCCCGCCGGCAGAGCGAACGCCGCTGACAGCAGCAGGCAACTGCCCAGGCAATAGGCGATGGCCAAAGCGACTTTGCGCTCCGGCGAATGGCGACACAGTCGATCACTGAGCATGCCGCACAGGATCATCCCCGCACCGCTGCACAGCACGATGATCGCCGCGAGGCCACCAGCCTTGTCGGTGGCCATGTCGTAATAACGATTGAGGTAACTGGGCATCCACACAATGACGGTGCCGCCGACGAACAGTTGCAAGCCACTGCCGATGTAGGCAGCGATCACCGAACGGCTGGAAAACAGCGTACGCAACGGACGCTTGACCGCGGCAGCTGCCTTGTTCGCCGCCTGAGCGGCACGTTGCGGCGCAATGCGTGCTTCCTTGACGATGACCGGGTAAAGCACCGCCAGCAGCAGGCCAAACAGCGCCATGCCGGCAAACGACCAGCGCCAGCCAAGCTTGGCGGCGATTGCACCGCCCAGCGCCATCCCTAACACCGAACCGAACATACCACCCGCCATGAAGGCACTGGCCAGGGTTGCACGCATGTGTTTGGGAAACACCGAAATCACCACCGCGATGCCAACGCTGCCATACGCCGCTTCACCGACGCCGACCATGAACCGTGCAATGAACATCTGCTGATAGTCCTGCGCCAATGCGCAGCCCAGCGTCGCCAGGCTCCACAGCAAAGCCATCAGCGCCAGACTCTTGACCCGGCCGAAGCGATCCGCCAGCAATGACAGGGGAATGGTCAGCAGCCCCACCATCAGGGCGACAATGCCACTGAGCAGGCCGAGCTGGCCGTCGCTCAGGGCCCATTCGCCCTTGAGCATCGGGAACACCGCGTTCAACACCTGACGCGACATGTAATCGGAAATCAACAAACCGAACGTCAGCGCAAAGACGATCCAGGCGTACTTGCGCGCAACGCCGACGCCACTGCAGTCATCATCGTCTGCGGCGATTGGGTGAAAGGCCATGCAGCCTCCTCAAAGCTTCGTTTTATTGTTGTTATCAAGCGTGTTGCAGTGCAGCGAGCGGGAGGCCATTGCCCCCCGCTTCGTCTGCCGATCAGCCGCGTTGCGGCACACCTTTCTGCCCGGCCTTGCGGTTGGGGGCCATGCCATTGGCCAACAGGGTTTCTTCGATGCTTTGGTACTGCACACCGATGCGGTAGATCTCACGGGCTTCTTTACCCGTGGCGATTTCGCGACCCAGTTCATGGGCGATGCGTACGGTCTGCTTGATCTGCGCAACCGAGCCGAAACGATCGCCCTTGTGATCAATAATAGTGTCTTCATTGCCCACACGCGGGTGCATACCCATGGCCATCGACATGGTGTTGAACGGCATCACGTTTTTGAGCAGCGACTCGGAGGTCAGGGTGCAACCGTCTGGCGCGCGGTGGATGAAGTTGAAGAAGTTGAACGGATTGGGGCCATCGAAACCGCCGCCGATACCGATCCAGGTCAGGTTCAACGGGCCCTTGTAGACGCCCT
This sequence comes from Pseudomonas sp. PDM09, assembly GCF_014852305.1. Lineage (NCBI taxonomy): Bacteria > Pseudomonadati > Pseudomonadota > Gammaproteobacteria > Pseudomonadales > Pseudomonadaceae > Pseudomonas > Pseudomonas sp. PDM09. The sequence goes on along the minus strand of NZ_JACVBI010000002.1, from coordinate 247,863 downwards.
TGCGCACCAGGCGCTCAAGGGTTTCCATGGCATGCATGCCAGTCAGCTGGAAATGCGGCTGGATGCCGTTGTCCATCAGACGCTTGAGGTGTTCGGCGACCCAGGCCGGGCCGGCCGGTACGGTCATTTCGCTGTAGGCCGCCTGATAGGCAGGATTGGCCAGGGACGTGCCTTCCAGGTATTGCGGATACAGCAGTTCCATGATGTTCATCTGGGTGGTGTTGATGGCCACCGTGACCTGGTCCGGTTTTGGCGTCAGCTCGGCCAGCATGTGCCGTGTATCGTCAGACAGCCACTTGGCGGCTTCGCCATCACTTTCGGGGGCGAAGGAAATCGAACCACCGACCTGGATGATCATGTCCGGCACGGCTTCACGCACACCGGCGATCAACTCGTTGAACTTGGACAGACGCTTGGAACCCTTGCCGTCCAATTCACGCACGTGCAGGTGCAATACCGTTGCACCCGCCTCATAGCACTCAACCGCCTTCTGCACCTGCTCGTCCATGGTCAGCGGGATGTCTTCGGGGAAGTCTTCCGGCATCCACTCGGGGCCATACGGGGCCACGGTGATCACCACCTTTTCCATGTTTTCCGGGTGCAGGGAATCGTCGAAGAATTGCATGAGTTACTCCTATTCTTATGATTGTTCCGCCCACCCGGGATCGTGCCGGGCAGACGTGTTTACGAGTGCGAATGCAGTGGCGGTCGATCAGTAAGTCTTGTCGCCGATGATGCCGGCGCGTTCCATCTTGCGATGGCACGGCGGGTAATCCATGACGGCGTAGTGCTGGGTACTGCGGTTGTCCCAGATGGCGATGCTGTTGGGTTTCCAGCGCCAGCGCACCTGATACTCGGGGATGTAGGCCTGGCTGATCAGGTAGCGCAGCAACTCGCTTGCGCCCGGGTTGGCGTCCTGGCCGAAGCGCACCCGCTCGGGGGTGTGGTAGTTGCTCAAGTGCGTCGTGAAGGCGTTGACGAACAGCACCTTTTCCCCGGTTTCCGGGTGGGTGCGCACCACCGGGTGCTCGGCATCCGGATACATCGCCTTGAGTGCCAGACGCTTTTCGATCGGCATGGCGGCACCGAAACTCGCCTCGATGCTATGGCGCGCGCGCAGGTCGGCGATCTTCACCTTCACGTCTTCGGGCAAGCGTGCATAGGCCTCGACCATGTTGGCCCACATGGTGTCGCCGCCCACCGGAGGGCACTCTACGCAACGCAGCACACAGCCCATCGGCGGCGCCTCGCGCCAGGTCGCGTCGGTGTGCCAGGCGTTTTCGTAGCGGTCCATCGGCTGGTCTGGATTCTTGTAGATGCGCACCAGCCCGGGATGATCCGGATCACTGCCGGCCACCGGATGATCCTCCAGTTCGCCAAAGCGCCGGGCGAATGCCACATGCTCCTCGCGTGTGATGTCCTGATCACGCAGGAACACCACCCGATGCTTGAGCAGCTGAGCACGAATCTCGGCAAAAAGACCGTCGTCATGGACTGCATCGGCGAGGTTGACGCCCACCAGTTCCGCGCCAATGTTGCAGGTCAATTGTTCGACTTTCATGGCAGACAACTCCCTTAAATGACGAAAATCGATGAGCCCGTGGTTTTGCGTGATTCCAGGTCGCGATGGGCCTGCACGGCATCCTGCAAAGCATAGTGCTGGTTGATCTCGATCTTGATCCGGCCGCTGCCGACATGATCGAACAATTCGCCCGCCAACGCGGCTTTTTCCGCCGGATCGGCGATGTAATCGGCCAGGGCCGGACGGGTCAGGAACAGCGAGCCTTTCATCGCCAGCAATACCGGATCGAAAGCCGGGATCGGGCCGGATGCCGTGCCGACGCAGACCATCAGGCCGCGGCGCTTGAGCGAGTCCAGGGAACCCATGAAGGTGTTCTTGCCGACACTGTCGAACACCACGTTGACCCCTACACCGTCCGTCAGCTCGCGAACGCGCTGGGCGACGTCTTCATGGCTGTAATTGATGACATGCTCGCAGCCATGGGCCCGGGCAATTTCACCCTTTGCCTCGGTGGACACAGTGCCAATGACGTTCAGGCCGAGCAGCTTGGCCCACTGTGAAACGATCAGGCCCACACCACCGGCAGCGGCGTGCAACAGAATGCTGTCGCCGGCCTTGAAATCATAAATGCGCCGCATCAGGTACGAGGACGTCAAGCCGCGCATGGTCATGGCTGCGGCAGTCTCGAAACTGATGGTTTCCGGCAATTTGATCAGCGGCGCGGCCGGGATCAGACGTTCGGTGCTGTAGGCGCCCAATGTATTGAGAAAACCGGTGTAGGTGACGCGATCACCGACTTGTACGTTGGTCACCCCTGCACCGATGGCCTGGACCACACCGGACGCTTCAACCCCCATGCCGTTGGGCATCGGGATAGGGTAAGTGCCATTGCGAAAGTAGGTGTCGGCATAGTTCAGACCCACCGCCACATGACGAAGACGAACCTGGCCTGGACCGGGATCGCCGACTTCGACCTCTTCATAACGAAGGACTTCGGGACCACCGGTTTCGTAGAAGCGTACGGCTTTGGCCATTTTTCTTATTCTCCAGTCTCAAGTTGGGCGTGCTGCGTCGAATTGCGCTGATTGGACTGTAGGACGCCGCCTGGTGAGTCGCTTCTCATCAGGCGACAATGGCTTTTCATTTCATGACAGCGGGCACTGCATCAACAGCTGCCATGGATGACTTATCCAGTGCCTCTCGATACCCTGCGGGTACCTGATGGTGTTCCAGGTCAAACCACCTCCCTCCAGACGAGCATGTAATGAAATCCCCTGCAGGTTTGCTGCTGTCGGCTATTGAGCTGGACCGTACCAGCGCCATCCCCCTGTACCGCCAACTCTATTTGCAGATTCGCAAGCAGATTCTCAGCGGAAAGATGCAAGGAGGCGTGCGCCTGCCGTCGACGCGGACCCTGAGCAAAGAATTGGCGCTGTCGCGGATCACCATTCTCAATGCATTCGATCAGTTGATTGCCGAAGGCTTTTTGGCCTCGCGCACTGGGGCGGGCACCTATGTCGGCAATGAGTGGGAGAGCCGAGGGATTGCCGACGAAGAGCAGCGCCAGCCACCGCGCCTGTCCGACCTGAGCCAATCCATGCTGTCGCTGCGCAGCAGTCACTTTCGCGGGGTTTCCTATACCGATTGGGATCCTGCGACTCCCACCTCATTCCTGCCCAGCCACAGTACCTACGACGCGTTCCCCCTCGCTGTGTGGCGGCGCTTGATGAACCGCCACCTGCTCAAGCCGACCAAGGCCATGCTTGGCTATGGCGAACTGCAAGGTTTACAGGCCTTGCGCGCGGCGATTGCCGAGTACGTCTTTGATGCCCGTGGCATCGATTGCAGTGCCGAGCAGGTGGTGATCGTTTCTGGGGCCCAGCAAGCCTTCAACCTGTTAGGCATGCTGTTGCTCAATCCGCAGGACAGCGTATGGATGGAAGACCCGGGACACATCGCGGCGCGCATTGCGTTGCAGGCCCAGGGGGCTCAGGTGGTCCCGTTGCGGATCGATGAACAAGGAATAGATATTCAGCAAGGCCTGGCCGAGTGCCCCGACGCCCGACTGGTGTTCACCACGCCATCTCGCCAGCATCCCTTGGGCGTGACCATGAGTTATGCGCGGCGCCAGGCACTCATCGACTGGGCCGCGCAGTATCAGAGCTGGATCATCGAGGACGATTGCGACAGTGAATTTCGCTACAGCGGCCGCCTCCTCCCCGCGCTCTACGCCATGGACCGGATGGCGCGAGTGATCTACGTCGGCACCTTCAGCAAAGTGCTCTTCCCCTCGCTAAGACTGGGCTATGTGATATTGCCGCAAGCCCTGGTCGAACCCTTCTGTACCCTGCGCGCGGTGATGGATCGCAGCCCGCCCACGCTGCTCCAGGCGACGACGGCGGACTTCATGCGCGAAGGCCACTTCCTCGGCCATATTCGCCGCATGCGTGCGCTGTACCAGGCTCGCCAGCAAGCACTGCTCGAGCAACTTCAGCAACAGCTGGGCGGCTTCTTCAATATCACTCAGGTGGAAGCCGGCATGCACTTGATCGCCTGGCTGCCACCCACGCTTGATGACGACGTGATCGCCAGGGAACTGGCCCGGCACAACATCCACACCTATGCCCTGAGCGACTACTGCCTCGAGCATGTCCTGCCACCTGCGCTGCTCATCGGTTTCGCCGGTACACCTGAGAGCCAGGCGCAGGAGCGCGTCGAAGCACTGGCCCGGGCCTTGAGCAAAATGGGGTACCTGCAGGCCACTTGAATCAAGACAAGTGGTCTTATGATTTAACTGATAATGGATCTATCGAGAGTTCCTGACTGGCGCGATAAAGGCTGCGCCGGTAGACCCGGCGTCTGACCAGGAACGACTCGAATGAACAATAAGATCCAAGAGCGATTCAATGCCTTGCTCAGCCACAAGGCTGCCCAGGATGGAACACCTCCCCTACTGACTGAGGCACTGGCCCGCCAACTGCTCGACCGCCTTGGGCAGATGCGCTTGTTTGCTCATGCCTATCCCTTGCTGACCAACCTCACCCATGGCCGTGTCACGCCTGCCGACCTGCTGGACTTCGCCTATCGCCACGAGTTGCAGGGTCTGAGCCTGCACTTGCTCGACGGCGAAGAAAACAGCCTGAGCCAAATGACGCCCGCACAGTTGCAAGCGTTTGCCGACAAGGCCAATGCGCTCGCACTGGATGTGCACCTGGAAATCAGCAGCACGCTGAAAAAAGATGTCGATCAGGTGATCGCCATTGCCAAGGCGCTTGGGGTTCGCAACATCCGCGTTTACTCACGTTACGAGGGGACGCTGTCCCGGGTCATGGACGTGATCGAGTCAGACCTGCATTACCTCGCGCAGCAGGCCGATGAGCACGACTTGTTCTTTGATTTCGAGCAGCATGAGGAACTCAAGAGCGCCGAGATCGCGCAACTGCTGAGCCGGCTAAACCACCCTCGGCTGCACGCCTTGTTCGACTTCGGCAACATGATCAACGCCTGCGAACAGCCCCTGCCGGCGCTGCGAACTCTGGCGCCGCACATACGCCAGACCCATCTCAAGGGTGTGCGCATCGTCCCCGAACAAAACGGATTCGGCCATTACGGCGTGCTGCAGGGCAGCGACGATGACGACCTGCCGAGCGCCCGCATGCTGTTCGAGCTGTTGATGCTCGGCGACTCAACCCCGCAAGTGATCGCCTTCATTCTTGAGCAGGAAAACCACTACGTCGCCCCGGCATTCCGCCAGACCTTTGAGGTTGCCGATCCATTCATTGCGTACCGGGAAATGAGTGACACGCCACTCCCGGACGGCTACTCGCTCGAACGAATGCTCGCCGACGAACACCGTTGGGCGAACAACCAGGTCGCCTATGTACGAAGCCTGCTGACCGAATTCCGAACCCTGGCCGAGTTGATCCTGGCCAACCACGAAAACGCCTGAACCTGACGTGACAACCGGCACTGCTTACCCAATTACGCCTGGAGAACAATAATGACAACTCGTGACAAGGCCAAATGGCTCAGATTCCTGATTCTCATCCTCGGTGGTGGCACCATCTACAAACTGGCGAACCTCAAAGACGCCTTCTATATCCCCATGCAAGAATTCATGGGTTTGAGCCACACTGAAATCGGCCTGCTGCTGAGCGCCAACGCCATCATCGCCACCGCACTGTTTGTCGTCGGCGGCATGCTCGCCGACCGCTACGACACGCGCAAAATGATTCCCATCGGCCTGATCGGTACCGGCGGCCTAGGGCTGTATCTGGCGACCTTTCCGCCCTTCAGCAATCTGCTGATCGTGTTCAGCCTGCTGGCCGTCTGCGCTGATTGCTTCTTTTGGCCCTCGCTGCTCAAAGCCATCCGCAATCTGGGTGACGATCAGGAACAGGGTCGGTTGTTTGGACTGTTGGAAGGTGGGCGTGGCGTCATTGATACCCTGGTCGCCTTTTCTGCACTGGGCGTTTTCGTCGCCATGGGCTCCGGTGAAACCGGTCTGAAATCGGCCATCCTCTTCTACTCGGTCATCGACATTCTGGCCGGAACCCTGACCTGGTTCCTGCTCAAGGGCGGCAGCGCACAGTCGATTGCCAAGCCGAAGAACGGTTTGGCGAACCTGCTCGAAGCCATCAAGGTGCCGGGTATCTGGCTGGTCAGCCTCAATGTGTTCATGGTCTACATCGTCTACTGCGGCCTGACCTATTTCATTCCCTACCTCAAGGAAATGTACGAGCTGCCCGTGGCACTGGTGGGCGCCTACGGCATCATCAATCAGTACTTCCTCAAAATCCTGGGCGGCCCTGCCGGCGGCTTCATTGCCGACAAGCAATTCAAGAGCACCAGCCGCTATCTGAAATGGGCATTCCTGGCCTTGCTGCCGCTGATGGGCGTCATCCTGCTGATCCCGAAAAGCCCGAGCTTTATCTACGCAGGCATGGCCGCCACGCTGTCCTTCGCGCTGATTGTGTTTTCCATGCGCGGCGTGTTCTGGGCGCCCATGGGTGAAGTCGGCATCCCTTCGCACATCACCGGTTCAGCCTTCGGTATTGGCTGCCTGATCGGCTACGCACCGGGTATGTTCGCTTACGTCATCTACGGCGCAATCCTCGACCATTTCCCGGGTCAGCAAGGCTACAACTATGTCTTCAGCTTGATGAGCCTGTTGGCCATTGTTGGATTCATGGTGTCCAGTGTGTTGTATAGGAGCGTGCGGATTAAATCGGTGGCAATGGGTGGGGTGGGTGCGGTGCAAAGCTGATCGAGGTCGCCCTCATGAACAGGCCAAGGCCTTTCGGTGGAGCTCTCACCCTGGACTTGAAATCGTTGAGGGTTGCGACTATCAGTGAGGTTCAATCCTTCGAGGGCAATAACATGCCAACGACTGAAGAATCGATAATTGCAGCAGCAAGACTGCGCGCCGCCTACCGGGGAGAAAACGAGGCGCTGGCTGCTGCTTCAGCGCTTGAGGCACTGGCAGTGCTGAAAAAAACGTTAAAGGGAGATAAGTACCAAGAGGCGCTCGAAAGGCTGTATATCGAGTATTCAACCTCTTGATCCACCTGTGCCGCCTTAGCGGCGGCACATTGTTCGCGTATTGAGAGCGACTAAGCTCCCATCATCTCTGAATGGAGCTCCACAGATGCGAACAAGCGCCGCCGTGATAGTCCTTCTCGTTCAAAGAACGCCTCGAGGGTGAACACCAAAGGGAAAAACCATTACTTATTGTTGAAGGCGGCCCATTAATTTTACGTCGTATTCCTGAACTTTTACATCGCGCGAGTTAAACACAACGTGACCCGCAGGCACGCTTTTATTTATAAAGCTACCCGCACCGACAACAACATTATCCCCCAGCTCCAAGTTGTCCGAAATAATGCAGGAGTGGGCGTGAACTCGAACCCCATCACCTATGACCAGCTTTATATCATCGCTCTGCCCTTTGATGCCGATAGTGCAGTTCTGCCATATTTTAAAGTTCTTGCCGATCTCTGCATGTGATGTAATCACGATCCCGGTAGGATGGGCAATCCACAAACCCTCACCAATGGTGGCGCCCAACATGATCTCCACATTAAATTCACGACTTATTTTTTCATTAAGAAGTTTGCCTCGACGCTTCAAGAATTTATTGCCTTGCGCATGTAAAACATAGGCAAGGCGAAACCAGAAGATATAACGATATCTATTGCTCCGACGACACTTTTGAAAAACCCGCCTCCAACTGAAAGGCTTATCCAGGCTACCAATGATTTCGACATGCCAATAGCGCTTGGCCGCGCTAAGAATGCTAGCGGTCATGCGAGATCCTTTTTATCTTTAGAATCCATTATCAACTGAGTAGAAAGAACAATCCCTATGGGTAGCCAGAAGATCATCCAGTAGACGCCAGGCCTGCTCAGGACGGTATGATAATCGAATAGGGCGGTCACAATACCAAATATAAGCAAAGGTAAACCTATTGAACCCAATGGCATCATCCAGGCACGTTGATTCATAGATTGACGAAATACAACGACGAGCATGGATAGCATTAACACAAGCCCAACGATCCCAAACTCATAAAAAAACTGTAAAAACAGATTGTGAGCTTGAGAGTAGCACTGGTCGCCAGAGAGGCATATTTCAAATCTGCGAGCAGCACCGGCACCGGTTAACCAAAACTTCTCAATACGCTCAAGCCAGCCTTCCCAGATGAGGTCTCTGAGACTTAGCCCCCGTGAATACTGATTAATCAATATTGGCAACAGCGAAATCGATATGACCACTATTAATGCTGCTGCCGCAAGGAGCCATTTTTTCGACCGTTCATTATGATGGAGAATAGCCGTGGTGCAAATCGCGAGACCATACCCCAGCCAGACCCCACGAGCGAAAGTGCAGTAGACGAACAAGGACAAACCCAATACGCAAGCGCTGAACAGCAGGATTGTGTTTTGAGAGTATCGTTTAGTGAGTAACTGCGAAAAACCGTAAACTCCAAAAAAGCCGTAGTACAGTGCTGCAATAATAGGGTTCTGAAAATTGGCGTACTTTCCGTAACCTAAGCTGTACAGGCGGTTTTCACTCACAAAAATACTCTTATCTTGCATTATCGATTGCACGACAATGCTTGCTATAGCCGTTATTCCCGCCGTCACAAAAAGAATATTAAGACATACCTCCAATCTACCTTCCCTGACCAACAGATTAATGGTAGCCAAGTATAAAATTACATATAAGGCTATTTTAAACTGTACAAACACCGAGTTTTCCGACCCGCTGTTAGTCAAAGCTACCGCAATTGTAAAGATCAACATAAGACCCGTGAGCAGGTATTTTTTGCTGATTAGGCTTTCGCGTAATGGCTTGTCAAAAATACAGAGAATCAATGCTGGTATGAACAACGTGGCATTGGAAATCGTCGTGTGGCGACTGCCATCAATAATGAATAGCATTCCGGCGATGTGTGCAATAAATCCAACCGTCAAAATCGCAAGTGAAAATCGTAAAAAAAAATTTCCTTGGTAGGTCATGGTGCATCCAGTTACAAGTTGAGTAAGCATCGCACAGCAATAGCGACTTTTTCTACAGATAACAACTAAGAGATAGCTTCAGCGGCCATGTGCTGAGTCAGTGGTTTCTTGGGTTGGGGCAGCCATGAGATTTTCCTATGCTTGGAACGCCGGATCGCTTTCGCAGGTGGTAGCGACATTCATCGCAGAAAAAGCCAATACGCAAAGACCAAAAAAGCCCAGGATCCCTCCCCCCCTTCCTCCTAACTGATGGTGTTTTCCTGCTTACTTCACCTGGTTCTAGATTCGGCAAATCAACATCCATCAAAGGTACTTCGCATTCATTTTTCTACAGTTTACTGTAGAGCCTCCGTTGTGAGCGACCTAATATTGCGCCGGCTGACAACCTGGTGCTGCCCTGTTGGGGTGCGGATATCCTTTAGGTCACAGCACGGGCGAGGGGAATTACGCAAGACCTTTTCTGCGCGGCGATCATCGAGGCCGAAGTAGCAGGCATCGGATACTAGTCCGTCGATCTGCTCGCCGCCAGGCCGTTGTCAATTGCACCACGGATCAGTCGAGTATTTTTTTTGTTCGCCACAGCCAATACAGGGTTGTCGATGCCCCAAACGACTGGCCTGAATATCAATGGGCCGCAAGGTCTGTCGAACCAGTTGGATTGCCGCCAACGTACGGCGGTCTAAGCTGTCATAAATTTCGTGAAGGGAAATGTGAGAGTATGAGTTAGCAGCGGATTCGACACCCACCGGGCCACGCTAAAAGGTTTGAGATCAGATCGCTGGAGCCAAAGCTGGTGGGCCTTTCCTGAGACCAGGTCAAGCAAGAAGGTGCCAACTACCTGCAAAATGATTTGTGACCCAAACAGCAAGAGCTGTTTGACACTGCGGTTGGGGCTAAAAAACGTCGAATTTGGAGGTGTCAGTCAGGCTCTCGGACGCGGTGGTTTCAAGAGGCGCTCGAAAGACTGTATATCGAGTATTCAACCTCTTGATCCACCGTGCCGCCTTAGCGGCGGCCGGCACAACCAAGCTTCACTTGCTGCCAGTACGTGACAACTCATCTCCCCTGACGCCCGCTGCACTGGCGACTATCAGCGCCACTACACAGGCAACCAACGAGAACAGAGCAAAAGCACCCATCACATGCAAGTAAGGAAGTACGTGATTCCACGCTCGAGCTACCCCCAGGAAAGCAGCAAATAGCCAGCTGCTCATAGAGAGAGCGCCCAAGAGAGCCAGGCGAGTGCGGCCGGAGTTGCGTAACAAGACAAAGGGGGCCTTCTGCAGCAGCGGGAAACCGATCCGATGCAACAAAACACCATTGAGGCTAAGCAGCGCGACAACACTCACCTTGGCCCAGAGCTTTTGATTGAGCAGATACGCGCTCCCCTCATAGAGGTAACCCTGTAGCACCAGCAGCAAGCCACTTCCCCAAAGAGCCAATAGCGCGAGCGTGACGATTTTTTGGGTCTCGTCGAGATACTCACGCTGTATCTCACTCAACACATCCTTGCGCCAGCTCCATAGCTTTTGATCCGCCTGTAACACCCTCCCCAGAGCAATACAGGTGGCAATCAGATGACCATACACGAGTAGCATTTTGAGCATTACCTTGACCTTATTTTTATATGGGCAATGCACTCCCTCGCACCCTTGATATGAAACTAAATGATACAGATTCATATTTGTATCAACAAGTTACACAGCCAGCCATCCATCTGGAAGCGGCTGTTTTTGCGGGGTTTTTCCCTAGCCCAGCGCTTGCCGAGCTGACGAGTCTGCTCGGTCAATGTCAGCGAGCCGACGGGTGCGGGCAATGTGCCCCAGCCAGCGGGCCGATGGTGTCGACACAACCGAAGATCTCGTCGTAGTAATCGTCATCGGGGATGTCGTTGCGTTGGACCTCAAACGATGTGGACACCGTCTCTGCTAAAATCTTGCCCGGCCCGCCCAGGCTTGATACAGCCCGCCAAAATACAAAAGCCCAGCACTAGACTGGGCTTTTAGATGAGCGAGGATCGCTTATCAAACCACTCAAAGGATGAACACGATGAGCCGCACTAGCCATATCTGTCTGATGGCAACCTATAACGAGTGGATGAGTGCCAAGGTCTATGAAGCAGCCAGGGGCTTGTCCGATGAAGTGCTCTCGGCGGACAGGAAAGCTTTTTTTGGCTCTATTCTCGGGACTCTGAACCACTTAGCGGTCGGAGATACCATCTGGCTGAAGCGATTCGCCAAGCACCCAACGAACCACTTGGCACTGGAGCCGGTGAGGCAGCTTCCTGATCTGAAAAGCCTCGATCAATTGTTGTTCTCTAATATTCGAGAGCTCTCAGCGTATCGAGAATGGCTCGACCGAATAATCATCAAATGGGCTCAATCCATTACGGAGTCCGATTTAGACAGCCCCTTCAATTATGCAAACATGAAGGGTGTAGTGTCCGCTAAGGATTTTTACAGCCTGGTCATGCATTTTTTTAACCATCAGACCCATCATCGCGGCCAAGTTACAACTCTGTTTTCGCAGGCGGGTGTCGACGTAGGCGATACGGATCTAGTCGTTTTGATTCCATCCGAGTCCTGCACTTAGCAAAAAACCAGCATTTAGGCTGGGCTTTTCACGTCAGGACATGCGGAGTTTCAGACCACCATCCCTGTCAAAATCCGCATGTTCATTGTCCGCTCCCCTGCTTTTGATTTGCCTGCTGCATTTTTCTATAAGCATCAAAGCACAGGACCCGAAAGAAAGTGGAAAACTGCTTCACTGAGGCTTCCTTACCCTCCCTTGTTTCCTCCACTGGATAAAGCTCAGCAGCAGAGAACATTTTCTTGGTCAGTCCTGTTTCATCTTTAATCGGATCGTAGTCGGGGATTAGCGACTTAGTCTCTTCAATGGGAAGCTCGTACTGCCTGCCATGCATTATGTAAGCTGCCGTCAAAGCAGGCTGCTCGCACCCGCCCGCCCCCCCTGAAATCCTGATGGTTTCCGCTCCCGTATGCAAAGACAGAAGCATCAATGCCAAAGCCGGAACGCCTACTACTCTCACAAAAAACCGCATGATTCTTTCTCGCCCGGAAAGTGGGGACCGTAGCATTTTCCTTTACTTGGATCGGATCACGATCGTAGATGCGAGCATGTCACCAAGCCGTTTTCGTGAGCCAAAGAAAATAAATATCCAGTCAAAAATATTCAGAAACGGCGTAGTGATGTTGCGCATAAAAGATTGATAGAGATTGCAGTTAAGGTAGCTTTGCTCATCAATCACGGACATCCCCAGCAGCTTTTTACCCAAGCTTTGACCGTTGGGCATTGCATCGGAAAACAGGTAATACGCAGCACCTGCGCCTAAAGCCAGAAGGGCGACCACGGTTGGCGGTAAACCAACAAACTCGGCTGCTCGCCCTACGGCATAGAACAGAAAGAAGGTGGTTATGGAGTCAATCATTTGTCCTCCCCATCGACGTCCCAGGCCAGCCAGATTTTTGGGCTTCTGGTACTCGCTTTGGGTGTTGCTGATTTCCATGCGTTGTCACTCCGTTGGTATATGGATACAGGAGTATCGGCACCACGTTAGCAACATTGAATTACTTCGTTTCACCAGCGATTGATTGCGCATCTTTGTGTCTGAGAATCAGATGTGCTCTGCGGATACATCGGCTCTCTCGCCACAGGCAGCAGTCAAAGGCTTTTCGGTCACGGATGGCGGCATTACTTACACGCTTTTGCGAACTGCTACCCAAGACTAGCGCTGGCATTGGAGAGTCCTATCGTTGTACATACGATGCCGACAACCTTCCCTTGGTCAGAATTGATCTCACATACTCATAACGGGCAGCACACCCTAGTGCAGCTTCGATGAGCTGGTGGACTGGCTTGGTTCCGTCGTATTGAATGCGGAGCCATGTAAGGGCGAAGGTCAGCCCCCCATAGCTAAATCGTTCTCTCAGGCTGTCAGTACCAATAGAAGACCGGCAGCATCACCAGTCATACCCGGGCGCTGAGCTTGGACATTTGATTGAAGCTGCGAACACGGTGTCAGCAAGCGACTCGCGTGGACCGGTGTTGACCATTTTGAGGCGGAAGCAGGCGTGAGAAATCGAGAAGTTACGCAAATGTCACGCGCATGAAAAAGGCCAATGCTGTGAACATTGGCCTAATTCATTGAATAATATGGTCGGGACGGAGTGATTCGAACACTCGACCCCTAGCACCCCATGCTAGTGCGCTACCGGACTGCGCTACGCCCCGACTAGGCGTTGAATCTGTTCCTCATCTCGAGGAACGCTCAAGAATATATCGCAAGCTTTTGAAAACTGGAAGTATTTAAAAGCAGGAATTTATTTCTTGAGAACCACCAGCACATCTTCCAGCTCGGCGATCATCTGGCGGATCATTTGTTTGTATTGGGTAGTGTCGTCTTTGGCTTCATCACCGGACAAACGCAAGCGTGCGCCGCCGATGGTAAACCCCTGATCGTAAAGAAGCGCGCGGATCTGCCGGATCATCAGCACGTCCTGGCGCTGATAATACCGGCGGTTTCCGCGGCGTTTGACGGGGTTGAGTTGAGGAAACTCCTGCTCCCAGTAGCGCAGCACGTGCGGTTTTACGGCACATAGCTCGCTGACTTCACCAATGGTGAAGTAGCGTTTGCCCGGGATGACGGGTAGCTCGTCGTTATGACTTGGTTCCAGCATAAGCCTCAACTCGGGCCTTCAACTTCTGCCCTGGACGAAAGGTGACCACACGGCGAGCCGTGATCGGGATTTCTTCTCCCGTTTTCGGATTGCGGCCAGGCCGCTGGCGTTTGTCCCGAAGGTCGAAATTGCCGAAACCGGACAATTTGACTTGTTCGTTGTCTTCAAGAGCGTGCCTGATTTCTTCAAAAAACAGTTCGACCAATTCCTTGGCCTCCCGCTTGTTCAGGCCCAGCTCTTCATACAGACGTTCCGCCATCTCAGCTTTCGTCAAAGCCCCCATACGTCACTTCCTTAACGTGGCGTTCAACCTTTGTTCGAGCGAGGTGAGGATGTTTTGCGTCGTGGTATTCACCTCATCGTCATTAAGAGTGCGCGATGGATGCTGCCAGGTCAAGCCAACTGCAAGGCTTTTTCTATGCGGATCAATACCTTTACCCTGATACACGTCAAATAGCCTGAGGTCTGTCAGCCATTCACCTGCATTTTCACGGATTACGTCCAGTACGGCAGTGGCTGCAACGTCTTTATCCGCCAGCAGTGCAAGGTCACGACGCACTTCAGGAAAGCGCGATAACTCTTGGAATTTAGGCATTTTGCCCAACGCCACTTCGGCCAGAACCAGCTCGAATACGAAGACCGGACGGTCGAGACCGAGGGTTTTCGACAATTCAGGGTGGATCGCGCCAACGAAACCTACCAAACGGCCTTCACGTTCGATGCGCGCGGTTTGACCCGGGTGCAATGCTGGGTGTTTGCCCGGCACGAAAGTGAACGAGTCCAGTGCGCCGGCGAAGCCCAGTACCGCTTCCACATCGGCTTTGACGTCGAAGAAGTCCACGACATCGCGACCTTGCGCCCAGCCTTCCGGCAGACGGCTACCGCACACCACACCCGCCAGCATCGGTTCTTGCTTCAAGCCTTCCAGCTGACCGACGAAGCGCAGGCCGCTTTCGAACAGACGGACGCGATCCTGCTGACGGTTCAGGTTGTGCTGAAGCGCCTTGACCAGACCAGGCCACAGGGACGAACGCATGGCAGCCATGTCGTTGGAAATCGGGTTGGCCAGCAGCAGCGGCTCGACACCCGGATTAAACAACTCGAATTGTTTCGGATCGATGAAGCTGTAAGTGATCGCTTCCTGATAACCACGAGCCACCAGCAGACGACGCAGTTCAGGCAGATCGCTGCGCGCTTCGGCCTTGGCTTGCGGCGCCAGACGGGCTTGCGGGTAGCGAACCGGCAGACGGTTGTAACCGTACAGACGGGCCAGCTCTTCGATCAGGTCGACTTCCAGGCTGATATCGAAGCGGAAGCTTGGCACTTCTACGCGCCACTGCCCTGCCCCATCGACGGTAATGGTCAGGCCCAAAGCGCTGAGCAGACGCTCGACTTCGGCCGAATCCATCTCCATGCCCAGCATCTGGGTGATGCGCTGGGCACGCAGGGTGATCGGCGCGATCGACGGCAGGTGCTGCTCGCTGACGGTTTCGATGATCGGACCAGCTTCGCCACCGGTGATGTCCAGCAGCAGGCCAGTGGCGCGCTCCATGGCTTCACGGGCCAGCTTCCAGTCCACGCCACGCTCGTAGCGGTGCGAGGCATCGGTGTGCAGGCCGTAGGAACGAGCCTTGCCAGCGACAGCAATCTGGTCGAAGAACGCGCTTTCCAGGAATATATCGCGAGTGGTTGCGGACACACCACTGTGCTCGCCACCCATGACGCCAGCAATGGCCAGCGCGCGAGCGTGGTCGGCAATCACCAGCGTATCGCTGCGCAGGCTGACTTCCTGACCATCAAGCAGAACCAGTTTCTCGCCTTCTTCGGCCATGCGTACGCGGATGCCGCCATTGATTTCGGCGAGATCGAACGCGTGCAGCGGTTGACCCAGTTCCAGCATCACATAGTTAGTGATGTCGACGGCGGCGTCGATGCTGCGCACATCGGCGCGACGCAGACGCTCGACCATCCACAGCGGCGTAGGCTTGGACAGGTCGACGTTACGGATCACGCGCCCCAGGTAACGCGGGCACGCGGCCGGTGCCAGCACTTCAATCGAACGCACTTCATCATGCACGGCCGGAACGCTGGCAATCGCCGGGCGCACGACCTGGGCAGCATAAAGTGCACCGACTTCGCGGGCCAGACCGGCCAGCGACAGGCAGTCACCGCGGTTCGGGGTCAGATCGACCTCGATGCTGGCGTCGTCGAGGCTCAGGTACTCACGAATGTCCTGACCGACCGGCGCATCGGCCGGCAATTCCATCAGGCCATCGTTGCCTTCGCCGATTTGCAGCTCGGCCTGGGAGCACAGCATGCCGTTGGATTCAACGCCACGCAGCTTGGCTTTCTTGATTTTGAAGTCGCCTGGCAGTTCGGCACCGATCATGGCGAACGGGATCTTCAGGCCCGGGCGCACGTTTGGCGCACCGCACACGACCTGGAAAGTCTCCGAGCCATTGCTGACCTGGCAAACGCGCAACTTGTCGGCGTCCGGGTGCTGCTCAGTGCTCAGCACCTCGCCCACGATCACGCCACTGAATACGCCGGCGGCCGGCGTAACGCTATCGACCTCAAGACCGGCCATCGACAGACGGGCAACCAGCTCGTCGCGACTTACCTGCGGGCTTACCCAGCCACGCAGCCATTGTTCACTGAATTTCATCCTGCTCTCCTAAGAATTCGTTACGACTAGCGAAATTGCGCGAGGAACCGCAAGTCGTTGTCGAAGAACAGACGCAAGTCGTTCACGCCGTAACGCAGCATGGCCAGACGCTCAACGCCCATGCCGAAGGCAAAGCCCGAAAACTCTTCCGGGTCGATCCCGGACATGCGCAGCACGTTCGGGTGAACCATGCCGCAGCCCATGACTTCCAGCCAGCCAGTCTGCTTGCAGACACGGCAACCTTTACCGCTGCACATCACGCATTCCATGTCGACTTCGGCGGAAGGCTCGGTGAACGGGAAGTACGAAGGACGGAAACGCACGGCCAGTTCTTTTTCGAAGAACACGCGCAGGAACTCTTCGATGGTGCCTTTCAGGTCGGCGAAGTTGATATCGCGATCGACCAGCAGGCCTTCGACCTGGTGGAACATCGGGGAGTGAGTGATATCGGAGTCGCTACGGTACACACGGCCTGGGCAGACGATGCGGATCGGCGGCTGTTTCGATTCCATGGTGCGGACCTGTACCGGAGAGGTATGGGTGCGCAGCAACATGTTGGCATTGAAATAGAAGGTGTCATGCATCGACCGGGCCGGGTGATGGCCTGGGATGTTGAGCGCTTCAAAGTTGTGGTAATCGTCTTCGACCTCAGGGCCTTCGGCGATGCCGTAGCCGATGTGGGTGAAGAACTGTTCGATACGTTCCAGAGTGCGAGTAACCGGATGCAGACCACCGGAGGTCTGGCCACGGCCAGGCAGGGTCACGTCAATGGACTCGGCGGACAGTTTGGCGGCCAGGTCGGCCTCTTCAAACAGTGCCTTGCGCGCATTGAGAACCTCTGTGACACGCTCCTTGGCAACGTTGATCAGTGCGCCGACTTGCGGGCGCTCTTCTGCCGGCAAATTCCCCAGGGTCTTCATCACCTGAGTCAATTCGCCCTTTTTGCCAAGGTAGTGAACCCGGATTTGCTCCAGGGCATTGATATCTTCAGCGCTTTGCACAGCCTCTAGTGCTTGAGAGACGAGCGCATCCAGGTTTTCCATGTACAGACTCCAGATACAAAATAGGGGAAGAGCTTGAAGGCTCTTCCCCTATTTATGACGTTTAACACCTGGCCCCACAGAGGTGAGGCCGGGTGACTGTCGGGGGTACTTAAGCCAAGGTGGCTTTAGCTTTCTCGACAATCGCAGCAAACGCCGCTTTTTCGTTCACTGCCAGATCAGCCAGAACCTTACGGTCGATCTCGATGGACGCTTTTTTCAGGCCGGCGATGAAACGGCTGTAGGACAGACCGTTGATACGTGCACCAGCGTTGATACGAGCGATCCACAGAGCGCGGAACTGACGTTTTTTCTGACGACGGTCACGGTAGGCGTATTGGCCTGCCTTGATTACCGCTTGCTTGGCAACACGGAATACGCGCGAGCGAGCGCCGTAGTAGCCTTTAGCAAGTTTCAGAATTTTTTTGTGACGTTTACGGGCAATGACGCCACGCTTTACACGAGCCATGAGTTACTTCCTCTATTCTTGACTAAAATTAACGAAGGCGCAGCATGCGCTCGACTTTTGCCACGTCAGACGGATGCAGCAAGCTGCTACCGCGCAGTTGACGCTTACGCTTGGTCGACATTTTAGTCAGGATGTGGCTCTTGAAAGCGTGCTTGTGCTTGATACCGTTAGCAGTTTTCAAAAACCGCTTAGCAGCACCACTTTTAGTTTTCATTTTTGGCATGTTCGGATACTCCGCATTCAGTTGATAAACATAATCAGAAGGCCTGCCGTGCCCTATTGATTACTTCTTCTTTTTCGGGGCGATGACCATGATCAGCTGGCGTCCTTCCATCTTAGGATGCTGTTCGACCGAACCGTACTCGAGCAAGTCACCTTCAACTCGCTTGAGGAGTTCCATCCCCAGCTCCTGGTGGGCCATCTCACGGCCGCGGAATCGCAAGGATACCTTGGCCCTGTCCCCATCACTCAGGAAACGTACCAGGTTGCGCAGTTTTACCTGGTAATCCCCTTCCTCCGTCCCTGGACGAAACTTGATTTCTTTAACCTGAATCTGCTTCTGGTTTTTCTTGGCCGCGGCAATCTGCTTCTTCTTCTCGAAGATCGATTTGCCGTAGTCCATCAGTTTGCAAACAGGGGGTACTGCATCGGCGGAAATTTCCACCAAATCCAGTTTGGCCTCTTCAGCCTTAAGAAGCGCGTCTTCAATTGACACAATCCCAAGCTGTTCACCTTCAGCTCCAATTAACCGAACCTCGCGTGCCGAGATATTCTCGTTGATCGGGGCTTTCGGTGCAGCTCGTTTATCTTGTCTCATTTCACGCTTAATAATAATTACTCCGAATCTGGGCGACCACGCCGGGAAACCGCTTGCGCGAGAAACTCAGCGAACTGGGCGACGGGCATCGAGCCCAGGTCAGCACCTTCACGAGTACGCACAGCGACAGTCTGCATCTCGACTTCCCGATCTCCGATAACCAAGAGATAGGGAACCTTGAGCAAAGTATGCTCGCGGATTTTAAAGCCGATCTTTTCATTTCTCAAGTCAGACTTGGCACGAAATCCGCTTTCATTGAGGGTTTTTTCAACCTCAGCGGCAAAATCAGCCTGTTTATCAGTGATATTCATGATCACTGCCTGGGTCGGAGCCAGCCACGCGGGGAATGCACCCTCGTAGTGCTCGATCAGGATTCCGACGAAACGTTCGAAGGAGCCCAGGATCGCCCGGTGCAACATAACCGGGTGCTTGCGACTGTTGTCTTCAGAGACGTATTCGGCTCCCAGACGGACAGGCAGGTTAAAATCGAGCTGAAGGGTACCACATTGCCAGACGCGGCCGAGGCAATCTTTCAGCGAGAACTCGATCTTCGGACCGTAGAACGCACCCTCGCCCGGCTGCAGATCGTACGGCAAGCCAGCGCTATCAAGGGCTGCAGCCAGTGCAGCTTCGGCGCGATCCCACAGCTCGTCGGAACCGACGCGTTTTTCCGGACGAGTGGACAGCTTCATCTCGACGTCTTTGAAGCCGAAGTCGGCATAGACGTCCATGGTCAGCTTGATGAACGCAGCGGATTCGGCCTGCATCTGCTCTTCAGTACAGAAGATGTGAGCATCGTCCTGAGTGAAGGCGCGAACGCGCATGATGCCGTGCAGTGCACCCGACGGCTCGTTACGGTGGCAGGCACCGAACTCGGCCAGACGCATCGGCAGCTCGCGGTAGCTTTTCAGGCCCTGATTGAACACCTGCACGTGGCACGGGCAGTTCATCGGCTTGATGGCGTAGTCGCGGTTTTCCGACTGAGTGGTAAACATGTTGTCGGCGTAGTTGGCCCAGTGCCCGGATTTCTCCCACAGGCTGCGATCAACGACTTGTGGAGTTTTAATTTCCAGATAGCCGTTGTCGCGCTGAACCTTGCGCATGTACTGCTCGAGCACCTGGTACAGAGTCCAGCCGTTCGGGTGCCAGAACACCATGCCCGGCGACTCTTCCTGGGTGTGGAACAGGCCCAGACGCTTGCCGATCTTGCGGTGATCGCGCTTTTCAGCTTCTTCGATGCGCTGGATGTAAGCCGCCAGCTGCTTCTTGTCCGCCCATGCGGTGCCGTAAACGCGCTGCAATTGCTCGTTCTTGGCATCGCCACGCCAGTAGGCGCCGGACAGCTTGGTCAGCTTGAAGGATTTCAGGAAGCGGGTATTCGGCACGTGCGGACCGCGGCACATGTCGACGTATTCTTCGTGATAGTACAGGCCCATGGCCTGCTCGTTCGGCATGTCTTCGACCAGACGCAGCTTGTAGTCTTCGCCGCGGGCCTTGAACACTTCGATCACTTCGGCGCGCGGAGTGACTTTCTTGATCACGTCGTAATCTTTTTCGATCAGCTGCTGCATACGCTGTTCGATGGCTGCCAGGTCGTCCGGAGTGAAAGGACGCTCGAAGGCGATGTCGTAATAGAAGCCTTCGTCGATGACCGGACCGATGACCATCTTCGCAGTCGGGTACAGCTGCTTGACCGCATGACCCACCAGGTGGGCACAAGAGTGGCGAATGATCTCCAGCCCCTCTTCATCCTTTGGCGTAATGATTTGCAGCGAGGAGTCGCTATCGATGATGTCGCTGGCGTCGACCAGCTTGCCATCGACCTTGCCGGCCACGGTGGCCTTGGCCAGACCGGCACCGATGGATGCGGCGACCTCGGCTACGGAAACCGGGTGATCGAATGAACGTTGACTGCCGTCGGGAAGAGTAATAGTTGGCATGGCGCCTCCTCTCCTAGTGGTGACCCCTACCAAAGGTCACGTGGGTTGGGATGAGCCAGTACAAGATCCGATCCAGGCCATTCAATGACGAACGCCTGCCTTACAGCGGCAGGAGCCTTGCGGCCAACCGGAAAACCGAACCAGAGTGACTGGGATTCAAATCAGGGTTATTCGAGTCGCTGCCGCTACCGGGACTGAAGGTCATCCGGAGCTTGCAAACGCCCGAGCGAGGCATGCTAGCACAGATGAACGGTCGTCGCGGTGGCAAGGTTTTCTGCTGGGGCAAATCACGCATTTTTATGCCAGAGTGCTGAACTTGAACCTCGCTTTACCCCTCAGATAACAAGACATTGACCCA
The DNA here is from genome assembly GCF_014852305.1 of Pseudomonas sp. PDM09. Taxonomy (NCBI): domain Bacteria; kingdom Pseudomonadati; phylum Pseudomonadota; class Gammaproteobacteria; order Pseudomonadales; family Pseudomonadaceae; genus Pseudomonas; species Pseudomonas sp. PDM09. The sequence continues at coordinate 226,835 of NZ_JACVBI010000002.1, read as the reverse complement.
AAAGGAGCATCCCAGCATGCGTCTGAATCGTTTATTCGCCATCGTCGCACCCGTCGTCCTGTTGCTGCCGCTGGCTGCCCATGCCGATTGGCCAAAGGGCGAGCGCGAGAAATACATGGCTCAGTGCACTCAGGCGGCCACTCCGCAGATCGGCGCTGCGGCAGCCAAGTCACACTGCGCATGTGGTGCCGACGCTATCAAATCGTACCCGGCCAGCGACATTCAGGCTCTGATGGACAATAAGGCCAGTCCGGATTTGCAACAAAAGGCGCTGGGTCAGATAGCCAAATGCAAGGCCAATGCACCGGCGAAAAAGTGAGAAAAAAAACCTTTTGACTCGGCCCAACGCTGATAAAAAAGGATGAATTTCAGCTTTTCCGTACGATTTACGAAGGTTTTTCAGCTTTTTTTATTGTCTTTACTTTCGGCTGAAAGCCTTTTAAACCGGGGCTTTCAGCCACGCAAAGCAACAAAGAAAACACGACTGTAGGGCAAACAGCACCGCCGGGGGGCTCCCAAAGCGAACATTTCGACTATGATACTCCGGTGTGCCCAGTTGGCCTGAGCAGCACAGTACTACTGAAAATATATGTTTCTTGGAGATACACCATGTCTAATCGCCAAACCGGCACCGTTAAATGGTTCAACGATGAAAAAGGCTTCGGCTTCATCACTCCTCAAGGTGGCGGTGACGACCTGTTCGTACACTTCAAAGCTATCGAAAGCGACGGTTTCAAAAGCCTGAAAGAAGGCCAGACCGTTTCCTTCGTGGCTGAGAAAGGCCAAAAGGGTATGCAAGCTGCACAAGTCCGCCCAGAGTAATTTTCTGGCGCACTAAAAAAACCCCGTCCATGTGACGGGGTTTTTTATGGTCGAAACAAAAGCCTGAAGCAATCAGCCGCAATTGACGCGGGTGACCACCAGGTTGTTGTCGGTGTTCAGGTTCAGGCGATCAGAGCGGTATTCCAGGGTCACCATATCATTGGGCTTGAGGAACCGGGCATTCTGCGCGCCTGAGCGGGTACGTGCCTGCTCCAGCAATTGGGGCGAAGCCTTTTTGCCAATGGTGAATTCGGCAGCTTTGGCTTCACAACGGCTGTGGCCGGTATCGGTCGCCACGGGGTCCTTTGCCGACTCGGTGGACGTACTGCTGCAACCGGCCAGCAGAGTGGCGGCCAACAAAGTACCCAATGACGCGAGCTTCCAAGGCATGAAGCCTCCTTTTTTCAATAGTTAAGCTGAGATCGTGCGACCGCCATTTCGGCGTTTGGTTTCAAGATGAGTACCATCGCCCCGCCCTCGATCCGGACAGCGACGAGTTTGCCTGAGCATCACCCTGTCGTTCATCATTCAATCGTGACTGAATATGAACAGCGATCAATAGACGTCGATGTAGTCGAAAGGCGGTTTCGGCCAGTTCTCCTTGAGCGCATTGAAAATCTGCATCACCCAGACCTCATCGCTGGCCGCGACCAATCCGACATAACCGGAACCCTTGGCCCAGGTTTCCAGGCGAAACAGCAACCCGTCGATGTCCGTACCGCCCACAATACCCGAGGAAATGTAGGCGATACCGCCCTTGGTGACCCGCAACTGAGTGTGTTCATCGTCGCTGGCAGAGGCCAGCAACTGACGCACCGCTTCGAGGGTCAAGCCGTCGGGAGTGTTCAAATCGATCTGCACAGCACGGTCCTTGAAAATTCGTCAAAGACCAAGTGTCGCATAGCCCTCCCCTCATGCCTAAGTCGGAGTGCCAAACGCCGCGCAAAATGGTTAACTCGATACTCAGCCTTTCCGACTTCACGAGCGCCATCATGACCACCGTAAGCATCGACGCCGACATCAAAGCCAAGTGGCCACAAGGCCACAGCTCTTACAGCCCGGGTAGCCCGGAAGAGCTGGCAATCATTGGTATCGATTTGCTGGTCAAGGAACTGGGAACACAAGCCGCACAGACATTCATCAAACAGGTTCTCGAGAAGTACCCCGCCGACTATAAGGGCGCAACAGAGACCGAGTAGCGCAAAAAAAACCGCAGGCTGACACCTGCGGGCCTATGACTTACTTCAAACGAGACAGACGCTGGGTCAACAGGTCGAAGAAGCCCTGAGCGTCGCCGCTTTCAACCCAGAAGGCATTTTTCGGTGCCTTCAGCCCGTCATACCAGTCGACAATGGTCTGGCCGAAGGTCGGCCCTTCGCGGCTATCAACCACGACGTTGACCGAACGCCCCGTGAACAGCTCTGGCTTGAGCAGGTAAGCGATGACCGTGGCGTCATGCACCGGGCCACCCGGAATGCCGTAATGCTCCATGTCGCCTTTGACGTATTCGTTGAGAATATTGCCTACCAGTTTGCTGGCATTATTGTTCAGAGCGGCGATTTGCTTCAGGCGCGCTTCACTGGTCAGGATCTTGTGGGTCACGTCCAGCGGCAGGTAGGTCAGCTTGACGCCACTTTTGAGCACCACTTCCGCAGCCTGAGGGTCGGCGAACAGGTTGAATTCGGCCACAGGGGTAATGTTGCCGCCATTGAAATGCGCACCGCCCATGATCACCACTTCCTTGATGCCCTGAACGATTTCAGGCTCCTGGATCAGCGCCAGCGCCAGGTTGGTCTGTGGACCGAGCATGGCGATGGTGATGCTTTGGGGTTTGGCGGTCTTCAGGGTATCGATCAGATAATTGACCGCATTGCCTTCGGCCAGGCCTTTCTTCGGTTCGTGCACCGTGACACCCGACAGGCCTTCCTTGCCGTGGATATTCTCGGCATAAATCGGCGTGCGCATCATTGGTTTCGGCGCGCCCGCGTAAACAGGCACCTCCTCGCGCCCTGCCCACTCGCGGGCGAGACGCGCATTACGCGAAGTCTTGTCCAGACGCACGTTGCCCGCAACGGTGGTCAGCGCACGAATATTCAACTCCTCCGGCGATGCCAGGGCAAACAGCAAGGCGACCACATCATCGGCCCCCGGATCGGTGTCGATGATCAAGTCGATCTTTTCCGCCGCTTGGGCGCTTGTTGCGGTAATCAGGGACAAAAGCAGCAGACTCCGAAGCAGATGGTGCAGTTTCTGAGCATAGCGTTGCATAGGGCACTCCTTGTGCGTGGGAAGAACGGAAAGTTAGAACGTTACTCCAGCCACCAAAACGATGTTGCAGTACGGCTGACATTCGCCTGTACGAATAATCGCCCGTGCTTGTCGGCTGAGCACTTTGAATTGGTCATGACTGAGCAGCTCGCGCCGCCCCAGTACACCGTCGGCATTCAGCTCATCCAGCGCGCTCAAGGCCGACGGCTTCTTATCCAGAATCTCATGGGCCAGCACATGGCTTTCGACCTGCATTTCGCTCAGCACAACCTTCAAGGTACTGACGAAGTCTGGAATACCGTGGGTCAAAGCCAGGTCGATCAATTCGACGCCGGGCGGAACCGGTAGGCCGGCATCGCCGATCACCACCGTGTCGCCATGGCCCAGGGAGGCGATCAGCCGCGACAGCGCGACGTTGAGCAAAGGAGTCTTTTTCATGGTGCTTTAAAGGCCTGTACATCGGACAAGGTGGGAATCGAAGGTTGCGCACCAGCCCGGGTGACCGACAGCGCTGCGGCGACCTGGCCGAAACGGATCGCATCGGCCTCGCTTTTGCCGGCCGCCAGCGCCGCGGCGAAACCACCGACGAACGTGTCGCCGGCTGCGGTGGTATCGACCGCCTTCACTTTCGCTGCCGGGAAATGCTCGAAGCGTTGGCCATCGGCGAACAGTGATCCTTGAGAACCCAGGGTGATGATCACTTTGCCGGCGCCCATGGCGATCAAGCGGGTGGCGGCGGTTTCGGCGGTGCTCAGGGAGTCCACCGGCAAACCGCTCAGGGCCGAGGCTTCGCTTTCGTTGGGGATCAGGTAATCGATGGCCGCATACCAATCCGCCGGCAGCGGGCGACTGGCCGGCGCCGGATTGAGAATCACGGTTTTACCCAGCTCACGACCGCGCTTCAGAGCATGGCCAACCGTGGCATCCGGAACTTCCAGCTGACAGATGATGACATCCGCCGCTTGTAACACCGCGTCAAAACGGTCGATCACTTCGGGTGTGAGCGCACCGTTGGCACCGGCAACAATCACGATCGCGTTCTGACTGTTGTCATCGACCACGATCAACGCTACGCCACTGGAATCTTCGACCGTGCTGACCGCCTGGCAATCGATCTGTTCGGCCAACAACGCCCCGCGCAGCGCTTCGCCATAGGCGTCATTGCCGACACAACCGACCATCGACACCTGCGCCCCCAGCCGCGCCGCAGCCACGGCCTGGTTCGCGCCCTTGCCGCCGGAAACCGTAGCAAACGATTCGCCAATCAGCGTTTCACCACCACGGGGCAGCCGTGGTGCCCGGGTTACCAGGTCCATGTTCAGGCTGCCTATTACCACTACTTTTGCTGGCATACATCACTACTCGTCAATTCTGTTTCTGCGGTGCTTTTTATTTCAGCGGTATTGGGAAAATGTACTGGCCAGCGGCGCAGTCGATTCACGCAGGACAATACTGGGCGTCACGATGCGCTGATCGGTTGCCAGATCCGGCGTGGCAATCCTGCGCAACAGCACTTCGGCCGCCATCTCGCCAAGCTGCAGGATCGATTGACCAACGGTGGTCAGCGCCGGATAGACGTAACGGCTCATCTGGATGTCGTCGAAGCCGATCACCGACAACTCGGTGGGCACACGAATATTGCGCTCGGCAGCGGCGCGCAACACACCGATGCCAATCATGTCGTTACCGGCGAAGATCGCGCTGGGCGGGTTGTTTTCCAGCAGTATCGCGGCGGCGTTGTAACCGCCCGTGCTGGTGAAGTCGCTTTCCAGCATGCGCTCGCGCGGCACTTCGATGCCTGCCTCTTTCAAGGCGCGGCAATAACCGGCCAGACGCATCTGCGCCACGCTGGTACTCCCCGGCCCGCCAATCGTGGCGATGTCCCGATGCCCCAGATCCAGCAGGTGTCGGGTCGCCAGGTAGGCACCGTATTCATGATCGATGCGCACCAGATCGGCATCGAGACCTTCGAGCCCACGGTCGACGATTACCATCGGCGTGCGCACCCCCGCCAGACCTTCGGCCAGACCGCTATCCCCCCCGGCTGAGGCAACGATCAGGCCGTCAATGCGTTTTTCCAGCAACACGCGAAGGTAGCTGCGTTGCTTGTCCGGGTTGTCGTCGGAGTTGCAGAGGATGACGCAATAGCCGTTGCGCTCGCAGTAATCCTCGATGCCACGGGCCAACTCGGCGAAGTACGGGTTGAGGCTGTTGGGCACCAGCAGACCGATGGTCGCGGTGGTTTTCGCTTTCAACGACCGGGCCACGGCACTGGGCACGTAGTCGAGGCTTTTGATCGCCGCCTCGACCTTGACCCGTACTTCTTCACTGACCGGCCGCGTCTTGTTCACCACGTGGGAAACCGTGGTGTAGGAAATGCCCGCGAGTGCCGCTACATCCTTGATTGTTGCCATGACTCAGGTCCGCCGGCTTGCGCGCTGACTGCGATAAGTATCAAGCACCACCGCCACCACGATCACCGCACCGGTGATGATGCGCTTGGTGGGTTCGGTCGCGCCGATCTGCGCCAGACCGGCCGCCAGTACCGAGATGATAAGGACGCCAAAGAATGTACTGATGACCGAACCGCGCCCGCCCATCAGGCTGGTGCCGCCGATCACGACAGCGGCAATCACTTGCAATTCCAGACCGGAGCCGGCGTTCGGGTCTGCCGCTTCCAGGCGCGAAATCTGAAACAACGCAGCGATACCGGCCAACAGCCCCATCAGACTGAAGACCAGGATCTTGTAGGGCTTCGGATTGATCCCCGCCAGACGCACTGCCTCTTCGTTGGTGCCGATGCCGATGAGGTAACGACCGAACACCGTACGCGTCAGCACAGCCTGGGCGATGAAGATAATCAGCAAGGCAATGATAAATGACGGGGAGATGCCGAAGGCGATCGGGTTGGACAGCCAGGCGAAGGCATCACCGATGTAGGCAGTGCGCGAACCAGTCATTTGATACGCCAGGCCTCGCGCCATCTCCAGCACGCCGAGGGACACGATGAACGATGGAATCCGCCAGGCCACGGTGATCGAGCCGGTAATTGTCCCGGCCAATGCCGCTACCGCCATGCCAAGCAAGGCCGCAGGCAAGACGCTCCAGCCCCAACCGAGAATCGCCACGCTGACCGCCGAGGCCGCGAGCGCCAGTACCGACCCCACCGACAAGTCGATACCGCCGATGATCAATACGAAGGTCATGCCGACCGCCAACACCATCAAATCGGGAATCTGGTTGGCCAGGGTGCTGAAGGTGTCGTAGGACAGGAAATGGCTGCTCAGGATCGAGAACAGCGCGACCATCGCCAGCAAGGCACCGGCCAGGCCCAGATAAGTGCCGAGGCCGTAAAAATTGCCACTACGTTTGCCGGCCAAAGATGCAGTATTCATGGAAGATCCCTAGGCGCTGCTTCGTTGAGCAGCGCATCACGTTTTTGGTAGCCGGCGAAAGCGGCGGCAAGCAAATCATCCTGGGTCCAGCTGTCACGCTCGAAGGTGTCAATCAGACGCCCTGCCGACAACACACCGATGCGATCGCAGATCAGCATCAGTTCGCGCAGGTCGCTGGACACCACTACCAGCGCCTTGCCCCGACGGGTCAACTCACCGAGTAATGCGTAGATATCGAACTTGGCGCCGACGTCGATGCCACGGGTCGGCTCGTCGAACAGCATCACCGTGCAGTCGCGTTCGAGCCAGCGGCCGATCACGACTTTCTGCTGATTGCCGCCGGACAATTCCGAGACCAATTGCGTCGGGCTGGAACTGCGAATGCGCATGGCGTTGATCTGACGCTGGGCCAGAGACATCTCGTCACCGTTGTTGACGAAGCCACCGCTGGAAATCACCGGCATATTGCCCAAGGCGATGTTGGCGCTGATCGATTGTGTCAGCAGCAGGCCTTCGCCTTTGCGGTCTTCGGTGATCAGCGCGATGCCGTGACCAACCGCGTCGGCCGGAGAACGAATACTCACCACCTGAGCCGACGCGCCCAGCGCGACGGTGCCGCTGTCGGCTGTATCGGCGCCGAAGATCAAGCGCAGCAACTCGGTGCGCCCTGCCCCGATCAATCCGGAAATCCCGAAAATCTCACCGGCGCGCACTTCGAAAGACACGTCGCAGACTTTGTCGGAACGGGTCAGCCCTTTGACCGTCAAGGCCGGCGCGCCGATCTTGCGCGGCCCCATGTCGATGTGCTCGCCCAATTCACGGCCGACCATCAGGGTGACCAGTTGCTCGCTGTTGTAATTGGCCATCGGCTCGACACAGACCAGGTTGCCGTCGCGCAATACCGCGATGCGCTGGGCCACCCTTGCCAGTTCTTCGAGGCGGTGGGAAATGTAGATGATCGACACGCCACGAGCCTGCAGGCGAGTGATCTGCTCGAACAGCATTTCGACTTCACGGGCCGTGAGCATTGCTGTCGGCTCGTCGAGAATCAGCACGTGGCAATCGCCGATCAGGTTGCGAGCGATCTCGACCATTTGCTGATGACCAATACCTAGTTCACCAACCAAAGTATCCGGATCGATGGCGTCCAAGCCGACCTGGGCCATGGCCTCGATCGCCGCCTTGCGCAATTGCTTGCGGCTGATCCAGCCACCATGGCTGGGCAGGTTGTCGAGAAACAGGTTTTCCGCTACCGACAATGTCGGCAACAGATTGAGTTCTTGCATGACCATGCGGATGCCCAGCTCTTCGGCCTGGCTCCGGCTGCCGGGACGGTAATCCTGCCCCTGGAATTGCATCTGGCCGGTGGTCGGCGTGACCAGTCCGCCAATGATTTTCGACAACGTGCTTTTACCGGCACCATTCTCACCGGTCAGCGCCAGCACTTCACCGCGCATCAGCGTCAGATCGATACCGGTGAGGACAGGTTGGGCATAGGTTTTACCGATACCGCTGACCGAGAGGACAGCGTTCGGGGCGCAAACGGACATAAAAACTCTCCATGTGCTCGCCCCAGGAGGCGAGCACCGTTGTGTCGCCAGAAAGACTACTTGGTAACCAGCTCTACCGGAGTTTCGATGACGCCGTTGGCGCCGCTATCGACTGTCTCGCCCTTGATGATTTTCAGCGCAGTCTCGATGCCGAATACCGCTTGGCGGGCAGCGAACTGGTCGGCGGTGGCCAGGACACGGCCATCCTTGAGCATTGGCTTGATGGCGTTGATGTTGTCGTAACCGACCACTTGCACCTTGCCGGCCTTGCCCGCCGCGCGCACGGCAGATACCGCGCCGACCGCCATACTGTCGTTGCCGGCCAACAGAGCCTTGATGTTCGGGTATTCGCTGAGCATCGACGAGGCAACTTTGCCGCCCTTGTCGATTTCCCAATCACCGGATTGCAGGGACACGACTTTGATCTGCGCCGCTTCCATCGCATCCTTGAAGCCCGCCGTGCGCTGTTGCGCATTGGTGGTGGTGGAAACGCCTTCAATGATGCCGACTTCATCACCAGCCTTCAGCTGTTTGGCCAGGTACTCACCCACCAGACGCGCACCTTTGCGGTTATCCGGGCCTACGAATGGAACGGTGATGTTTTTGCTTTTGACCACGGCCGGGTCCAGCTGGTTATCGATGTTGATCACGGTGATGCCGGCGTCGACCGCTTTCTTGATGACCGGAACCATGGCCTTGGAATCTGCCGGAGCGATGACCAATGCGTTGACTTTGGACAAAATCATTTGCTCGACGATACGCGTCTGGCCGGCCGTGTCCGTTTCGTCCTTGATGCCGTTGGAGATCAGCTCGAAGTCGCCGGAGTGGTCTTTCTGGTAAGCCTTGGCGCCGTCTTCCATGGTCAGGAAGAATTCGTTGGCCAGGGATTTCATGACCAATGCGACTTTAGGTTTTTCAGGGGTTTCGGCGAAAGCCGAAGAGACGGGCAACGCGGCGGATGCGGCAGCCAGCATTGCGACAGCGAGAAGACGTCCAGCGAATGGCAGCTTCATGGGTTCACTCCGATCTTATGATTATTCTGAGCAATGCTTGCGCTGGACTCTGCCCCTACGGGATCAAGCCATCAAGGGTGACCGCGCAAACGTTTGCGTAGACCAAACTATGCGAACCCTATCGAGATTTGTCAACGACCCGTTTTGTGTCCCGACCGGCAAAAGTCAACCCTGCCTCACGCCGTAGTGCTGACCAGATTGCCGCTGCTGGAACCCTTGGCCAGCTCTTTGACCAGATTGCCTGTCACTTGCGCGAGCGCACCGCTGGTATCGGCGATTTGCCCCTGAATCGACATGACAGCGGTGGCTTTGGCTTCCGGGGTCGGATAATTCGCTGCCTGAGTGGCCGCCAGTTGTTGCTGCTGTTCGCGCAGTTGCTGCTGAAGTTCCTGCATGCGTTTGAGCAGTACCTGCACCGCAATACTTTGATTGCTGCTTTTTTCGGACTTGCTTTCGCCCTGAGTCTGCGCACCGCCACCGGTTCTGACTTGGTTGTCACTACCCGCCTCTTCACCCAGCGCTTGGGTTGAGGCGTCGGACGTCGCTTCACTCAAGGCGTTGACAGTCGCCGGAGACTTGCCCGCGATAGTGATGGCACCTGCATTTGGAAAACCGACAGCAAACGACATGTGTGAACTCCTGGAAAAATTTGATCCCTGTTAAAGGAGCATCGACCTGTGCGGGAGTTTCTTTAGCACTGATTTTCGATTTCGCAAGGTGACTTTCTTAATGGAGGTCGGAGAGCCGAACGCAAAAGCAACCCATGTTCGGGAACCCGGACGAGCAAGTGCGAACACTTTTCCAGATATTTCAATAATTTATATAAAAATCATGAGGTTAAAAGATCTACTTGTTGAATGTCAGGCTGGTACAGATCCTGCTCTTCTCCTACACCCCCGGCGTTCAGATCTGCTTGGGGGCGTGTCTAGATGAACCTGCATCCGCAACGTTTCACTACGAGAGAAAACAATAATGAAATCTGCCTTCAACACTTTTATTCCGGGCGCTTTGGCCCTGCTATTGCTTCTGCCCACCGCCCTTCAGGCAAAAGAAGTCGAAACCCAACAGAAATTGGCAAACGTGGTGATCCTGGCCACTGGCGGCACCATTGCCGGCGCGGGTGCCAGTGCCGCCAACAGCGCCACCTATCAAGCGGCGAAAGTCGGTATCGAACAGTTGATCGCAGGGGTTCCGGAACTGAGCCAATTGGCCAACGTTCGCGGCGAACAGGTCATGCAGATCGCGTCCGAAAGCATCACCAACGACAACCTGCTGCAACTGGGCCGTCGCGTGGCTGAACTGGCCGACAGCAAAGACGTCGATGGCATTGTCATCACCCACGGCACCGACACGCTGGAAGAAACCGCTTACTTCCTCAATCTGGTGGAAAAAACCGACAAGCCGATCATCGTCGTAGGCTCTATGCGCCCTGGCACCGCCATGTCGGCCGACGGCATGCTGAACCTGTACAACGCCGTCGCCGTGGCCAGCAGTAAAGACGCACGCGGCAAAGGCGTACTGGTGACCATGAACGATGAAATCCAGTCGGGTCGCGATGTCAGCAAAATGATCAACATCAAGACCGAGGCATTCAAAAGTGCCTGGGGCCCACTGGGCATGGTGGTCGAAGGCAAATCCTACTGGTTCCGCTTGCCAGCCAAGCGCCACACCATGGATTCGGAATTCGACATCAAAACCATCAAGAGCCTGGCCGACGTCGAAATCGCCTATTCCTATGGCAACGTCAGCGACACCGCCTACAAAGCCCTGGCTCAATCGGGCGCCAAAGCCATCATCCACGCCGGTACCGGCAATGGCTCGGTCTCGTCCCGCGTGGTTCCCGCCCTGCAAGCCCTGCGCAAGGACGGCGTACATATCATTCGTTCTTCCCACGTCAACGCCGGTGGTTTCGTACTGCGTAACGCCGAACAGCCTGACGACAAGTACGACTGGGTTGTGGCTAACGACCTGAACCCGCAAAAAGCCCGCATCCTGGCCATGGTCGCGCTGACCAAGACCAACGACAGCAAAGAGCTGCAACGGATGTTCTGGGAATACTGATCCGCCCTCGCCCGACCTGTTCTGGTCGGGCATCGCTGCCACCACTCGCCAGCCTTGGTGAGTGGTTCACGACCTATTCCGATAAAAAATTTCCCATCGTCCTACACCAAGCGGAAAAAACTACTGTCAGAGGATTTTCTTGAATTTTAAGCAGTTGCGAAAATGCTTACAGTTAAATACTGTATGCCCGTACAGCTTAATAAGGATAATTCCGTGGCCACTACCTCTGTCTCTCCTGATACCTATGAACGCCTGGGTATGCGCGTTCAGAAAATCATCAATTCCCCCACCGCTCAAAAAGCCAAAGCGGCACTGATCTTCCGTCTTCCAGATGAACCGGTGGATGAGTGGGAACGCTTGCTCGAAGAAATCGACGAGAACGATAACGTCACCCTCGCCCATCGCGACGATGGCGGTGTGCAGATTTTCTGGGTTGTGCCAAAGGAAGACTGAGTCAATGAGTGTCCGCTGGTTTGCTTTACTGCTGCTGTTCATCACCCTCGGCGCCCAGGCTGGCGCCCCACGCACCTTCAACGAAGCCAAGAAAGTCGCGTGGAAGTTGTACGCGCCGCAATCCACCGAGTTTTATTGCGGCTGCAAATACACCGGCAACCGCGTGGACTTGGCCGCCTGCGGCTATGTGCCGCGCAAAAACGCCAAACGAGCCTCGCGCATCGAGTGGGAACACATTGTCCCGGCCTGGCAGATCGGCCATCAGCGCGAATGCTGGCAACAAGGCGGTCGCAAGAACTGCACACGGTACGACCCGACCTATCAGAAAGCCGAGGCCGATCTGCACAATCTGGTGCCGAGCATCGGCGAGGTGAATGGAGATCGCAGCAACTTCAGCTTCGGCTGGTTGCCCGTGCAAACCGGTCAATACGGTTCGTGCCTGACACAGGTCGACTTCAAGGCGAAGAAGGTCATGCCCCGTCCTTCCATTCGCGGCATGATCGCCCGGACTTATTTCTACATGAGTAAGCAATACGGCTTGCGCCTGTCAAAACAGGATCGGCAACTGTATGAAGCCTGGAATAAAACCTATCCGGTACAGGCCTGGGAACGTCAACGCAATCAGAGCGTTGCGTGCGTGATGGGGCGCGGCAACGAGTTTGTCGGCCCGGTGGACATGAAAACCTGCGGCTGACCGGCCGCTGAAAACACAAAGGCCTGGAGCATCACACCTCAGGCCTTTGTTCGTTTCTAACCGCTGTTTTTGTTTATTGAGCCGTCGGATGTTCGACCACCAGCGCCTCGATATTCCTTTTCTTTGCCCGGGTGAGCGCTGCCGTCACCTCAGCTTGCTTGTCTTGTGCCTCGGTTTTCGAATTGAACGGCCCTATCAGGATACGAACCTTTCCGTTCTCCCTGATGACGCTGGAAACGAAGCTATGCTCAATCAACCAGCCGCTCAGGTCGCTGACCGCCTGGGGGGTTTCGCCGCGTACCTCGACGTCCCATTGTGGACCGGTTGTCGCTGCGGGCACGGAGGCGACTGCCGGTTGCGGCTTTTGAGCGTCAACCCCCTTACCTTCACCGCACCCGGCCAACGTCAATACTGCGATTACCAAGGCCATTTTGCGCACAACGCTTCCCTCTGAATGCTGAAAGCGGCGATTTTAACACTCATGGATCCTGCTCGAGCGCCGCAAAATGGGCGCAAAACAACGAGAATGATGGTTGCGGCCTCTGTATAGTTACGCCTTGGGAATTAATGCAGCATCTGCGCGTCAGAAAGAGGCACCCAAACTGCGAGACTTCGCACTAATCTATACCTATACCGACCTCTGCACTGTCCGAATCAGGTGCCCCACAAAGCAATCAAGGAGAAAACCATGCTGATACTCACCCGCAAAGTCGGTGAAAGCATAAACATCGGTGACAATATTACGATCACCATTCTGGGCGTTAGCGGCCAGCAAGTCAGGATTGGCATCAACGCCCCGAAAGACGTTGCGGTGCATCGCGAAGAAATCTACCAACGCATTCAGGCCGGCCTGACCGCCCCAGACAAACCGCAAACACCCTGAATCCTGCTGTGGTCAGTAGCCAGCCCATTCTGCCTCGAATAACGGCTGGCTAAAGATTCAAGCACCGCATCGCCCTCTGCCCAGCCTCTTTGCGATACCGCCGCAACGTGGAGCCGATACTACCGCCCATCTCATGCCATGACTGTCAGACGTTTCGGATTTGCAGCGAGAAAGAGCTTCCTCATTCCTGGCTAACCAAACGTTACCCCACGCGCCATGCCCGTGGCAGCTACGACCATCAGCACCAGTAGCAGCGCTTCGATATGACTGATACGGGCAAACAGCGTTGCGCGCCCGGTATCGATAGCCGCCCCACGCCCCAGCGCAATCCGCCATTTGATCAGCGTCACCATCGGCGCAATTTCAAGCAACAGGATAAGGACGAAGAGCGTCATTTTGAGATGAAACAGCGGTTGGTGAAGATAGTAATCAGTGCCTTTTTCATACCCACCAAAAGCTCGCATCCCTCCCGTGACCAAGAGAATGACTGCAGAGATCCCCCACAGATTATCCGCAACCAAAACGCTGCGTGCCTCCCCTGTCCCGGCAATCAGACGACGTAAAGCCGTACCGCGGGTCAGTACCGCCCAGAAGCCTAGCGAAAAGGCCAAGAGGTGAATCACCGCCAGAAACCAGTGAGCCAGCATCGACATACTCCTTACAGACGAAGTTGAAACAGCCCTACAGTAGTAGTTCATCGGAGGATATTTGCCCAAAAGCACGTGGTTCCGCTGATACACCGCCATCGACATGAGGTCACTATGCGTAAGGATTACCTGGCTTTCTTTATCTCGCTGTTCCTGTCCCGGCTGGCTGACCAGATCCTGCTGTTCATCGTCCCGCTGATTGTCTTTCAGACCACCAACAGTGTCGCTTTGGCCGGCCTGGCTTTTTTTGCCGAGTCGTTGCCGCGCTTTCTGGCATTTCCCGTATGCGGTGCACTGTGCGACAAGTTTTCGCCCATTCGCATCCTGCACATCAGCCAGGTCTACCGTGCAGCGGCCTGCGTCGCAGCCGTGGCACTGTATGGTGTGTTTGATGGCATCTACTGGATCGTGATTCTGTCCGTGCTGTGCGGCGTGCTGACCACCCAGGGCATCATGGCCCGCGAAGTGGTCATGCCCTACATTTTCAAGCAATACACCTACACCAAGACCCTCTCCTATTCGCAGATCGCCGATCAGGCCGGGCTGGTGCTTGGCCCACTGATCGCGGCGCTGATGCTGGAAGTCTGGGCGTGGCACTGGGTGGTGCTGGGGATTGCCGGGCTGTTTCTGCTAGCTGATCTGGCGATGTTGATCTGGCAACGCACCAGCTCGATCACTCTGGAGTCATTCGAGCAACATCAGGACATCTGGCTGCAACCGCTACGCATTGCATACGGGCATATTCGCGACCTGGCGGAACTGCAGAAGGTGATCAGCCTGGCGGTGGGCGTGAACCTGATCATCGGCATCACCCTGGCCACATCAGCAGCCATGGTGATCGGCCAATACAGCGCCAGCAAAGACTTTTATGCAGGACTGCAAGCCGCCGGGGCGGTGACCACCATCGTCATTCTGTTCTTCCTGGCGCGGGTGACCTTACCGATGAGAGTACTGGGAGTCGTTTCTTATACGATGATTGCCGCCGGCGCTCTGACCACTGCCTTCAGTCCGAACGCTTGGGAGTATGCCATCGGCTTCCTGCTGATTGTCGGTTTCGACAAGATGTTCAACGTATACATACGCAGCATCCGCCAGCGGGTGATTCCGCCCAAGGACTTCGGCAAGACCGTGGGCGTCATTACCTTGCTGAACAATCTTTCTCAACCATTGGCCGGATTGCTGATCGCCTTGTTGGCCGCCCCTCTGGGAGTACAGAAAGTCATTCTGCTGCTGGCGGTGATCACTGGCTTGATCGGGGTGGGCGTGGTGCTTTTCGCCAGGGCGAGCAATGCAACTGCTGTCCCACTGCCCGATTCAATTGGTAAATAGCGGGCGCAAAAAAACCGGGCTCCTGATGGATACCCGGCTTGAGAGCCTTTGACTCAATGCGTTCTTTTTGAAATCGAAGTGCGAGCGTTGCTCAACCCTTTCGTGTTGTTATCGCCAGGCCTGGAGGCCGAAATGGCAGAGGCCTTCGCCACTCCTCGCGTATCCTTGGAGTGGGCAATGCCCGAAGTGACTGAACCACGGCCGCGATCACCGTTACGATCGCTACCGTAGTGGTTGCCACTGAGACCATGGTCGCGGACGGCTTTGCCTTCATGATCGCTACTTAAGCCTGCGCCGTGACCATTGCTGCTGACGCCGCCAGAATGGCCGGAATTACCGCCGCCACCATGACCGCCGCCGTTACCACCACCGTTACCGCCGCCATTGCCACCGCCGTTACCACCACCGCCACCGCCACCATCCTTCGCGTAGGCGGAACTCATGATGGACAGATCAGCGGGCAATAATGGGGCGGCTGCAAGCATCAGCACGCAGGACATGACAGCTGCAAAACTCTTGTTTTTTAATAACATGGGTGGGTTCCGTGAGGTTGATATCGCACGGAGTAATTGACTGTTTCGGCGCCACACAGTTCAAAGGTTGGCGACCAGCGGGCAGGCAATGTGCAGTTATCGAACAATGCACATTGCTTCCCGTAATTTTGCCAATCGCTATGCGGCGAGGGAGCGGTTGGAATTTGTCGCTTTCATATCAATCGAACGCGCCATTGAGAACTTCATAGATGATTCCGGTAGCGATCGCTACCAATATCAAATCAGTGCCAGCCTGGCGCCACTCGTAGCCATCGTAATGCGGAAGCCTGCCGAGCAATCGGCCATCGAGTTTTTTGGCGATCCCCGGCGGTAGCGGTTTTCCACGGGCGAGGTTTTTTTGAATGCCGGGTGGCAAGGCGGGCCCGGGGCTCCAGTAGTCGCGATAACCACCCAGGATACCGAGGACACTTCCGTGGTTGATGCTCGGGCCGTGACTCCAATCGTCACCCCCTGAACCTTTGCCTTTGTTTCCATGGCTGGCGTTGCCATGGTCCTGGATGTTTTGTGGATTTCCCTTGCCGCTTCCCTGGCCCTTCCCGTTTCCCGGGTCGGCCAATGCAGTCATTGAACCGGACGCCAAGGCAAGACACGTCATAGCGGCAATCAACGAGCGAGATCTAAACATATCCGTTCTCTCAGAAAGGGGATGCCCCCTGCAATGTATAGACGGTTATGGCTGTGTTAGTTCAGAAACTCTGTTCGCTGGAGGTGGCGCCATCGGCTCAAGTTAAATCGACAACAAAAAAGGGCCCACCTTTCGGTGAGCCCTTCTAGACCGCCCAGCAGAGCGGATTTTGTTTGGTAGGCGCGATTGGACTCGAACCAACGACCCCCACCATGTCAAGGTGGTGCTCTAACCAACTGAGCTACGTGCCTGCTGTGAGGCGGCATTCTACGGAATTCCGAAGGGGTGTCAACACCTTTTTTTCACCTAACCCTATGAATATGCAAAATATTTAATTTTGCTGTGGCAAAGAAGATTTTCCGCTGGCTGGCGGTCGTTTTTTAACTCGGGTAGGATCGATGCACTCGTAAAATATATTAAACAGAGGCTGCAGGATGGCGAACACTCCCTACCCAGAGTCCTATTACGCTGCGTCGGCCAATGTAGCGCCGCCGCGCCCGGCCTTGCAGGATGATGTAGAGACTGATGTCTGTGTCATCGGCGCCGGTTATACCGGCCTGTCCTCTGCCCTGTTTTTGCTGGAGAGCGGTTTTCGGGTAACGGTCCTGGAAGCCGCCAAAGTGGGATTTGGCGCATCAGGGCGCAACGGTGGCCAGATCGTTAATAGCTACAGCCGCGATATCGATGTGATCGAGCGCAGTGTCGGCCCCAAGCAAGCTCAGCTATTGGGGCAAATGGCGTTCGAGGGTGGGCGGATCATTCGTGAGCGGGTGGTCAAATACAACATCCAGTGCGACTTGAAGGACGGCGGCGTGTTCGCCGCCATTACTGCCAAGCAGATGGGCCATCTGGAATCCCAGAAACGGCTGTGGGAGCGTTTTGGTCACACGCAACTTGAGTTGCTGGATCAGCGTCGCATCCGCGAAGTGGTGGCTTGCGATCAATACGTCGGCGGCATGCTCGACATGAGCGGCGGGCATATGCATCCGCTCAACCTTGCCCTCGGCGAGGCAGCAGCCGTGGAGTCGTTGGGTGGCACTATTTACGAGCAGTCGCCAGCGGTGCGCATCGAGCGCGGCGCCAATCCGGTAGTGCATACGCCTCAAGGCAAGGTCAGGGCCAAATTCATCATCGTCGCCGGCAACGCGTACATCGGCAACCTCGTGCCGGAGCTGGCGGCCAAGTCGATGCCCTGCGGGACTCAAGTGATCGCCACCGAACCCTTGGGCGATGAATTGGCCAAGCGCCTGTTGCCTCAGGACTATTGCGTCGAAGACTGTAACTACCTGCTCGACTACTACCGCCTGAGCGCTGACAAACGCCTGATTTTCGGCGGCGGTGTGGTCTATGGCGCACGCGATCCGGCGAACATCGAGGCGATCATTCGACCGAAGATGCTCAAGGCCTTCCCGCAGCTCAAGGACGTGAAAATCGATTACGCCTGGACCGGCAATTTCCTGCTGACCCTGTCGCGACTTCCCCAGGTCGGACGGCTGGGCGACAACATCTACTATTCCCAGGGTTGCAGCGGCCATGGCGTAACGTATACGCACCTGGCGGGCAAGGTACTGGCCGAAGCATTGCGTGGCCAGGCCGAGCGCTTCGACGCCTTTGCCGACCTGCCCCACTACCCATTCCCTGGCGGGCAATTGCTGCGTACACCATTCGCTGCATTGGGCGCCTGGTATTACGGATTGCGGGACAAGTTCGGATACTGATCGATAGAGGTAAAGGTGCCAGCGAAGGCGTCATTCCGTACGCCTTCGCCGGTAAGCCTGACTCCTACGAAAGCGGTTCATTCTCTGGCATTAGCTGAACGCGCCCCTTCGCTGATTCAGAAGTCGACTGTCGCTGAAAGCAGGTAGGTGCGCGGTGTCGCGAGCGTCAAGCCAGGCTCGCTGTCATCCGAGGCCCCGGCCGAACTCCAGTAGCGTTTGTCCGCCACGTTCTCGACATTGGCACGCAGGGTGATGTTCTTTTCGTCGACCTTGAACGCATAGCGCGCACCCACGTCGAAACGCTCCCAAGCGTCGATTTCCTTGTTGTTGGACTGGTCCAGATACTGCGAGCTGGAATAGAGGCCGCGGCTGGTCAGGGTCAGGCCCTGCATGGTCGGTACATCCCACTCGGCGCCCAGGTTGACGTTGTATTTCGGCGTGGCCGGTGCCCGGTTGCCGTCATAGGTGCCATTGGTGGTATTGGTCAACTCGCTGTCGATATACATGACACCGCCGAGCAGACGAAAACCATCGAGCGGTTCACCGAACACACTCAGTTCCACACCCGTGTTCTCACGTTTGCCGTTCGGGCCGAAAACCCGCGTCGTGGCGTTGGTCTCATAGGCCGGCTGCTTGATCCGGAACACCGCGGCAGTCACGGCGAACGCACCCGCGTCATACTTGGCGCCAACCTCGACCTGACGGCTGATGAACGGCGGGAATATCTCGTCCTCGTTCACAGAGGTCGACGGCGCGATCTTGCCCTGGCTCAGGCCCTCCATGTAGTTGGCATACAGCGACAGCTTATCGGTTGCCTTAAACAGGATGCCCCCCGACGGCGATACCTTTTCTTCATCGTAGGCCGTGGCGCCTTTGACATCATCCGTCCAGTCATCAACCTTCACACGCTGCCAGCGGGCGCCGAGGGTCAGCAAAAGCCGGTCATCGAAGAAGCCCAGAGTGTCGGACAACGCCACGCCGCTGAAGCGGTTTTCGGTGTAGACCTTCGAATCGAGTCGAGTGGGTCTGACAGGTGTTGGTGTTTCCACGGGGTCGTAGAGGTTGCTGCGGGCCGCGGCATAACGGGCGCCGCCATTTTCGAAGTCCATGTAGAAATAGCTGGCGGCCAGATTGACTTCATGGCTCACCGGGCCGGTATGAAACCAGTTGCGCACCCCTGCCGTGGCCGTCCGGACATTTTCGTCACGGGTGAAGTCACGCGGCTGGACGCTGAAATCGCCGGCGTCGTTGGTGACCGCAACGGCATGCCGGAGGAAGTCATGGTTGCTTTTACGCGCGCCCACACCGCCGTACAGCATGACAGAATCGCTGACATCGAATTCGCCGTTCACCACCCCGAACGTGTCGTTGGTACTCGCCTTGCTCCAGGGCTGCGCATAGTTGTCGCGCACATCGTTCGCATTCGGCACCTTGGCATTGGCGCCGACCTGCACGCGCTCCTGAGGGGCGTCGGTATCACGCTCGGTGCGCCCGATGTCCGTCGAGAGTCGCAGGCGTTCACCGCGAAAATCCAGGCCCAGCACGGCCATCTCGCGATCGACACTCTGGTGATCCCACTCGGTGTCGCCGGACTGCTTCACGCCGTTGAAACGAATACCGAATTTATTGTCCTCACCAAAGCGCCGACCGACATCCACAGCACCGCCGACCTGGTTGTCGGAAGCGTAGCTACCGGTGAACGAAGTGATGGGCTTGTCGGTCGCGCGCTTGGGCACCACGTTGATCCCGCCACCCACACTGCCCCGCGGCGAGATGCCATTGATGAGCTGGCTCGGGCCTTTGATGATGTCGACGCGGTCGGCCATCTCCATGTCGATCGTATAGGTCGGCAGGACGCCGTAGAGACCGTTGTAGGCGACATCACTGTTGAACAGGCTGAGCCCGCGAATGGTGAACTGCTCATAACGCCCACCCGCCGGGTTGGTGGCGCGAACCGAAGGATCACTGGCGATCAGGTCGCCCAAGGTACGAGCCTGCAGGTTTTTGACCGCCTCGCCGGTGTAGGTGGTCATGCTGAACGGCGTTTCCATGAAGTCTTTCGAGCCCAACAAGCCTTGCGAACCTCGGCGCGCGACCTGACCTCCGGCATACACCTCGCCGTCCGCCCCGCCCGTGGCACCGAGAATCGAGGTGGGGGCCAGTTGCAGGCTGCTGCCTTCTGGCGCCGGGGTCAGGATGTAGGCCTGTTC
This sequence comes from Pseudomonas sp. PDM09, assembly GCF_014852305.1. Taxonomy (NCBI): domain Bacteria; kingdom Pseudomonadati; phylum Pseudomonadota; class Gammaproteobacteria; order Pseudomonadales; family Pseudomonadaceae; genus Pseudomonas; species Pseudomonas sp. PDM09. The sequence goes on along the minus strand of NZ_JACVBI010000002.1, from coordinate 206,613 downwards.
GCCCACCGGCTGCAACTGCAGACCAGAACCCTGCAATAGCCGGGCAAAGCCCTCCTCGACCGCGAATTCGCCGGAAAGACCAGGACTGGTGCGACCACCCACCAGCGCCGGGTCTACCGAGAGATTGACGCCAGACAGACCGGCGAAGCGGGTCAGCGCATCGCTCAGGCTGCCGGCAGGCACCTGATAATTGCGCCGGGCACTGTCTTCGGCCCAACTGGCTGTGATGAACAACGGACTGGCACTCAGGCCCAGCAACAGGCTCAGGTGCAACAACGGACGCAGGCGGGAAGAAACCGGACGCGGACAGCAAGGTATTACTGCGGGCATTGAAATAGCTCTCTTGATTCGTTCACATGCCTTGAATGACAAGCGAGTCGAAAAAAGGGGACAGGCTTCACACACTATTTTTGCGCGGCAGCAACGTCACCCAATAACGGGTACGTGAATGCACCTCCAGCGGCAGACTGGCCGCGAGCAACGCGAGGACGCGATCGGTGTCGTCCAGGCGGAAACTGCCGGTGACCCGCAACGCTTCAAGCTCCGGCTCCCAACGCAGCACACCCGGTCGATAAGTGCCGAGTTCGCGCAGGAAATCTCCCAGCGGCTGGTTTTTCGCCATCAGCACGCCCTCTCGCCAACCCGGCGCAAGCACATCGAATGGGCTGATCGGCCCGACACCGGTTGCCTGAAGACTGAGTTGCTGCCCCCTGCGCAAGGCCAACGCCAGCCCCTGCAAGGGCTGCAATTGCACGGCGCCGTTGTACACCGACACGCGGCAACCGCGCGCTTGCTGACGAACACAGACTTCGCCTTGGCTGACGATGACCTGTCCAAACTTCGTTTGAATCGTCAGCGGCGACGCACTCGGCACCTTCAGCGACAGTTCGCCCTCAATCAGCTTCAAGCGACGGCTCTGCAAATCCACATCGACGGCACTGGCCGTGTTGAGTTGCAAGGAACTGCCATCAGCGAGCTGTACCTGTTTGCGCTCCCCGGTGGCCGTATGCAGATCGGCTCGCCAGACATCCAGTGGCAACTGTCGGCTGATCAGCCAAGCCGCCGGCACCAACGCCACCGCACCCAATGCACGCTTGAGCGCCATACGCCGACCCGGATCGGGGCGATCCAGACTTTTGAGCGCCAACGCTGAAGGCAGATCGGCAAACCGCTGACGCAAGGCTTGAGCCTTCTGCCAAGCCTGCTCGTGACTGACGCAACTGTCGCGCCAACGCTGCAGATTCGCACGATCCCGCTCATTGGCACTTCCAGACTCCAGCAAGGCAAGCCACTGCGCGGCAGCTCGCACTGCCTGACGGGCATCGGGCACTGAACTGTTCACAGTTCCACCAACAAGCAATGCTCATAGGCTTGCGCCATGTAGCGTTTGATCGTGCGCTCCGATACCTGCAGGCGCTCGGCGATTTGCTGATAGTTCAGGCCTTCCAGCTGACTCCAGAGAAACGCCCTACGCACCGCCGCCGGCAGTCCATCGAGCAGTTCATCCAGGGCTTGCAGGGTTTCGAGCAACAACCAGCGCTGCTCGGGCGACGGCACACAGTCTTCCGGCAACGCCGCCAGTGCCGTCAGATAAGCCTGCTCGAGGCTTCGACGTTTATAGAAATTACTCAGCAGGCGTCTGCCCACGGTCAGCAGATAGGCACGGGGCTCTTGCAGGTCGGCGATTCGTTGAGAGCTGGCGAGCAAACGCAGGAACGTATCCTGGCTCAGGTCCGCCGCATCACAGCCATTACCCATGCGTCTTCTCAACCAGCCTTCCAGCCAGCCACGGTGATCGCGGTACAGGTCGTGGAAGGTTTGCTCCTTCGGCATCGCTGCATCACTCATCTCAAGAAGCCCTGTGCCAAGGAGTTATCGTAAATGAGAGTGATTCTAATTAATGTCGGAGCTGTGAACCAAGTCCTTTATGCAATTGGGGCGCAGAAAGGTTGGGCGGGAAGGACATGAGAGAGGAAAAGCCAAATCGCAGACACAAAAAACCCCGGTCTTTCGACCAGGGTTTTTGCTATCGACTCGTAACAGACACTGGCTTAACCAGCGACTTGCTTCGTAGCTCCAAGGCGTTCAGTGGGCCTTGAGGCAGATATGGCGCAGCGGACGGGACTCGAACCCGCGACCCCCGGCGTGACAGGCCGGTATTCTAACCGACTGAACTACCGCTGCGTATCGCTTTGGACTTTCGCCCAAGTAACTCGTCTGACTGGAAAGCTTCGAGGCTTTTCAATCTCGAGCCAGGTAAACCTGACTCGGAAAATATGGCGCAGCGGACGGGACTCGAACCCGCGACCCCCGGCGTGACAGGCCGGTATTCTAACCGACTGAACTACCGCTGCGCGTCGGTGGAGGCTTTTAAAAGCTTCCATCTTGCTTTCGCAAGACTCTCGGAAGTGGTGGGTGATGACGGGATCGAACCGCCGACATTCTGCTTGTAAGGCAGACGCTCTCCCAGCTGAGCTAATCACCCGTTTGCATCTCCGAGGCCGCGAAATTTACGCAGGTACCGAAGCTAAGTCAATACCCTGCTTGAAGTTTTTCTGAAAAAGACAAAATAGTGTCATTCCGAACGAGGTCAGCAACCGTCAGACCGCTTTCGCGAGCAGGCTCGCTCCCACAGGGGACCGCGTTTATTCAGACAACATGCTTTCTAATGTGGGAGCGAGCCTGCTCGCGATGATGGCGGCACATTCAACATCAATGCTGGAGACCGCACCCCGCCCTATTACTCGCTGTAAATCATTTTCTTGGTCATGCCACCATCGACCACGAACTCCTGGCCCGTGACGAACCCGGCGTTCTTGGACAGCAACCACGCCACCATCGCCGCCACGTCCTCGACCGTCCCTACCCTGCCCGCCGGATGCTGGGCATGATCGGCGTCGGTCAGCGGTTCGGCACGCCGTGCCGCAGGGTCTCGCGCGTCGATCCAGCCTGGGCTGACCGCATTGACGCGAATCTCCGGCCCTAAGCTGATGGCCAAGGCGTGAGTCAGGGCCAACAGGCCGCCCTTGCTCGCCGCATAAGCCTCTGTGTCGGGTTCTGACTGGCCGGCACGGGTCGAGGCCAGATTGACGATGGCGCCGCTGTGAGCGCGCAGGTACGGCGCGCAGTGCTTGGCCAACAGCATCGGCCCGCTTAGGTTTACCGCCAACACCCGGTTCCAGTAGGCCAGATCGAGGCTTTCCAGGGTGATGTTGTGCGGGTCGGCCACCGCGGCATTGCACACCAGCGCATCCAGACGCCCGAACTGCCCGAGCACCTCGGCCACCCCCAGCGCCACCTGCGCTTCATTCGCGACGTCCATGGCGATGAACCAGGCGTTTTCGCCAAGCACCTTCGCCACTTTCGAACCGCGCTCACGATCCAGATCGGTCAGCACCACTTGCCAGCCTTCGCTGATCAGCCAGGCCGCGATCCCCAGACCGATGCCGCGCGCGGCACCGGTGACCAGCGCGACGCGGCCATGGGTACCCGTGGTCGGCGTCGATAACTCGATCACAAGGCAGCCAACCCGCGCGCCAGATCGGCTTGCAGGTCTGCCACATCTTCCAGACCGACCGCGATGCGGATCAGGCTGTCACGGATCCCTGCCGCTTCACGCTCTTGCGGCGCAAGACGGCCGTGAGAGGTGGTGCTCGGGTGCGTGATGGTGGTTTTGCTGTCGCCCAGGTTGGCGGTAATGGAGATCAGGCGCGTCGCATCGATAAAGCGCCAGGCGCCCTCTTTGCCACCCTTGACCTCGAAACTCACGACCGCACCGAAACCCTTCTGCTGACGCTGGGCCAGCTCATGCTGCGGATGGCTCTTGAGGCCCGCGTAATGGACCTTCTCGATACCGTCCTGCTGCTCCAGCCACTCGGCCAGTTGCTGGGCATTGGCGCAGTGCGCCTTCATGCGCAGGCTCAGCGTTTCCAGACCTTTGAGGAAGATCCAGGCGTTGAACGGGCTCAGGGTCGGCCCGGCAGTACGCAGGAAACCGACGACTTCTTTCATCTGCTCGCTACGACCAGCCACAACGCCGCCCATGCAACGGCCCTGGCCATCGATGAACTTGGTCGCCGAGTGCACAACGATGTCCGCGCCCAGCTTCAGCGGTTGCTGCAACGCAGGGGTGCAGAAGCAGTTGTCGACCACCAGCATCGTGCCTTTGGCGTGAGCAATTTCCGACAGCGCCTTGATATCCACCAGTTCGGCCAACGGATTGGACGGCGACTCGACGAACAGCAATTTGGTATTGGCCTTGATTGCCGCATCCCAGCCGGACAAGTCCGCCAGGGGCACGTAATCGACTTCGATGCCGAAGCGCTTGAAGTACTTTTCGAACAGGCTGATGGTCGAGCCGAACACGCTACGCGAGACCAGAACATGGTCGCCGGCGCTGCACAGACTCATCACCACCGCCATGATCGCGGCCATACCGGTCGCGGTAGCTACGGCTTGTTCGGCGCTTTCCAGCGCGGCAATGCGCTCTTCGAACGCGCGCACGGTCGGGTTGGTGTAGCGCGAGTAAACGTTACCCGGCACTTCGCCAGCAAAGCGCGCGGCCGCGTCGGCGGCGGTACGGAATACGTAGCTGGAAGTGAAGAACATCGGATCACCGTGTTCGCCTTCCGGCGTGCGGTGCTGACCGGCGCGTACGGCCAGGGTATCGAACGCTACGCCTTCGAGGTCGCTGTCCAGCCGACCGGCATCCCAATCCTGACTCATGCTGTCACTCCTTGCCCTGCTCTTGATTTAGAGAGTCTTTAGTAGATACAAAACCGGCCCCTAGGGGCCGGTAGTTACTCAGTTGTTGTACAGATCAATGATCGCACTGACTGCCTGGGTCTTGACCTTGGAGGCATCGTTGCGTGCCTGCTCGATCTTGTTCAGGTAAGCCTCGTCGACGTCGCCGGTGACGTACTGGCCGTCGAACACCGCGCAATCGAACTTCTCGATCTTGATCTTGCCGCCACCGACCGCTTCGATCAAGTCAGGCAAGTCCTGATAGATCAACCAGTCAGCGCCGATCAGATCAGCCACGTCCTGGGTCGAACGGTTGTGGGCGATCAACTCGTGAGCGCTCGGCATGTCGATGCCGTAGACGTTCGGGTAACGCACAGCCGGTGCCGCGGAGCAGAAATAGACGTTTTTGGCGCCGGCTTCGCGAGCCATCTGGATGATCTGCTTGCAGGTGGTGCCGCGAACGATGGAGTCATCCACCAGCATCACGTTCTTGCCGCGGAACTCCAGCTCGATGGCGTTGAGCTTCTGGCGTACGGATTTTTTCCGTGCAGCCTGACCCGGCATGATGAAGGTCCGGCCGATGTAGCGGTTCTTCACGAAGCCTTCGCGGAACTTGACGCCCAGGTGGTTCGCCAGCTCCAGGGCCGCGGTGCGGCTGGTGTCCGGAATCGGGATGACCACATCGATGTCGTGATCCGGACGCTCGCGCAGGATCTTCTCGGCAAGCTTCTCGCCCATGCGCAGGCGGGCCTTGTAGACCGAGACGCCGTCGATGATCGAGTCCGGACGCGCCAGATAAACGTGCTCGAAAATGCACGGAGTCAGCGACGGGTTGGTCGCGCACTGACGGGTGTGCAGCTTGCCGTCTTCAGTGATGTAGACCGCTTCGCCCGGTGCCAGGTCGCGAATCAGGGTGAAACCGAGTACGTCCAGCGAAACGCTTTCGGAGGCGATCATGTACTCGACGCCTTCATCGGTGTGACGCTGACCGAAAACGATCGGGCGGATGCCGTGCGGATCGCGGAAACCGACGATGCCGTAACCGGTCACCATCGCCACGACCGCGTAACCACCGACGCAACGGTTGTGCACGTCGGTGACAGCAGCGAACACGTCTTCTTCGGTCGGCTGCAACTTGCCGCGCTGGGCCAGCTCGTGTGCGAACACGTTGAGCAGCACTTCCGAATCGGAATTGGTGTTGACGTGGCGTAGGTCAGATTCGTAAATCTCCTTGGCCAGTTGTTCAACGTTGGTCAGGTTACCGTTATGCGCCAGGGTAATGCCGTACGGCGAGTTGACGTAAAACGGTTGGGCCTCGGCCGAAGTCGAGCTGCCCGCGGTCGGGTAACGCACATGGCCAATGCCCATGTGGCCGACCAGGCGCTGCATGTGACGCTGATGGAACACGTCACGCACCAGCCCATTGTCCTTGCGCAGGAATAACCGGCCATCATGGCTGGTCACGATACCGGCAGCGTCCTGGCCGCGGTGCTGGAGGACGGTTAGCGCGTCATACAGCGCCTGATTGACGTTCGACTTACCGACGATACCGACGATGCCACACATGCGACGCAACCCCTACTTAATGGATCTGAACTGAACACAACTCACTGAGGCGTTTTGGCCGTCGGCAAGAGGTGCTCCTTGAACGGTATATCAGCGGGTACGCTGATTCCGCTGGCAAGCCACTGACTGCTCCACCCAAGAATCAGGTTTTTGGACCAGTCTGCGACCAATAGAAATTTTGGCACGAGCTGTGATTGTTGCCACCACCCGTCCTGCTGTACCGGCCCCAGGCTCAACAGCCCGACCGCCACGACCACCAGCAACACGCCACGCGCGGCGCCGAAGGCCATGCCGAGGAATCGATCGGTCCCGGATAGCCCGGTGACGCGAACCAATTCGCCGATAAGATAATTGATCATTGCGCCCACGATTAAAGTGGCGACAAACATGATGGCACAGCCCGCGATCACGCGAGCCGATGGCGTTTCGATGTATCCGCCGAGGTACTCGGACAATGAACCACCAAACATCCAGGCAACCGCTCCTGCGATGATCCAGGTCAGCAGCGAGAGTGCTTCTTTGACGAAGCCGCGGCTAAGACTGATCAAAGCGGAGATGGCGACGATTGCAACGATCGCCCAGTCAACCCAGGTAAATGGCACAGTGCAGCCTACAGACAGATAAGGCGGCGCATTTTAGCAGAGCCCATGGCTGTCGGTAAGCTGAGATTATCAGTGCTTTTCAAATCAATGCGATAGTTTTAACCGCGCTCAGGCTGAAAACGCACCACAAAACCCTTGAGGTTCTGCTGGCGACTCAACAAGTCACGCAGACGATCGGCTTCCGCGCGCTCGATCAGCGGCCCGACGAACACCCGATTCTTGCCATCGGCGGAGCGGATATAGGCGTTATAGCCTTGGCTGCGCAGGGTTTTCTGCAGGCTTTCAGCGCTCTCGCGGCTCGATAGACTGGCCAGTTGAACCGACCAACTGACCGACAGGCCATTGGCATCGACGCGGCTTGGGGTGGCTGCCGGCTTGGTCGGTGCAGCAGCGATTGGCTGGGCAGGTGTCGGCACAGGCTTGGCGACTGGCGCCGGAGGTGGCGTGACCGGTTTGGCAGCCGGTGGCGCCGGGGCCACGGGAACACTTGGCGCACTTGGCGCAATCGGTGTCGAAGGCGCTTGCTGCGCGGCAATTTCCTCATCGCTTGGCACTGGCTCCTGCGGCAATGCCTGCGGTTCAGGCACCACCACCGGTTCGACCTGCACTTGCGGCACAGCCGGCGCTTGCGGTGCAGCCGGTGCGTCGACCCTCACCTGGCGCTGTTCGTCCTGACGGGAAAACAGCATTGGCAGGAAAATCACCGCCAGCGCTACCAGCACCAGGGCACCGACCATGCGCTGCTTGTACGCCTTATCCAGCAAAGCCATTTGCCGCTTCCTCCGTGGAGTGCCGGGCCAGCCATTCAAGGGCCTCGGCGACACAATAAAATGATCCGAACAACAGAATCTCGTCGTCGCTCGTCGCCTGCGCGCACTGCCCTTCCAGGGCTGCGGCCACGCTGTCATAAGACGTTACCGAGGCGCCAAGGTTCTGCAACGCCGCGTGCAACTGCTCAACGGGTCGCGCCCGCGGCGAATCCAGAGGGGCGACAGCCCAATGCTGGACACTAGCATTCAATTCACCGACAACACCATCCAGATCCTTGTCCGCCAACAACCCGAACACCGCCAGACGCTTGCCGGCCGGTGGTCGACTGGCCAGACGACGGGCCAGGTACTCTGCCGCATGGGGGTTATGCCCCACGTCCAGCAACACATTAAGACGCTTGCCCTGCCAGTCGAACTGACGGCGATCGAGACGACCGACCACGCGTGTCGCTTTCAGGGCTTCGATAATCTGCGCATCCACCCAAGGCAAACCGAGCAGCAGGTAAGCCTGCAACGCCAGGGCGGCGTTCTCCATCGGCAGATCGAGCAATGGCAGATCATGCAACTCGACTGCACGCCCTTGAGCATCAAGGCCACGCCATTGCCAGTTGTGATCGGTGATACCCAGGTCGAAATCGCGTCCACGCAGGAAAAACGGGCAATTGAGCTCGCGCGCTTTATCCAGCAAAGGCTGAGGGGGATTCAGATCGCCACAGAGCGCAGGCGCGCCCTGGCGGAAAATGCCGGCTTTTTCGTAAGCCACGGACTCACGGGTATCGCCCAGATAGTCCGCATGATCGACGCCGATGCTGGTGACCAGCGCGATATCGGCATCCACCACGTTGACCGTATCCAGACGCCCGCCCAGGCCCACTTCCAGCACCACCGCATCAAGCCCTGCCTGTTGAAACAGCCAGAACGCCGCCAGGGTGCCCATTTCGAAGTACGTCAGGGAAGTGTCGCCACGACCGGCCTCGACCGCTGCGAAGGCTTCGCACAGCTGGGCGTCAGTGGCTTCGACGCCATTGACCTGCACCCGCTCGTTGTAACGCAGCAGGTGCGGAGAATTGTAGACACCCACGTTCAGGCCCTGCGCCCGCAGCAACGAAGCCACGAACGCGCAGGTAGAACCCTTGCCGTTGGTGCCAGTGACCGTGATCACCCGAGGCGCCGGCTTGCCCAGCCCCATGCGAGACGCTACCTGTTGCGAACGCTCCAGCCCCATGTCGATGGCCGAAGGATGCAACTGTTCAAGGTAGGCGAGCCACTCGCCAAGGGTGCGTTGGATCATATGTTGGCAGGCACCGGCGGAACCACGATCGGTTCGATCGGCGCGGCGACGAATTTTGGCGTCGGCAGGCCCATCATTTGTGCCAGCAGGTTGCCCAGACGCGGACGCAGTTCCTGACGGTGAATGATCATGTCGATCGCGCCGTGTTCCAGCAGGAACTCACTGCGCTGGAAGCCTTCCGGCAGTTTTTCGCGAACGGTTTGTTCGATAACGCGCGGACCGGCGAAACCGATCAGGGCTTTCGGCTCACCGACGATTACATCGCCGAGCATCGCCAGGCTGGCGGAAACACCACCGTAGACCGGGTCAGTCAGTACCGAGATGAACGGAATGCCTTCTTCACGCAGACGCGCCAGCACCGCGGAGGTCTTGGCCATTTGCATCAGGGAGATCAGCGCTTCCTGCATCCGCGCACCACCGGAGGCAGCGAAGCAGATCATCGGGCAACGGTTTTCCAGGGCGTAATTGGCGGCGCGCACGAAGCGCTCACCGACGATGGCGCCCATCGAGCCACCCATGAAGGAGAATTCGAAGGCCGACACCACGACCGGCATGCCCAGCAAGGTGCCGCTCATGGAGATCAGTGCGTCTTTTTCGCCGGTCTGCTTTTGCGCAGCGGTCAGGCGATCCTTGTACTTCTTGCCGTCGCGGAATTTCAGACGGTCAACCGGCTCCAGGTCCGCGCCCAGTTCGGCACGGCCGTCAGCGTCGAGGAAGATGTCGATGCGCGCGCGGGCGCCGATACGCATGTGGTGGTTGCACTTGGGGCAAACATCCAGGGTCTTTTCCAGCTCCGGACGATACAGCACCGCCTCGCAAGACGGGCATTTGTGCCACAGACCTTCAGGCACCGAGCTCTTCTTGACCTCGGAACGCATGATCGAAGGGATCAGTTTGTCTACTAACCAGTTGCTCATGCTTTCTTTCTCCAGTACCGGCGGCCCGAACGCTCTGGTTCGCAGCCCCGCGTATGCCCTTGAGCTAAATTCATATGTGTGGCGATGATCGATGGCGTGCCGGGTCAGCGAGATGTGACCTGCGTACAACCCCAAATATCCTCAGCCATGCCTGTGGACGGCGGCAGTGTGCCAGCCGTCACATCAAGCCCCAACAACCGCTTTGATGAATGCCTGAATCTTTGCGTGATCCTTGATGCCCTTGCTCGCCTCTACTCCACCGCTGACGTCTACCGCGTAAGGCCGAACCCGGGCAATCGCCTCGGCGACGTTGTCCGGTGTCAAGCCGCCCGCCAGGATGATCGGCTTGCTCAGGCCTTGCGGTATCAGAGACCAGTCGAACGCTTCACCGGTTCCGCCGGGAACACCTTCGACGTACGTGTCGAGCAGGATCCCGCTGGCACTGGCGTAGGCATCGCAAGCCGCTGCGATGTCATCACCGGCCTTGACCCGCAGCGCCTTGATGTACGGACGGTGCCAGCCTTCGCACTCAGCCGCGGTTTCGTCGCCATGGAACTGCAACAGGTCCAGCGGCACGGCATCGAGGATTTCCCCCAACTCGCAGCGGCTGGCATTGACGAACAAACCCACGGTGGTCACGAACGGCGGCAAGGCCTTGATGATCGCCCTCGCCTGCTGGAACGTCACGGCTCGCGGGCTTTTGGCGTAGAACACAAATCCGATGGCATCGGCCCCGGCCTCGACCGCCGCCAACGCATCCTCTATGCGGGTAATCCCACAAATTTTGCTGCGAACGGCTGACATGTCGATAGAACCTCAGGACAAATCCGGGAAAGTCCCGGATGGTAACAAAAGCGTTCGAGGGCGTCAGCCGTCAAGTTCCGAGAAGCCGGTAAGGAAGTGTGGGCCGATGTAACGCTCAGGCAATTCGAACTCGTCGCGGTACTCGACCTGGACCAGGTACAGGCCAAACGGATGGGCCGTTACCCCGCCGGAACGACGGATACGACTTTCCAGGACTTCCTTCATCCACTCCACGGGACGCTCGCCAGCGCCGATGGTCATCAGAACTCCGGCGATGTTGCGCACCATGTGATGCAGGAACGCGCTGGCGCGAATATCCAGCACGATCATTTTGCCATGGCGCGTGACGCGCAGGTGATGCAGCTCCTTGATCGGCGACTTGGCTTGGCACTGACCGGCGCGGAATGCACTGAAGTCGTGGGTACCGACCAGATACTGAGCGGCTTCGGACATGCGCTCGACGTCCAGCGGGCGGTGGTTCCAGGTAATTTCATCGTTCAGGTGCGCCGGACGGATCTGATCGTTGTAGATCACGTAGCGATAGCGCCTGGCGATCGCCTTGAACCGCGCATGGAAATGCGCCGGCATGACCTTCGCCCAACTGACGCTGACGTCGTGGGGCAAGTTGATATTGGCGCCCATCACCCAGGCCTTCATCGAACGCTCGACCTGGGTATCGAAATGCACCACCTGACCGCAGGCATGCACCCCGGCATCAGTGCGCCCGGCGCAGAGCAGCGACACCGGCGAGTCGGCGACTTTGGACAAAGCCTTTTCAAGGGTTTCCTGCACCGTGAGCACACCGGAGGCCTGGCGCTGCCAGCCGCGATAGCGCGAACCTTTGTATTCAACGCCCAACGCGATCCGGAAAAAGCCGTCGGCCGCCATTTCGGCGGCCGGATTATCTATATTTGCCAAGGGGTGACAGCCTGCTGATCTGCGCAAAGGCATGCATTATAAGGCTGTCGGGCGGGGACGCCAGAGGGATCTCCATGGACTGTTCCGGCCTCATCGCGGGCAAGCCCGCGCCCACAGGAGATTGGTGCCAGGCGCAAATGATGCAGACACCCCCGATCACTGTGGGAGCGGGCTTGCTCGCGAAAGCGGCGTGTGAGACAGCATCAATATTGACTGTGCCGCCGTCTTCGCGAGCAAGCCCGCTCCCACAAGGGATGTGCCGGGTACAAATAATGTGGACAACCCCGACCCACTGTAGGAGCGAGGCTTGCCCGCGAAGGCCATCCAACAGGCATCATCGCATCCTCGCCAAAACAAAAACGGCAGCCTCGATGGGCTGCCGTTTTTTTATGCCTTACCGATGACTCACGCCAGACGCGAGAGCATTTCCTTGGCTTCGCTCTTCTGACCGGCATCGCCCTCGGTCACCACCTCATTGAGGATGTCCCGAGCGCCGTCGCTGTCGCCCATGTCGATGTAGGCCTGGGCCAGATCGAGTTTGGTAGCGACCTCATCGGTGCCGGAGAGAAAATCGAAGTCCGGCTCATCAGCCGCGGAGGCCAAAGCGTCTTCCTCGGTGAAGCTAGGCTCACCGAGGCTCTGGGACAGACGATCCAGTTCCGCATTGACGTCGTTGAGTTCACTTTCGAAGGCATCAGGCTGATCCGGGGCAGCGGCGTCCATTTCATCAGCCAGTGACAGGTCAAAATCCGCAGGTAACTCCAGGTCGTCGAGCGTCGGCTCGGTCACGGGCGCCGCTTCGGCGACAGGCGAATCCTTGAGATCTTCATCCAGACTCAGCAGGAAGTCATCTTCAGCCAGGGTTGCCGGCGAAGCGTCGCCACCCAGATCCATGTCCAGGTCGAAGACAGACAGATCGTCGAGGTTTTCCTTGATTTCAGCCTGCTGCTGCAACACCGACTCAAAGCTCAGATCGTCGTCCAGCGGGAATTCGTCCAATTCAGCCAGCTCTTCTGGTTCGGGTGCTGGTGCGGGCGCTGGCTCCACCTGCACCTCCGGCTCCGCAGCAACAACTGGCGCGATCGGCGTAGCCGCCTCCAGATCGTCCAGGCTCAGATCGAAGGCGCTGTCGAAGTCGGACAATGCCGGCTCCGGGGCTTGCGGCTCGTCCAGCAGCAGGTCCTTGACGTATTGCGCGTCCAGCTCGGCAGCGATGGCGGCGGCCGCCAGACCGCTGGCCGCCACAACAGCCATGGCCGGAAAGCGGCTTTTCAACTCTTCAACCCGGGCGAAGTTATCGCCGTTGGCCACCAGTTGACGCTCCTGAGCGACGAACGCGTCGCGGTCACCCTGCTGACCATAGACTTCCATCAGCTTCAAGCGCAGGTCACTGCGTTGCGGCTCTTGCTTGATCGCGTCTTCCAGCAATGCGGCGGCCTGATTCAGACGACCGCCGGCAATGTGCGACTGTGCCTGAGCCAGTACGTCGTCGGAACGGTCGGAACGCTCGGCCGCAGGCGATACCAGTGGCGCAGCGATCGGCGGCGTCACCACAACCGGAGCAATCACCGGGGCCGGCGCGGGTGCAGGCGTTGGCGTTGGCGTTGGCGCGGTCGCAAGCTTCACGCTCGGCGGCGGAACTTCCAGGCCTTCGAAGCTGCTTGGCGGCAGATCCTGGTCGACGGAGAACTCTTGCTCCTCCTCCAAGGCACGGGCCATGCGCAGATGCTTCTCGGCTTCTTGCTGAGCCTTACGACGACGGGCCAGCAACAGCAGCAAGAGCAGCAGCACCACCGCACCGCCACCCACCAGACCCAACAGGATCGGATTGGTCAGCAGCTCGTTGAATTTCTGATCATCGGGTGTTGGCTCGACGACTGGCGCCGGAACGACTTCTGGTGCGGCAGCCTCTGGCGCAGGGACCGGAGCCGCGTCCGCAGGCGTTGCCGCAGGACTGGCCGCCAGCTCAGCCGACATCGCCGGAACGCTCGAAGCGGATGCATCCGCGCCGCCTGCGGCCTGCAACTTGGCCAACTGGTTGTTCTTCAGTTCGATCAGGCGTTGCAGCTTGTCCAGCTGACTTTGCAGATCGCTCATGCGGCTTTTCAATTCGGCGTTATCACGACGAGTCGCGTCCAGGCTTTCCTCGGTAACGGCCAGTTTATCGCTTAACGCTTTCGCATCACCGGCGGCGCCTTTGCCGCCCTTGCCGGTGTCGGCAGACACCAGGCTCAGTTTGTCTGCGGCAGGCTGCGATGAAGCACCTTCACCGCGAGCGCGCTTGGTGGCATCGAGTTGCTGCTGACCGGCTCCCGGTTTCGCCACGTAGCGACGGCCCTGACGCCACGCGGTGTTCTGCGCGGCGACCTCAGCGATGGCCTTGGGCTGTGGCAGGTTGGTGCTCTGCACCTGATCAGGCAGACGCAGCACTTGACCGGTTTTCAGTCGATTGATGTTGCCGTCGATGAACGCATCCGGGTTCAGCGCCTGGATGGCCAGCATGGTCTGCTGGATCGAACCACCGTTACGCGCCTTCGCGGCGATCTCCCACAGGGTATCGCGCGGCGTGGTGGTGTATTGCGACGATTTGGTCGCGCCAGTGACTGGCGCAGTCACCGTTTGGGCTGGCGCTGGTTGCGCGGCGGCATCGGCGGTCTGCGGCGAGAATTTGGACGGATCGAGCAGCACGCTGTAGTCGCGTAGCAGACGACCGTTGGGCCACATCACCTGAACCAGGAATTTCACCATCGGTTCGGACAGCGGTTTGCTGGACGTGACGCGCAAGATGCTTTTGCCGCTGGCGTTAAGCACCGGGGTGAAGGTCAGGTCATTGAGAAATGCCTGACGATCGACACCGGCCTTGGCGAAATCTTCGGGCGAGGCCAGGCTCGGCACCACTTCGGCAGCCGTGAGGTCCTTGACGTCGAGCAACTCGATTTCTGCGACCAGAGGCTGGTTCAGCGTCGATTTCAGGGTCAATTCCCCGAGCCCGAGGGCATGCGCCATACCGGAGGACAGCGCCGAGGCGGCCGCTATTGCTAACACCAGTTTGCGAACTTGAACCATAACCTCTTCCTTTGTTTGAACATTCCTCGGCCAGCGAGAAGGTGTTGATTGCCGCTGCCGTAAGGCATTGCGCGCGACGGCGAAGGGTCGTCGCGCGCGATCATTTCATTCATGCAATGGGAAGCCCTGCGGGGTGGCTCACCTTAAGCATTCCGGCCAAGCATGACACTCGACCGGAATCATTCGATAAATTGTTGCCAAGTATCTTTTACAGCAGGTCTTTTATCAACAATTCAGCCACCTGCACAGCATTGAGCGCGGCCCCTTTGCGTACGTTATCTGACGTCAGCCACACATTAAGTTCCGCCGGGTCGTCGATCCCGCTGCGAACCCGACCAACGTAAACCACGTCCTGCCCTACTGCATCGCCTACCGGGGTCGGGTAATCGCCCGCCTCGACCAGTTCGATACCGGGCGCCGCTTCCAGAGCTGCATTGACTTTCGCCAGGTCGACAGCGCTCGACGACTGCAAGGTCACGCTAAAGCTATCGCCAAAAAACACCGGAGCTTGAATACAAGTGACGGAAATCTTCAATAACGGTAGCGCCATGACCTGACGCAGTTCGCGCACCAGGCGTTTTTCCAGCAACGTATGGCCCTGATCATCAGGTTTACCGACTTGCGCCAGCAGGTTGAAAGCCATCTGCCGATCGAAGAAAGCCGGCTCCAGCGGACGCACGTTAAGCAGCTCGGCGGTTTGCCGGGCCAGCTCGGTGACCGCTTCGCGGCCTTGGGCAGAGACCGCCAGACACGCCGTCAAGCTGATGCGTTGCAGGTCGAGCAAACCGAGCAACGGCGCCAGCACCACCGCCAGCGTCGCAGCCGAAGGGCTTGGGCTGCTGACCTGGAAGGGCTTTTTCAGGCCGGCCAGAATTTCAGCGTTGGCCTCAGGCACCACTTGCGGCGCCTGATCGGCCGGCAAGGCGCCGGACAGGTCGATCAGCGAGCAACCGGCGGCCGTAGCACGCGGAGCGAAACTGAGGGTCACCGCCGGGCCGGCGGCAAAGAACACCAACTGGACTTTGCTGAAATCGAACTCATCGACTTCCCGCACCCGCACGTTCTTGCCGCGAAACGGCACCGAATGACCGGCCGATTCACTGCTCGCCAGCAGGTGCAGGTTACCGACGGGAAAGTCCCGCTCTTCGAGAATCTGGACGAGTGTTTCGCCGACAGTACCGGTGGCGCCGATCACGGCAATATCAAAGGACTGGCTCATGGTTCAACCTCTGGCGAAACGGGGGGAGCGGCACTTTACCGGGTGGTTGGCAGTGAGGCAATTCGACGGGGGATTTGATCGTTCCCACGCTTTGCGTGGGAATGCCGCCATGGACGCTCTGCGTCCGCCGTTGAGACAGTGACGCGGAGCGTCACGGGATGCATTCCCACGCAGAGCGTGTGAACGATCGGCGGGAACAAAAAACCCGCACCTCTTTCAAGGCGCGGGCTCTTCATTACTTCAATAGATCAACGCTCAAGCAGAATCCGCAGCATGCGACGCAGCGGTTCGGCCGCGCCCCACAGCAGTTGGTCGCCGACGGTGAAGGCTCCGACGAACTGCGAACCCATGTTCAGCTTGCGCAGACGGCCGACCGGCACGTTCAGGGTACCGGTAACCTTTGTAGGGCTCAGCTCCTGCATGCTGATTTCGCGGTTGTTCGGCACCAGCTTGACCCAAGGGTTGTGCTGGCTGATCAGCCCTTCGATGTCGGCGATCGGCACATCTTTGTTCAGCTTGATGGTCAGCGCCTGGCTGTGGCAACGCATGGCGCCGATGCGCACGCAGATGCCGTCCACCGGGATCGGGCTCTTGAAGCGACCGAGGATCTTGTTAGTCTCGGCCTGGGCCTTCCACTCTTCGCGGCTCTGACCGTTCGGCAGTTCCTTGTCGATCCACGGGATCAGGCTGCCAGCCAGTGGTACGCCGAAGTTTTCGGTCGGGTACGCGTCGCTGCGCATGGCTTCGGCAACACGGCGATCGATGTCGAGAATGGCGCTGGCCGGGTCGGCCAGTTGATCGGCGACAGCGGCGTGGGTCACACCCATTTGCTTGATCAGTTCACGCATGTGCTGCGCGCCGCCACCGGAGGCCGCCTGATAAGTCATGGCGCTCATCCACTCGACCAGACCGGCTTCAAACAGGCCACCCAGGCCCATCAGCATCAGGCTGACGGTGCAGTTGCCGCCGATGTAGTTCTTGGTGCCCGCGTCGAGCTGCTGGTCGATGACCTTGCGGTTCACCGGGTCCAGCACGATCACCGCATCATCCTGCATGCGCAGGCTGGAAGCGGCGTCGATCCAGTAACCCTGCCAGCCGGCTTCGCGCAGCTTCGGGAAAACTTCGCTGGTGTAGTCACCACCCTGGCAGGTCAGAATCACGTCGAGGGTTTTCAGCTCTTCAATGCTGTAAGCGTCCTTGAGCGGAGCAATGTCCTTACCCACGGACGGGCCTTGGCCACCGACATTGGAAGTGGTGAAAAACACCGGCTCAATAAGATCGAAATCCTGCTCTTCCAGCATCCGCTGCATGAGCACGGAACCGACCATACCGCGCCAACCGATCAGACCTACACGTTTCATCGCAACTACACCTTCTTAAAAGTGGGCCGCTGCTTTCATGGTTGAAAGTTGCAGCGGGCCAAAGAGATTACAGATTCCGCAGCGCGGCGACTACTGCATCGCCCATTTCCTGCGTACCGACCTTGGTGCAACCGGCCGACCAGATGTCGCCCGTGCGCAGGCCCTGATCCAATACCAGGCTCACGGCCTTCTCGATAGCATCGGCCGCATCCTGCAGATTGAAGCTGTAACGCAGCATCATCGACACCGACAAAATGGTCGCCAACGGGTTGGCAATGCCCTTGCCAGCGATGTCTGGCGCCGAACCGTGGCACGGCTCGTACATGCCTTTGTTGTTGGCATCCAGCGATGCCGACGGCAGCATGCCGATCGAACCGGTGAGCATCGACGCTTCGTCGGAAAGAATGTCGCCGAACAGGTTGTCGGTGACGATCACATCGAATTGCTTCGGTGCACGCACCAGTTGCATGGCGGCGTTGTCGACGTACATGTGGCTCAGTTCGACGTCCGGGTAGTCCTTGGCCACCTGCTCGACGACTTCACGCCACAGCTGGCTGGACGCCAGCACGTTGGCTTTGTCCACCGAGCACAGCTTCTTGCCGCGCACGCGGGCCATGTCGAAACCGACACGGGCGATACGGCGGATTTCGGTCTCGCTGTACGGCAGGGTGTCGTAGGCCTGACGCTCGCCGTTTTCCAGTTCACGCACGCCGCGTGGCGCGCCGAAGTAGATGCCGCCGGTCAGCTCACGGACGATCAGGATGTCCAGGCCCGCGACGATTTCCGCCTTCAGGCTGGAAGCCTCGGCCAGTTGCGGGTACAGGATCGCCGGACGCAGGTTGCCGAACAGACCCAGTTGCGCACGGATTTTCAGCAGGCCGCGCTCAGGGCGGATGTCACGTTCAATGGTGTCCCATTTCGGGCCACCCACGGCGCCCAGCAATACCGCATCAGCGGCACGGGCACGGGCCAGGGTTTCGTCGGCCAGCGGCACGCCGTGCTTGTCGATGGCAGCGCCACCGATCACGTCATGACTCAGTTCGAAGCCCAGGCTGTACTTGTCGTTCGCCAGCTCCAGCACCTTGACTGCTTCGGCCATGATTTCCGGGCCAATACCGTCACCCGGGAGAATCAGAATCTGCTTGCTCATGCTTTCCTCATGTCATCAGTCGGCACGCCCGCAGGCGTACCCGGAAAAAGTCTTGGCGCCTATCGTTCAGCCATCAGCACCAGCACATCTGTACTGAACGAGCCATCGGCCTCAATCTCAAAATATTCGCGAACTTCATTGCCCATCGACTGCTGCAACTCGCGGATTGCCGCGCGCATCACCTGCGGCGTGCGCATGCGCTCGACCCAGGACGTGTACTCCAGACGCAGCCGTTGGCGCGTGGTGCTGCGGGTATGCAACCCCGCTTCGCTGACCTGACGCAACCACTCGCCAGCAGAATAATCGCGCACGTGACTGGTGTCGCGCAGCACTTCGACGCTTTGCAGGTAAGTGTCGAATAACGGGCTGCCCGGCGACAACACATCGATGAACGCCGCCACCCCACCCGGCTTCAGCACCCGACGAACTTCGCGCAGGGCCAGCCCGAGGTCGCTCCAATGGTGTGCCGAATAGCGGCTGAAGACGAAATCGAACTCGCCATCGGCGAACGGCAGGCGCTCGGCGGCACCCAGTACCGTGGACACATTGCCCAAGCCGCGATCGACCGCAGCCGCGACCACTACGTCAAGCATCTGTTGAGACAGGTCGTAAGCCACCACTTCCTTGACCAGCGAAGCCACGTGAAAACTCACGTGACCGGCGCCGCAACCGAGGTCGAGCACGCGAGCATCGCCCTGCCCCGCCAGTTCAGCCTGTAGCAGCGCGAATTCAGTGCCTTGAGCGTGTACGGCGCTGCTCAGATAGGCCGAGGCCTGCTCACCGAATTGCTTCTGTACTACCTGACTGTGCTGGGCGGTGCTGGTCATGGGGACTTCCTTTTGGGAATGAGTCTTGTGGTGTTTGTACTGCCGTCTTCGCGAGCAAGCCCGCTCCCACATTGGTTCTTTGTTGGGCACATATTTTGTGTACACCATCGATCAAATGTGGGAGCGGGCTTGCTCGCGAAGAGGCCGGCCCTACCTACATCAATTCCGGATCAATCACGCGTCGCGAAACAACCACGGCTGGCTCGCGCGGTGTTTGGCTTCAAACGTGGCAATCGCCTCATGGTCCTGCAAGGTCAGGCCGATATCGTCCAGGCCATTGAGCAGGCAGTGCTTGCGGAACGCGTCAATCTCAAAACTCAACACCTTGCCATCCGGACGGGTCACGGTCTGGGCTTGCAGATCAATCTGCAATTGATAGCCCGGAGTCGCCTCAACCTGCTGGAACAGTTCATCAACTTCAGCGTCGCTCAGGATGATCGGCAGCAAGCCGTTCTTGAAGCTGTTATTGAAGAAGATATCGGCATAGCTCGGCGCGATAATGCTGCGGAAACCGTACTCTTCCAGCGCCCACGGCGCGTGCTCGCGGCTGGAGCCGCAACCGAAGTTCTCACGGGCCAGCAACACGCTGGCGCCTTGATAACGCTCGGCATTGAGGACGAAGTCCTTGTTCAACGGACGCTTGGAGTTGTCCTGATACGGCTGCCCGACATCCAGGTAACGCCACTCATCGAACAGGTTCGGGCCGAAACCGGTGCGCTTGATCGACTTCAAGAACTGCTTCGGAATGATCTGGTCGGTGTCGACGTTGGCACGATCCAAAGGCGCGACAAGACCAGTGTGCTGGATAAAAGCTTTCATGCTGCGCTCCTTTAGATCAATTCACGGACGTCGACGAAACGACCGTTCACGGCGGCGGCGGCGGCCATGGCCGGGCTGACGAGGTGCGTACGGCCACCGGCGCCCTGACGGCCTTCGAAGTTACGGTTGGAGGTCGACGCGCAATGCTCGCCCGACTCCAAACGGTCCGGGTTCATCGCCAGGCACATCGAGCATCCCGGCTCACGCCATTCGAAACCGGCCTCGAGGAAAATCTTGTCCAGGCCTTCGGATTCGGCCTGAGCCTTCACCAGCCCCGAACCCGGAACCACGATGGCCTGTTTGATGGTCGAAGCCACTTTGCGGCCCTTGGCGATCACGGCGGCGGCGCGCAGGTCTTCGATCCGCGAGTTGGTGCAGGAGCCAATGAATACGCGGTCCAGCTGAATGTCGGTGATCGCCTGATTGGCGGTCAAACCCATGTACTTCAAGGCGCGTTCGATGGAGCCACGCTTGACCAGATCCATTTCCTTCGCAGGATCGGGAACGTTCTGATCGACAGCCAAGACCATCTCAGGCGAGGTACCCCAGCTGACTTGCGGCTTGATCTGAGTGGCATCGAGCTCGACGATGGTGTCGAACTTGGCATCCGCGTCAGAGACCAGGTCTTTCCAGGCTTCGACAGCCAAGTCCCATTCCGCGCCTTTCGGAGCAAATGGACGGCCCTTGACGTAAGCCACGGTTTTTTCGTCAGCCGCCACCAGGCCAACGCGAGCGCCGGCCTCGATCGCCATGTTGCAGATGGTCATGCGGCCTTCAACGGACAAGTCGCGAATCGCGCTACCGGCGAATTCGATGGCGTGGCCATTACCGCCGGCGGTGCCGATTTTGCCGATCACTGCGAGGACGATGTCCTTGGCGGTCACGCCGAACGGCAATTGGCCGTCGACGGACACCAGCATGTTCTTCATCTTTTTCGCGACCAGGCACTGAGTGGCGAGCACGTGCTCGACTTCGGAAGTGCCGATACCGTGAGCCAGGGCACCAAACGCGCCGTGGGTCGAGGTGTGGGAGTCGCCGCAAACCACGGTCATGCCCGGCAAGGTTGCGCCCTGCTCCGGGCCAATGACGTGGACGATGCCTTGGCGGACATCATTCATCTTGAATTCGACAATGCCGTATTCGTCACAGTTATCGTCGAGGGTCTGAACCTGCAAACGCGAGACCTGGTCGACAATCGCTTCGATGCCGCCCTTGCGCTCCGAAGTAGTCGGAACGTTGTGGTCCGGGGTCGCGATGTTGGCATCGATGCGCCAAGGCTTGCGCCCGGCCAGACGCAGGCCTTCGAAGGCTTGCGGCGAGGTCACTTCGTGGATGATGTGACGATCGATGTAGATCAGCGCCGAGCCATCGTCGCGCTGCTTGACCAAATGCGAATCCCAGAGCTTGTCGTAGAGCGTTTTGCCGGCCATCAGACGGTTTCCTCATCAGCTTGTTTCTATGCCGGAGAGGTCTGTGTAGCGAGTTCTGTTAGGTCAACTTCGGCGCCGCAAGCCCATATCCTGCGTTGCTGCTCCTCGCCATAGCCAGCTATGACTCGTCGCAGCTCCTTGGCTATGAACTTCCGGCATCCGAATTTGACCCAACAAACTCGCCACACAGACCTCCGGGTCTTGAGCAATTTCAATAACCCCTTGGCTTGTGAGGTCGATCCTAGGGGGTTACATTAAATAACTCAAATTCATATTTTTCATGCTTTGCATAACCATCTGGAATACAACTGAGACATCATCATGGACCTCGCCAACCTCAATGCTTTTATCGCGATTGCCGAGACTGGAAGCTTCTCCGGCGCTGGCGAACGGCTGCACCTGACACAACCCGCCATCAGCAAACGCATCGCCGGCCTGGAGCAGCAATTGAAGGTGCGGCTGTTCGATCGACTGGGCCGGGAAGTCAGCTTGACCGAAGCCGGTCGCGCCCTGCTGCCACGGGCCTATCAGATCCTCAATGTACTGGATGACACCCGCCGCGCCCTGACCAACCTGACCGGCGAAGTCTCCGGTCGTCTGACATTGGCCACCAGTCATCACATCGGCCTGCACCGTTTACCGCCCTTATTAAGGGAGTTCACCCGACGTTACCCACAGGTGGCGCTGGATATTCAGTTCCTCGATTCGGAAGTGGCTTACGAAGAAATCCTCCATGGCCGCGCCGAACTGGCGGTAATCACTCTTGCACCGGAGCCCCATGCACTGGTCAAGGCCACGCCGGTGTGGGACGACCCGTTGGATTTCGTGGTCGCCCCGGAGCATTCGCTGATCGCTAACGGTCCGGTCAGCCTGGCGGATATTGCCCTGCATCCTGCGGTTTTTCCCGGCGGCAACACCTTTACCCACCACATCGTGCAGCGCCTGTTCGAGGCCCAGGGCCTGACACCGAACATCGCCATGAGCACGAATTATCTGGAAACCATCAAGATGATGGTCTCGATCGGCCTGGCCTGGAGCGTTTTGCCGCGCACCATGCTGGACGATCAAGTGGCGCGCATACCTTTGCCGGGCATACAGCTCACTCGCCAGCTAGGCTATATCCTGCACACCGAACGGACGCTGTCGAACGCGGCACGGGCCTTCATGGCTCTGCTGGATGCACAAATCGATCAGCCAGGGACTCGCGGCTAAGCTGTGCTTCTTCTTTTTGTGCTACGCCTATAGAGCCCCAAAACCCTGTGCCTAACGCCCAATTCAGCCCAAGGCCTGTTATCCATGCCCAAATCTGTTGAACGTATGCCGCCGATGCCGCGAATTCAGGCACTTGACCCCAAACGGTCCGAGCAGAGCTGGGAAAGCGCCCCGCAGTTGCTGGCAGCCCTCAACGGCGCCCGGCTGGGCGCCTGGTATTGGGACATCGAGCGGGGGCAGATCAGTTGGTCTCGGGGTACTCAGGCGCTGTTCGGCTTCGATCCCCGACAACCGCTGCCGGAAGATCTGGAATACCTCGACCTGCTGCCTCAGGAGGATCGGGCGAAAGCCATCCGCGCCTTCAATGCAGTGATCGCCGGCGCCCCGCTGGAGCAGGCGATGCACCACCGCATCCGCTGGCCCGACGGCAGTCTGCATTGGCTGGAGATCAACGGCAGCCTGCTGCCGGACAAAAACGGCCGGCCACGAATGATAGGGGTCATTCGTGAAATCACCCATCAGCGCCAGCGCGAACAGGCGCTGAGCAGTTCGGAAAAGCGCTTCGCCACGCTGTTTCACCTGTGCCCGAACATGGTCTTGCTGACCCGTCAGGAAGACGGCTTGATCAGCGAAGCCAACCAGTATTTCGAAAGCCTGTTCGGCTGGCCGGTGCAGGACGCCATCGGCCGAACCACGCTGGAACTGGGCCTTTGGGTCAACCCGGAACAACGAGTGCAACTGGTCAAGGCCACCAAAGCCAAAGGCGAGCTGATCAACATGGAGGTGCAATTTCGCGCCAGCAATGGCCAGGTTCACGACGGCATCCTCAGCGCGCAAAAGGTCGAACTCGAAGGCCAGCCTTACCTGCTGAGCACGTTCCTCGACACCACCGAACGTAAAATTGCCGAGCACGCCCTCAAAGACAGCCAGGAACGCCTCGACCTGGCCCTGGACTCGGCGCAACTCGGCACCTGGGACTGGCACATTCCCAGCGGCATGCTTTACGGCTCGGCGCGGGCCGCCCAGTTACATGGGCTGGACCCCAAACCCTTCCATGAATCCTTCGATGCGTTTTTCGAAGGCGTGCCCGGCGAAGAACGCGACACCATGCGTGATGCCTACCGCAGCCTGCGCGAAGGCCCGGCCGGCAATTACCAGCTGACTTACCGCGTGCAGCTAACGGATGGCAGCTCGCGCTACCTGGAAAGCCGCGCCAGACTCTACCGCGATGAACAGGGCAACCCGCTGCGCATGGCCGGCACGCTGCTGGACATCACCGATCAGGTGGAGCGCGAACAGCAACTGGTTGCGTCGGAAGAGAAATTCGCCACCTTGTTCCAGGTCAGCCCGGACCCGATCTGCGTCACGCGCCAAGACACCGGCCATTTTATCGAGATCAACTCCAGCTTTACCCAGACATTCGGCTGGAGCACCACCGACGTGATCGGCCGCAGCGCCGACGAAATCGGCCTGTGGGACGCTTCGGCGAAGAGCCTGCAAAGGATCGAGCGGGTCATCCGCGAACAGGGCCTGAACAATGTGGCGATCATCGTTCAACACAAAAACGGGCAATCCCTGACGTGTGTGATATCGAGCCGGCAGATCAGCGTCGGCGACCAACCTTGCATCGTCACCACCCTGCGCGACATCACCCAGCAGCAACGCTCGGAAGCGGCGCTCAAGGCCAGCGAGGAGAAGTTCGCCAAGGCCTTCCACTCAAGCCCCGACGCCATCACCATTACCGAGCGCGACACCGGACGCTACCTGGAAGTTAATGACGGCTTTTGTCGCCTGACTGGCTACCGCGCCGATGAAGTGATCGGCCGCACGGTGTATCAGGTGGGCATCTGGGCCGAAGAGAAACAACGCTCGGCGTTGCTGGCGGAGCTACAGATCAAGGGCCGGGTTCACCATCAGGAAATGCTCGGGCGCAACAAACGCGGCGAGTTGTTGACCGTCGAAGTCTCGGTGGAGCCGATCACCCTCAACGAAACGGCGTGCCTGCTGCTGACCGCTCGGGATGTGAGCCTGCTGAAAAACGCCGAAGCACAGATCCGTCACCTGGCCTACCACGACCCGCTGACCAACCTGCCCAACCGCGCCCTGTTGATGGATCGCCTGAGCCAGCAGATCGCCCTGCTCAAACGCCACAACCTGCGTGGTGCGCTGATGTTCCTCGACCTCGACCACTTCAAACACATCAACGACTCCCTTGGCCACCCGGTGGGCGATACGGTGCTGAAGATTATCACCGCGCGCCTTGAAGCCAGCGTGCGCATGGAGGACACCGTCGCGCGCCTGGGCGGTGACGAATTCGTGGTGCTGCTCAGCGGCCTGGAAGGTTCGCGCAGCGACGTCAGCGCTCAGGTCCGGGAGTTGGCGGATACCTTGCGCGAACTGCTGTCCGAACCGATGTTCCTCGACGGACAGCGCCTGCAAGTAACACCGAGCATCGGCATCGCGCTGATCCCCGACCACGGCTCGACCCCGACCGACCTGCTCAAACGCGCCGATATCGCCCTCTATCGCGCCAAGGATTCAGGCCGCAACACCACGCAGATGTATCACAACACCATGCAGAAGGCCGCCAGCGAACGCCTGCGCATGGAAACCGATCTGCGCCTTGCCCTTTCCCGGGGTGAGTTCAGCGTGCAGTACCAACCGCAGGTGGACGCTCGCAATAACCGTATTACCGGCGCAGAAGCCTTGGTACGCTGGCACCATCCGCAACTGGGCGCGCAATCGCCCACCGAGTTCATCAAGGTGCTGGAGGACAGCGGGCTGATTCTGGAAGTCGGCACGTGGATCCTCGATGAAGCCTGCGCGGCCTTCAAACATCTGATTGCCAAAGGTCTGATCGACCCGCTCGATTTCAGCCTGTGCGTGAACATCAGCCCCCGGCAATTCCGTCAGAACGATTTCGTCGAACGCATCGAACACAGCCTCGGCAGCCACGGCCTGCCCTGCTCGTTGCTGAAACTGGAAATCACCGAAGGCATCGTCATCCAGAACCTGGACGACACCATCAGCAAAATGCGGCGCCTGAAAAAACTCGGCGTGAGCTTTGCCATGGACGATTTCGGTACCGGTTATTCCTCGCTGACCTACCTCAAGCGCCTGCCGGTAGACACCCTGAAAATTGACCAGTCGTTCATCCGCGACGCCACCACCGACCCCAACGATGCTGAAATCATTCGCGCCATCGTCGCCATGGCCCGCAGCCTGGAGCTGGAAGTCATCGCCGAAGGGGTGGAAAACCTGGAGCAACTGGCGTTTTTGCAGGGGCTGGGCTGCCATTTGTATCAGGGGTATTTGCACAGCCGGCCGTTGCCGGTGGAGGAGTTTCAGAAGCTGCTTAAGTGAGGCGATGTAGCAGCTGCCGAGCCGCTATGTACGGCTGTAGCAGCTGCCGAGCCTGCGAGGCTGCGTTCGGCTGCGCAGCAGTCGTAAAACCTGCATGCAAGGTCTTACTGAAATACCGCGCCGTCTGAATTCACGACTGCTTCGCAGCCGAACGCAGCCTCGCAGGCTCGGCAGCTGCTACAAATGGGCACAAAAAAGGGCGCCAGTGGATGGCGCCCTTTTTTTGTTGCTCTTGTCCCGTCCTGAATAAGGTTTACACCTTCTGATCCGTTTTTCAGGAGGACGTAATGAAATCAGCAAAAAGGCGTAGTCAGCGCGACTACACGCTGACCTTTAAATTGTCGGTCGTCGATCAGGTCGAAAAAGGCGAGCTGAGTTATAAAGAGGCTCAGGAGCGCTACGGGATTCAAGGCAAAACGACCGTTCTGACGTGGTTACGCAAGCATGGTCGGCAGGATTGGAGCCCAGGCACATACATTGGCTCGCCGAGGATGGGGTCTATGCCCGACAAAAACCGACCATTAACGCCAGAGCAACGCATCAAAGAGCTTGAAGAACAGTTGGCGCTGTCCAATCAGAAAGCGCAGTTTTTCGAGGCGGTCGTGGATGTTTTGAAAAATGACTACGGTCTCTCTGTCGTAAAAAAGCGTCCCGGCAAGTCCTCGCGCAAAAACGAATCCAAAACCTGAGCATCAGCAGGGCTTGCCAGTTCATGGGGATAAGCCGACAGGCTTACTACAAACGCAATCGCGCCTACGCTGCTCGTCTGGTTCTGGATCAGAAGGTTGCCGATTTCGTTCAGCAAAAACGTCAGCGGCAGCCGCGTTTGGGCACCCGAAAGCTGCATTATTTGCTGCATTGCCAGCCTCAACTTGAGCTGCAAGTGGGTCGAGATCGGCTGTTTTCGATCCTGCGGGAAAGACGTTTATTGGTGGCTCGCAAGCGGGCTTATCACAAGACGACTGACAGCCATCATCGCTTCCGACGCCATCCGAACCTGCTCAAGCCAGGTCCTGATCAGGTTGTTCCAAGCGGCCCGGAACAAGTCTGGGTGGCTGACATCACCTATTTGCCAACGCAGGAGGGTGTGGCCTATCTGAGCCTGGTGACGGATGCCTTTTCGCGAAAGATCGTGGGCTATCACGTCCATGAAAGCCTGCACACCGAGTCGGTAGCACACGCACTGCGCCGGGCGGTAAAGCACCGTCGAACGGAGCAGTCGCTGGTTCATCACTCGGATAGAGGCAGCCAGTATTGCTCGGGGATGTACCAGGAACTGCACGCGAAACACGGCATCAGGTGTTCAATGACGGACGGCTATGACTGCTACCAAAACGCCTTGGCGGAGCGGGTCAACGGAATATTGAAGACAGAGCTTTTGCTCGAGAGGCCACAGGATCTAACGCAGGCGAAGAAGATGGTGAGTGAGTCGGTATCGATCTATAACGGTGAGCGACCGCATCTGTCTTTGAAATACAAAACGCCCGATGCGGTGCATCGGGCGTTAGGGTGAAACAGGTGTAAACCTATTTCAGGACTAGACATCTGACTCAGTGTTGCAGGGCCGGCTTCTGCGTCCCGTTGATCGGGATGCGTTTGGCTTTCGCCTCTTCCGGAATCACGCGCAGCAGGTCGATGCTCAACAAACCGTTGCGCAGTTCGGCGGCCTTGATTTCAATATGATCCGCCAGACGGAACGACAGTTTGAAGGCGCGCTGAGCGATGCCTTGGTACAGGTAAGTGACGCTTTCGTCCGCGTCACGTTTGCCGCCACTGATGGTCAGCACACCTTTCTCCACTTGCAGGTCCAGGTCTTCTTCCTGGAAACCGGCGGCCGCTACGACAATGCGGTATTGGTCATCACCGTATTTTTCAACGTTGTAGGGTGGATAGGTGCTGCCTGGCTCATTGCGCAGGGCGGTTTCGAACAGGTCGTTGAAACGGTCGAAACCTACCGAGGAACGGAACAGTGGGGCCAGGGAAAATGCAGTACTCATGATTCAAATCTCCTGAACATAATCAGCAAGTTTTTTTGTCTCCGCGACCCGAATTCGGCATCGCGTAATCCTTAGATAAGGATCGCTGATTGCTTTTCAAGAGATTATTTCAAGATTTTTTTAAGTCGATTCAGGCCGCTTCAGACACCTGCAAACCCAGTAAACGCGAGACATTATCCAGTTCGGTCTCACGACGCAGGACGGTGAACAGCTCTACCGCTTCGGGATAATTGCGGGTCAGCATCGCCAGCCATTGCTTCAAGCGACCCGGCGATTGACGCGGTGTCATCTGCGCTTTGGCTTGCAGCCAGAAGTCCTGAATCAACGGTAGCAGCTCGGCCCAGGTCATCTCGACGACGTCTTCACCGGCGCGGGCGGCGGCGATTTGCCGGGCCAGATCCGGGCGCGATACCAGTCCACGACCGAGCATGATGTCTTCGACGCCGCTGATCTCGCGGCAACGACGCCAGTCCTCGACGCTCCAGATGTCGCCGTTGGCAAACACCGGCACCTTGACCACGTCCTGCACCCGAGGGATCCATTCCCAGTGAGCCGGCGGCTTGTAGCCATCGGTCTTGGTCCGCGCGTGGACCACGATGTGCGCCGCCCCGCCTTCAGCCAGGGCCGTGGCGCAGACCAGCGCACCGTCCGGGCTGTCGAAACCGAGGCGCATCTTGGCGGTCACCGGAATGTGCGCGGGTACGGCACGACGGACATGTTCGACGATTTGGTTGAGCAGTTCAGGCTCTTTGAGCAGCACCGCACCGCCACGGGATTTGTTGACGGTCTTGGCCGGGCAGCCGAAATTCAGGTCGATGACCTCGGAACCCAACTCGCAGGCCAGTGCGGCGTTTTCCGCCAGGCACACCGGATCGGAGCCGAGCAGTTGCACCCGCAGCGGCACGCCGGAGGCGGTTCGGGCGTTGGTCAGCAGTTCCGGGCCGAATTTGTGGTAATAGGCAGGTGTGAGCAGTTGATCGTTGATCCGAATGAATTCGGTCACGCACCAATCGATACCGCCCACACGGGTCAGCACGTCCCGCAGGATGTTGTCGACCAACCCCTCCATGGGCGCCAAAGCAATTTGCATGAAAAACACACTCAACGAAAAACGTGCGGCAGTTTACTGGATTACGCGGAAAATCTGCAGAACATCGCAGATCCCTTGTGGGAGCGGGCTTGCTCGCGAAAGCGGACTAACAGGCAACATAATCGTTGAATGTTAAACCGCTTTCGCGAGCAAGCCCGCTCCCACATTAAATTTTCGCTGAATCCAACTCTTGCAACGCCGGGCCATAGCCCTCGATAAACTCCGCCGGCATGCGCTTGGGCTTGCCGGTCGACAATTCGATGCACACGAAAGTGGTTTGCGCCCGCAGTAACGTCGTGTTGTCGCTGGGGCGCTTCAATTGAAAGTGTCGGGTCATTTTCAGGCGCTGGTCCCAATCGACGATCCAGGTCGCCAACTGCAACTCATCACCCTCATAGGCCGCAGCCAGGTAATCGATCTCGTGCCGTACCACTACCATCGCCCGATCCAGCCGCCGGTACTCGACCAGATCCAGGCCCAGCCGCTGCGAGTGGCGCCAGGCGCAACGCTCGAGCCAGGTCACGTACACCGCGTTGTTCGCATGGCCCAGCCCGTCGATATCCTCGGCGCCCACTTCCAGATCAATGATAAACGGCGTTGCCCGATCCCAGCCCATGCCCCACTCCTGGTCAGATTATTTCGACCGGGGCAGTGTAACGGATGCTCAGGCCGATTGGCGCGATTGCAGACTGCGACCGGCCAGCAGCGAAAGAACGCCGTCGATCACCCGAGGATCGGCCAGCACCCGCTGATGCCCGCCCTCTTCCAGGCGCAACAGACGGCTGTCGAACCAGGCTTCGTGGATCAACTGGGATTCCTTGACCGGAACAAAGTTGTCGTCCTCGGCATGAACGATCAGCCCCGGCATGTCGAGCTGATAGTGCGCGACATCCAGTGCAGCGGCACGCATGCCGACATCTTTCTCGACCTGGCGAATAAACGCCGAACGCGCTTTGGGCGGCAGGCGTACATAGCGTGCGAACCCACGCAGTACCCCGAGAATTCGCGCCGGGGCTGCGATCGAGACCAGGGTTTCGGTGCGCAAGCCCAACTGAACTGCGAGCATGGCACTGGCGCCACCCATGGAGTGTCCGATGACCGCTTGCAGCGGCGGCAACTCAGCGGCCGCCTCGAGCATGGCCCGGGCGAACAGCACCACATTTGCTTCGCGACCAGGTGAGCGACCGTGAGCCGGGCCGTCCAGGGCAACCACGGTGTAACCGGCATCGACCAGCGCGGTGATCAGTGCGGCAAACTGTGTCGGCCGGCCCTCCCAGCCGTGCATCAACAACACCGCCGGCCCTTGCCCCCAACGCAACGCGGAGAGGCCGAAGCGCAAGGTGATCCGTTCGGATTTCGCCAGCAGCGGCAACTCCCAATCACGCGGCGGCAATTCCCGCGGAGTCATGAACGCCAGACGCATCTTGCTCGCCACCAGCTTCGGCGCGAACCAGCCCAAGGTGCCATTAACGCCACGAACCCAGCTCAACGTGTTCATCGCTCATCTCCTCAGGCTGGCGCCTTCAGGTCATAGCACCGCCGACTTGGCGGCGCGCAGTAATCGATCGGACAACTCTCCTGGCCCCAGCGCCCGCGCCAGAGCCAAACCACCGACCATCAAGGCCATGTCGGCCAAGGCTTTGTCGGCCTCTTCCGGGCTGGCCGCCAACTGCGCGACCATCAACTCAATATGCTCACTCAATGCCACACGAAATTCGTCCGGCAGACGACCCAGCTCACCGACCGATGCCGGAATCGGACATGCCTGCTCGATGGAATCACGGTGTTTGCGCGACAGGTAGAACGCTGCAACCAACGCACGCCGCTCTTCGCCGGTCAACTCGGCATCCATGTCGGCGATCAAGCCACGACGATGGCTGAGTAGCTGCTTGAATGCTTCCAGCATCAACGCGTCCTTGCTTTCGAAGTGCGCGTAGAAGCCGCCGACCGTCAGGCCGGCCGCGCCCATCACTTCGCCCACGCTCGGCTCGGCCGGGCCGCGCCGAGTCAGCGCTGCACTGGCAGCCTTGAGGATGCGTTCGCGGGTTTGAGCTTTTTTATCGTTCATCGTTGCCTCCGAATATTACGACTAGAATATTATTCTCATAATAATTTTCCGCAAGTCGTGGATGCGACCGCTGGTCTGAAGAACAGTTTTTTGAGGAAAACGGAGAATTGGCCAAACGCCAGACAAACAAAAGGGCCATTCAATAATTGAATGACCCTTAAAAATCCCGCAGAGCGGGTAATCGTGGCGTCCCCTAGGGGACTCGAACCCCTGTTACCGCCGTGAAAGGGCGGTGTCCTAGGCCACTAGACGAAGGGGACACAAACCCTTCTATACAACTGATCAGTGCTGAGAGCTGATCGATTCAAGGCCGGTGTGGCCAGACCTTGAACTGTAAAATTGGTGGAGCTAGACGGGATCGAACCGTCGACCTCTTGCATGCCATGCAAGCGCTCTCCCAGCTGAGCTATAGCCCCGGATTTTTCGCCTCGCGGCGGAGCGACATCTTGCGACATCGCTTCTGTAAAACTGGCGTCCCCTAGGGGACTCGAACCCCTGTTACCGCCGTGAAAGGGCGGTGTCCTAGGCCACTAGACGAAGGGGACGCAAACCCTTCTATACAACTGATCAACGCTGAGTGTTGATCGCTTCAAGGCCGGTGTGGCCAGACCTTGAAGTGTAAATTGGTGGAGCTAGACGGGATCGAACCGTCGACCTCTTGCATGCCATGCAAGCGCTCTCCCAGCTGAGCTATAGCCCCTCATCGCTGAGGACGGGGCGAATCTTAATGGCGCATCGGAAGGCTGTCAAACTTATTTTTAACAATTTCCAAAATTTTTTGCCCACATAACAATCACTTACCGCCCTCCCCCCGAAAAACGGGGGTGGCGCCGAAGAGCAAGATCAAAAGATCGCAGCCTTCGGCAGCTCCTACACTAGGTTAAACAGCCTTAAGCGATAGCGCCCAAGAGTTTTTCCCACTCCTTGTTTTCCTTCTTCGACACGCCACCCAACAGATCGATAGCCTGGCGCAGACGGAAACGGGTCAGGTCCGGACCGAGGATTTCCATCGCGTCGAGCACCGACACCGAACTGGCCTGCCCCGTGATCGCGGCGAACATCAGCGGCATGGCATCACGCAGCTTCAATTCCAGGGATTCGACCACCGCCTGAATCGTCGCGGTAATGCTGTCCTTCTCCCACTGACGCAGGCTTTCCAGCTTCCATAGAATCAACTGCATCAACTGACGAACCTGATCGCCCGAGAGCTTCTTGGATTCGAACAGCTTGGCGTCCGGGTTCACGCCACCAGCGAAGAAGAAGCCGGCCAGCGGTGCGACTTGGCTGAAGGTTTCAACCCGGCCCTGCACGTGCGGTGCGATCTTCATCATGTATTCAGGGTTCAGTGCCCACTTTTGCAGACGAGCGGCGAACTCTTCCACCGGCAGGTCACGCAGCCATTGGCCGTTGAGCCACGACAGCTTCTCGATGTCGAAAATCGGCCCGCCGAGAGAGACGCGGCTCAGGTCGAAGTTATCGACCATTTCCTGCAGGGAGAACTTCTCGCGCTCGTCTGGCATCGACCAGCCCATGCGGCCCAGGTAGTTGAGCATCGCTTCCGGCATGAAGCCCATGCGCTCGTAGAAGGTCACCGAGGTCGGGTTCTTGCGCTTGGACAGTTTGCTCTTGTCCGGGTTACGCAGCAGCGGCATGTAGCACAGCTGCGGTTGTTCCCAGCCGAAGTATTCGTACAAGAGGATCAGTTTCGGTGCCGAAGGCAGCCATTCTTCACCACGCAAAACGTGAGTGATGCCCATCAAGTGGTCATCGACAACGTTGGCCAGGAAGTACGTGGGCAAGCCGTCGGTCTTCATCAGCACTTGCATGTCCATGCGATCCCACGGAATCTCGACGTCGCCACGCAGCATGTCAGGCACCACGCACACGCCTTCGGTCGGCACTTTCATGCGGATGACGTGTGGCTCGCCAGCGGCCAGACGACGCGCGACTTCTTCCTTGGAGAGCAACAGCGCACGGCCGTCGTAACGCGGGGTTTCGCCACGCGCCATTTGCTCGGCGCGCATCTGGTCCAATTCTTCAGCCGTGCAGAAGCACGGGAAGGCATGACCCAAGTCGACCAATTGCTGGCAGTACTTCTGATAGATATCGCCGCGCTCGCTCTGGCGGTAAGGACCGTGCGGGCCGCCGACGTCCGGGCCTTCGCTCCAGTCGATACCCAACCAGCGCAGGGCGTCGAAAATCTGCTGTTCGGATTCGCGGGTCGAACGCAGTTGGTCGGTATCTTCAATCCGCAGGATGAACTCACCGCCATGCTGCTTGGCAAAGCAGTAGTTGAACAAAGCGATGTAAGCGGTACCTACGTGGGGGTCCCCGGTAGGCGATGGCGCGATGCGAGTGCGGACGGTGGTCATGGCATGTCTCGAAAAGAATAAAAGCGAAGATCAAACAAGAGGCGAATGGTAACAGGCGATAGCCGCCCGGCTCCAGTCAGCAGGGCATATAAGCAATATTGCATTGGGGGATCAGCTTGGTGGCGGTGTTGCCTGCCAGGAGGTTGCAGGTGGAGCTGAAGGCCAGGGAAGCGCGCAATTGATATTTGTAGTGTTCCGACGGGCCTCATCGCGGGCAAGCCCGCTCCCACAGGGTCTGTAGGTGGCCACATATTGTGTGAATACCCTCAAATCCTTGTGGGAGCGGGCTTGCCCGCGGTGAGGTCCGCCCATTCACTGCACATCTCAAACCGCGATCAACCGCTCCCGCAACTTGCCGATTTCGTCGCGCAACTGCGCCGCGGCTTCGAATTCCAGGTCGCGGGCGAGCTGGTACATCTTTTCTTCCAACTGACGAATGCGTTTGCTGATCTCGCTTGGCGAGCGCAGTTCGGCCTCGTACTTGGCACTTTCCTCGGCGGCCTTGGCCATGCCTTTGCGCTTCTTGCTGCGCGAACCCGGCACGACCGCGCCTTCCATAATGTCGGCGACGTCCTTGAACACACCCTTCGGCGTAATGCCATTGGCCAGGTTGAAGGCGATCTGCTTGTCGCGACGACGCTCGGTTTCGCCGATCGCCCGCTCCATGGAACCGGTGATGCGATCCGCATAAAGAATCGCCCGCCCATTGAGGTTGCGCGCCGCCCGGCCGATGGTCTGGATCAGCGAGCGCTCGGAACGCAGGAAGCCTTCCTTGTCCGCGTCGAGAATCGCTACCAGCGAGACTTCCGGCATGTCCAGGCCTTCACGCAGCAGGTTGATCCCCACCAGCACATCGAAGACGCCGAGACGCAAGTCACGGATAATTTCGACCCGCTCCACGGTGTCGATGTCCGAGTGCAGATAACGCACGCGCACGCCGTGGTCGGCCAGGTAATCGGTCAAGTCTTCGGACATGCGCTTGGTCAGCGTGGTCACCAGCACCCGTTCTTCCAGGGCCACACGTTTGGTGATTTCCGAGAGCAAGTCGTCGACCTGAGTCAACGCCGGACGGATCTCGATTTGCGGGTCCACCAGGCCAGTCGGTCGCACCAATTGCTCGACCACTCGGCCGGCGTGCTCCGCCTCGTAATTGCCCGGCGTGGCCGAGACAAAAATCGTTTGGGGACTGATGCTTTCGAACTCGTCGAAACGCATCGGCCGGTTGTCCAGGGCCGAGGGCAAGCGGAAACCGTACTCCACCAGCGTTTCTTTCCGGGAACGGTCACCTTTATACATGGCGCCGACTTGCGGCACGCTGACGTGGGATTCGTCGATCACCAGCAAGGCATCCGCCGGCAGGTAGTCGAACAACGTGGGCGGCGCCTGACCGGATTCACGGCCCGACAGGTAGCGCGAATAGTTTTCGATGCCATTGCAGTAACCCAGTTCGAGGATCATCTCCAGGTCGAAACGGGTGCGCTGCTCCAGTCGCTGAGCTTCCACCAGTTTGTTATTGGAGCGCAGGTATTCCAGGCGCTCCTGCAATTCGACCTTGATCCCTTCGGTGGCCTCGAGCAGGGTTTCCCGCGGGGTCACGTAGTGGCTCTTTGGATAGAAGGTGAAACGCGGCAGTTTGCGGATGACTTCACCAGTCAGCGGATCGAAGGCGGACAAGCTCTCCACTTCGTCATCGAACAGCTCGATGCGGATCGCTTCGAAATCGGATTCCGCCGGGTGGATATCGATCACGTCGCCGCGCACCCGGAAGGTCGCCCGGGCGAAGTCCATGTCGTTGCGGGTGTATTGCAGGTCGGCCAGCCGACGTAGCAGCGCGCGTTGGTCGAGCTTGTCGCCGCGGTCCACGTGCAACACCATCTTCAAATAGGTTTCCGGGCTGCCCAGACCGTAGATGCACGACACAGTGGTGACAATGATCGCGTCCTTGCGCTCCAGCAGTGCTTTGGTGGCGGACAGGCGCATCTGCTCGATGTGGTCGTTGATCGAGGCATCCTTCTCGATGAAGGTGTCGGATGACGGCACGTAGGCTTCGGGCTGGTAGTAGTCGTAATAAGACACGAAGTATTCAACGGCGTTGTTCGGGAAGAACGCCTTGAATTCGCCATACAACTGCGCGGCCAGGGTCTTGTTGGGCGCCAGCACCAGCGTCGGGCGCTGTATCTGGGCGATCACGTTGGCGATGCTGAAGGTCTTGCCCGAGCCGGTCACACCGAGCAGCGTCTGGTGCGCCAGCCCGGCCTCAATGCCCTCGACCATCAGGCGGATGGCTTCCGGCTGATCGCCGGCGGGCTCGAAGCGGGTGACTAGCTGGAATTCAGACATACATACCTCTGGATTCGCGCCTGCCCGGTCAAACCGGACAGCGACGAAAAAAACCACAAACGACCGATGTCGCCCAAGGAAAAAACTGGATTGTGCTCAATGTGGAGCCGATTGCCATCGCTTTCAAGGCAAACGTCCTACATCGGGTAAAACCTTTGACGACACCACTCGACCCACGATCGAAAAATAATTGGAAAAACTTACGGTAAAAGCCGAATCGCCTGTCGCCATCAATCGCTGATGGCCTCTATACTAGCTCCCCGTTTGTGCACCGCTCTAGTGCATTCGGCTGGAGCGCGACACGTCCCTCCACACTCCATTCAGAGCCGCCGCAATAATGAGCCTGTTCTCCGCTGTCGAAATGGCACCACGCGATCCAATCCTGGGCCTCAACGAAGCATTCAATGCCGATACCCGTACCAACAAGGTCAACCTGGGGGTCGGTGTTTACTGCGACGAGGAGGGGCGAATTCCACTCCTGCGCGCCGTTGTCGAAGCCGAGACGATTCGCGCCGCTCAACACGTTTCCCGTGGCTACTTGCCGATCGATGGCATCGCCGCCTACGACCAGGCCGTGCAAAAACTGCTGTTCGGCAATGATTCGCCGCTGATCGCCGCTGGCCGGGTTATCACCACCCAAGCCGTCGGCGGTACCGGCGCGCTGAAAATCGGTGCTGATTTCCTCAAGCAACTGCTGCCGAACGCCGTCGTGGCCATCAGCGACCCGAGCTGGGAAAACCACCGCGCGCTGTTCGAAACAGCCGGCTTCCCGGTGCAGAACTATCGCTACTACGACGCCGCGACTCATGACGTTAACCGCGCCGGCCTGCTGGAAGACCTGAACGCCCTGCCGTCCGGCTCCATCGTTGTGCTGCACGCTTGCTGCCACAACCCGACCGGCGTGGACCTTAGCCCGGCGGACTGGAAAAACGTGCTGGAAGTGGTCAAGGCCAAAGGTCACGTGCCGTTCCTCGACATGGCTTACCAGGGCTTTGGTGACGGTATCGATGAAGACGCCGCGGCCGTGCGCCTGTTCGCCGAATCCGACCTGACCTTCTTCGTTTCCAGTTCGTTCTCCAAATCCTTCTCGCTGTACGGCGAGCGCGTTGGCGCCCTGTCGATCGTCAGCGAATCGAAAGAAGAAGGCGCGCGCGTACTGTCGCAAGTCAAACGCGTGATCCGCACCAACTACTCCAACCCGCCGACCCACGGTGCAAGCATCGTCGCCGCCGTGCTGAACAGCCCGGTACTGCGTGCCCAGTGGGAAGAGGAACTGGCAGAAATGCGCCTGCGGATTCGCGGCATGCGCACCCAGATGGTCGACCTGCTGGCGAAAAACGCTCCACAGCGCGATTTCAGCTTCGTCGGTCGCCAGCGCGGCATGTTCTCCTACTCCGGCCTGACGGTTGAGCAGGTTACCCGCCTGCGCAGCGAGTTCGGCATCTACGCTCTGGACACCGGCCGCATCTGTGTTGCTGCGCTGAACCAGAGCAACATCGACGTCGTGACCAAGGCCATCGTTCAGGTGATCTGAGTCCTCGCGTGATACGAAAACGGGAAGCCGCAGGGCTTCCCGTTTTTTATTTGTCTTTGATAATTCCCAGTTCGGCGACCGGTCGCTCTAGACTGCACGCAGATCAAAAATGTGGGAGCGGGCTTGCTCGCGAAAGCGGTCTAGTCTATCTGTCACATTGATGCTGGATGTGCCGCCGCCTTCGCGAGCAAGCCCGCTCCCACAGGTTATGAGTACACCCGAGAATTCTTGAGAACCCACATGAAAAACGATGACCTACGCGCCGACCGCGACGAGCTGGACCACTTCGTACCCCGCTCTTCGGCCAAACGCGGCAATAACCTGATGCTGCAAGTGGCTGCGGGCGTGTTCCTTGGCGGCCTGGCCTTGTGGCTGGTGCAACTGACCGCAACGATGCTGTACGCCAAGCTGATGCTCGGCACCATTACCTTCGGCGGTTAAGCCAATTCGGTTGCACGCTGGCTGGCCGCATCGTCATAGGCCACATAAAGCGACTCGGCCACCTGGCTTTTGATCGCCTTGGTGCTTTCCAGGCCCAAAACAAAACCTTCGGCCTTGCCGCCCGCGCGGTTCAATTCGTCAGCGGTGCTGGCCTGAGTGATTGCGTCGAACAGTTTCTCGGCGTGCGGGCCAACGCCTTTGGGCAGGCTGATCTGAGCGATGCTCATGCGAACACCCCGCTGTTTTGAGGTGTGAGGACTGGATGATTCATGGCGCGTACCTTTTCGGCTGAGGGCCGGCAGCGCGTGTCACCACTTCCGGGCGACCATGGTAGACCTCTACCGCGATTCTGGTAACCGCCAATGGCCGATAACCCCCTCTGATCCGATGAAAACATCAAACTGCCGACAGAGGCTTGACTTCTCTTTTTGAATCAGTAACATAGACGCCATTCCGCGATAGCTCAGTTGGTAGAGCAAGTGACTGTTAATCACTGGGTCCCTGGTTCGAGTCCAGGTCGTGGAGCCAGACAAGGTTCCAGAGAAGGCTTTCAAAATCTCTGAAACCCCCGAAAAACCCGCCTTATGGCGGGTTTTTTCGTTTTGGCGTTCTGTCGGATTCCGGTAAGTACCAGCCATTTTAAGGGTAGAGTTTGGGATAAAGATCAGTTCGATAAAAGGGAGTACCCTTATGTCGCGCACCACTGCTCCACTCTCCGACGCCGCTTGCCGTTCGGCCAAGCCCACAGACCGTGCCTACAAGCTTTTCGACGGCGACGGCCTTTACCTTCTAGTCCAACCCAATGGCCGCAAAGGCTGGCGTCTCAGATACGTCAAACCTGATGGCCGAGAAGGACTGACCTCATTCGGCAACTACCCCATCGTTGGCCTCGCGAATGCGCGCCGCAAGCGCTTGGAGGTCAAGCGAATGCTGGCGGATGGCATTGACCCTATAGGAGCCAATAACCAAGCCAAGACGGACGCTCTGATCAAAGGCCGCACCTTTGAAAGCGTTGCCCTCGGCTGGCACACGGAAATGTCAGCCAAGTGGGCACCGGACTATTCCAAGACAGTGATGAGTCGCCTCAAAACTCACCTCTTCCCTCTGATCGGCACCCGCGCCATTGTCGACCTTGATACCCACGACCTTATGCGGCCCCTGGACGCGATTAAGAAGCGCGGAACGATAGACATTGCTTTAAGGGTACAAAACTACCTGCAGAGCATCATGCGCGAGGCAAAGCGCCTCCGGCTTATCACCGTAAACCCTGCTTACGACCTCGTAGGCTCGATCAAAGCCTCGCGGGTCGTCCACCGCCCCGCCTTATCCTTATCGCGCTTACCTGAGTTGCAGGAACGGATCGACACCTATAAAGGCCGCGCACTTACCCGGCTGACGGTCTTGCTGTCGCTGCACGTGTTTGTCCGCTCCAGTGAGCTGCGCTTCGCCCGCTGGAGCGAGTTCGACCTCAAACGTGGCGTCTGGGAAATACCCGACACGCGACCAGCGTTGGAAGGCGTACCCTTTTCCACAAGAGGTACGAAGATGGCCGGGGACATCCATCTTGTACCCTTATCGCCGCAAGCGATCGCCCTGCTCGAGCAGATCCACGCAATCACAGGCAAATTTGACTTGGTGTTCGCAGGCGATACCAAGTCTTGGAAACCAATGTCCGAAAACACGGTGAACAGCGCGCTTCGGAAGATGGGGTACGACACCAAATCCGAGATCTGTGGGCATGGGTTTCGTTCGATGGCCTGCAGCGCACTGATCGAGTCAGGTTTGTGGACGGACACAGCCATCGAGCGGCAGATGAGCCACAAGGAACGCAACAACGTCCGCGCCGCTTACATCCATAAGGCCGAGTTCATCGAGGAGCGCAGGCTGATCATGAACTGGTGGAGTCGCTACCTTGAGACTAATCAGCAGAAGCATGTCAGCCCACGCGAATTCGCCAATCAGATGGGTGCGAATGTCACTCGCCTAAAAGCAAAACGTGGCGCAACTGAGTAAGCGCTCGGTCCTCATATCTCAGTGATCCGCTTGTCCACGCGGGTCCATCCAAACAGGGCTGCAAAGCCGCCCTGTTTGGATGGACCTCACTTAAAAAATCTAAAGCCCACGCAATTGTCTGTGGAAAACCACTGATTTCCATTAGTCGATAATTTCATCCACAGCCGCAGAACTCCCAAAAATTCGAGCCTTGACCCGAATTCTCCACAGGCGTAGAAAAGGTCGGGCAAAGCGCTGTCGTTGACAGCAACCCAGGTAGCCAGAACTTTTAAGGCTACGCCACACCGTGGTGGTTCTCCCAAAGTGCGATTAGCGTCCGGCGGCTCGCACGGTCACTCACCGAGTGATGGATGCCCACTTCAGATCATTGCCATTGCGGCAAATACATCCCCCTACCCAACTGCCCTGCAGCAACCTATCCGCTTGGCCATTTTATTGCGCCAACCTGCGCCCGTCTCTTTCTCCCGGAAAGAGACGGGCGCTCCTACCACTGCTGCAGCCCACCTCGTACAAGGCATTGCGGCATTTCCCCTCGTGACAATCGGCGTGACAAACACCGAAGTCACCAGCAACAGCGATGCAGATGATGGTGCCGCAGCCCAAGGAATGGACTGCACCTGACTGACAGTCAGGCATGCCCCGGTCATTGCCTCGCTGCCTTCACCCGACTCAGGATCTCACGGCATTGGTCTCGTCAGCCAGCGCAGCCTCCACCCGCCCACTTCTTCGGAAATGTTCAGGAGGCCAGATCATGAGATGCCCAAGCTCCCGGTCGTAAAGAGCCGCCAGTCCCGCGTTAGTGGACACCCCTCACAGGTCGCAGGGGCCTTGATCCCTGATAACACTCAACATCCTTGGCGGGATGACGTGGGGAAAGTTTCAAAGGTTTGGCTTCGAGAGGAGTTCGATCATGGCACCAGTGGGCAGGCGAGATAGACGCAATTTTGGCTATGGCCGGCAACTGAGTTATGCCGGGCCGCAGGCATTGCGCGATCTATTTGGCGGCGGGCATTACGGCACGGTGCAGGCGCACAGTGATCGCTGGTAGGCGTTTGTTCGGTGTGAGCGTCTCGACGATGCCTGACAGCAAGCGGTGCTGACAATCAACAGTCCAGTAATCGTCATCCCCATGAAGCGATTTTCTATTGTTCGGGACCAAATTATCAATACCTTCGATTGCGTTGATAGTGAAAATCAGCACGAATACATTGTACGCCTACCAACTGGATGGTAGCTTATTAACAAGTTTTTATATAACTGTAATTAACACCACCCCTGTGAGAATCCCATGCAAGATTGGAAGCAAACCCGCAAAGACATCAATACTCGCTTGGTAGAACTAAACGGCCTGTCTCCGGAAACAATGAAAGGCATGGCGGCGCTCGGCGCTGCCGGCGGCAAGACCAATCACCTGGACGCGAAGACCCGCGAACTGATTTCCCTCGCCGTGGCCGTGACCACCCGCTGCGACGGTTGCATCGCCTTCCACGCCGCCGAAGCCAAGAAACTTGGCGTCACCAGTGAAGAAGTCGCCGAAGCACTGGGCGTGGCAATCAACATGAACGCCGGTGCCGCGTTGGTGTACAGCACACATGTGCTGGACGCATTCGATAAGTCGTAAATCAAACGCTAACTTTCAACCTGTTAACGACTTCGAGACTAATCATGAATAAGCTGTTCACCCCTTACGATCTGTCCGGTACTGCGCTAAAAAACCGGGTCGTTATGGCCCCCATGACCCGCACCCGGACACTAGACAACATCCCTAACGAGTTCACCGCGCTGTATTACGCACAGCGTGCTTCTGCTGGTCTGCTGATCACCGAAGGCCTGCCGATTTCCGACGAAGCCCGTGGCTACCTGTACACCCCAGGTATTTATGCCGACGAACACTTGCCAGGCTGGCGTCAGGTCACCGACGCGGTGCATGCCAAGGGCGGGAAGATCTTCGCGCAGTTATGGCACGTTGGCCGTATGTCCCATATTTCGGTGCATGGCATGGTTCCGGTTTCTTCGGGTACTCAGCCGGCGGTCGATACCACGGTGTATGCCTGGATCGAGCCTGGCGAATCCGGCGCTGTGCAACCCAGCGTGCCCCGTTCGCTGGAAACGGAAGAAGTGAAACGTGTCATCGCTGACTTTGTGAAGTCTGCGCGTATGGCGATGGAGGCCGGTTTTGACGGTATCGAAATCATGGCTGCCAACGGGTTCCTGTTCGATCAGTTCCTCAGCAGCGCCTTGAACACCCGTACCGACCAGTACGGTGGCTCGATCGCCAATCGCCAGCGCTTTCTGCTGGAAACCATTGACGCGATTTCTGCCGAAATCGGCGGCTCGAAGATTGGCGTACGGTTCTCGCCGTTTGGCCGCCTGTATGACTTTGGTGTGTACGAAGGTGAAGCAGAAACCTGGATGAGCATGGCGGCAGCGCTTAATGAACGCGAACTGGCCTACGTCCACCTGAACTACCAACCGACCATCGTCGCCGCTGAAACGCCGCCGGGGTTCGGCGCCGCGTTCCGTGAAGTCTACAAGGGTACCTTGATGGCCGCCGGTGGGTTTAACAAAGCCCTCGCTGAGTCGGAACTGGTTAAAGGTGAACTCGACTTGATCGCCTTCGGTACGGCCTACATCGCCAACCCCGACTTGGTGGAGCGCATGCAAAACGGCTGGCCACTGGCAGAGGGTGATCGCGCGACTTACTACGGTGTCAGCGATCGCATTGCCAAGGGTTACACCGACTACCCGGAATACGTTGCAGCCAAAGCCTGATTATTCGCTGTTTCATCACTGTCCACTTCAGACGTTAAGGAGCACACCATGCCTCTCGTTACCATCAAAGGCATTGAAGGCGTTTTTACCGACAAGCAGAAAGCCGAAGTCATCCAGAAAGTGACGGACGCCATGGTGTCTGTGGAAGGTGAAAACATGCGCGCCCTCACCTGGGTCATCTTCGAAGAGGTCAAAAGCGGAGATTGGGGAATCGCTGGCAAACCCGTGACTGCGCAGGACATATTGAAACTGCAAGTAGGTAAATAAGGGTTCCATCCCCAAGAAGCGACTCTCTGGTCGGTGGGCATCTTTATGCCCAACGACCAGAGAGTTTTTTCGTTCTGAATGAACTCGCGATTTGTCGTGGAATGCTCACAATGATTCTGATCATTACGCTCACCCTTACCCCGACAAATCCAAGGTTAACGAGGTGATGCTCAGGCAAGCCTCCAATAACCCGGATGTGCTCATACGCTCCCTTTATGACCTGTACCCGGACTTCAACATCGAGGTCCAAGCCGAACAGCAATCCCTAGAACAGGCAGAGCTTCTGATCCTGCAACATCAGCTGTACTGGTACAGCTGCCCGCCGCGGCTGAAATTGTGGATCGATAAAGTCTTCACCCAAGGGTGGGCCTATGGCAAAGGCGCCACCGCACTCAAAGGTAAGAACTTGTTGTGGGCCGTGACCACCGGCGTCGAGCACGACCAGTTCGACATGGGTGACCACCCCCGGGTTTTCGGTGCTTACCCAACCCCTGCATGCGACCGCGACCTACTGCCAGATGCGCAGGCTGACGCCTGTGGCTGTCCACGGTGCTTTCAACGCTGCCCCTCGACCCTGCTTTCGCATTGTCCTTGGGCCGCAGGGCATTGGAGCAACTGGGCATTGGTCGCTACAAAGCCCGCGAACGAGCGGATCGATTCCGTCGCCTGAACCTGGAGATGCTGGAAGAAATGGCCGCGCAGCCTGTGGATGATACCGAGTTCCAGTATGACGCCTACAAACGGGCCAACGCGCTGTTAACGGAAATCTTCAACGAAGACCGCGCTCATCCCATCGGACACCCGAGGGATGAAAAAGAACGCCAGGCTGATCAGCCTGACCGCTGATGGAGGAGGTTCGGTTAAATCGCCTCTTCCAACTCCGCAAGAATGGCTTTTTTCATTGTTCCAACTGAACGGGATCCGGGCATGACCCGCAGCAGCCGCCCC
Source organism: Pseudomonas sp. PDM09 (assembly GCF_014852305.1). Classification (NCBI taxonomy): domain Bacteria; kingdom Pseudomonadati; phylum Pseudomonadota; class Gammaproteobacteria; order Pseudomonadales; family Pseudomonadaceae; genus Pseudomonas; species Pseudomonas sp. PDM09. Next base: position 162,713 of record NZ_JACVBI010000002.1, on the reverse strand, counting down.
TCATGGAACACCGCCAAGGATGGCACCGCCCGGATACCGTACATTTGCGCGATCGTCGGAGACACCGCCACATCAATCTTTGCAAAAGCCGCCAGGGAGTGAAGCTTTTCTTCCAAAGCATGAAAGACCGGCTTCATCTCCTGACAAGGCTTGCACCAGGACGCTGAAAACAGCACGACGCTGCTGCCTTTGGCCACAAAGCGGGCGAACTGCTGAGCACTCAACTCAACGATACGGCTCATTTGGATCTCGCTCTCAATATGGATGAAGGGCGGCACAACCCAGTGCCGCACCGCTTCTGCTGATCAAATTTTGCAGCCATCTATGCCGCAGACTTGACTGCTGAATGCGTCATCTTCGACTTTCGACTTCTCCTGCATCTTGTTCAGCGCTTCAAGAAAAGCAGCCTCAGGCTGAGCACCGGACAATGAGAAGGCATTATCGAATACAAACAAAGGCACGCCCGAACCTAGTTGCGCGGCGATATGTTCGTCTTCCTCCATCTCTTCGCGCAATTCAACGGATGACCACGCCCATTGGATTAACGCGTCCGAAACACCTACGGTCTTGGCTATGGCCTCCAGGCTGCCGCGACCAAACAGCGACTGACCATGGGAGGTGCTTTGCTCATACAGCGCCTCGACCAAGCGTTTTTTAACGACTTCGTCCGCAACCGCCTTGACCAGTACATGGGCATCTGCGGTATCGCCAAACAGCATGCTGTCAAAGCGGTAATCAAGCCCATCGGCCCGACCATATTTACTGACGGTGTTCATCATCGCGACAGCGGAATCCGGATTGCCGAGCTTGCGTTTAAGGGCAGCGATCATAGGCTCTGGCGCTTGATTCGCCGCCAGACGATAGGCCCTGACGTTGACTTGTACATTGTCTTTTTCAGCAAATTTATCGAGCGCCTGCTCGAATCGACGCTTGGCTACCCAGCACCAAGGGCAAACAAAATCAGACCAGATATCCACTGCATATTTTTTCGAAGAAGTTTGCATGACTCGTCCTGTACTCAAAGAAATCAAGACCGCGTTACCAGCGTTTCAAGCAAATGATCGAAGCCTGCCAACGGGTCGGTTGATCGGCCCAATGTCCAATCGATAAGGCTCGCGCCCTCCAGGCTGCTCAGCAGCATGAACGCGTAGGTCTCAACGGGTTTGTCCAGCGACCAGTTGCGCTGCCGGCCCCCTGCATTGAGAGTGGCCTGAAGCCAATCGAGCTGGGTTTCAAAGAACGCCCGAGTGAGCCCTTGCAAGCGACAGCGGCAGTGCCGCCATTTCTGCCGCCAGGGCACCACACAAGGGCAGCAGCCCCTCGTTGGCGCTAATGATGAAAAGCCGGGCAAAACCACGAAGCCGCAGCAGCGGATCGACATGCGTTTCTTCGATCGAACTGAGGGTCGCATCGAAGCGTTTGATGTAGTCCTTGATCAACTCCGCGCCCAGGCTTTCCTTGGTCGGGAAGTGATGGTGAATACTGGCTTTTCTAATGCCGATCTGCGCCGCAAGATCGGCATAACTGAACGCGGAATAGCCCTTGGAGCGCATTTGGGTTTCCGCGGCTCTCAACAGCGCTGCTTTTGTCGTGATCGACATTGAAGACTCCTGCAGCCAGCATTCAGCCTACTTTCACTTGTACTGAGTGAAGGCGTGAAAGCTCCCGCGATGGGAGCTTTCATCAGGCCGCGCTCGCCACCGTGGTCAGGCCCTAACAGCCATAATTCCAGCATCCACGTCCCAGATTGCGCCGGTCACCCAGGACGTCTTGTCCGACAGCAGGAACAGGATGGTGTTCGCGACGTCTTCGGGAACGCCGACTCGTCCCAGGGGGTGGAAATCGTTCAGCGACTTCATCGCTTCCGGGATCGCCTCTTTGTCCATGAACCCTTCATAGATCGAGGTGTGAACGATCCCTGGTGAGACGGCGTTGACCCGGATACCCGAGTGAGCCAATTCGATTGCCAGGTTGCGTGTCAGCGCATGCAGACCTGCCTTTGCCATGGAGTAGGCAGAGGCCGGTGAACCTGCCAATGCGGCCTGCGCACCGATGGAGCCAACATTGACAATTGCCCCTTCGCGCTTGGCAGCCAGCATGTTCTTGACCACTGCCTGGGTGATGAAGAAAGTCGCACGGTTCAGAGACAGGTACATGTCGTACTCGGCCTCATCGTGCTCGGTGAACGGCTTGGGAATAAAGATCCCAGCGGAGTTCACCATCAGGCTGATATCGCTATGGTTGGCATTGATTTCTTTGCGAACAAAATTCATGCCTTCTTCAGTCATCAGGTTGGCGACGATCACCGACACAGGGCCCAGCGGGCTCAGCTCGTTACGCACCGCATCGGCCTTGTCTTGCTTGCTGCCGGTGAGCACCACGCTGCCGCCTGCCTTGAGCACCATGCGGGCCGTTTCCAAGCCCATGCCACTGGTGCCACCGACAACTAGCAGTTTTTTACCTTTGAAAAAATCGTTCATTGCAGACTCCGGTTATTCAGAACTAATTAGGGTCGGCACCAAGGCGGCTGGCTGCCTGCTGGTGCACGCAAGGTTTGAATGTCTTTGAAACGAGCGAATCAGCCCTCACGCACTTCGAGGGTTGGCACCATGCGGATGGCTTTCGAGAAGTTGGCGTAGTTGACCGAGGTTTTGAGCACCACTTTGTGCAGTTCTTCAACGCGCTCACGGGAGGCGTCGGTGTGCAGTCGAATCATCACACTCACTTCGTCGTAACCTGGGTTGACGTTCTCGTCGAGGCCCAGGAAGCCTTGCAGGTCGAGGGTGCCGTCCGTTTCGATTTCCAGGCTGTGAATCTTGATACCCATCATCGCGGCGTTGGCGGCATAACCTACCGACATGCAGGCGTTGAGAGCGGCCATCAGCAGCTCTTGAGGGTTAGGCGCAGTGTTTTGGCCCAGCAATTCATTAGGCTCATCGGCGACGATTTCGAAATCCCGCGAATAGGTTTCACCGGCCAGACTGTACCGATTGACTTTGGCCACAGAGCGAGTCTGGCCTTTCCACTGAGTCTTGACGTTGAAGCTCGCGTGGCGCTTGGTCGCATCCTCAGCAACGCCTTGGGCAAACTGCTGGAGTGCGGCGACATCGATACCATTCAGGTTGTTGCTCATGTGTTCGTTCCTCTTCGGATGGACCGGGCGTTTGGCCCGGAAGAGAAACAAGCCTACCAACTAGTAGGTTGTCGATCAATAGATTATTCTTCTTATAACCAATCGCCAAAAAAAACCAGCTTCGACAGAGTTTTCCTGAATAGGGATAACTCCGATAACAATGCAGTAATTTCTACTTAATCTTGTACTTCTGATCACACACCGAAAGTGTAGACATGGGTAGATATCCGCAACCCAAATGCGAGACTAGACGTACGCTCGTCAGATTGAGTGCGCGCAAAAAGAATTCAGAGAGTGTGAGCTAAGCGGCTGAAACCACTTACGAGGCGGGAAAACGGACCGAGCCAGCGGGGGCAGAATCGGTCGATTTATGACGCAGAATAAAGCTGATCGAACCTCAGTGATGTGTTTCGGTAACCCGAAGTCCATCTAAAATGAAATCAAATCCAGAAGACTGTTCGTAATTGTCGCTCAACGCCCAAGATACAAAGCTGCCACCTTCCAACGTATTCAAGATGAACCTGGCAACCTTCACGCCGTCCAGCTCAGCTTTGAGTTCCCCTGCCGCTTGGCCCAGTGCGATATTGGCCTGAAGCCAATTGAGATGGATTTCGAAAAAATCCCGCGTCAATTCCTTTAGGCTTTCAGGCAAAGCCAGCAATTCCGCCGCCAGAGCGCCGCAGAGCGGAAGCATCGCGTTTTTACTGCTTTGTGCGAACATCAAGGCGAAGGCATTGAGCCGATCGATAATGCCGGTATTTTCATCATTGATGCATTCCAGCTGATTCTTGAACCGGAACAGATAACTCTCAACGATGGCAATCGCCAGACTTTCTTTGGTGGGAAAGTGGTGGTGAATACTCGCCTTCTTGATACCGATGTCTTCCGCCAGATCGGCATAGCTGAAGGCTGCGTAGCCCTTGGTACGCAACAGAATCTCAGCGCTGGTCAGGAGGTCGGAACGTGTACTCATGATGCCGTTTCCAAATTTATCAATGCGGCATCATAAATTAGTACTTCTTCATAAGACAGCGCTCAGGTTGCGCATGAACCACCCTCTGGAATCGGCCACAAGCAGTCAGCCGTTTCTCAGCTCTGCATTCTCCTCAGTGAATTAAGCCTAACGTTAGGCTGCTAACTTTCTACTGTTGCCGTTGCCGTGCTCATGAGGTACTGAAAGAACTCGCATAAAATACTGTCTTGATTAGGATAATCGTAGGGATAGAGACTTCAGAAATCCGCATTAATTTATTGTAAAACAGGTACTTAATTTTGCATTCGAGTCCAGGTCGTGGAGCCAGACAGCAAGACCGAAAAGCCCCTGATTCGAAAGACTCAGGGGCTTTTTTGTGCTCGCCATAAAGTCAAAAGATCGCAACCTACGGCAGCTCCGGAGATCGCATCTCACACGAATCCCCGAGCTGCCGCAGGCTGCGATCTTTTGATCTACCTGCCTCTTTACCAGGTACCGCCGTCAAACATGCTCACTGCTTTTCGCATGCACCGCCCGCGGCTCGGCATGCCCATGTTCTGCCTCCACCACCGGAATCTCATTCCCGTCGCAGTCACGCAGCTTGCCTTCGCTGAAGTAATCCCCTTCCCGCAACGCCGCCAGATCCTGATAACGCAAGACTCGCTCGGTACCGGCCGCAAACACCGATTGTTGATCCGAGTTGCCGGCAGTGAGGTGGTTGAAGGCCAGGTTCAGCACAATGGCCATGATTGCCGAGGAGCTGATGCCCGAGTGGAAGATCGTCGCGAACCAGCTGGGGAAGTGGTCGTAGAAATTCGGTGCAGCGATGGGGATCATGCCAAAACCGATGGAGGTGGCGACGATGATCAGGTTGACGTTGTTGCGGTAGTCGACCTTGGACAGCGTCCGAATGCCGCTGGCCGCCACGGTGCCGAACAGCACGATGCCGGCGCCGCCGAGTACGGAGGTTGGCACGGCGGCGATGACGCGGCCCATGAAGGGCAGCAAACCGAGAACCACCAGGAACACACCGCCGGTGGCCACCACGAAACGGCTCTTGATCCCGGTGACCGCCACCAGCCCGACGTTCTGGGCGAAAGCACTCTGGGTGAAGGAGCCGAAGATCGGCGCGATCATGCTCGACAGCATGTCGGCCCGCAGGCCGTTGCCCAGGCGTTTGGAGTCGACTTTGGTGCCGATGATTTCACCGACGGCCAGAATGTCGGCGGAGGTTTCCACCAGGGTCACCATGATCACGATGCACATCGACAGAATCGCGGCGAAGTGGAACGTCGGCATGCCGAAATGGAACGGTGCCGGGAAGCCGAACATCGGGCCCTGGGTGACGGACGAGAAATCCGCCATGCCGAGGAACACGGCGATGACGGTGCCAATGACCATCGCCAAGAGGATCGACAAACGGGAGATGCTCGCACTGCCGATCTTGCTCAGTAGCAGTACCAGCACCAGCGTCACCGCCGCCAGGCCGATGTTCGCCATGCTGCCGAAGTCCGGGGCATGGCTGTTGCCGCCCATGGCCCAGCGCGCAGCCACCGGCATCAGCGTCAGGCCGATAGTGGTGATCACAATGCCGGTTACCAACGGCGGAAAGAACTTGGTGATTCGCGAGAACACCGGCGTGATCAGCAAGCCGATCAACGACGCGGCAATCACCGACCCGAGAATCGACTGAAAGCCACCCTCCCCACCGCTGCTGACAATCGCCACCATGGTCGCAACGCCGGAAAACGACACGCCCTGCACCAGCGGCAACTGACAACCGAAAAACGGTAAACCCAGGGTCTGCAGCAACGTCGCCAGCCCCCCTGCAAACAATGAAGCAGCAATCAACAAACCGATGTCCGCCGGCGAGAGCCCGGCCGCTTGGCCGATGATCAAAGGCACCGCGACGATACCACCATACATGGTCAGAACGTGTTGCAGGCCGTAAGCCATATTCGCGCCGATCCCGAGATTCTCATCCTCGGGCCGTTGTTGTGAAACATGGGGCGTTTTCATGGTTGGGGGGTTCCCTGGTTTTTGTTGTGCGCACACTGTATTCAATAGTCAGGACAAATGTCTATAGAGTTGTATACAACTAACCAGTCAGATTACGGACAGATGTTCACACTGCCCTTTAGCCGTAGAGCCTCCGGCCTAAAAACTCTTGAAATACATCCCTCCTCCCCTATTCCTCTCCACCGCTAATCTTTTGCTTTCCAAGCGACCGCCGGCACGGCCGCCCTCTCGCTTATACATATAAAGTATGCATAATGAAGTCATTCGAAATTCAGTATCACAAGGCAAAGAACGCGGCCAACAAACTGAAGCACCAAGGCATCAGCCTCGCCGAGACAGAACCTGTGTTTTATGACGATCGAGCGTTGACGCTTCAGGACAACCACCATGATGAGCAGCGATGGATCATCATCGGGCTGGATGCCAAAGGTCGACTGCTGGTCGTTGCATACACCTACCGCGACCCGAATTTCGTGCGAATCATTTCCGCGCGCATCGCTACCAAAAACGAGCGTCGCCACTATATGAAGGCTTGACCGATGAAAGATGAATACGACTTCAGCAATGCCAAGCGCGGGGCGGTTGCCTCCAGCAAAGGCAAGACCCGAATCACCATCATGCTCGATGATGTCGTCATAGAGGCCGCGCGCGCGCTGGCAGAAAGCGAGGGGTACGGCTACCAGACGGTGATCAACAATACCCTGCGCCAGGCATTGCTCAGCGATAAAGGCAAAACGGCGAAGCCCGATCAGAACACGGCTGTTGCCAATGTCGGGCATCTCAAAAAAGGCCTCACCGCCTCCGAGCTGAAAAGCCTGGAGAAAAAGTTGTCAGAGGTCCTCAGCGAAATCCATCACGTGATGGAGCTTGAGGTTCGTTCCTAGGCACAAAACCAACACACCCACGCCTGGATCGAGCAAAAGAAAAAGGAGCGAATTGATCAAATCCGCCCCTTTGCGTGGAGCTTAATTTACCTGCGACACAGGCTCAATCAACCGCTCAAGCACCCGCTTCAACACTTCCTGCGCTGGCACTCGAATCCCGAATTCACTTTCCAGTAACCCGATCAACTCATCCACATCCGTCACCTGCCGCCGCTCGCTCTCACTGCCCATGCGGTGAATGGCAAAGCTGCCGTTACTCAATGTGCGTCGCCATCCCTCCCCCGTCCGCGCCACCATCAATTGTTTCACGAAGGAAGATTCGGGATGGGTCGAGACGTACCAGTTGCCGAGGGTGTAATCAATGTCTTCCTGCCGCTGCAGATCGAAGATGTACATCGCCCGCCATTCATCGCCGACATTGGCGCGCAGGGTGTAGCCGTCGGCGTGTGGTTCGATGCGATAGGATTCGTGGGGGGTGTACTGTTCGGCTTCGGTATCCAGCATCAGCGGTGCGGTGGGCACCATGCCGCCGAAGCCGACGTCAGTGATGTAGCGCATGCCATCGAGGGTCACCAGACTCAAGCGGTGAGTGCGGGCAGTCCAGGCACCTTCGGACTGTCCCATGACCACGCGACCGGTGATGCCGCGTGCGTCGAAGCCCAATGTCTGAAGCAAGACCAGGAACAGGTGGTTGAGTTCGTAGCAGTAACCACCGCGACCGTCGTGCAGGACTTTCTGCTCGATGGACGGCAGATCGATGAGCACCGGTTCGCCCATTAAAGTGGTGAGGTTTTCAAACGGGAAGGCCCCGGTGTGGCGCAGTTGCAGTTGGCGCAGGGTTTCCAGGGTTGGCGCCGGGGGCGTATCGAAGCCCAGGCGTTGCAGGTACAGCGCAAGATTCGTCAGTCGTGTCTCGCTCATCGCTCAATCCTTTATGCAGAGGTCCGCGGATGGGCGCCATGTATAAGGGATAACGCGGTCGGACCGACAATTGATTTAGCCAATCACCGCACACGCCAGGATTATCGACGCTTGCGCGAACCCACTCGAATCCATGTCGGTGCATGATCGCTGGCATGAGGTTCGTTGCGAACCCAGGCATCGACGCCAGCCTCCTGCAGGTAAGGACTCAGTGCCGGGTTGAGCAGCAGATGATCGATGCGCAACCCCGAGTTTTTCTGCCAGTGCTGCCGAAAATAATCCCAGAAGGTGTAGATCCGCTCCTCTGGATACAGATGACGCAGGGAATCAGTCCAGCCCTGATCCAGCAGCCGCTGATAACACGCGCGACTCTCGGGTTGCAGCAGCGCATCCTTGAGCCAGGAGCGCGGGTTGTAGATGTCCAGATCGGTGGGCACCACGTTGTAATCACCGGCTAGCACCACCGGATGGTCGCTGCTCTGCAAGTCCTTGGCGTGCGAAATCAGACGCTCGAACCACGCCAGTTTGTAATCGAACTTCGGCCCCGGCTGCGGGTTGCCATTGGGCAGGTACAGACATCCCACCAGAACCCCGTGCACGGCGGCTTCCACGTAGCGGCTATGGGTATCGCTGTCATCACCTGGCAAACCGCGCCGGCTCTCCAACGGCTGCGCATCGCGCGCCAGAATCGCCACCCCGTTCCACGACACCTGGCCGTGCCAGACGGCGCCATACCCGGCCGCCTCCAGTTCGGCGATGGGGAACGCGCCGTCGACCGATTTGAGTTCTTGCAAACAGGCGATGTCTGGCTGCTCCCGCGCAAGCCAGGCCAGTAGATTCGGCAAGCGGGCGCGCATGCCGTTGACGTTGAAGGTGGCGATTTTCAGGTTCTTCATGATCCGACGCTCGCAACGGATGGGGCGGTATCCAGTTGTGACCGGGGTGCGCCACGGCAGTTGCCGCGGCGAACGAAACAGGCGACTAAAGGCGCGAGACTTACAGCGGGTGATCGTCCCATGATGCCTTGAGCAACGGCAGCAGTGCATATCTGTCCACCGGTCGACTGAGGTAGAACCCCTGCACTTCATGGCACTGGTCCGAAATCAGAAAGTCCAGTTGCTCCAGCGTCTCGACACCTTCGGCCGTCACGGTCAGGCCCATGGCCTTGCCCAGGTTGATGATCGCCTGCACCACGGCGCGGTCATTGCTGCCGTTGCTCATGGACGCAATGAAGCGCTTGTCGATCTTGATCCCGTCGAACGGATACGTGCGCAAGTAACCCAGCGAAGAATAACCCGTGCCGAAATCGTCCATGTTCAGCCGTACGCCCAACTCCTTGAGCGCATTCATGGTCGCCAGAGCGCCGTCGACATCGATGAGCATCACATTTTCCGTGATCTCCAGTTCCAGTCGACTGGCTGGCAAGCGGGTCTGGATCAACACCTCCCGGACATCCTCGATCACATCGCTACGGGCAAACTGCACCGGCGACAAGTTGACCGACACCATCATCGCTCCCGGCCAGGTCAGGGCCGTCTCGCACGCCTCGCGCAACACCCAGCGCCCTAAGGGCACGATCAGATCGGTCTGCTCGGCCAATGGGATAAACGCATCGGGGTTCAACAAGCCTTGCACCGGATGCTGCCAGCGCAGCAGCGCTTCGACCGAGACGATCTGTTTGCCATCGACGTGATAACGCGGCTGGTAATGCATCACGAATTCGTTGTTCTTGATCGCCTGACGCAGGTCGCTTTCCAGTTGTCGGCGGTGCTGGATCTGATCGTTCATGTGCGGCGCAAAGTAGCACCAAGTCTTCTTGCCATTGGATTTGGCCTGATACAACGCGATATCGGCACAGCGAATCAGCTCCTCCGGAACGTGCCCCTGGCGCCGACTCAAGGCGATACCGATGCTCGCGCCAATGTGCAGCGTGTGATGATCGTAATGGATCGGTTGATGCAGGCTGTCGAGCAAGCGCTCGCAAAACCGGTCGATTTCCGCGTGGCTGTCCATGCCGTGGAGCACCAGCACGAACTCGTCGCCCCCCAATCGCGCAACCAGATCGATATCCCGCGTGCATTCGCGCAAACGGATCGCCACTTCCAGTAATACCGCATCGCCCGCCGGGTGGCCGAGGGAATCGTTGATCGGCTTGAAGTTATCCAGGTCGATCATCAACAACGTCAACGCCGTCGATTGCTCTTTCAGTGCCAGCGCATCTTCGAGGTAGCGCGCCAGTTTGTTGCGGTTCGGCAAGCCGGTCAGTGCGTCGTGCATCGATAGATGCTGGATCTGCGCATGGGCGGCGACTTCATCTGTGATGTCGCTGGCCGTCCCGCGAAAACCCAATAGCGCGCCCTTGCGCTGGATCGGTCGCGCCGACACCCGGCAGACCCGTTGTTGCGCCGATTGATCACGGTAGGAACAGCGCAAGTGGCTGACGGCTTGCTCTTCATCAAGTTTGTTCAGCCACAGCGACAAGGGCGTGGTTTCGCAATTGAGCAGTTGCCCGATGTTCTGCCCCAGCCATTGTTGATCCGAGAACCCGGTGACGGTGCTGAAGCGCCCCGACAGATAAGTGATGCAATGCTGTTCGTCGGTTTCCCAGATCCAGTCGGACGCGGCTTCGGCCACCGCACGAAAACGTTCTTCACTGGCCTCAAGCGCCTGATTCGACAAATCGAGGCTGGTGTAACTGGCATCCACATGCCCCGACGTGCGCAGGACATAACGAAAGAAGTAAGCCGTCAATAACGCCAGAATCAACAGCGCCCCGCCCAGTGGCGGCAGCAGCGACCAAAGCAATTGGTGACCCGGCTGCTCAAGCCGGGAGTCCAGGCTGTAACCGGTGCCGGTCAGAGCGACGGCTGGCTGACCGGGAACAATGACGTCGTCGGCCGTCAGGCTCAAGTCATGCAAACCGTAATCGGCGCTCAAGGTAGCGAGCTTTTCAGGGTTCAACTGGTCGACGTATATCAGCACTGAGGTGCTCTTGGGATCGACCGCCGGGCGTTCGTCATTGGGCACGATCGCGGCCGCCGTCAACAGCGCCGGTTTGCCTTCGAACAAGGTGTACCGGCTGATGGGCTCGATGAGGCTTTCCTGACTTTGAACCTCGTCTACAAGCGTCGCCATCGAGGTCGACAGATAGGCTGTCGCCTGATCCTGAACCAGCAACCCGCGCACCGTGGCGTATTTGGTTCGCTGACCATCGATTACGAAAACCGCATCGTAGTGATCGATGGTAAACAGGGTTTTACCCATGTTCTGCTCGACGTAGGCCCACTGAACATCGACCTTGTCGTTCAGGTGGTCGTAGGCGGTCGTCCAGTTGGCGTAGCTGGCAATGTAGTTTTTCGAGGCGGTGATGCGGTTCTCAAGTGCCCGTTGCGTGTAGAACGTGGTTTTGCCCAGATCCTGAATATCGAGCCGTGCGGCAATGCTGAACAGAGCCATTAGCGCGATCAACACCCCAACCATGAACAGCACGCCGATGACAAACATCAGGTTGCGAGTAATCGGTGTATGACGCGCAGGTGCAGCGATAGTAATGGCAGTAAAATCCATGCATTTGATCCTGTCGATCGATCGCCTTATCGGGTGAGGCCGGCGCGGTCTGGTCTGTCGTCATGACAGCCAGGCTCTTCACTGACCATAGCAGCCATGCTCGGTCAGCGCCCCTGAAATAATGCAAGTCAGCGGCACGGGCACCGATGGCGGTGGGACGGGCAGTTCGACGCATAAAAGCAATCCATGACGACCAATGTGAAACCTGTGGGAGCGGGCTTGCTCGCGAAGGCGGTGTGTCAGGCGACATCAATGTTGACTGTGCCGCCGACTTCGCGAGCAAGTCGGATCGCCGCACCGCCGCTCCCACATGGATTGCACTTAACTGACTAGCATTAGCGGTCCGAGCGCATCAGCGCCTCGACGCCGCCTTCCATGGACAACACCGCCGAACGATTTCGCCCCGAATGCTTGGCCTGGTACAGCGCCGAATCCGCGCGCTTGATCAACATTTCGGTGCTGTCGTGCCCCGTCGGCACAAACGAATAACAGCCAAGGCTGACCGTCACGTAGCCCGTGGGTGAGCCGCTGTGGATGATGTTCTTGTCCATGACGCTGCGACGGATCTGCTCGGCGATCGTCAGCGCACCATGGATGTCGGTGTCCGGCAGCAGCACTGCAAACTCTTCGCCGCCGTAGCGCACCGCCAGATCGGCGTTGCGGTGACAGCAACTCTTCAGTGCCCGCGCCACTTCGGCCAGGCAATGGTCCCCCGCCACATGACCGTAGGTGTCGTTATAGCGTTTGAAGTAATCGATATCGAGCATGATCAGGCTCAGCGGGCTCGACCGCCGGGCACCGCGCCCGAACTCGACCTCCAGCGCCCGCTCGAACAATCGACGGTTGGCCAACCCGGTCAGGCTATCGTGGGTGGCGATCAGCTCCAGGGTTTTCTGCGCCTCGCGCAAATCCGCCTCGATGCGCTCGCCCGCACGCACCTGATGAATGAACACCCAACCGAACAACCCCACGCCGAGGACGACCAGAGCGACGATCACACTGGATTGAATCGCCGTGTCATACCAGTCCTTGAGGATCGCGTCTTTGGAAGATGCCGCCGCGACCACCACCGGATAGGTATCGAGTTGTCGGTAGCCATACAACCGAACGATGCCATCCACCACCGAGTTGATCATGGCGTTGCCGGATGTCGCACTGGGCAGAAGTTTTTGAAAAATCTCCCCCTGAGCCAATGACGTGCCGATCTGCGATTCCACAAACGGCCGTCGCGCCAGCAGTGTTCCATCGGTCAACGCCAAAAACATCGCGCCGTTGTTATCGAGGCTGAAGCTTTTGAAGAACTGGTCGAAGTACGACATCTTGATCCCGGCCAGCAACACCCCCTGGAAATTGCCGTCCTGGTCGTTTATCCGTCTGGACACCGGAATGATCCATTCGCCACTCTCCCGACTGCGAATCGCTGGGCCGATGTGTGCCAGGGACGATACGTTCTGCTGGTGAAACCTGAAGTATTCGCGGTCCGCCACACCTGGGCCACGGGACAGGTTTTCGAACGACGTCACGACCCGTTGCCCCTGCTTGTCGAACAGAAATATCCCGTGCAACTGATGCAGCGCCTGCACCCGCCGGGCGAAGGTTTTCTGCAAGCGTGGCGTCTGGACAGCGTCGAAACCTTCAGCCTGAATCCAGTCCACCAGACTGATCAGCACCAGATCGGCTTTCATGAACGTGTCTTCGGCCTGTTGCGCCATGGCTCGCGTCAGGTTCGACGAAGACACCTCGGCCAACGCCAGATCGTGACGACGCGACTGCTCCAGTTGCAGATAAAGCAGCCCACAAAGACAAAGGCACACTGCCGCAATAAACAGCACCGCAGCTTTGAGCAGGGGCAACCGCCTCAAGGCACCATCGGGCGCGTGGTGCGGATCGGGAATGGGGATAGGCAAAAGCGAGTCCTGAAAGGGTAAGGCATGGGCAAAGGCCCAAAACCCTTATTTTTTGTGAGCTTAGTCTACGGGGTTGTGCGGGGTAAATGCGCCAGATCTACAGAGATCGACTTCCCGACGAGTGAAATACGCGCCGAGGGGTAATCAGCGCCTTCACCCGCGACAGCTTTAGTTAAGCAATTAGCCGCGACGCACTTTTTTTGTAGCAGCTGTCGAGCTCGCGAGGCTGCGTTCGGCTGCGCAGCAGTCGTAAAACCAGAGATTGCGATACGTCAGGCAGATCTCGTCAGCCGCATTCACGACTGCTGCGCAGCCGAACGCAGCCTCGCAAGCTCGGCAGCTGCTACAGGATCGCATTACCGTTTAACTGACTGGCATTTATCCCAAGGACCGCGGGGTGTTTCAATCGCATGACGCAAGGCAAAACAGCATTATCTTGAAGGAGCTACGATTAACTGACATCACGACAGGAAATCGAAATGAGTAAAGCAGATGAGCTCGCCGAGAAGCTGAAACAATCCCGGCAAACCAGTGCCGATGCGACCATCGCCGATCAGGCTATCGACAGCTGGCCCGCCCAGGTCTACGAGCTGTATCACCAGATCGAAGCCTGGCTGCAGCCACTGATCGAAGTGGGCCTGAAGCTGCGACGCAATTCCACTCACGTGTTCGAGAGGGCTCCGGACGGGGCGACTTACGACTACGCCATCGACCAACTGCTGATCGAAGGCAACCACCACAGCATCACCTTCGATCCCGTCGCCCGCTTCACCGCCGACGGTGCCGGGCGGATCGAGATTCACTCGACAGACAAGGAACTCGCGCTATTGCGAACCGTGGATGAACACGGCCATACGCATTGGTGGCTTCAGGCGATCGAGCAATCCGGACAACAACCGGATGCGATCGCGCTGACCGAACACAACCTGCTTCTGGCGGTGCAAGAAGGGCTGGGGCTTTAAAGCTTGTTCTGCCCCACCGCCATCGAGGGAGGCGCCGCTCGCCTCCCGTCCAGTGTTGGCCGTTCCGAAGGCAGATTCAGCGCCCGCAACACAGGGTTATCGTACCCATACACATCGGGTTTGAACGTCACTCGCCCATCAAGACTCAGGTCCACTGTCCAATAGGCCAACAGCACCGGCACTTTCACGGGGAGCCTGATGTTCTCTGTCTTGCCATTGGCTAACTGCTTTTGAATCCCCTCGCTGTTCCAGCGAACCGGATCGTTGAATAACAGCTCCACCAGTTGCAGCGGGTTTTCTACCCGAATACAGCCCGAACTGGTCGCACGATTGGATTGCGCAAACAATTCACGATGCGGAGTGTCGTGCAGATAAATGGCGTAATCATTGGGAAAGCGAATGACCACCTGCCCCAGCGAGTTATCCGACCCGGCATCCTGACGCAGCGTAAGGCCGCGCGGGTTGTCCCAATCGACAGTCGACGGGTCGAGCACGTTGCCTTCTCGATCGATCACGCGGATCCGGTTTGCATCAAGATAACCGGGATTGTTGCGAATCTTCGGCAGCATGTCCTTGACCAGAATGGTCGGCGGCACGGTCCAGGTCGGGTTGAACGTGATGTAAGTGATCTCGGATTGAAAAATCGGTGTGCTGCGATACGGTTTACCAACCTGCACCCGGGAGCGCCATATCAGCTTGCCATCGCGATAGAACGAAACCTTGTACCCGGCGATGTCGACGATGACAAAAGTACCCTGAAGTTTGTACAGCAGCCACCGCGCCCGCTCCATGTTCACGCGGACCTGATCGATTCGCGCCTCGACCGGCACATTCAGCGCCGCGAGTGTCGCCGGCCCCGCCACACCATCCGCCCCGAGGTATTGCTCGGCCTGATATTTCTTCACCGCCGCCATGACGGCGTCGTCGTAGTCGGAGCGCGCGTTCATTTTCGCGCTTAGGTAACCACCCGCCACCAAACGGGCTCGCAACTGCGCAACCGAGGCGTCGTCCATGCCAGGCCTGAGTGTCTGCCCTCCCGGGACCTTTGGCCAACCACCACTGTCGCGAACCCTGCGCAATTGCGCCAGGCCCTGTCGCAACGTGCCATAAATCGCTTCTTGTGGCGGCGCTTGAGCGAACGCGCGCGCGACGTCATGGCTATCGAGGGCAGCGAAGAAAAGATTGACGTCCTCCCGAGGATCGATGCCGACCGGGTCGAAATTCCAATGGATGTCCAGTCGCGAAGGGTCGACCTTGCCGCGCCGCAACTGCAGCAGCGCCGTGATGAACGTCTGGGTCGCCGAGATATCAAAAGCCGCCCGTTGTCCGGGGGTTGGTTCAGTTGCCTGCATCGAGTTTCTGGCCGTGACCAGTTCGGCAATTCGAAAATCCTCGGGGTCCAGGCCATCGACCCCGGTGTCGCTCAGGCTTTTCAATAACTGGACGACATCGTCATCGTCCGTCCAGGCGGCGCGATAGCCACGATGGCTATAAAAGTCCATCACTGCTCGGTTAACGTCGACCCGTTGATGGCTCGGTGACGTGAGCAACGGGGGAAACGCCGAACTCAATGGCGCCAACGCCGCCTGAATCGCCTGGGCGACGTAATCGCCAGGTGCTGCCTCCGCGACGACGCTAACGGGAGATGGCTGCTCAATCGGCGAAGTTTCCGCAATTGCCATGCCGCTTATCAGAAAGCCCATAAAAAATATGCGGCTTATGACGAATAACCTTGTTAACTGCCCCATGGATAATCCTTAATCTCCCGTTTTCAACCGGCTAGCGTCGTGCGCGCTGCTAGACTCGAAACAATCAGATGAGACTTGCATATGGCCCTAGACCGCTTCGGCTTTTTAATGACGGCCCTGTTGCTGACCGCGTGTACCTTACCGGCAGCCTACGCCGATTCGCTTGAAGCCGCGCTGATCAAAGCGGCCCCCAATGCCAACGCCAAGGTGATAGCCCTGGCCGTACGCGCTTCCCAATGCAGCCGGGCCCAAAGCGCTGCCCCGGTGCAAAGACTAGCAGTCATCGATTATTCCCTGCCCTCGACCGCGCAACGCCTTTGGGTATTCGACCTTAAACAACGCAAGTTGTTGTTCCACGAACTGGTTGCCCACGGTCGCAACAGCGGCGAAAACATGGCCCGTCAGTTCTCCAACCGCAATGCCAGCTTCGCCACCAGTCTTGGTTTGTACCGAACCCAGTCCAGCTATGTCGGGCAGAACGGTTACTCGTTGCGCATGGAAGGTCTGGAGCCGGGTTTCAACGACAATGCTTTCGAGCGGGCGATCGTCATTCATGGCGCGCCGTATGTCAGTCCTGACCTGGCGCGGGCGAATGGCCGGATCGGCAGAAGCCTGGGTTGCCCGGCGGTGAGGCCTGCGATTGCGCATCAGCTGATCGACTCGATGAAGGATGGGCAGCTGTTGTTTTCTTACTATCCGGATCAGCGCTGGTTGAAGTCTTCTTCGTATATCAATTGCGGTAACGCGACCGTGGCAGACTCGTCCAAGCCGAACAGAAGTCACTAAACACCGAGTGAAACTGTCAGAAATGTAATCTTGGCCTCAGTCTGCTGAAAGGCGCCGCCCGTTAACCTTCACCTCATTAAGTTCTCCTCCCTCCGCTCAGGATGGACTTGAGGGCTTCACCAGGTTGACGTACGGGAAAAACGGCATGCATTCCAACACCTCAAGACGCACTTTCGTGAAGGGCCTGGCCGCGGGTGGAGCCCTCGCGGGCCTCGGGCTGTGGCGCACACCGGTCTGGGCGGTCACCAGCCCCGGCGAACCGAACGTGCTGGCCGGTACCGAGTTCGACCTGTACATCGGCGAAACCCCGGTCAACATCACCGGCAACCCTCGAACCGCGATGACCATCAACGGCGGCATTCCCGGCCCCCTGCTGCGCTGGCGGGAAGGCGACACCGTCACGCTGCGGGTGAAGAACAAACTCAAGGACACCACTTCCATTCACTGGCACGGCATCTTGCTGCCCGCCAACATGGACGGCGTGCCGGGCCTGAGCTTTCACGGTATAGAGCCGGACGGGATGTACGTCTACCAGTTCAAAGTCCGGCAGAACGGCACTTACTGGTATCACAGCCATTCGGGCTTTCAAGAACAGTCCGGGGTTTACGGGCCATTGGTGATCGACGCCAAGGAACCGGAGCCTTTCCAGTACGACCGCGATTACGTGGTGATGCTGACTGACTGGACCGATGAAGACGCGGTCGGCCTGATGAGCAAACTCAAGAAACAATCCGACTATTACAACTACCACAAGCGCACCGTGGGCGATTTCATCCACGACGTCAGCGAGAAAGGCTGGGGCTCGACAGTTGCCGATCGCAAGATGTGGGCCGAGATGAAGATGAACCCCACCGATCTGGCCGACGTCAGCGGCGCCACGTACACCTACTTAATGAACGGCCAGGCGCCGAACATGAACTGGACGGGCGTGTTCCGCCCCGGCGAAAAGCTGCGACTGCGCTTCATCAACGGCTCGTCGATGACCTACTTCGACGTGCGCATCCCCGGCCTGAAAATGACCGTGGTCGCGGCGGATGGCCAACACGTCAAACCGGTGAGCGTCGACGAATTCCGCATCGCGGTGGCGGAGACGTTCGATGTCATCGTCGAACCGACCCAGGACGCCTATACCCTGTTCGCCCAGTCAATGGACCGAACGGGTTTTGCACGAGGCACCCTTGCGGTGAAGGCCGGCTTGTCGGCGCCAGTGCCACCGCTGGATCCGCGACCGCTGGTGACCATGGATGACATGGGCATGGGCGGGATGGATCACGGCAGCATGGGCGGCGACATGGCGGGGATGGATCACAGTGCACCGCAAGGCATGACGGGCATGGACGGCGGTGACATGCAGGGCATGGACAACATGGCCAGCATGGATCACAGCAGCATGGCCATGGGCGGCATGGCCGGTATGCAATCCCACCCAGACACGGAAAAAGACAACCCGCTGGTGGACATGCAAGCCATGAGCACCTCGCCGAAACTTGACGACCCGGGCCTGGGCCTACGCGACAACGGTCGCCGCGTGCTGACCTACTCCGACCTGCACAGCACCTTCGAAGACCCGGATGGCCGCGAGCCCGGTCGCACCATCGAGCTGCACCTGACCGGCCACATGGAGAAATTCGCCTGGTCGTTCAACGGCGTGAAATTCTCCGACGCCGAACCGCTGCGACTCAAGTACGGCGAGCGAATTCGTGTAGTGCTGGTCAACGACACGATGATGACTCACCCCATTCACCTGCACGGCATGTGGAGTGACCTCGAAGACGAGAACGGCCAGTTCATGGTGCGCAAACACACCATCGACATGCCACCGGGATCAAAGCGCAGCTACCGGGTCACCGCCGACGCGCTCGGCCGCTGGGCCTATCACTGCCATCTCCTGTACCACATGGAAATGGGCATGTTCCGTGAAGTTCGCGTGGAAGAATGAGGCGCTACCCATGACCAGACTGAATCGCTCTACCCGCCTCGCTTTGGCACTCGCTGGCTTCACGGCTTCTTCGGCCATGGCTGCTACCGACGATATGCAGGGCATGGACCATAGCCAGATGCCGGGCATGGATCACAGCCAAATGCAGAGCATGGACAACGGCCAGATGCAGCCCGCCGCGCCGACCCAAAGTCGCACGCCGATCCCGGCATTGACCGACGCCGACCGCGCTGCCGTCTACGTCAGTCCCGCCGGCCATGCCGTGCATGACTCCGCGCTCAACTATTACTTGCTCGCCGACAAACTCGAATGGCAGGACGCCGACGACGGCAGCGCATTGGCATGGGATCTGTCCGGCTGGATCGGCGGCGACATCGATCGCCTGTGGCTGCGCTCCGAAGGCGAGCGCGTCAATGGCAAAACCGAAGACGCGGAAGTCCAGGCCCTTTGGGGCCACGCCATCTCCCCCTGGTGGGACGTGGTGACCGGCGTGCGCCAGGATTTCAAACCCGGCGCCCCACAAACCTGGGCCGCACTAGGCGTGCAAGGCATGGCGCTGTACAACTTCGAAGCCGAGGCTACCGCCTTCATCGGCGAAGGTGGCCAGACCGCTGCACGGCTGGAGGGCGACTACGACATCCTGCTCACCAACCGGCTGATTTTGCAGCCGACTGCCGAGCTCAATATCTACGGCAAAAACGACCCGCAACGGGGCATCGGCTCCGGGCTGTCCAACACCGAAGCCGGCCTGCGATTGCGCTATGAAATTCGCCGGGAATTCGCGCCCTACATTGGCGTGACCTGGAACCGCACCTACGGCAAAACCGCCGATTACGCCAAGGACGAAGGCGAGGACCGCAGCGAAGCCCGCCTTGTCGTCGGCGTTCGGCTGTGGTTCTAAATGTATTAACTCGAAAACCTAAAAACCAACCGCTTAAAGCGGTAAGAGGCCTTGCATGCGCACAATCAAAACCACCGCTGTTGCCATCGCACTTTCAACCGGGCTGCTCATGAGCGCACTCGCTCAAGCCCACCCGAAACTGCTCTCCTCCACCCCGGCCGAAGGTGCGGACGGTGTAGCGCCGAGCAACATCGAACTGCATTTCTCCGAAAACCTCATGACCCAGTTCTCCGGCGCCAAACTGGTCATGACCGAAATGCCCGGCATGGCCCACTCGCCCATGCCCATGAAGGCCAAAGTTTCCGGCGGCAGCGACCCGAAAACCATGGTCATCACCCCGCTTTCGCCACTGCCCACCGGCAGCTACAAAGTCGAATGGCGCGCCGTGTCTTCGGACACTCACCCGATCACCGGCAACGTTACATTCAAAGTGAAGTGATGGATGAGCGACTCAATCAGCATTGCCCTGCGCTTTGCGTTGTATGTGGATTTGATGCTGTTGTTTGGGGTGGCGCTCTTTGGGCTGTATAGCCTTAAAGGACAGGAACGGCTGTCGGGAGCGGTGTTGCCGTTTCGGCCGATGTTGGCGGGGATGGCAGTGATGGGTGCGCTGCTGTCCGTCGCCAGCATGCTGATGATGGTGAGTGCCATGAGCGGGGAATCGGACTTCGCCGAACTGCGTCCGCACATCGAGATGATGCTGTTCGAGACGAACGTCGGGTTGGCTTGGGGGGTTCGCATTGTTGCGCTGGTCGTCGCGGGCTTAGCGGTGATGCTCCGTGCGCCTGGTTTCAGTTTATGGGTTGCAGCTTTTGCCGGCGGTGTTGCTCTTTCCAGCCTGGCCTGGAACGGGCATGGCGCCATGGATGAAGGCAGTCGTCGTTTCTGGCATTTCACGGTGGACATTCTGCACCTGCTGACGGCAGGGGCCTGGCTTGGCGCATTGATGGCGTTTGCGCTGATGGCAAGAATCAACGCCCTGCACACTGAAGTGCGCATCAGGTTGCTGGCCCGCGCCGTTAATCGATTTGAGGTGATTGGCGCGGTCATCGTGGTGGTCATAACGGTGACAGGGGTTGTGAATTATCTGTTCATTGTCGGGCCGAAACTGGATGAGGTATTTCTCAGTATTTACGGGGTTTTGCTGTTCATCAAAGTGGTGCTGTTTGCTGGAATGCTCGTGCTCGCCGCGTTGAACCGGTTTCACCTTGGGCCGTTATTGGAGCGATCGTTGCGGGACGGGCAATACGCCGTCGCCGCTAATGCGTTGCGGCGCAGCGTGGTGGTGGAATGGGTGGCTGCGGTGGTGATCGTGGGGTTGGTGGCCTGGTTGGGGACGTTGAGTCCGCAGATGGACACTAATGAAGCATCCGATGACCGGACTAGCAGTCAGTGGACAGGGTGAGAGTCCTTTACTAGCGTCTAACCACCAGATTTCAAGCCATGGGGTTCAACACCCAAGCGCCAAGGTGAAAATGCGGCGCAATTATCGAAAGGAGATCGAAAATGGCTGAAGTAATGAAAGTGGTGGATGTCGAGTTAAAGTTACTTAAATCAAACCCACCGCAGCTACACATATCGGCAATTGGCCTGGTGAATTCTGGTGGATGGACAAACCCGAGACTGGAGCCGCGGATTTACATTCAGTTCCCACCAGACGGCATTCAAGACTTCGATTTTGTTGCTGATCCGCCCCAAGGGGCTGCTATACAGGTCATCCTTCCCATCGACGCATCAAAGCTTTGGAAAGAGCCGCCACTCGATAAACTCAAGGGAGTAAGAGTCCACTCTGCCAGCAACTCGATTGAAGCGCATCTTAAGAGTTCGAAGTCCGTGGCTTGTGGATAAACAACTAATGTGAAGGGATACGTGTCGGGCCTTGCCTGACGCGTATCACGCGCTGGAGTGAACGGGATATTGGGACAATGGATGACAATCGAGAAGTGCTTTCACTACACTGACTTCCGCTTGAATCCCACTTCATCACAAAGCCCGATAACAATGAAAACCATAAAAAGCACAATGATGCTCTGTGGCCTGCTCGCGCTAGCCAGCGGCGTTCAGGCAGAGCAATCCCCTTCCCATCTCGACACCGTCCTGCAACAAGGCCAACTGCGCGTTTGCACGACCGGCGACTACAAACCCTATACCTTCAAAGGTGAAGACGGCGAATACTCGGGGATCGACATCGCCATGGCCCGCTCATTGGCCGACAGCCTGGGGGTGAAGGTTGAGTGGGTCCAGACCACCTGGAAAACCCTGATGCCCGACATGCTCGCGGGCAAATGCGACATCGGCGTCGGCGGCATCTCCGTCACGCTGGAACGCCAGAAAAAAGCCTTCTTCAGCACCACGCTGGATGTCGACGGCAAAATCCCACTGGTGCGCTGCGAAAACCAGGCGCAATACCAGACCATCGAACAAATCAACCAACCTTCCGTTCGCCTGGTCGAACCGGCCGGCGGCACCAACGAAGCCTTTGTCCACGCCTTCCTGCCCAAAGCGCAATTGCAGCTTCACGACAACGTGACCATCTTCCAGGAACTGCTGGATAAGAAAGCTGACGTGATGATTACCGATGCTTCGGAAGCGCTGTATCAGCAGAAACTCAAACCGGGGTTGTGCGCGGTTAACCCGACGCAATTTATGCAGTATGGGGAGAAGGCTTACCTGCTGCCGCGCGATGATATTAGTTGGAAGTTGTACGTCGATCAGTGGCTGCATCTTGCCAAGGTGACGGGCAACTACCAGAAAATTCTGGGTCAGTGGATAGCGGTGCCAGAGGCGAAATAGCTCGCTACATACTACCTGTAGCAGCTGGCGAAGCCTGCGTTCGGCTGCGAAGCAGTCGCAATAACAGAACTCGCAATGCATCAGGCAGATCACGCAACGGCGGAAGCATTTCAGCCGTTGCATCCTCGAAATCATTTTCAGTTTCCTGTGGACCGGAAGCGTGACGGCACGATCTAAAGTCGTCATCCTGGGCCGAAAGCCCGTCAACGGCTGCTCATCTTCAATCGCGACACGGGGTCAATCCTTTTTGGGGCGCGGCGGGTTGTCCTGACGATAGGTATGCTGGGGATTGATGACCAATTGCCTGACCTGGCTGTCCAACTCTTTGCTGTGATACAGGTCCAGGCATTTGAGCAGTTCAAAGCGAACGCCTTGGCGCTCTGATTCGACCAGTGGATTGTGATAATCACGAGCCAGAAACTGGTCAACCAGAGGTCTACCGGCTTGAGGTGCTTGCTCCAGATCAAAATAGGTCCAGTCCATAAGCGCACTGGCACTGCTTCCGGCGTCCTGGGCGACTTTAGGTTCGCTCTTGTAGGCTGTAGCGATGCAGTCTGCCAGCACCATATCCTTGTAATTTTGCGCGTAGGTGCGCCCGCCTGCCTGTGGGGAGTTGGTCGGATCATCCTTGGACCAACTGTAAGAAGGCGCGGCGGCCCAAGCCAGTACCAAGACCGCAGTCAAATACTTCATCAAGACAAACTCCAGAAGTTTGCGCGGTCGGTTTGATAGTTCATGCCCGGCTCGTTGAAATAGCAGTGGTCATAACACATTCTGCCGTCAAACAATGTGGCATGCCCCTGAGCGTCGACCAGCCAGAAACTTCAAACAATACAAGACCCTTCCGGCCCGCCAGGGTACCGCCATCTGCGGCCGGGTATTTAACCGTCTCGGCACTTCCCCATTGCTGTTCCAGATAGGCAATCAGGCTTTTGACGCGATAAAAGTACCAGCGCTTGTCAGCGCCAGACACAGTTTCGCCAACTATTCGCGGTATGAGTGAGCCGGAGTAATTGAGGATATAACTCATGCGCACTGCGCACGTGTTGACCCACCTCAGGGCCGGATCACGACTGTTAATGTTCATTGCAACATTGCCGCCGATGACTGTCGCAACTTTTTCAGATGGATTGAGGGTGTCGTAAATCCGTTGAGATGCCGCCCACGCGCTGGAAAATGAGGGTCGAATCATGTTTCATCCTTGAGTTTAGGAAGCAGAAATCTGCGGCAGTTTAATCCTTCATGCTTGAGGTGACATAGACCTGAATGACGGGGTCATGAAGAAGCGCCGCTCCATCACATCCAGCAAATCGCAGCCAGCGCACAGCGGAATCGCCACCCGCGCGAAGTCCTGCAACAGCAACGCATCACGATTGATGCCCTCGCCCAGACAAACTGTCAAAAGAGTAACGTCCTACACCACACTAGGAATTGTCCGTACACTTATCCATTGCTGCGTTTTTGTCACGAGGCCTATAGTCCACCCGACGCCCAAATGGCGTGTCGGGTTTGGCGACTCGATGGCAATTGAACTGAAGCCTTCGACCATTTTCGGAGCGCTTCGGAACGCACCTAGCTGCCTGTTTTATGGTGGCTGTGCGCGGGAGACCTTAGGGTCTGCCGGTTTCTCCATTGCCCGGTTCGCCAACCCGCGTACGGCTACCACCCATTCGTTTGGCGACGATTGAGTAGTAGTTTTCTTGAATTAATGGAGCTCCACATGAACGAATACATGGCTTTAACCAGCAATGCCGACGATCTGCCAAGCCTTTTTGTAAACACCACACAACCTTTGCACTCACTGCTCAGCACCGCCAGTTACAGAATTCGAGCTGTGACGCAGATTCTTGAAAACCTTGCGATGCGCGGTGATATCACCACGGATTCAGTAATACTCAGTGACTTCGCGCTACTGTGCTGCGTGCCATTACGCGATGGCTGCGATGTGTTGGACGTTATCGCCCGACGCATGGATGCTGAACCCTCCTGACGTCAAAAAGGGGCGCCCTCCCCGGACGCCCTCGGCATCATCGAATTCGATAAAAAAAAATGTAGCCCCGTGTACCGCTGTCGCGGTTTGCCCGGATCCCTTCAATCACATAAGCTGGTCAGCATGAATACACATCTTTCGGAGGCTCCGATGGCCACCACTAAAAAAACCGACAAGCCCCGCAGAAAGGTCGTCCATAAAGAACTGACGTTCCTGGATGTTCGGGAAGCAGCGCGTGATGGGCAGAAGGTCTTTGATACGTTTGTGATCACTGGCAAGCTTCCTATTACAAAGTAGGTCTGGATGCAGGCAGTTAAAATTGCTGCAGTTTTTCAAAAAGTAAAACACTGGGAAACAATTGCCGCACAGTTCTACAACTACAAGTTGTTCGGCGACCTGCCTGCCATTTTCGGTAGAGACGAGAAGCTCGACCTGAGCGAAATGCACCATATCCACCTCGCGAGTACAGAAGAGATACAAACTCGCTGGGCAAAAATCAGTCGTCAGTATTATCGCACCGCCTTGTTGATGACCCTGATAATGACTTCTGGCTAATCTATGCCTACGACGACTTCAGAGATGAATACTTACTGCTCACGGTCACGGGGCCAGATGCTCACAATCGTAAAGAATGGGGTTCGTTCCTGCGTACGATGCGCAACGATATCGTAGAGCCCTGGATTGTTGGCAAGATCAGATTCCCTGATCTGGATGACTTGTGAACTGTCCGCAAAAACCCGGTGTTTGGCCGGGTTTCTTTGATTACTACTTATGGCGAAAAAGAGAATCCCACGAAAAATGGGGTGGGATCTATTTACTCGCGTTATCTCCCTGAATCCCTTTCATTCTTCTGTCCATTTGTCCCGAACTACCGCAGCAATACTCACCTGAGCCCCGCAAGCCCAATCCTGATAAACTCCCCACCTCCCAGCCTCACCCATTCCAGAAACGCCAATGCCCCCAATCACCGCCACACCCGCTCCGCTCTCCCGCCGCTTCTCCGTCGCCCCGATGATGGATTGGACCGATCGTCACTGCCGTTTTTTCCTACGCCTGCTCTCCAAACACGCCCTCCTCTACACCGAAATGGTCACCACCGGCGCGCTCCTCAACGGCGACCATGACCGCTTCCTGCGTCACAACGAAGCCGAACACCCGCTCGCCCTGCAACTCGGCGGCAGTGTCCCGCTGGACCTGGCAGCCTGCGCACGCATGGCCCAGGACCATGGCTACGACGAGGTAAACCTAAACGTCGGCTGCCCAAGTGATCGGGTGCAGAACAATATGATCGGCGCGTGCCTGATGGGGCATCCGCAGTTGGTGGCTGATTGTGTGAAGGCGATGCGTGATGCGGTGTCGATTCCGGTGACGGTGAAGCATCGGATCGGGATTAATGGGCGGGACAGTTACGAGGAGTTGTGTGATTTCGTCGGCACGGTTCGGGATGCCGGGTGCACGAGTTTTACCGTGCATGCGCGGATTGCGATTCTGGAGGGGTTGTCGCCGAAGGAGAACCGCGACATTCCACCTCTGCGCTATGACGTGGCGGCGCGGTTGAAGACGGATTTTCCAGAGCTGGAGATTATTCTCAACGGCGGGATCAAGACGCTGGAGGCTTGTCACGAGCATTTGCAGACGTTTGACGGCGTGATGCTGGGCCGTGAGGCGTATCACAATCCTTATGTGATGGCTGAGGTGGATCAGCAGCTGTTCGGCAGCAAGGCACCGGTGATCAGTCGGGCCGAGGCGCTGGCGCAATTGCGGCCTTATATCGCCGAGCATCTGCTGGCGGGTGGGTCGATGCACCACATCACTCGGCACGTGCTGGGGCTGGGCACCGGGTTTCCGGGGGCGCGGAAGTTTCGGCAGTTGTTGTCGGTGGATATTCATAAGGCCAAAGAGCCTTTGGCGTTACTGGATCAGGCTGCGGAATTGCTGGAGGGGCGCTAACCGTCACCTGCGTTGAACCTGTCCCCTATTTCAGCATCGTATCTACCGATACCACGCCCCGCCTTTCAAACATCCGTTTTCAGGATGTTGCCGCTGGGGCTATCGATACACGTACGCGCCCTTGAGTGGCTGCAAGCGCTCGGGTAATGTCATTAGACCCATAGGACAGAGCACGCTCATGACTTCCAAGCTGGAACAACTCAAACAAATGACCACCGTGGTTGCCGACACCGGCGACTTCGAAGCAATCGCTCGCGTTAAACCCGTGGACGCTACCACCAACCCTTCCCTGCTGCTCAAAGCGGCGGCCATCCCCGCTTATGCCGAGTTGCTGAACGCTTGCGTTCATGACTGCAAGGGCGATGTGGGCTTGGCCAGTGACCGTTTTGGCGTTGCGGTAGGGCAAGAAATTCTGAAGGTTGTACCGGGCCGTATTTCCACTGAAGTGGATGCGCGCCTGTCGTTCGACACTGACGCCGTATTGAAGCGTGCGCACCGTCTGATCGACCTGTACGACAAGGCCGGCGTTGGCCGTGACCGTGTGCTGATCAAGATCGCTTCGACCTGGGAAGGCATTCGCGCTGCCGAGAAGCTGGAAAAGGAAGGCATTCAGTGCAACCTGACGCTGCTGTTCTCCTTCGCTCAGGCTGCCGCTTGTGCCGATGCCGGGGTGTTTCTGATTTCGCCGTTCGTGGGCCGCATCTACGACTGGTACAAGAAGGCCACTGGCAACGACTACACCGGCGCGGATGATCCGGGCGTGCAGTCGGTGACGCGTATCTACAACTACTACAAGGCCAATGACTACAAGACTGTGGTGATGGGCGCGAGCTTCCGTAATCTGAATCAGATCGAGCAGTTGGCCGGTTGTGATCGATTGACCATCAGCCCGGATCTGCTGGAGAAGCTGGCGGCGGATACTGGCAAACTGGAGCGCAAATTGGCGCCGGGGCATGCTGGTGAGGCGCGTCTGAGCCTGAATGAAGCGCAGTTCCGTTGGTTGTCCAACGAGGATGCGATGGCGACCGAGAAGCTGGCTGAGGGGATTCGTCAGTTTGCTCGGGATCAGGAGAAGCTTGAGGCGTTGTTGCAGGCCAAGCTGTGATCTAGTTCGAAGCTGTGCAAAAAGGGCGAACCTTAGCGGGTTCGCCCTTTTTTGTGCGTGTTTGGTAGTGGGGATTGGGTTGGCTTCGCGCTGGTGGCCGTGGCGGGTGTGCGGACGCCTTCGCGGGCAAGCCCGCTCCCACAGGGTTTATGGTATGGCTGAGATCGCGTATTTAACGAAGAATTAGATGGGAGCGAGTCTGCTCGCGATGGGGCCAGAGCGGCCCTCCATCACTTCAAAGGATCAATGCCGCTCCAGCGCATTCACCAGGTCATGGAACGCCTCACGGTTGGAGTCGTTCAGGCCCATGAGGATTTTGTGCGCTTCGAGGACTTTGACGCGCACCACTTCTTCGGACTGATCCTGGTCTGGCAGGTCGGTCAGGCATTCAGGGCATGGGATCGGGCGGTCAACGATGTTGAACACTTGCTCAAAGCCCATGGACTGCAGCAGACGGGTGATGTCTTCGTGGGTGGTGACGACGGTCGGCAGCAGGCCGACCTTTTGCCGCGACAGGATCGACAGTTTGGCCAGCAGGCCCAGGGTGGTGCTGTCGATGCTGCGGGTTTCGGTCAGATCGATCACGATGGCGTTGAAATTCAACGCGGTGAAGATCCGCTCAATAGTCGCATCCAACGCCGAACACAGGGTCAGGCGAACTTCACCGACGAACTTCAGGACGAAGGTGCCATCCTGCTCGGCGAACTGGATTCTACCGGTACTCATTAAAGATTCCTGCTCAACACCAACAGGGCGATATCATCCGGCATCTCCCCTAGCGTGGCCAATCCAAAAACCTGGCGCAGACCATCCAGGCTGCCGCCCGCTGCCTTCACCCGTTGAGGCAAAGCAGCTTCTTTATCTTTGAGTGTGGGTTCTGGCAAAAGGTCCAAAATGCCATCAGACATCAGCGTCAGGCTGAACACTGGCGGCAATTCCAGTACGTGGTCTTCGTAGGTGGCTTCATTGAAGAGGCCCACCGGCAGACCGCGCCCTTCCAGGTAACGAACACTGTCTGGCGTGTACAACACAGGCAACGGCAGATGACCGCCGATGCTATAGGTCAACAAACCGGTCTCCTCGTCGATGACTCCACCGACCATTGTGACGTGTTTACCCAGCTTACAACTGATCAGGCCCCGGTTGATATGACCAAGAACCTCTGAAGGCTTGAACTCCGGCAATGTGCCGTTGCGCTTGGATTCGAACAGCAAGCGCGTGGTCATGAACTTCAGCAGCACGGTAACGAAGGCTGAAGAGGCGCCATGGCCGGAAACGTCCGCCAGGTAAAACGCTACCCGACGCTCATCGACCCGAAAGTAGTCGACGAAATCGCCCGACAGGTACAACGACGGAATGATCTGGTGCGCGAACTGGAACTCGTTGATGCTCCAGGGGCTGACCGGCAGCATGTTCATCTGCACCTGGCGACCGGCGTTCTGGTCTTCCTGGAGCAGGTTCAGGCTGGCTTCGAGCTCGCGGTTGGCCTTTTCCAGCTTCTCGCGATAGCGCTGGTTTTCCAGCAGCAGGCGCGCACGATCCAGGGCCCGGCGCACGGAGTGCTCGAGCACGGCCAGATCTTCAAGAGGCTTGATCAGATAGTCCGCAGCGCCCAGGCGCAGGGCCTCGACCGCGTCGTTCATCACGCCCGCGCCCGACACCACGATCACCGGGGTTTGCGGCGACAGCTCGGTGACCTGGCGAATGAGTTCGAGTCCGCCCATCTGCGGCATGCGCAGATCGCAGATGACCAAGTCGGGCTTGTCTTGCTCGAATACCTGAAGACCCTGCTGGCCGTTGCTGGCCTGCAGGACACTGAAACCACTGTCTTCCAAGTAGGCCGCGAGGCTCGCGCGCACTACTTCGTCATCATCGATTATCAGCAGCGTGGCACTGGTTTTTGGCATGTGGGCAAACGGCGCCAGAATTAGGTTGGCGTAGCAGGCTGGGCATTGGCCCCCGCACACACTACTGGATTCGCTTTCTAGCCTCTCTGCCGCACCGTTTTCGAGCGTTAGCCCTACTTACAGGTACACCAAAGGTGCCCTTCTAAGGCGCAGACGGTACTCCCATCCGCGAGGCGTTTCAAGCTCACGCCGATGGTCGCTTGACGTCTTTACTTGTCAAATCACCGGGAGTTATAAGAACAGGCAAAACCGTAACCCAAAGGAAGGATCGAGCCCATGAGCCAAACTGATCGGGACTACAGCGAAAAGCGCGATTTCATCCGCATGCGGGTCGATGCCGATGTGGCGCTGATTCATGAAGGCGACGAGGTGCCAGCCGTCTGCATCGACCTTTCCAGCAGTGGCATGCAAGTTGAGGCGCCTCGCTTATTCAAGGTCGGTGACCATCTCAGCGTGCGGATTGATTCCGATCATGCAGCGCTCAAAGGCCTTGAGGCCGATACCGAAGTGGTGTGGGTGAAAACACAGGACGGTTCCAATCAGAAACTCGGGCTTACAATCCTGAAAATGAAATAGCCCCGAATTTACCCGCAAGCCAAACGAAAGAAGGCGGCCACATGGCCGCCTTCTTCGTTTTACCGGCCGAGATTAAAAATCGTCTTCGACCTGGCCGTCCTTGACCTTGAATTCGCGATTTTGCAGGTACGCATTGCGAATAAAGGTGTATTTGTCGCCGCTGACCAGTTTCTCGGCCGACAGCAGGTTGGCGCGGGTGTCGACGATGTTCAGGCCGAAGATCGAATTACGCACCGGCACGTCATGGATGTAGCGGTACGGGCCGGTATAGCCGTCGACATACTTGGAAGGCGCATCACGCAAGGTGCTTGGCCCCATGAGCGGCAACATCAGGTACGGACCGCTGCCCACGCCCCAGTAACCGAGGGTCTGGCCGAAGTCTTCATCATTGCGATGCAGGCCCATCTGGGTACCCACGTCGAAAAAGCCCAGCAGGCCGAAGGTGGTGTTGAAGATCAAACGCGCGGTGTCGACGCCTGCCGCAGCGGGCTTGGCTTGCAACACGTCGTTGGCGAGGTTGGTCACGTCGCCGACGTTGCGAAACATGTTGTGGATGCCATCTTCCAGAAACTGCGGCGTGACGAATTGATAGCCCTGAGCCAATGGCTTCAGTGCGTAAGTGTCGACAAAATCGTTGAACTTGTAGATCGGGCGGTTAATGCTTTCCCAAGGGTCTTCTTCCGTGGCCGCCTGGGCCGCGAACGGAACCAGCAATACACTGGCACACATACAAAGCTGAGCGAGATGATTGCTCCAGCGCATAGAGAAACTCCTTGGATTCGTACTGGCGCGGGGGCTTGGCCCAGGCGCAAAGGCCGCTAGTATATGACGGAAAACCCGGTTTAGGCAGCATCGTGCGCGATGACCTCCGGATGATTCTCCTGGCTGGAAGCGATTCATATCAGTGTCACTCAACTGTCACCGTCCACGAATAGCCTTGTTACTATTTCAAGGATGTTGATATGCCACGCGCCGAAACCACGCCTCTCATCGCCCCCAGCCTGACCGCGGTACTGTTCGGCCTCAGCGGATGCCTGGTGGATTTCGGCGCACGTACTCGCCAAGGCGGCACACTGACTGCCGAGCATGCCGAAGTCACGCTTGGCGCTCTGGACAGCCTGTCCAGCTTGCAGCGCCAACAGATTCCTTGCGCCTGGCTCGATGAGCTGCCCCCCGCCCTCAGCCACTCTCTGGCCGGGGCACTCCCGGAATGGATCAAACCTTCGCAACACCTGGCAACAATCAATCCATGCCCAGCCCCGAACGCCTGTTGGCAAGCCTTGATGGCGTTGAATGTCGAACGACTGGACGGTTGTGTGCTGGTCAGCGGCGAACCGCGACTCCTGCAATCGGGCCTGAATGCCGGGTTGTGGACCATTGGCCTGGCGTCCTGCGGCTCGCTGTGCGGGCTGGCTCCAAGCGAATGGCAGGCCTTGAGCCAAAAGGAACGGGAACACCTGCGCGGCAAGGCGACAATGCAGTTGTTCGGCCTGGGCGTGCATTCGGTAATCGATCATCTGGGCGAACTCGACACCTGCCTGGCCGATATCAGCCTGCGCCGGCTCAAGGGCGAGAAGCCCTGATCGAGATCATGCAGTTTGCCCGGGAGTGGATTAATCTAAAGGTCAGCCATAGACCTTTGGCGCGCCGCTGCGGTCTATGCCAGTGCCTATCGATAAAAGGAAGAACGCCATGCCTGCCCGCGAACTGCAAGAACAGCTCAACAAACTGCGCGAGCAATTGGAACAGAATCCACCGCTTACCGAAGCCGAGCGCGCTGACCTGCACGCGCTGATGCAACAGATCGAACTGGAACTTGAACTCGAAACCAAAACCCAGGACACCAGCCTCGCCGACAATGTGAACCTGGCCGTCGAGCGCTTCGAACTTGAACACCCGACCCTTGCTGGCACCTTGCGCAACATCGTGCAAGCGTTGGGCAACATGGGGATCTGAACCCGCCAGATACAAAAAAGCCCTGCTATCGATAGCGGGGCTTTTTAATGCCTGCGACCTGAAATGCAATCCCTTGTGGGAGCGGGCTTGCTCGCGAAAGCGGTCTAGCAGGCACTTTCATGTTGAATGTGCCCACGTCTTCGCGAGCAAGCCCGCTCCCACATTGGAACTTTACTGACGAACCAGCCGATGGTTCGGCAATTGCACTTCTTCCGTGCTGCGATACGGGTTGATGTCCAGCCCGCCACGACGCACATACCGTGCATACACCGTCAGCTTCTCTGGCTTGAGCAACCGTTGCAGGTCGAGGAAAATCCGCTCCACGCACTGCTCATGGAAGTCCGAGTGCTGACGGAAGCTCACGATGTATTCCAGCAAACTCGCATGGTCCAGCGCCGCGCCGCGATACTCCACCGCTACGCTGCCCCAATCCGGCTGACTGGTGACCGGGCAGTTGGATTTGAGCAAATGGCTGTGTACGCACTCTTCAATAATGAGCGACTCATTGCACCGCAGCAGTTCCGGACGCGGATGCTCATAGTTGCTGACGCTGATATCCAGGTCATCGATACACACACCCGGCAACGCCACGACGCCTTCCGCCTCAACATCTTTCAGGCTGCGAATCCGCACGCCCACCGGTTTGCCGGCTGCGGTCGAAAGGTCTTTTGCCAGCGTCGCTTCAAGGCTTGCGGTGTCGGCAAACGCTGTTTGGTTCAGGGAGTTGAGGTACAGCTTGAACGACTTCGATTCGATGATATTCGGCGAATCCGCCGGAATGCTGAATTCGCCAATCGCCACCACGGGTTTGCCGGACGGCAACAGCCAGGACAGTTCGAAGCAGTTCCAGAAGTCCACACCCTTGTACGGCAGGGTTTCAGCCGTCAGGCCCAGCTCGGCCCATTTCGCGGTGCGCGGGATCGGGAACAGCAGGGACGGCGTGTAGGTGGCGATGTATTCGCTGGACTTGCCCAGCGGCGAATGTTCGGCTGCGGGATGCATGACGGAAACCTGACTGAAGAATCAGCGGATTCTACCAGCCTTTGCTCCCGCCTTTGAGTGCTTACTGACTGACTGTCAGTTTGCCGACCATGCCGGCCTGATAGTGACCGGGGATATTGCAGGCAAATTCCAGGTTGGTGGCCTTGGTGAAGGTCCAGGTCAGCTCGGCGGTTTTGCCCGGCTCCACCAGCACACTGTTCGGATCATCGTGTTTCATCCCATGCCCTTTGGAGGAATGATCCATTGTGGCCATGGCGCCGTGGTCCATGGCCTTCATGCCTGTAGGCATCAGCATGCCGCTTTGCTGCATCTGCAGCATTTCCTGCTGGTGCCGGGCATGCATCGCTGCGTCGCCGAGGTTGAATTCGTGCAGTAACTGGCCTTTATTCACCAGTACAAAACGCACGGTTTCTCCGGCCTTGATATCAATCGCCTTGGAAGTGAAGGACATATCGCCCATCACCACTTCAACGCTACGGGTAGCCTTGGTCGCTGCCGCCGGTTGACCGAAGTCGTAGGAATGCGCCGGCGAAGCCTCCAGTCCCAAGCTCAGAGTCAGC
This sequence comes from Pseudomonas sp. PDM09, assembly GCF_014852305.1. Classification (NCBI taxonomy): domain Bacteria; kingdom Pseudomonadati; phylum Pseudomonadota; class Gammaproteobacteria; order Pseudomonadales; family Pseudomonadaceae; genus Pseudomonas; species Pseudomonas sp. PDM09. Next base: position 129,134 of record NZ_JACVBI010000002.1, on the reverse strand, counting down.
AAGCAAGCGGTCAGTACCAGACGATTTTGCAAAAACATAGTCGCTCTCCAACAAGATGAGGTTCAGCTTGTGGGAAACTCTAACCCGCGTGCTCTGCCAGCCACCTGACAGGCAGATTACAACTTTGTCAGGTTGGCCTGTATCGCCGCCGCACACGGTATAACGCAACCGTTCCAACTGCCCGAGTCGCCCATGAAACTGCTGATTGTCGAAGACCAACCGAAAACTGGCCATTACTTGCGTCAGGGCCTGACCGAGGCCGGTTTCCCCACCGAACTGGTGGCCGATGGCAGCTCCGGCCAGCAACTGGCGTTGAGCGGCGATTACGCCTTGTTGATCCTCGATGTGATGCTGCCCGGTCGCGATGGTTGGCAGATTCTGCAAGCAGTGCGCGGCGCGGGCCTCGACACACCAGTACTGTTTCTTACAGCGCGAGACGCTGTGGAGGACAGGGTTCACGGCCTGGAACTGGGTGCCGACGATTATCTGGTCAAGCCGTTCGCCTTCTCCGAACTGCTGGCGCGGGTTCGCAGTCTGCTGCGTCGCGGCAGCGCCACGCCTCAGGAAACCAGCCTGCAACTGGCCGACTTGCGCCTGGACCTGATTCGTCGCCGGGTCGAACGCAACGGTCAGCGCATCGACCTGACCGCCAAGGAATTCGCCCTGCTGGAAATGCTCTTGCGACGTCAGGGTGAAGTTCTGCCCAAGTCGCTGATCGCTTCCCAGGTGTGGGACATGAATTTCGACAGCGACACCAATGTGATCGAAGTGGCGATCCGCCGTTTGCGCCTGAAAATCGACGATGACTTCCCGAACAAGTTGATCCATACCGTGCGCGGCATGGGCTACGTCCTTGAAGAGCGCCCTGCCTGATGCGCCGACTCTCTCTAAGCAATCGTCTGGCGCTGCTGTTCGCAGCTTGCACTGCCGTGGTGTCGTTGTTCGCCGGGGTGTTGTTCAGCCGCGCCAGCGAGGCGCACTTTGTCGAGTTGGACCAGCAGTTGCTGGATGGCAAGCTGATTGGCTTGCGCCGGGCGCTGGATGACATTCCGTCCAGCGAAAGCGAGACCCGACTGGCCGATGAATTGAGCCGACAAGCCGATCTTTCCCTGCGCATCATTGGCAGCGACGGCCAACGCTTGTACGACAGCTCGGCCCGTTTACCCAAAGACTTGCCGCGCCAATTGGGCCTATCAACGATGAGCGATGACGGCACTGACTACCGCGTCCTGAATGCACCGCTGTTCCCCGACAAACCCGATTCACCGCAACTGACCTTGTTGCTGGACATCACCCATCACCAACATTTCCTGCAGCGCATGCAGCATCTGATTTGGCTGACGGTCAGTTTGTCGGCGCTGGCCACTGCTCTGCTCGGAGCCTGGGCCGCACGCAGCGGTTTGCGCCCGTTGCGGCGCATGAGTGCGGTCGCCAGCGGCGTGTCGGCGCAATCGCTCAACGCTCGCCTGCCAGAAGCAGACATGCCGCCAGAGCTCGAGGAACTGGCTTACAGTTTCAACGCCATGCTCGGACGCCTCGACGACTCTTTTCAGCGGCTCTCGGCGTTTTCCGCCGACATCGCCCATGAACTGCGCACACCGCTGTCGAACCTGCTGACCCACACCCAGGTCACCCTCACCCGCCCTCGCCCCATCGAGGATTACCGCGAAGCACTGCACAGCAATCTCGAAGAACTGCAATGGATGGCGCAACTGGTCAATGACATGTTGTACCTGGCCAAGGCTGACCACGGCTTGCTGATGCCCAAGCGCGAAGCGCTGGAACTGGCGGAAGAAGCCGATGTGCTGCTGGAATTTTTTGCGCCGCTGGCCGAGGAAGCTCAGGTGAAATTGAGTCGTGACGGCACCGCGCGCATGCAGGGCGACCGCAGCATGTTGCGCCGGGCGCTGTCCAATCTGCTGGACAATGCACTGCGGTTTACCCCGAGCGGTGGCGAGGTTCGGGTGAAGATAGTTGAGCAGCCGACAGGCCTGAGCCTGACGGTTGAAAACAGCGGGGAAGTGATTTCTGAAGACTTGTTGCCGCGCTTGTTTGACCGCTTCTACCGGGCAGACCCGGCGCGCCGTGAAGGCAGCAGTGAGCATGCGGGGTTGGGATTGGCCATCACCCAGTCAATCATCCGCGCCCATGGCGGGCAGATTCGTTGCGAATCGGATAAGGGATGGACGCGGTTTGTGATTGAGTTGCCGAAGGGGGATTGAGGCCAATAGTGCCCGCGAAGAACGATGACGTAATAAACCTGTACCCACAAAAAACGCGGCCCATTGGCCAATGCCAGTCAGTTAAGGCGCAAATCTATGTGGGAGCGGGCTTGCTCGCGAAGACGGCGGCATAGTCAACATTGATGTCGCCTGATACACCGCTTTCGCGAGCAAGCCCGCTCCCACAGGTTCCGCGCCTTAACTGACTGACATTGGGTCCATCGGCCGGGTTTCGTTTATCGCCTGTCGTCGGACAATCTGCAAAAGGGGTGCTATCAAGGAGACCAACGGCGACTACCGATCAGCCGAAAAGCGGTCGCGGCTGTTAGTCAGGTGTAACCACATTGCCGCCCGCGCCGCATCCGGATCCTGGCGTTTGATGGCGTTTAGAATCGCCTCGTGTTCGAGGTTGGCGAGGTGCCCCAGCTTGCTCAAATCCGCCGACCCGCGCTCGGCGGCATTGACGCGGGTCCGGGGGATCATGGCGCTGCCCAGGTGCTGCATGATCTCGGTGAAACACGCGTTGCCGGTGGCTTCGGCGATCAGCAGATGAAAGCGTTTGTCTGCCTCGACGCAACTGTCGTTGTTGGCCAACAGGCTTTGATAGTCATCCAGCGCTTCACGCATCTGCGCCAACTGCCTGTCTGTGCGACGAACCGCTGCCAGCGCCGCAGCCTGGGTTTCCAGGCCCATGCGCAACTCCAGAATACTGCGCACGCCCAGCGCCGTATCGACATTCAGACGCAACCCCTGATCCGGTGCCCGCTCCAGAACAAAAGTGCCGATGCCGTGACGGGTTTCCACCAGCCCCGAAGCCTGCAACTTCGAGATCGCTTCGCGCACCACCGTGCGACTGACGCCATGCTCCTGAACAATCGAGTTCTCCGACGGCAGCTTATCCCCCGGCACCATCTGACCGAGCAGGATGCTCTGGGTCAGTTTGCTCACCAGATCATGGGCCAGGTTATGGGCACGCTTGCGGGCAGGTGCGTCGATGTCTTCTTGCATGGTGATCATCCGAAAAGCGGGTATCCGGATCGTATCACCGTGCGCGCTTTTCGATGACGGGAATCTCAATAAAACGCTGCTTAACTTGTATGACAACACTCAATATTCACTGTACAAAAAGACGATTTACACCATCGCACCCAAGCGCTCCGTCGCGAAAAAGGGAAATTATCGACTGAAGAAACCCGGGGCAAAACCCAACAAATACGCCACACAAACCCATAAAACGAATAAAAAACCTTCCGCCTAGCACCATTTTGTTGAGTGACAGTACTTGTAGAACAAAAAAACCTAGTTGTATGATGTCTATCAACAACGCAACACCCAGCCACACCCCGCATAAAAATAACGAGTGGGAGAAAAAGCAGTGAATACATCCATATCCGGGATGACCGAGGGCGCCGATTCGGTCCTGAAGTCCGCCATCTCAAAAGTGAAACGCCACGTTCTGCCGCTGTTCGTGATCATGTTCATCGTCAACTACATCGACCGTGTGAACATCGGCTTCGTCCGCGCGCACATGGAGCATGACCTGGGCATTGGCGCTGCCGCCTACGGCCTCGGAGCCGGTCTGTTCTTCATCGGTTACGCGCTGTTCGAAGTCCCCTCCAACATCCTCCTGCAAAAAGTCGGCGCACGAATCTGGCTGACCCGCATCATGTTGACCTGGGGCCTGGTGGCCGCCTGCATGGCGTTCATCCAGAACGAAACCCACTTCTACATTCTGCGGTTTTTGCTCGGTGTGGCCGAAGCCGGTTTCTTCCCCGGGGTGATTTATTACTTCACCCGCTGGTTGCCTGGCGTCGAACGCGGCAAGGCGATTGCGATCTTCCTCAGCGGTTCGGCCATTGCGTCGCTGATCTCCGGCCCGCTGTCCGGGCTGCTGCTGCAAATCAGTGGTTTGGGCATGCACGGCTGGCAATGGATGTACTTCATTGAAGGGATGTTCTCGGTCGGGCTGTGCGTGTTCGTCTGGTTCTGGCTGGACTCCAAGCCCCACGACGCCAAATGGCTGACCCTTCCTGAGCAGGACGCGCTGGTCAAAGCCATCGATGACGAACAACTGGCCCGCGAAGCCGCGACGCCGATCAAACCGTCGCTGGGCACGCTGCTCAAGGATCGCCAGATCATCCTGTTCTGCGTGATCTACTTCTTCATCCAGCTGACCATCTACGCCGCGACCTTTTGGCTGCCGAGCATCATCAAGAAGATGGGCGACCTGAGCGACATCCAGGTCGGGTTGTTCAACTCGATTCCGTGGTTGCTGTCGATCGTCGGCATGTACGCCTTCGCCACACTGTCGGCCAAATGGAAACACCAGCAAGCCTGGGTCGCCGCTGCGCTGCTGATCGCTGCCGCCGGGATGTTCATGTCCACCACGGGCGGGCCGATCTTCGCCTTCGTCGCCATCTGCTTCGCCGCGCTGGGTTTCAAATCGGCATCGTCGCTGTTCTGGCCAATTCCCCAGGCGTACCTGGATGCACGGATTGCTGCGGGTGTGATTGCACTCATCAACTCGGTGGGCAACCTCGGTGGCTTCGTTGCGCCGACCACCTTCGGTCTGCTGGAACAACACACCGGCTCGATTCAGGGCGGGCTGTACGGCCTGGCCGCCACCTCGATCATCGCCGCGATCATCGTTTTCGCCGCGCGTAATAAACCGAAACCTGCACCTGTGGTTGCCCTGGGCAAACCAGCACCTAATCACGCCTGAACATTGGTTGTAAGGACAAAAAAATGACTCCACAAGAAGCCGCAAAAGCCCCGATCATCACCAGCATGCAGGTTGTTCCCGTGGCCGGCCACGATGGCATGCTGCTCAACCTGAGTGGCGCCCACGGCCCGTTTTTCACCCGCAACATCGTGATCCTCAAGGACAACGCCGGCCACACTGGCGTCGGAGAAGTGCCGGGTGGCGAGCGTATTCGTCAGACGCTGGAAGATGCGCGCGCACTGGTGGTCGGCAGCCCGATCGGCACTTACCAGAAGATCCTCAATCAAGTACGCCAGACCTTTGCCGATCGCGATGCCGGCGGTCGCGGCCTGCAGACCTTCGACCTGCGCATCACCATTCACGCGGTCACTGGCCTTGAAGCCGCCCTGCTCGACTTGCTCGGCCAGCACCTGGACGTACCGGTCGCGGCCCTGCTCGGCGAAGGCCAGCAGCGCGACGAAGTGAAGATGCTCGGTTACCTGTTTTATGTCGGTGATCGCAACGAAACCGATCTGGCCTACCGCAGCGAACCGGACGCCGACAACGACTGGTTCCGTGTGCGTCACGAAAAAGCCATGAGCGCCGGCGCCGTGGTGCGCCTGGCGGAAGCTGCCCACGCCCGTTATGGTTTCAAGGACTTCAAACTCAAGGGCGGCGTGTTGAGTGGCGACGAGGAAATCGAAGCGGTCACCGCCCTCGCCGAACGTTTTCCCGATGCGCGCATCACCCTTGATCCGAATGGCGCCTGGTCGCTCAAAGAAGCGATCCGCCTGTGCCGGGATCAGCATCACGTTCTCGCTTACGCCGAAGACCCGTGCGGTGCGGAAAACGGTTACTCGGGCCGTGAAGTCATGGCCGAGTTCCGTCGTGCCACGGGCCTGAAAACCGCGACCAACATGATCGCCACCGACTGGCGGGAAATGGGCCATGCGATCCAGTTGCAGTCTGTGGACATTCCTTTGGCCGACCCACACTTCTGGACCATGCAAGGCTCGGTTCGAGTCGCGCAGATGTGCCACGAATGGGGCCTGACCTGGGGTTCGCATTCCAACAACCACTTCGATATTTCACTGGCGATGTTCACCCACGTCGCGGCGGCTGCGCCGGGTGAGATCACGGCCATCGACACCCACTGGATCTGGCAGGACGGCCAACGCCTGACCAAAGCCCCGCTGCAAATCGTCGACGGCTGCGTGCAGGTGCCGAAAAAACCTGGCCTGGGGGTTGAGCTGGACATGGACCAACTGGCCAAGGCCCATGAGCTATACAAAGGCATGGGGCTGGGCGCGCGGGATGACAGCGTGGCGATGCAGTTTCTGATCCCGGGGTGGAAATTCGATAACAAGCGACCGTGTCTGGTGCGGTAGGCTTCTGAAAGCGCCGTGATCCCTGTGGGAGCGGGCTTGCTCGCGAAGGGGGTGTGTCAGTCAACATTAGTGTTGAATGTGATGGCCCCTTCGCGAGCAAGCCCGCTCCCACAGGGTTTTGTATTAAAGCGAAGCTTGCAGCAGCCAGTTCTTGAACGCGGCCATCGCCGACGTTTCAGGACTCGACTGCAAGCGGGTCAGTCACCTGAAACCACTCCGGCCACTCATCCGTGCGATAGGAGCGCAACAGCGTTTGCTGCAACAGATCGGCCGGTGTGAGCCGCGCAGCGCATTCAGTGGCAGATGAGGTCGAATCATGCCCACTACCAAAATTTTCTAATGGCTCATCTGAAATATCGTCGTTTGTGAGTGTTCGCTAAACTGCATGGATTTGGCTCGCCCAGCAACGGACCGGCTTGAAAAACCGCTCGGAGTGTAGCGGTTAACACCACGAAAAATCATGGAATTGAAACAATGACGAACAAGAGAAATGCGGCCAAGCTGAAGACTCTCGCAGCTTGCGTGGCGCTATTCGGCGCCAGCCATTGTGTTGCTGCGGCGGACCAACCCATCGAGACGATTGTTAACGACGCCGTCCGGCCGGTCATGCAGGCCCAGAGCATTCCCGGCATGGCCGTGGCCATAACGTTCAACGGAAAGCAGCATTACTTTAACTACGGCGTGGCGTCGAAAGAAACCGGGCAACCGGTGGCAAACAACACCCTGTTCGAGATCGGTTCGGTGAGCAAAACCTTCACCGCCACCCTTGCCGCCTACGCGCAGGCGACAGGCAAACTGGCCCTGTCGGACAACGCCAGTCAGGTTTTACCGACATTACGTGGCAGCGCATTTGACAGCATCAGCGTGCTGCAACTCGGCACCTACACCGCCGGTGGTTTGCCCCTGCAATTCCCCAGCGATGCAGACCATCAGGACAAAATGCTCGGCTATTTCAAGCAGTGGAAACCGGCCTATGCCGCCGGCACTCATCGCCTGTATTCAAACCCCAGCCTTGGGTTGTTCGGTTATCTGGCAGCCCACAGCATGGGAGCGCCGTTCGATGAACTGATGGAGAACACCTTGCTGCCCAAACTCGGCCTCAAGCACAGCTACCTCAAGGTGCCGCAGGATCGGATGGCGCTTTATGCCCAGGGTTACAACAAGGACGACAAGCCTGTGCGGGTCGGCCCGGGCGCATTGGATTCTGAAGCGTATGGCGTGAAAACCAGTGCCTCGGACCTGCTTCGTTATGTTGAAGCGAACATGAATCCGGCTTCGCTGGAAAAGCCCTTGCAGCAAGCCATCGCCACCACACATACCGGCTACTACACCGTCGGCGAGATGACTCAAGGGTTGGGATGGGAACTCTACAACTACCCGGTAACGCTCGATACATTGCTGGCGGGCAACTCGTCGCAGATGGCGTTTGAGGCTCATGCAGTCCAACCGCTGAACCCGCCTCAACCGCAACACGATCATGTCCTGATCAACAAAACCGGCTCAACCGGCGGCTTTGGCGCCTACGTCGCCTTTGTCCCGGCGAAGGACATTGGCATTGTGATCCTGGCCAACAAAAACTACCCAAACCCCGAGCGAGTCAAAATCGCCCACAAAATATTGAGTGCGCTGACCAAATAGCCGAGGGTGACGCGCCGTAGCAGCTGCCGAGCCCGCGAGGCTGCGTTCGGCCGCGAAGCGGTCGTCATCCGGTGAATGCCGTTTACCTGAAAGAACGCGGTGACAGACCTTGCGACTGCTTCGCAGCCGAACGCAGCCTCGCGGGCTCGGCAGCTGCTACGGACGTTCGGGGGATAAACGAAAAATGGTCAAGACGCAGATCCTGTGGGAGCGTGGCTTGCCCGCGAAGAACACTGACACGCAGTACCTGAAAAACCGCAGCGCATTCTTCGCGGGCAAGCCACGCTCCCACAGGATTTTCGTCGCTCAAATGTCTTAACTTACCAGCAGAAATTCAATCATCCGGCATCTCAGGCGGTTTGGCGGGCTTCGCCGGTTTGCCCTTTGCGCCTTTGGCCGGTGCAACCTCGGCCACCGGCGCTGGCACCGGTACTGTCGCTTCCTTTTCGGCGGCTGGCAGCGCGTCGATGGTGCTGAAAATCTCTTTCAGCTCGACCACATCCTTTTCAAGCTTCTTTTCGCCGTCCTTGCCGACCAGGATGATTTTGCTCTTCGCCCCGGCGCCCAGTTTCAGCGAACGGATCAACGCCATTGTCGTTTGCGGGTCGAGGTCTTTGCCGTCGCGTTGCCCCATCGTATTGATCACGGTGTACAGCACCATGTTTCGCTCGGTGAAGCCCTTGCGGCTGGCGGGTTCATCCAGCGATTTTTTCAGACTGACCCAGGTGGGATCGACCGAACTGGGCGCGATGACAATCAAGGGACGGGCCCTGCCCACGTCTTTAACCAGAGGGGAGTCGTCATCGGCGGCGAACAAGGGGCCGACGAAAGCCAGCAGAGTAGCCAGGGTCAAAGACCTGATGAGCATGCGCATCTCCTTTTGATATCCACGCTCTAATGATTGCGCATCGCGGCGAACGTTCCGGGTGAGGCGTATTTATGTTCGCCTTGCCCCAAGCTTAGGTCAGGGCGGTCATTGCGCAACAGCCTGAGCTAATCTCATAGCACAACTCGCACCACCTGATTCGCCGTGAGGATTTTTCCATGAGCGCTCAGCTGAACCACACCATCGTCTGGTGCCGTGACAAACAGGTGTCGGCCCGCTACCTGACCGACCTCCTCGGCCTGCCCGATGCCGAGCCGTTCGGGCCGATGCTGGTGGTCAAATTCGATAACGCAGTGTCGCTGGATTTCTATAACAACGACCCGCCGATCGCGTCCCAACACTATGCGTTTCTGATTGGCGACGAAGACTTCGATGCGGCCTTCGCTCGCCTGCAAGCGCGCAAGCAGCCCTGGTGGGCAGATCCTGGCAAACAACGGCCGAATGAGATCAATGAGTACGGCGGTGGCCGGCGGGTGTATTTCGATGACCCGGACGGGCATCTGCTGGAGATTTTTACCCGGGAATAGAGACCCGTCATTGGCGTGTCATATACCGAACGGAAAGGTGTCTTCCTCGTGCTCCATGAACTCAGGCGCCGGCAATGGCGAGACCGCGTGGGTTTTTTCGATCCAGACAAAAGCGTCGAACTGCTCTGCCAGTACGGCCTGAAAGTAATGGCTCTGGCGCTCGGTCCTGGGTCGATAGATGACGCCGATGGCGCGCTCAAGTAATGGCTCAGCCAGTACGTCCAGCAATTCCTCGCTCGGTGACGTCCGCCAGTCGAGCAGTGCTGCGGGAATACCGGTCTGGAGAAACAGTTGTTCCCAACTGTCGGCCAATGCCGGGTTCACCTGTTTGACCTGCATCGGCTCGTCCCAATCGTCGGCGGCGGCGACGGTGCCATGGTCGGTGCCCATGCCGATCAGCACCGCTTGTGAGCCGTAGGCCGTGCGGCACAACTGGCCGATGTTGAATTGCCCCTCCCAGCCCATTTGCGTCGCGGCGGCGTTGCCGATGTGTGAGTTATGCGCCCACACCACCGCTTTGGCGCCTGCCCCGCGATGCACCATCAGGGTTTGCAAGGTGTCGAACATGTGCAGGTCACGCAGGTTCCACGAAGCGGTCGAGCCGCGGTACATGGCGCGGTAATACTGCTCGGCGGCCCGCACCACGCGGGCGTTCTGGGTGGCGCTGAAAAACGCCTCGTCGTCGGCGACCATCGGGTCAAGCCGTTCGCCCAGCAACACATTCAATTGCTCGACCACTGCGTCCTCGCACGTGGCCATGTTGCCCCGCTCAGCGAAATGACCGTACAGCGCCGGGTCGTCATGCCACGGCGTCAGGCAGCTGTAGCGATGGCGGGCCTCTTTTGCCAGCTGCGGATCGGTCTTGTCGAGATAGCCCAGCACTTCGTCGATGGAATGACGCATGCTGTAAACATCCAGCCCCCGAAATTCCACCCGCTGCTCAAGCGCCAAGCCGCGATTATGGTGGTGCAGCCAGCGGGTGAAAGTCTGCACGGCGGTATTGCGCCACATCCAGGTGGGGAATCGGGCAAAGGCCTGTTTTTTCCAGGCAGAGCGGCCCAGGTCGCGGACACATCGGTCGATCTGGCCGGCATCGGGCCAGTCGGCTTCGACCGCGACGATGCCGAAGCCATGTTGCTCGATCAGGCGGCGGGTGATCGCCGCTCGGGTCTGGTAGAAATCCTGGGTGCCGTGGCTGGCTTCGCCGATCAGCACCACGCTGGCATCGCCAAAGCGGTCGAAGAGTTTGCCGAATTCAGGTGAGTCGAGTGCAGGCAACGGCTCGGCATGACGGCGTAGCACCTCGGCCGCGTTGCCGGGTGGCTCGCTGCGGGGGCGGCGGAACCGTCGTAGAAGATCGTTTACGGGGCTGTTCATGGACGTCATGACCTCATCTGAACGTGGTCATAATTTTGACTACGCCAGTGAGGGCATGATTCCGCTAAATTCAGTGATCTATACGGTGCCGGATCAGAACGCCAGCTTGTAGCCGATCAGCACCAGCATCGTGGCCAGGCATGGACGCAGCAGTTCGTCGGAGATACGCCCGGTCAAATGGCTGCCCAGGTAAATCCCCGGCAGCGAACCGACCAGCAAGTAACCCAAAATATGCCAATCCATGTTGCCCATGCTCGCATGGCCCAGGCCGGCGACCAGGGTCAGGGGCACCGCGTGAGCGATTTCGGTGCCGACCAGGCGGCGGGTAGGCAGCATCGGGTACAGAATGAACAGCGCTACTGTGCCCAGAGCGCCAGCGCCGATGGAGGTCAGGGCCACCATGGCGCCAAGGACCAATCCGGTGATGACGGTCAGTGCATTCAACCGGGGCCCGCTAGGGTTGTAGTAGCCGCCAGCCCGTTTGTGGGCGAAATCGAGCAAGCGTTTTTTGAAGAAAATGGCCAGCGCCGTGGCGAACAATACGAAGCCCAGGGCTTGTTTGATAACGGCGTTCATCGCATCGGGCGAGGTCTGCAAGCTGCTCAAAAACCACAGCGTCAGCGCCACCGCCGGCACACTGCCAAGGGTCAGCCAACCAGTGATCGCCCAGTCGATGTTCTTGTTCTTGCGATGAACCAGCACACCACTGGATTTGGTAATGGCCGCGTACAGCAAGTCCGTGCCCACCGCCGTCGCCGGGTTGACGCCGAACCACAGCAGAATCGGCGTCATCAACGAACCGCCTCCGACGCCGGTCATGCCGACAATAAAGCCGACCACCAGACCTGCAACGACCAACCCGAAATTACCGAATTCCATTAATACGCCCAGAGAATCGCAGGAGAATAACCGGCTCGCAGCATAGCGATTTTTCTTATAACCAGTTATATCGATACGGTCTATCGTTATGCCAACTCATTGAGGTGGAACACAGTTTTCCCTCTCCACCACATCCCCCTTGTGTGCGGGTTCAGCACTCGTTTTACTGCACCGGCAAAAAATTCAGGAACAGCAAACTCTGGGCATAGTTGAGGCCGATCCGCCGGTAGCGTTCGTCGAGCATCTGGGTCAGCAGGTCCAGCCGCGCGACGATTTTGCCGAACTCCACGGCAAAGCTCAGGTTGCTGCCCTCCTCCGAGATTTCGTTGGAAAACAATAAGGGCTCGCCTTGCTTGTTTTGCCGCTGACTCAAAATCCAGGTGGCTTTCTCGATATTGCGCGCGGCATTGCTGACGAAGGTCGGGTTGATCGCATCCGTCATGTAGAACTCCAGCCGATTGCCATGAGCGGTGACCAGCATGCTGCCGATGGCATAGATAAAGGCACCGACCCGGTCGCCGAGAAATCCCGGGCTCATGGCGTAACTCAACGCGGCGAGGTCTTTTTTGCCGCCGAGAGTGGGTAGCGGCTCTTGCTGTTCGATGGCCATGCGCACTTGTTTTTCCGCGGTGCCGACATCGAGGAAGCCGGATTTCTTCAGCTCCTGCGGGTTGCGCAGGTAGAGCTTATTCATCAGCAGGTAGAGGCTTTCGAGGTTGTCACGCATCGTCAGGGTCGCCATGCGGTCGACGCTGGTCTGGAGGAATTCCTGGGGTTGGCCGTTGCGAAACTGGCTGACGATATCGTTGCCCGGCTGATGGCTGCAGCCACTGGCGAAGAGCATCGACAGGCCTGTCAGCAGCCAGCAATAACGGCGAATGTGCGGGGTAAAGCGGGGTAAAACTCGAGCCATGGGTTCTTGAACTTGGGCATGGGCCGGCGGTGGGGATCGCCGCGGGCTGGCCAAGGATAGAACCGCGAAAGCCGAAAAAGTGCAGTGCCGGTAGTCCGTAAACGCGGATCACCGTGAAAACGGCTCCGCATTAGTCATACTTTATAATTGCAACATTGCATAGATAAGCTATAAATCCTTCCTTGATCGCGTTAAAACTCGATTATTAGTATGACTACTTCTCACAAAACAACAAAAAGGAAGGTCAACCATGCTTCAATCTCGTTACCTGCTCTCCGGCCTCGGACTGTCCCTGATGATCGCCACCCTCCCCGCTCACGCCGCTGGCTTGTCCAGCGAACAGAAAGCCTTCGGCAAAACCAATGACGGCACGCCCGTCGAGCAATACATCTTGCGCAACAGCCATGGCCTGCAAGCCACGGTCATTACCTACGGCGGGATTCTGCAGTCGCTGAAAGTGCCGGACAAAAACGGCAAGCTCGACGATGTGGTGCTGGGCTTCGACGACGTGCAGGGTTACCAAAGCGGCACCGCGTACTTCGGCGCGACCATTGGCCGCTTCGGCAATCGCCTGGCCAACGGTGCCTTCGAGCTGGACGGCAAGCGCTATCAGGTGCCACTCAACGACGGCAGCAATTCACTGCACGGCGGGGCGCAGGGTTTTGATAAACGGGTGTGGAAAGCCGAACCGAGCAAAGGCAAGGATTCGGTGGGCGTGACCCTGACGTATCTGTCGGCGGGCGGTGAGATGGGTTTCCCGGGCAACCTGAAAACCGAAGTCACCTACAGCCTCACCGAGAACAATGAGCTGCGCATCGAGTACAAGGCCAGCACCGACCAACCCACCGTGCTGAACCTGACCAACCACAGTTACTTCAATCTGGCCGGCGCGGGCAACGGCGACGTACTGAAGCAACTTGCGACTTTGCATGCAGCCCGTTACACGCCGGTCAACGGCAAACTGATCCCCACCGGTGAACTGGCCCTAGTCGCCGGCACACCCATGGACTTCACCCAACCGACCGCCATCGGTCAACACATCAAGGCTGATCACCCGCAACTGAAATTCGCCGAACCGAAACAAGGCGGTTTCGATTTCAACTGGGTGCTGGACGCCAAGGGTGATCTGGGCAAACTCGCCGCCGATGTCAGCGATCCGCAATCCGGCCGCCGGTTGCAGCTCTACACTACCGAGCCCGGCGTGCAGTTCTATACCAGCAACTTCCTTGATGGCACAGTCAAGGGCAAGGCTGGCAAGGTTTATCCGCATTGGGGGGCGTTTACTCTGGAGACTCAGCATTATCCGGATTCGCCGAACCAGCCGAACTTCCCGTCCACACGGCTGGATCCGGGCAAGCGCTATACCCAGACTACGGTGTACAAGTTTTCTACCCTGTAGGTCATAAGATCAAAAGATCGCAGCCTTCGGCAGCGCCTACAGAGGCTGCGATCTTTCGAGATGTCCACGGAACCACCGGGCCATTTTGCTGCCAACTGAAGTATCGATCGGACTTTCGAAAGGAGGATGCATGCGTACTCTTGAGCTGGCCGGCAGCCAAGTGCCGGTCATCGGCCAAGGAACCTGGCGCATGGGAGAGGAACGCTCCCGACACACAAAGGAAGTTGCAGCGTTGCGTTTGGGCATCGAATTGGGCATGACCCTGATCGACACCGCTGAAATGTACGCTGAAGGAGGCGCTGAAGAGGTGGTGGGTGAAGCCATCGCAGGCCTTCGCGACCAGGTTTTCCTGGTCAGCAAGGTCTATCCCTTCAACGCCAGCCGCAAAGGCATCCCCCAGGCCTGCGAGCGTAGCCTGCGGCGGTTGAATACCGATTACATCGATCTCTACCTGTTGCACTGGCGCGGCGACTATCCCCTTGCGGAAACCGTCGAAGCCTTCGAACGCCTGCGCGAAGATGGCAAGATCGGCCGTTGGGGCGTGTCCAATTTCGACCTGGATGACCTGGAAGAACTGGCCTCCCCGGCCTGCGCCACCAATCAGGTGCTGTATAACCTGGAAGAACGCGGCATCGAGTTCGATTTGCTTCCCTGGAGCCAACATCAAAAGATGCCGGTAATGGCTTATTGTCCGATCGGCCAGGGCGGGCACATGCTGGCCAACTCGACGCTCAAGCAGATTGCCGCCCGTCACGAGGCGACACCGGCGCAGGTAGCGCTGGCATGGATTCTGCGTCAGAACGGCGTGATCGCCATCCCCAAAGCGGTCCGCCCCGAGCATGTGCAGCTCAACGCACAAGCGGCGCAGTTGCGGCTTGAAGTCGGGGATCTGGAGGCGCTGGACCAAGCGTTTCGCGCGCCACAACGTAAGCAGCGGTTGGCCATGGTCTGAGCCATCGCGGTTTGTCAGAGGGCATCGGCATGAGAAGTACCGATCAGCTCGACGCTTTCAACTTGCCACGCTTCGTTCAGGCGCAAGACCCTGTGTTCGAGTGGGTACAGGAAGAGCTGCGCGCCGGCCAGAAGCGCCGGCACTGGATGTGGTTTATCTTTCCGCAGTTTTCCGGGTTGGGCGACAGCGAGATGTCCCGCTACTTTGCCATTCGCTCCAGTGAAGAAGCCACGGCGTACCTGAAGCATCCGTTACTGGGGCCACGCTTGCGCATGTGCACGCAACTGGTTCTGGACATTCCTCAAAGCTCGATCGCCAAGATTTTCGGCCATCCCGACAACCTCAAATTTCACTCATCGATGACACTGTTCGCCCAGGTTTCGCCCAAAGGCAGCCTGTTCCATCAGGCGCTGGATCAATATTTTCACGGCATACCGGATGACTGGACGTTGTCGCTGCTGGACTCAAAACAAGCCCAACTGCCCCCCAATCAGCGTTGAGAAATCGTCATCCACGAACGGCAGGATTGCATCCGCCACCGGCTGCAGCTGCCGGGTGACGTAATGGTCGTAGTCGATGGGCGCGCTGCGGATTTCCAGCGGCTCGGGGCCGGCGACGGTGATGACATAACTGATCCAGCCGCCGTTCTGATATTGCCGCGGACGTCCCTGCTGGTCGTTGTAGTCGTCGGCGATCCGCGCGGCCCGCACGTGGGGCGGCACGTTACGTTGATAGTCGTCGAGGGTACGGCGCAGGCGTTTGCGATAGATCAGGCGCTCGTCGAACTCACCGGCCAACGTCTTGCGCACATAGTCGCGCACGTAATCCTGATAGGGCTTGCGATTGAAGATGCGCAGGTACAACTCCTGCTGGAATTGCCGGGCCAACGGCGACCAGTCGGTGCGCACGGTTTCCAGGCCCTTGTAGACCATTTCATCGGTGCCATCGTCGCGGGTGACCAATCCGGCATAGCGCTTCTTGCTGCCCTCCTCGGCACCGCGAATGGTCGGCATCAGAAAGCGCTTGTAGTGGGTTTCGAACTGCAACTCCAGGGCACTTTCCAGCCCGTATTCCTGTTTCACATGCTCGCGCCACCACTGGTTGACGTGGTCCACCAGCGCATGGCCGATCTGCGCGGCTTCTACCTGACCGTGGGCGCGGCGCAGCCAGACGAAGGTCGAGTCGGTGTCGCCATAGATCACCGCGTGGCCTTGGGCTTCGATCAACTGGCGAGTACGCAGCATGATCTCGTGACCGCGCAAGGTGATGGACGAGGCCAGTCGTGTATCGAAGAAGCGGCAACCGCTGGAACCCAGCACGCCGTAGAAGGCATTCATGATGATCTTCAAGGCCTGGGACAACGGCGCATTGTGTTCGCGCTTGGCGGTTTCACGACCTTCGGCAACCCGGGCGACGATGGCCGGCAGGCAATGCCGGGTTCTAGAAAAACGTGCACCGCGAAAGCCCGGCACCGACTCGCTGTCATCAGGATGCTTGAGCCCTTCGATCAAGCCCACCGGGTCGATCAGAAAAGTGCGGATGATCGACGGATAAAGGCTTTTGTAGTCGAGCACCAGCACCGATTCGTACAGCCCGGGCTGCGAGTCCATGACAAAACCGCCGGGGCTGGCCTCCGGTGGTTTGCCGCCGAGGTTCGGTGCGACGAAACCCTGACGGTGCATCAACGGCATATACAGGTGAGTGAACGCCGCCACCGAGCCACCACTGCGGTCCGCCGGCAAACCGGTAACGCTGGCGCGCTCGAGCAGGAAGGTCAGCAATTCGGTCTTGGCGAAGATCCGCGTCACCAGTTCGCAGTCCTTGAGGTTGTACTTCGCCAGGGCCGGTTTGTCCTCGGCGAACATGCGATTGATTTCGTCCATGCGCTGGTACGGATTGTCGATTGACTTGCCCTCGCCCAGCAGGGTTTGTGCGACGTTTTCCAGGCTGAACGAGGGGAAGCTCCAGGTCGCCGAACGCAGCGATTCGATGCCATCGATGATCAATCGGCCGGCAGCCGAAGCGAAGTAATGGTTGCCACTGCCGTGTTCGCGCCACTGCATTTCTTCGCCGCCACGCCCCAGCTTCAGCGGCACCGCCAAGCGCCGAGCATGTTCGTGAAGTACGCGCAGATCGAACTGCACGACGTTCCAGCCAATGATGGCGTCGGGATCGTGCCGGGCGAACCATTCATTGAGCTTTTTCAGCAGCAGGGTTCGCGAGTCGCAGTATTCGAGCTGGAAATCCACCCCACTGTCATCGCCATTGGGCGGCCCGAGCATGTACACCTGCCGCTCGCCGCAGCCTTCCAGGGCAATGGAATACAACTCGCCCTGAGCGGTGGTTTCGATGTCCAGCGAGACCAGTCTGAGCTTCGGTCGGTAGCCGGGGTCGGGTTTCATTTGCGCGTCGAGCAGCAGACCTTCCGCGCCGGGCGTGCCGCCGAACAAAACGGGGGCGGTGATGAAACGCTCCATCATGTAGCGTTCCGGCGGGCGGATATCGGCTTCGAATACATCGACGCTTGATCTGCGCAGCGCGGTTTCCAGGCGCATCAACTGACCGTGCTGCTGGCAATACAGGCCGAGCACCGGACGATGTTCGAAGTCCAGAAGGGCTAAGGGCCTCAGCTCGACGTTTTTCTCGCCGCGCAGCAGCGCTTCGGCGTGCTCACGCTGGGCTGCCGGAATGAACGCTACCGACGGTTGATGCGCCAGGCGGACACGCCGGGGACCGGCATCGGTCGCCAGCCAGAACTCGACTTCCGTGCCGGCCGGGGTATCGCGCCAATGCCGGGTCAGGACGAAGCCCTGCTGTAAATCCACCACTGCAACCTCAACGATCTGATTCAAGAGGTAATTCTACGCGTGATCGACCTGGCATTGGGGCAAGCCCTGATACCTGTCAGTTAAGGACTGAACACCGCAGAACCTGTGGGAGCGAGCCTGCTCGCGATAGCGTCGTGTCAGACTACATTGATGCCGGATGTACCGCCGTCATCGCGAGCAGGCTCGCTCCCACAGGTTCTGCGCCTCAACTTACCGGCATCAGGGGCGGACATTTACAAAGAAAAATCACTGAATGACGCTTTTTGCGCGGTATCTGCCGCTTTCTGCCTTGCTCTGTGAGCGCGTCTCTACGATTCTTCAAGAACAACGACAACACCCGAGAATCCGCCATGAAAACCGTCGCCCAACTGCTCAAGTTAAAGGCCCAACAGAATCAGCAAGTCCACTCAATTGCACCGCATCAAATGGTGCTGGAAGCGCTGATGGTGATGGCCGCAAAAAACGTCGGCGCGTTACCGGTGCTGAAAGAGGGAAAGGTCGTCGGCATCATCAGCGAGCGGGACTATGCGCGCAAACTGGTGCTGAAGGGGCGCTCCTCGGTTGGCACACCGGTCAGCGACATCATGGTGGCGCCGGTCATCACCGTGGACACCCATCAAACCGTCGAAACCTGCATGGGCATCATGTCCGAAAAGCGCCTGCGGCACTTGCCGGTAGTGGAAAACGGCGAGTTGATCGGCTTGCTGTCCATCGGTGACCTGGTCAAGGAAGCCATTGCCGAACAGGCTGAACTGATTCGCCAGTTGGAGCAGTACATTCGCGGCGAGTGATTCCAGCACACCGCAAATCCCCTTGTGGGAGCGGGCTTGCTCGCGAAAGCGGTATGTCAGTCAATAGTTATGGTGACTGATACACCGCTTTCGCGAGCAAGCCCGCTCCCACATTTTGATTGGCGGTGTTCTTACGGCCAGTGCCGCGCGAAAACCGGCGCCAATGCAGGGTGCCGGTCGAAGCGTTCGAGCCAGGCGGAAAACCCCGGCCGCGCAACGCGCAAGTGTTCTCGGGTACCCGCCCAACGCGTTACCACCGCCGCCAGAATATCCAGCGCGCCCGGCGCTCCCTCGCCCAGGTACAACTTGCCGGCGAACTGATCGGCAAACACCTCCCAACTCCAGTGCAGGCGCTGGCGGGCACCGGCTATAAGGTTTTCCCTGGATGATTCGTCCGCCTCGGCCAGCCAGCGCTCGGGGTAGTCGATGATGCCGATGGCGGCATAGCAATTGCTGACGATGTACACCAGACCCCGAATAACCTGATCACGCTTGAGCGGGTTTTCCGGCAGCAGGTTCGACTTCGGGAACGTCAGGCCCAGGTGAATCAGGATGGCCGCACTCTCGGTCAGAACGCCGCCATCGGGCAATTGCAGAGTGGGAATTTGCTTGAGCGGGTTGAGTTTCTCCAATGCCTGAACCGTCTCCGGGGACGATGAAACATCGATGAAGCGATAAGGCACCTCGCATAGCTCCAACGCCGCTTCGATGGCGGCCGCACCCGAGTTCTGATGTCCGTAAAGCTGATACATGACTAAATCTCCTCTGCGACTCTCTCTTTGTAGCAGCTGCTGAAGATTGCGTTCGAATTGTCAGTCAAGCGTTGGTTTTTTGACCATTTTCGGTCCACTCACACCCCCGCACGCTTCATACAGCGCTGATAGCGCTCATCGACCCGCTTGGCGAACCATGCCGTGGTGAGTTTGCGGGTGATTTTCGGGCTTTGCAGCACAATCCCCGGCAATACCGCACGGGGTAATGGCCGGCCTTCAGCCTGTTCGGCCAAGGCGAAAACCCTCCGATACAGCTTGGTGTCCTCGAATTCGAGGCCTTTCCCCTCCTCCAATTGATCCCGAATGGTCATGTTGCGCATGTCCAATTGCTTGCCGAGGGTGCGCACCGCCAATTCCGTAGCGCCAGGCATGATCGAACCGTAGCGCACCAGATCGCCATCCAGCGCCAGCGGGATGCCGGTCGCACGACTTACCGCGTTCTGAAACGCCGCATTACGGCTGGCATACCAACCGGCATTGAAATCGGCGAAGCGATACAGCGGTTGCTTGTAGCTCACCGGGTAACCGAGCAAGTGGGCAATACCGAAATACAGGCCACCGCGACGCGTAAACACTTCGCGGCGAATCGAGCCGTCCACCGGGTAGGGATAAGCCCGCGCCTGCTGCTCGGCGAAGTCGATGCTGACCTGCATCGGCCCGCCGGTGTGCACCGGGTTGAAACCATCGAACAACGTCCGCCCCATGGGCACCATGCCGATGAAATCATCGAAAATCGCGCTGAGTTCTCTTTCACTGCGCGCGGCATTCAGCCGGTCGCTGTAACTTTTGCCATTGGGTGAACTGACCTGCAAGGCACCGCTCACCAGCAGGCCGGGGATGTGAGCCTTGGCGGCGCGGCGGTCGATCTCGTCCCGGGCGATTTTGCCCAGGCCCGGCACCCGCGGATCAGCCTGAAACGTCGACTCCTGCTCAGTGACCGCGAGTACCGAACACAGGTTTTGCGTGGTCGGCGAAATGTTCTGGGCAGCAAATGCCGCGTAGATATCCATGGCCCAGCCTTGGCGATCGACCGTCTTGGCCGGCAACAGGCGCATGATCTCTGCCTTGACCTCGGCGGGCTTGCGGGCCAGCGGTTCCTGCGTGCGTTGACTACCGCAACCGGCCAGAACCAACAGTGCCGCGACGCTCATGATCAATCGATTGACTTGCATGGTGCTCCATCAAAATCCGTTGAGCCGGGTTAACCATACGATCAATGGCATGGCGCAGGCTATGACTGTGGCAGTCGCGGACTGTTCCCCCTTAGCGCTGTAGCAGCTGTCGAGCTTGCGAGGCTGCGTTCGGCTGCGCAGCAGTCGTAAAACCAGAGATTGCGGTGCGTCAGGCAGACCGCGTCAATCGGATTCACGACTGCTTCGCAGCCAAACGCAGCCTCGCAAGCTCGACAGCTGCTACACGCGTGGTTTTCCGTTGGGCAGCCGGGAGGCCAGTGCATTCGGGCTGAACCATACTTGATCCACATACTGCGGAGGACAGGCTCATGAACCGTAGCGACGTGCTGATCATCGGCGCCGGCCCGACCGGGCTGGTACTGGCGCTGTGGTTGAGCAAACTGGGGGTTCGGGTACGGATTATCGACAAGACGTCGGAACCCGGCACCACTTCACGTGCGCTGGCGGTACAGGCGCGAACGCTTGAACTGTATAGCCAGCTCGACCTCAGCGACGCCGTTGTGCAAAACGGCCATAAAGTGGCCGCCGCGAATTTCTGGGTCAAGGGTGAACCGGTCGCACGCCTGCCGCTGAGCACCATCGGCGAGGGTCTGACGCCCTACGCGTTTCTGGAAATGTATCCGCAAGACGAGCACGAACGCCTGCTGATCGAACGCCTGGAGGCCTTCGGTATTAAAGTGGAGCGCGATACCGAACTGCAAAGCTTCGAGGAAACCGGCGACGGCATCACCGCCCGGCTGCGCTTGCCCGATGGCCAGCAGGAAACCTGTCAGGCCTGTTACCTCGCAGGCTGCGATGGCGCCCGGTCGATTGTGCGCAAGACGCTGGACACCGGTTTTCCGGGCGGCACCTACCAGCAGATTTTCTACGTGGCGGACGTGCAGGCTCGTGGCCCCACGTTCAACGGTGAACTGCATGTAGACCTTGATGAAGCCGACTTCCTCGCCGTATTCCCCTTGGCCGGCGAAGGTCGCGCCCGACTGATCGGCACGGTTCGCGACGAGCGCGCCGACCGTGCCGAAACCCTCCAGTTTGCAGACGTCAGCAGCCGGGCCATCGAGCATCTAAAAGTGCAGATCGATCAGGTGAACTGGTTCTCGACTTACCGCGTGCATCACCGGGTTGCGGATCACTTTCGCACGGGGCGCGCGTTTCTGTTGGGTGACGCCGCCCATGTCCACAGCCCGGCGGGTGGCCAAGGCATGAACACCGGGATTGGCGATGCGATCAATCTGGCCTGGAAACTCGCGGCGGTGTTAAGCGGTGGCGCCTCGGCCAAACTGCTCGACAGTTATGAAACCGAACGCATCGCCTTTGCCCGGCGATTGGTGGCGACTACCGACCGGGTATTCAGTTTCGTCACCGCCGAAGGGCGAATTGCCGACGTGCTGCGCACCCGTGTGGCACCCTTTTTGATCCCGAAAATGACATCGCTGGAAGCCGCTCGGGAGTTCCTGTTTCGCACGGTGTCGCAAACCACCCTCAACTATCGCGGCATGCCGTTGAGCGAAGGCGTTGCTGGCCATGTTCACGGCGGTGATCGCCTGCCTTGGGCCCACGACGGTGAAGGGGACAATTTCGAGTCGCTGAAAAATCCGACCTGGCAGGTGCATGTGTATGGCGACACCAGCGACGAAATGATCGCCTGGTGCACCGAGCATCACCTGCCGTTGCAGGTGTTCGACTGGCGGCCGGCGTTTGAAGCGGCGGGACTCACACGCAACGGGTTTTACCTGTTGCGGCCGGATACCTATGTAGCGATTGCGGACTACAGCGCCGATCCGAAGGTGATCGAGCGGTATTTCCGGGACCGTGAAATTCGGCCGTTCTTCGGCTGAAGATCTTTTGATGATCGTTCCCACGCTCTGCGTGGGAATGCAGCCAGGGGCGCTCCGCGTCCCAACAAGCGTGACGCGGAGCGTCACAGGAGGCATTCCCACGCAGAGCGTGGGAACGATCTTTCAAAACAGTTAGATCCCGGCCAGGGCCAGGTCCATCGCGAAGTAGGTGAAGATCAAATCCGCCCCGGCCCGTTTGATCGCCCCCAGGCTCTCACGCACCACTCGGTCCTCATCAATCGCCCCGGCCTGGGCGGCGAATTTGATCATCGCGTACTCGCCACTCACCTGATACGCCGACAGCGGCAAACGCGAGGCTTCGCGGATGTCGCGGATGATGTCCAGGTACGCGCCGGCCGGTTTGACCATCAGCGCGTCGGCGCCTTCCTGTTCGTCCATCAGCGATTCCCGCACGGCTTCGCGGCGGTTCATCGGGTTCATCTGATAGCTTTTACGGTCGCCCTTCAGCGCACTGCCGCCGGCCTCGCGGAACGGGCCATAAAGCGCCGAAGCGAATTTGGTCGAATAGGCCATGATCGCGGTCTGGCTGAAACCCGCTGCATCAAGCGCCCGGCGGATGGCCTGGACCTGCCCGTCCATGGCCGCCGACGGTGCGATCACATCAGCGCCAGCGCGGGCAGCGGCTACGGCTTGTTTGCCGAGGTTGATCAAGGTCTGGTCGTTGTCGACTTCGTGGTGGTGCAGCACGCCGCAGTGGCCGTGGTCGGTGTACTCACAAAAACAGGTGTCGGACATCACGATCATTTCCGGCACGGCGTCTTTGGCGATGCGCGACATGCGTGACACCAAGCCATTGTCGCTCCAGGTATCACTGCCATTGCTGTCCAGATGATGGGACACGCCAAACGTCATCACCGACTTGATCCCGGCCCGAGCGTAACGCTCGATCTCGCCAGCCAGCTTCGACTCGGGAATGCGCATCACCCCGGGCATGCTCTTGATCGGCACGAAATCGTCGATTTCTTCCTCGACGAAAATCGGCAGCACCAGATCATTCAAGCTGAACTCGGTTTCCTGGAACAGGCTGCGCAGGCTCGCATTGCGGCGCAGACGGCGTGGACGTGCTTCGGGGAACTGACTGGGCATGGGTCTTCCTGAAAAAACGGCGGAAAAGACGAAACTTATAGGAGGCGAAGCTTATGCCCTGCAAGGCGCGGCGCACAAACCTCGATCGCTCAAGACTGCGTTGCCGCGGCGGCAACAATCCCCGCATCCAGCACAGAACCCTGTGGGAGCGGGCTTGCTCGCGAAGGCGGTCTATCATTCAATATTGATGTCGACTGCCCCACCGCTTTCGCGAGCAAGCCCGCTCCCACAGGTTCAGTGCGATAAATCAAAGCGGTTGCTTGGGGATTTCCAGCCCGCGAATCACCGCTGGCCTTGCCAGAAAACGCTCCAGAACGCGGGTAACATTGGGGAAATTCTGGATGCCGACCAGTTCGCCGGCTTCGTAGAAGCCGATCAGGTTGCGCACCCACGGAAAGGTCGCGATGTCGGCGATGGTATAGCGCTCGCCCATGATCCAGTCGCGCCCTTGCAGACGGCCATCAAGGACTTGAAGCAAGCGCTTGCTTTCCTCAACGTAGCGATCACGGGGACGCTTGTCTTCGTAGTCCTTGCCAGCGAATTTGTTGAAGAAACCGAGCTGGCCGAACATCGGCCCGATACCGCCCATCTGAAACATCAGCCACTGAATGGTCTCGTAACGCGCCGCCGATTCCTGCGCCAGCAGTTGCCCGCTCTTGTCGGCGAGGTAAATCAGAATCGCCCCGGACTCGAACAGCGCCAGCGGTTGGTCCCCCGGACCGTGGGGGTCGAGGATCGCCGGGATCTTGTTGTTGGGGTTCAGCGAGAGAAATTCAGGGGACAGCTGATCGTTGGTGTCGAAGCCCACACGATGCGGCTCGTAGGGCAGCCCGATTTCCTCGAGCATGATCGAAACCTTGACGCCATTGGGCGTTGGCAAGGAATAGAGCTGGATCCACTCAGGGTATTGCGCCGGCCATTTTCGTGTGATGGGGAATGCAGACAAATCGGTCATAAGGGGCATCCACGGGAAAAACGGAGTGAAGATCATAATGTAGAGCTGCCGAAGGCTGCGATCTTTTGGCGTCCTCAGGGGCGCGCCGAAGAGAAAGATCAACAGATCGCAGCCTTCGGCAGCTCCTACAAGGAGTAAGGTGTGTGCCGCGTCCATAAATCCGCAACATCCAGTCGATAAGCTTTTCCCCAATCCGTTCAAGGTTGCCGTTAAAGTGTCGGGCACCTCACTCGGATCGAACCAAAGGGCTTCAGAGGACTCTGAGCATTGCCCTGTAGGAAACGGATCGGGTCAACGACATGGAATACACCCGATGCTGGGAGCTCGCGGTGTCAAGGTTTGTCAGCCTTAACCGAATACGCTGAAGATGACCTATTCGATGATGAACCCATTGAAATTCGCCAAACGCTTCAGACATCGCGCCTATATCTTCCTGCCCTCCCTGCTGGCGGTCAGCGCGTTGTTTTTGTCGCTTGAATCCAGTGAAAGCCGCGCCCAACCGGCGGACGGCACCCAGACGCTGGTATTCCTGCGCCACGCGGAAAAACCCGCCGGCGGACTGGGTCAGCTCAATTGTCAGGGGTTGAATCGCGCCATCGACCTGGCCACCTTGTTGCCGGAAAAATTCGGCAAGGCCAACTACGTGTTCGCCGCCAACCCGACACGCAATGTCGAGGAAGGCGAATTCGATAACTCCTACAGTTACATCCGCCCCCTGATGACCATCAGCCCCAGCGCGATCAAGCTCGGCTTGCCGGTGAACATCGAATTCTCGGCTAACGACACCAGCGACCTGGCGGATGAACTGCTCCACGACAAGTATCACAACTCGGTCATTTATACGGCCTGGTCCCACGGCTACCTGCCTGAGCTGATAAACAAAGTCGCGGGGGAAGCCGTCGGCAAAAAACAGAACATTACCGATGACTGGGAATCGAGCGATTACGACTCGCTGTACGTGCTCACACTGACCTGGCACAACGGCAAGGCCAGCCTGAAGAGCCACAGCTACAAGCAAGGTCTGGATAACGGTCAGGAGACCTGTCCGACGTAAGTGGTCGGGCGCTTGTCAGGGCCTCATCGCGAGCAGGCTCGCTCCCACATTTGATCTTCAGTGAACACAGATTCTGCGTACTACCGAGATCCAGTGTGGGAGCGAGCCTGCTCGCGATGGGGCCGGCAAAAACTACATTATCCCCGCTGATTACCCCGCTCCCGCAGGTATTCAAGCACCGCCCCCCGCTCCCCGACAAACTCGATCCGCGAACCCTTCTTCTCCCGCTGAAACGCATACATCGGGTCGTAATATTCGCGCAGCAACCCTTCGATCCAGCCTCGGTGCAAATCCACCGCTCCGCTGTTCGCCTGTTCTGCCAGCGCATCATCCATCAAGGTCAACATCCGCTGATGGCGTTCGCCGCCCAGCCTTTTCTGGACATTGTTCAGGCTCGCCAGCAAACGCTCGGAAAACAGCGCGAAGCCTTCATCGCCATGCACATCGATGAACTCGGCGCACAAATCCACCACGTAATCACGCAGGATCCGTTCGACACGCCCTTCCAGGCTGTCCTCCAGCCAAACCATCGGAAATTGCTGCATGCCCTGATACAGCGGCAACGGCAAGGCGCAACTGCCGACCATGCGGCTCTCGTCTTCCAGCACGAACTGTTCGATACCGCGGGCACGCTTCTTCAGCACATCCACGGCCAGGCGGTTTTCAAAGTCGATGTTGGAGGGTTGGCCGGTGGCGCGTTTGCCGAAGCTGGAGCCGCGATGATGGGCGTGGCCTTCAAGGTCCAGCCCATTGCTCAATTGCGTGAGTACCTCAGTCTTGCCGGTACCGGTCATGCCGCCCAGCAAAACGAAATCGCACTGGGCAATGGCCTGATCGAGCGTGTCGAGCAAGAAGGTGCGCATGGCTTTGTAGCCGCCACCGACCCGCGGATAGTCGATGCCCGCTTCGTCCTTGAGCCACTGCTGAACGATCTGCGAACGCAAACCGCCGCGAAAACAATACAAATACCCATCTGGATGCGCCCGGGCAAAATCGGCCCAGGCCTGGATGCGCTCGGCCTTGATCTCGCCGGCCACCAATTGATGTCCCAGCGTGATGGCGGCTTGCTGACCTTGCTGCTTGTAGCAAGTGCCGATCCGTTGCCGCTCGAGGTCATTCATCAGCGGCAGATTGACCACCCCAGGGAATGAGCCCTTGAGGAACTCGACCGGCGCGCGGGTATCCATCATCGGCCGGTCATTGAGGAAGATGTCGCGGTAATCGGTGAAATCGATGGACATCAAAACACCTCTACCGCGCTAGTCTGTCGCTCAACCAGTTCGCCGATCGGCTCAAGGGTCAGGCCGAGCTCGGCTGCCACCATCAAAAACTGTTCATTGCCCTCAGGCGTGACCGCAATCAGCAGGCCACCGCTGGTCTGCGGATCGCAGAGTACGCGTTTGTGCAACTCCTGGAGCCGGCCGACCTTGCTGGCGTAGCTGTCGAAATTGCGTAGCGTGCCACCGGGCACGCAGCCCTGATCGAGGTAATACTCGACACCCGGCAGGCGCGGCACCCGGTCGTATTCGATGCGGGCAGTCACGTTGCTGCCGTCGGCCATCTCGACCAAGTGACCGAGCAAGCCAAAACCGGTTACGTCAGTCATCGCGGTCACACCGTCGAGTTTGCCGAAACGGCTGCCGGGTTTGTTCAGGGTGCACATCCAGTCGCGGGCCAGGCCGATGTCGGCATGGCGCAACTTGCCCTTCTTCTCGGCCGTGGTGAGGATGCCGATGCCCAAGGGTTTGGTGAGGTACAGCAAGCAACCGGCAGTGGCGGTGTCGTTGCGCTTCATGTGGCGCTTTTCCACCAGCCCGGTAACGGCCAGGCCGAAGATTGGCTCTGGCGCGTCGATGGAATGGCCACCGGCCAGTGGAATCCCCGCCTCGTCGCAGACCGAACGCCCGCCACGAATCACTTCCCGGGCAATCTCCGGCGCCAGCACATTGACCGGCCAGCCGAGGATCGCAATCGCCATCAACGGATCGCCACCCATGGCGTAGATATCGCTGATGGCATTGGTGGCGGCGATACGGCCGAAGTCGAACGGATCGTCGACGATCGGCATGAAAAAGTCGGTGGTCGATACCACACCGCGTTCTTCGTCGATGGCATACACCGCCGCGTCATCGCGCGAGGCGTTGCCGACCCAGAGTTTCGGGTCCAGGTTTTGTGCGCCGCTGCCGGCCAGAATCACCTCCAGCACCTGGGGCGAAATCTTGCAGCCACAGCCTGCGCCGTGGCTGTATTGGGTCAGACGAATCGGCTCGCTCATCGGGGTACCTCATGAAGTCAATGCCGAGGATTCTACAGCAACCCCATTTTGTAGGAGCTGCCGAAGGCTGCGATCTTTTGATCTTGATCCTCGGCAGAGTTGAAATCGCCCAAAGTCAAAAGATCGCAGCCTGCGGCAGCTCCTACAGGGAGCAGTCGACACCACTTTGGTGCATATACCGCCAGATCCTTTTCGCCCTGAATATCACTCGTTCTGCCCCTCCCTCCGAATTCCTTGACCGAAAGGACAGTTAAACCGTTAATTCCTTAGATTTTTCCGTGCCTTGAACAAAACTGGTATGCCTTGTGCAAACGTTTGCGAGTCGCCGATACCGGCCTGTTCGCCACCTATCTGCGCCCCCCCGCACCATCGGGCTTTCGATCCGCACGAAAAGGGACTTTTAATGCATTGCACCTCCAATCGCGTGACTTGCTCACGCACTTTTGCTGTTTCCTTGCTGCTGGCCAGCGTTACAGGACTACTCAGCAGCCACGTTTTGGCCCAACCGGCCACCGCCGAAGAATCCGCCCAAGGCGAAGCCCTCAGCCCTGAAGCCAGCCCGCCGAAAAAAGGCGCCTACCTGTCGGACTGGTTCAACCAGGACCTGACTGTCATCGGCAGCAAAGACATCAGCTTCGGCCCGCAACCGGCCGACGATATCTACCTGGAATATGAATACTTCGGCCGCAAGGGCCCGTTTGAGTTGTACGGCTACATCGACATTCCAAAGATCTTCGACATCGGCAACAGCCATGACAAAGGTGTCTGGGACCACGGCTCGCCGGTGTTCATGGAGCACGAACCACGGATCTCCATCGACTACCTGGCCGGCCGCAGCCTGGCCGTCGGGCCGTTCAAGGAGTGGTACGTGGCGTTCGACTGGATCTACGACCACGGCAGCAACAGCGCCAACCGCGCAAACACGCTGTACAGCGGCTTGGGCACCGACATCGACACCCATTCGCGGGTCAACCTGTCGGCCAACTTCTATGGTCGCTACCAATGGGAAAACTACGGCGCCAGTAATGAATATTCGTGGGACGGCTACCGCGCCCAGCTCAAATACATCGTGCCCATCAGCAGTTTCAGCAACGGCGCTTCGTTGACCTACATCGGTTTCACCAACTTCGACTTCGGCTCCGACCTGCACAAAGACAACCCCGCGCGCACCGCCAACGCCACCGTTGCCACCAACGTGTTGCTTTACGCCTTCACCCACGTGCGCTTCACCCTGGTCGGCCGTTACTTCCACAACGGCGGCAACTGGGACGACGGCAGTGAATTGAATTTCGGCGACGGTGACTTCCGCGCCCGTTCCAACGGCTGGGGCTACTACGCCGGTGTCGGTTATCAGTTTTAAGGCTCATTTGAATAAGGAGGTTTTATGAAGGCAATGACCCGTTTTTCCCTGTCCGTCGGTTTGGCCATGAGCACCCTGCTCTCTTCTTCTGCCTGGGCGGTTGACACGCCGATCCAGCCGAAAGTGATGCTGATCACCATGTTCGCCCCCGAGGCGCAGAACTGGATCGATCGCCTGGAGCTCAAGCAAGAAGTGCGCGTACCGGGCCTGTCCGCCGAGTACCCGAATATTCGCTGCAATACCCGACAGGTATGCCTGATGGTCACCGGCATGGGCCAGACCAATGCCGCGGCCTCGACCCTTGCCCTGGCGCTGTCACCGAAATTCGACCTGCGCAAAAGTTACTTCCTGATCGCCGGGATTGCCGGCATCAGCCCGCACCACGGCACCATCGGCACCACCGCGTGGGCGCACTACCTGGTGGAGTTCGGCACCCAGTGGGAGCTGGATTCCCGGGACGCGCCGAAAGACTGGCCGACCGGTTACCTGGGCATCAACACCAAAGGCCCGAACGAAAAACCACCGCTGGACTACAAGACCGAAGTGTTCGAACTCAATCCGAAGTTGCAGGCCAAGGCGTTCGCCCTGAGCCACAAGGTTCAGCTGAGCGAGAGCAAGGAATCAGCGGCATGGCGCTTGAAATATCCGTCGGCCCCGGCCAATCAGCCACCAGTAGTGACCCAGTGCGACACGCTGGCGGGCAATACCTGGTTTTCCGGGACGCGCTTGAGTGAGCGCGCGGAAGTCTGGACCAAGCTGTTGACCAATAACGAAGGGGTGTATTGCACGACTCAGCAGGAAGACAACTCCACCTACGAGGCGCTGCTGCGCGCCAGCCGCGAGGGGCTGGTGGACGTCCGGCGTCTGGCGGTGGTGCGCGCCGGTTCCGACTTCGACCGGCCGGCGCCGGGCCAGAGCGAGGTGGATAACCTGCTTAAATATGCCGATCAAGGCGGTTTTGTGCCGGCGCTGGAGAACCTGTACCGCACGGGGAATCCGTTGGTGCAGGAGATTCTGCAGAATTGGTCGGTTTGGGAGAAAGGTGTGCCTGAGGTCTGAGTCCAGCTTCAGTCCGTCATCGCGAGCAGGCTCGCTCCCACAGAGGTCTGTGTTGGTCACAAATCATGTGAGCGGCGCAGATCAACTGTGGGAGCGAGCCTGCTCGCGATAGGGCCAGAACATGCGACAAAGATGCCGACTGGGATGGTTCCGCCGGCGCACCTTGGGCCATAGACTAGGATCATCTGGGGTCAGGAAGGCTCCAGGATCACGAGGCGCCCGGCTGTCGCCAGTCACTGTCACCGTCCGACAATTCGACTGAATTTTCGCCGCGCCTCGTGATCCCTCTATAACTACAGGGAGGAATACGGGTTTTATGAACAACGCAAAACTTTTCGTCATTGAATACACCCTTCATGGCCAGCCCAAGTCTTTCATTATCCGCCTCGACAAAATGGACAATGCAGAGGCTTGGCACTGGGCAAGTTGCGATGCCGGAGTCGGCAGGATCCCGCGCTTTGGCCGTGAGAGGGTGCAGAAGACCAGCAAACCGCTGGCAGAGAAATTCGGCATCGAGAATGTGACCTGGCGACCCGCCAGTTGAGCGTCAAAAAGGAGGGGAAAGATTCAAACCGAAGTGGAGCCTGGACGGCTCCACTTTTTTGGCTGAACGGTCAGTGTTGAGCACACTTGCAGCCTTTGGTGGCGCAGGTTTCGCCGTGTTCGTGATGTTTGGCGCAGGCTTCACAGCAATAGTGCTTGCCGTGACGCGCGATCGGATGTTCGCCCAGTTTGCAGGAACATTTGGGGCAGTCGCAGATACTTTCACTGTCGATCATGAGTCTGACTCCATTGTTGTGGTCGTCAAGGTGCCGCGGGTGCGCGATACCTGAAGCAAATGACCGCTCGTCCCCCAAACGGGTTCAAACAAACCCTTGGACGGTGTTTGCTTACTAATGAGGGTAGTCGCGATGCAGCATCCCGGTAGCAGCTGTCGAGCCTGCGAGGCTGCGTTCGAGGACGAAGTCCTCGCAAATCCTGAGAACGCGGTTTATCTGAAGGCCATCGCTGCCTGAATTAACGACTGCTTCGCAGCCGAACGCAGCCTCGCAGGCTCGGCAGCTGCTACAGATCGCGTTTGACTGGAAGCCCCCCTCGCCATACGAGCAACATCAATCAAATACGGAATTGCCCGACCAGTTGCCCCAGGCGTTGACCGAGGTCGGCCAGGCTGCGCGAGGTCTGGGCGCCGAGTTGGGTTTCGTCGGCGACGCTGTCTACGGCCACGGCGATCTGGTGCACGCTGCGGTTGATCTCTTCGGCCACGGCGGTTTGCTCTTCGGCGGCGCTGGCGATCTGGGCGTTCATCGAGTTGATGGTGCCGATCAATTGGGCCATGGCGTCCAGAGATGCCCCGGCCTCGTTGGCCTGGGCCGACGTGCCGTCGCCGGCCTCGCTGGAGCGGCGCATGGCTTCGACCGCCGATTGGGTGCCGGCCTGCAAGCGGTCGATCATGCTCTGGATTTCCTGGGTGCTGATTTGCGTGCGACTGGCCAATGCACGCACTTCGTCGGCGACCACCGCAAAACCACGCCCGGCCTCACCGGCGCGGGCGGCTTCAATAGCAGCGTTGAGCGCCAGCAGGTTGGTCTGCTCGGCAATCGAACGGATCACCCCGAGCACGCTGACAATCGACGACACGTCTTTCTGCAGGCTGTCGAGCGACACGCCGCTGCTGCGAATGTCATTCACCAACGCATGAATCTTCACAATGCTGCCGGCCACCACACGCTTGGCGGCCTGGCCTTCTTCGTCGGTCTGCTGGGCAGCGACCGCCGCGTTTTGTGCACTCTTGGCCACTTCCTGGGCCGCCGCCGACATTTCGTTGATCGCCGTGGCTACCTGATCGGTTTCGTGACGCTGACGCTCCATGGCCTGATCCGAACGCTGGGCCTGATCGGACACCTGATTCACCAGCCCGGTCAGTTGCGAGGTCATTTCAGTGATCTGCCGTACCAGACCGTGGATCTTGTCGACGAAACGGTTGAACGAGCCGGCCAGTTGGCCGAGTTCATCCTGGCTGGTGATGGTCAGACGCCGGGTCAGGTCGCCCTCGCCCGCCGCGATGTCGTCGAGGTTGGCTTTCATCAGGTTCAGCGGACGCAGAATCGTGTTGGCCAACAGCATTCCGGCAGCCGCGATCATTAGCAGCACCACCACGGCAATCCCGACAATGCTCAGCACCACGCCTTGCATGCGTTCCTGGACCTTGATCTCAACCAGCGCCACTTGCGCTTCGATGCCGTCAAGGTTGACCGAGGTGCCGACCGCCATGTCCCACTTCGACAGGTATTCGGTGTAGCCGAGTTTGGGCACCAGCACTTGGGTGTTACCGGGCAGCGTCGAGCTGTATTGCAGGTAGTGAGTACCGTCCTTGGCGACTTTCACCAGGTCGCGGTTGACGTAGACGCCGTTCGGGTCGCGGTTGTCCTTGAAGCTCTGGCCCACGCCTTCGGGGCTGTTGGCCTTGAACAGGCGCACGGTGTTGGAGTCGTAGCCGAAGAAGTAGCCGTCCTTGCCGTAGGTGATGCTCGACAGCAACTTGATCGCCTGCGCCCGCGCTGCGTCATCGCCGGGAGCGGCCGCGTCGTAGAGCGGTTTGATCGTGGTCATGGCCACGGCAACGTAACTTTGCAGGGTTGCCTTGGCATCGCTGAGCAGGCGCTGACGAGTTTCCTCGACTTCCTTGCGGGCCTGCTCCTGCAGAATGAACAATGTGGTCAGGCTGATGACCAGCGCAAAGAGCAGCACCGGGAGGACGGCAAGGGACAGGACTTTAGCCTTCAGGCTCATGCGCATGACGTTCACTCTTTTGATTTTGTTGGCGTGGTTAAAGGCTATAACGGCAGGCCAATTCAAAAGTTGAACGCGATCATTGTGGGAGCGAGCCTGCTCGCGATGGCGGCGATACCTTCAGCATCAATGTGACTGACAGATCGCAATCGCGAGCAGGCTCGCTCCCACAGGGGTAGTAGCCGTTACAGAACCATCGCCGCCACCCAGCCAAACGCCAGCAATGGCAGGTTGTAGTGCAGGAAGGTCGGGACCACGGTGTCCCAGATGTGGTGATGCTGGCCGTCGATGTTCAGACCGGAGGTCGGGCCCAGGGTCGAGTCCGACGCGGGTGACCCGGCGTCGCCCAATGCGCCGGCGGTGCCGACGATGCTCACGATGGCGATCGGGCTGAAGCCCAGTTGCACGCACAACGGCACGAAAATCACCGCCAGAATCGGGACGGTGGAAAACGACGAGCCAATGCCCATGGTCACCAACAGGCCCACCAGCAACATCAGCAGCGCGCCAATGGCTTTGCTGTGGCCGATCCACGAGGCCGAGGTTTCGACCAGCGTTTGCACTTGCCCGGTGGCTTTGATCACTTCGCCAAACCCGGACGCCGCGATCATGATGAAGCCGATCATCGCCATCATCTTCATGCCTTCGGTGAACAGATCATCGGTGTCGCGCCATTTGACGATGCCCGACACCGAAAAGATCAGGAAGCCCACCAGCGCCCCGATAATCATCGAGTCCAGCAGCAACTGAACAATGAACGC
Source organism: Pseudomonas sp. PDM09 (assembly GCF_014852305.1). Lineage (NCBI taxonomy): Bacteria > Pseudomonadati > Pseudomonadota > Gammaproteobacteria > Pseudomonadales > Pseudomonadaceae > Pseudomonas > Pseudomonas sp. PDM09. The sequence continues at coordinate 95,465 of NZ_JACVBI010000002.1, read as the reverse complement.
GGCGGCAATCGCCAGACCGGCGATCACCAGGCTCATGGGGTTGTACTGCACCGCGACCTGTTCAACCTGCTCGATCTTTTCCAGATCGTAAACGCGCTTCTTGCGATAGCTGATGAAGGCTGCCGCGAGACCAAAAACCATGCCCAGCGCCGGAATGCCCATGGCATGGGTGACGTTGATACCGCTGATGTCTACCCCGCTACGGGCGACGTTGGCCAGCAGGATTTCATTGAGAAAGATGTTGCCGAAGCCCACGGGCAGGAACATGTACGGCGTGATCAGACCGAACGTAATGACGCAGGCAATCAAACGACGGTCCAGTTGCAGTTTGGTCAGCACATATAACAGTGGCGGCACCAGCAACGGGATAAAGGCGATATGAATCGGCAAAATGTTCTGGGAGGCGATGGCCACCACCCACAGCAGGCCGATCAGCAGCCATTTGACGTTTCCGCCACCGTTGGCGTGCTGGCGATCGACCATAGCCAGGGCCCTGTCGGCCAGCGCATGGGCCAGGCCGGACTTGGCGATGGCCACCGCGAACGCGCCGAGCAAGGCATAGGACAACGCAACCGTCGCCCCGCCGCCGAGGCCGCTGTTGAAAGCTTTAAGGGTCGCGTCGATGCCCAGACCACCGGTCAAACCACCGACCAGCGCCCCCACAATCAGCGCGATCACCACATGCACGCGGGACAGGCTGAGTATCAGCATGATGCCGACCGCGGCAATTACTGCATTCATTGTTGTTACCTCAAAGCAGCGCGGTGAGGCAATCACCGCCAAACGGAATGAGTCCGGCCGGCCGTCTGTATGAGCGCCGCCAGCGGATTAGGAGAAATGGGTTTTATTAGAGGGCGCGCACTGTGCCGGACCGCTGCCGCCTTGTCAAAGCCAACGCCAACCCCTGTAGGCGCTGCCGAAGCCTGCGATCTTTTGATTTTCAACGACATTGATATTGACTGTACCGCCGCTATCGCGAGCAGGCTCGCTCCCACAGGGTTAGCGGTTATCCGCAAAATTTGCAGGCGATACAGATCCAATGTGGGAGCGGGCTTGCCCGCGATGGCGTTGTGTCAGGCGATATCGATGTTGACTGTGCCGCCGTCTTCGCGAGCAAGCCCGCTCCCACAGGTTAAGCAGTGTTCTTTGGATCGGAGTCAGCGTTTGGGCAGTTCGATCGTGACTTTCAACCCTTCCCACTCGCTTTCCTGCAACTTCAACACCCCGCCCCACGTATCGACGATGTCGCGCACGATGCCCAAGCCCAAGCCATGCCCATCCGTCTGTTCATCCAGCCGGGTACCGCGGCTGAACACCTGAGTGCGCTGCTCTTCGGGAATTCCCGGCCCATCGTCTACCACGCTCAACTCAAACCCTTCAGCCGTTTCGACCACGCTCAGCCGCACCTCGGCATCCGCCCATTTGCAGGCGTTGTCCAGCAGGTTGCCGAGCAACTCCAGCAAGTCTTCGCGATCCCACGGCAGTTGCAAACCGGCAGGCGCGCGGTAGCTCAAGTCGAGGTGTTCGCCGTGGATCATGTTCAACGTGGCTAACAACCCCGGTAGCTCGGCATCACAATCGAACAACGCTCCCGGCAGTGCATCCCCGGACAGCCGGGCGCGGTTAAGTTCGCGATTGAGCCGTTGCTGAACCTGTTCCAGTTGCGCCTGCATGACTTTGCGCAACTGCGGGTGAGCATCGAGTTTTTCGCTGGAAGCCAGGCTCAACAACACCGCCAGCGGGGTTTTCAAGGCATGGCCGAGGTTGCCCAAGGCGTTGCGTGAACGCTTGAGGCTGTCTTCGGTGTGGGCCAGCAAATGGTTGATCTGCGCCACCAGCGGTTCCAGCTCCAGCGGTACTTCTTCGTCGAGTTGCGAACGCTGGCCCTGCTGCAATTGGGCGATTTGCTCGCGAGCCTTTTCCAGGGGGCGCAAGGCGCGGCGCACGGTGATCCGTTGCAATAGCAAAATCAACAACAGCCCCGCCAGCCCCAACCCCAGACCGACCTGCTGCATGCGCCGAAAGCTCTCGCGCACCGGGGTGTAGTCCTGGGCGACGCTGATGGAAATCGCTTGGCCCAACCGGCGATAGTCCGAACGCAACACCAACAACTGCTGGCCTTCCGGCCCCAATTGCAGATTGCTATGCAGGCCAGGATGTTCAAGCTGCGGAAGCTCCTGATCCCATAACGAGCGGGAGCGCCAATGGCTGTTGGCGAAATCGATACGGAAGTAATGCCCGGAGAACGGTCGCTGATAGGCTGGCGACAAATGCCGCTCATCCAGTTGCAAACCCTGCGGCCCACGCACCAGCGCCACCAGCAGGTTTTCGCTGTCGTTGCGCAACCCGTCTTCGAGGTAGCGTTGCAACCCCATTTCGAACAGCCACAGGCTGGTTTGCGCCAGCACCAGGCCGACGATCACCATCACGCTGATCAGGCCCAGGCTCAAGCGGCGCTGGATCGACTTCACTGGGCTTGCCCGCCGAACAGGTAACCCTGACCGCGACGGGTTTCGATCACGCCGCGGCCGAGCTTGCGTCGCAGGTGGTTGACGTGAACTTCCAGCACGTTGGAATCGCGCTCGGTTTCACCGTCGTAGAGGTGTTCAGCGAGGTGGCTTTTGGAAAGGATCTGTTCAGGGTGCAGCATGAAATAACGCAGCAGGCGAAACTCGGCGGCGGTGAGCTGGATGTCCGCACCGTCGCGGGTCACGCACTGGCGACCTTCATCCAGATGCAAACCGGCGGCCTTGAGCGTCGGCTGATTGGCGTGACCGTGGGAGCGGCGCAACAATGCCTGGACTCGCAGGTGCAGTTCTTCGGGGTGAAACGGTTTGGGCAGGTAATCATCAGCACCGGCCTTGAGGCCTTCGATCCGCTCGGCCCAGGAACCGCGCGCGGTGAGGATCAGCACTGGCGTGGCCAAGCCGCCGGCCCGCCATTGCGCCAGCACGTCGAGCCCCGGCAAACCCGGCAGTCCGAGGTCGAGAATGATCAGGTCATAAGGCTCGCTGCTGCCCTGATACACCGCATCGCGGCCGTCGGCCAGCCAGTCCACGGCGTAACCCTGCCGGTTGAGGCCGGCCATCAATTCGTCGGCCAGCGGCACGTGGTCTTCCACCAGGAGCAAACGCATCGGTCAATCTTCCTTGTCTTTCAGTAAGTGGCCGGTGGTGGCGTCGAGGTCCAGCTCGCGCACCACGCCTTCGGTGGTCAGCAGCTCGACCTCATAAATGTAGACGTCGTGTTTTTCCTCAAGCTCGGCTTCCAGCAGCTTGGCCCCGGGATAGAGGTCCAGCGCTTGCTGCAAGAGCTGCTCCAGCGGCAGGATCACACCTTGTTGGCGCAGGCGCAGGGCCTCGTCCTGATCCAGGTCGCGGGCCATGACCACCGAGCAAAAAGCCAGGAGCGCCAGCGCCATTCGGCTGCTGGCGCGGCGATTTAAAGAAAACACCTTCATTACGTATCCTGATGATCCTTGAGAACCTGCCCGCTGACAGCGTCCAATTCCAGGCCCCACTCAAGGCCCTGCGGGTCGCGCAGTTCCACCTGGTAGATGTACTTGCCGTACTCTTCTAGCTCGGTTTCGCTGATTTTGGCGCCGGGGTGTTTGGCCAATGCCGTGGCGTTGAGCTTCTCGAAGGACACAATGGTACCAGCGTCGCGCAGTCTCAGGGCTTCGTCGGGGCCGAGGTCTCGCGCGTGGGCGATGCTGGCAGTCATGGCGATGATGGAGGCGGTGAACAGGGCAGTCAGGATTTTCATGGGTGTCTCCGTATTTTTTTATGTGTTGCTACGAGAGCTACCTTAGTGATTCGAACTTAACTGAAACTGAATTGCCATCATTGGGAATAGCACCACGATATCGCAGCCATACACAAAACCTGTGGGAGCGGGCTTGCTCGCGAAGGCGGTTCAACATTCAGCAAAAATGTCGACTGTTACACCGCTTTCGCGAGCAAGCCCGCTCCCACATAATCGCCGCCTGCCAGACATCGAGACCGGTATGACCGCGATCCATATCAAGTTCCCTTCCCTGACGCTCAAGGCCGGCCCGCGAGCCTTGGCGCGCATCCGTGCAAATGGCTTGAGCGCCGCCGATGTGGGCACGTTGCCGGGCGCCGCCGGTGGCCCGAAGGCGTTGGGGATTCAGGGGCTGGATCTGGCGCTGTTCGGCGAATGGCTGCCGGCGGCGCCCCGGGAGCGTTCGCTGATCGGCGCCTCGGTGGGTTCCTGGCGGTTCGCCAGCGCCTGCCTGCCGGATGCCGCCGAAGGCATCCGCCGCCTCGGTCATCTGTACACCGAGCAGAATTTCGCCAAGGGCGTGACCATGGCGCAGATCAGCCAGAGTTCCCGGCGCATGCTCGATGACTTGCTCGACGGCCGCGATGCCTCGATTCTGGACAACGCCCACTACCGACTGAACATCATGGTGGTCAAAAGTCACGGCCTGCTGGCGGACGATCATCGCGGTCGACTGGGGCTGGGCCTGTCATCGGTGATCGCCGACAACCTGCGCGGGCGCGCGCGGCTGTCGCGGCATTTCGAGCGGCTGATCCTCCACGACCCGCGTCTGGCGCCACCGGTCAACGCGCTGAATGACTTCCCGTCGCGCTTCGTTGCGCTGGATGCCGGCAACCTGCGCCAGGCCCTCCTCGCCTCGGGTTCGATCCCCATGGTCATGCAAGGCGTGCGCGACCTGCCGGGTGCCGGTGACGGGACGTTTCGCGATGGCGGACTGCTGGACTATCACCTCGACTTGCCCTACAGCGGCAATGACATCGTGCTGTATCCGCACTTCACTGATCGAGTGATCCCCGGCTGGTTCGACAAGACGCTGCCGTGGCGCCGCGCCTGTCCTGCGCGCTTGCAGGATGTTCTGTTGCTGGCGCCATCAAAGGAATATCTGTCGCGCCTGCCCTACGGCAAACTGCCGGACCGTAACGATTTCAAGCGCTTCATGGGCGACGCCCCGAGCCGGCAGAAATACTGGCGCACGACGATGGATGAAAGCCGCAGGCTGGGTGACGAATTCCTCGAACTGACCGCCAACGGTCGCCTCGGCGAGCGCTTGCTGACCCTTTAGTCAGGACAAGCTGTTAAACTCGCCGCCTGCCCGAATCGCTGCGGCGAACGCCACCTGAACAGAGCTGAAAACACTGTGGAAATCTTCAAGGAATTTACTTTCGAATCCGCCCACCGCCTGCCCCACGTGCCGGACGGCCACAAGTGCGGTCGCCTGCACGGTCACTCGTTCAAAGTGGCGATTCACCTGAGCGGTGACCTCGATCCGCACACGGGCTGGATCCGCGACTTCTCGGAAATCAAGGCGATCTTCAAGCCGCTCTACGAGCGTCTGGACCATAACTACTTGAACGACATTCCCGGCCTGGAAAACCCGACCAGCGAAGTGCTGGCCAAGTGGATCTGGAATGAATTGAAGCCCCTGCTGCCGGAACTCAGCGCGATTCGCATCCACGAAACGTGCACCAGCGGTTGCATCTATCGCGGTGAGTAAACCGATCTAAAGACAACAAAAATCCCCTGTGGGAGCGGGCTTGCTCGCGAAGGCGGCGGCACAGTCAACATCGATGTCGCCTGACACGACGCCTTCGCGAGCAAGCCCGCTCCCACAGGTGGAACTGCGTTTCGTCAGTGAATAATAAAACAGCCTTCAATGGCTGTTTTTTTATGCCTATGCTTCTTGGCTCGCACATGCCAAGAGGACGCTCCCATGGCTGACTGGCCGCTGGCTCAGACCTATCGCTTCAACGGGCATTCCGTGCGCTACGCCGTGCGTGGCGACGGGCCGCCGCTGGTTTTCGTGCATGGCACGCCCTTCTCTTCTTATGTATGGCACCGGATTGCGCCGCACTTCATCACCACGCACCGGGTGCACTACTTCGATCTGCTGGGTTACGGGCAATCCACTCAGCCGGACGGCGATGTGTCGCTGGGCGTACAAAACCAGCTGTTGGCGCAATTGCTGGAGCACTGGGGCCTGCAACGGCCAGACGTGGTGGCCCACGATTTCGGCGGCGCCACTGCGTTGCGCGCGCATCTGCTCAATGGCAAGGATTACCGCAGCCTGACGCTGATCGATCCAGTGGCGCTGTCGCCCTGGGGTTCGCCATTCGTGCAGCATGTGCGTCAGCATGAAGCCGCATTCGGCGGCTTGCCCGATTACATTCAGCAGGCGATTGTGCCGGCCTATATTCGCGGCGCGATCAAGCGCGAGATTCCCGATCAAGAGCTGGCGCCCTATGTGCGGCCATGGCTTGGGGAACCTGGGCAAGCAGCGTTCTATCGGCAGATCGCGCAGATGGATGAACGTTATACCCGCGAGGTCGAAGGGCTGTATCCGACGGTTCGCTGCCCGGTGCAGATTCTTTGGGGAGAGGACGATCAGTGGATTCCCATCGAGCGCGGCCGGGCGCTGCAACAGATGATTGCGGGGTCGCAGTTTCATGCCATTGCCAATGCCGGGCATCTGGTTCAGGAGGATGCGCCGGAGGTGATTGTGGCGGCGCTGCTGCGGTTTTTGCCGTTGGCCGGTTGATGATGATCGTTCCCACGCTCTTCGTGGGAATGCCTCAATGGACGCTCTGCGCCCGCCTCGGAAGGGACGCGGAGCGTCCCGCGCTGCATTCCCACGCAGAGCGTGGGAACGATCAACAAATGTTCCAATTTGACTCAACCCCGCACCGCTTTCGAGCCCTCTGCGGGCCAACTCCGTCGGCTTGGCTATAAATAACTACGCCACCCCACGCTTGGCACGACCACTGCAACACCCCCCGCGTCCTCCATCCAGCAAGGAACGCCATATGACGCAGAACGATTCGGGCAACGATTACCCCCTCAGCGAAGTCCCGATGCATGCCCGCAAGGGACTCGCCTCCACCGCCATGGTGCTACTGGGTTTTACCTTCTTCACCGCGACCATGTTTGCCGGTGGCAAGCTTGGCGTGGCGTTCAGTTTCGGCGAGATGATGGCGGTGATTATCGTCGGCAATCTGCTGCTGGGAATTTATGCTGCGGGGCTGGGCTATATCGCCTTCAAGAGCGGCCTGAACTCGGTGCTGATGGGACGTTTCTGCTTTGGTGAAGTGGGCAGCAAACTCAGCGACCTGATCCTCGGTTTCACCCAGATCGGCTGGTATGCCTGGGGCACCGCGACGGCGGCAGTGGTGCTGGGAAAATATTTCGAACTGAGCGAGGGCACGGTTCTCGGGTTGATGGTGCTGTTCGGCCTGGGCTTCTGCGCCACGGCGTACATTGGCTATCGAGGGTTGGAGATTCTGTCGTACATCGCCGTGCCGGCCATGATGTTGCTGCTGATGCTGTCGATGTGGGTCGCCACGGTGAAGGTCGGCGGTCTCGAGGGCTTGCTCGCGGTGGTTCCGACCGGAACGCTGGATTGGTCGACCGCCATTACCCTGGTGTTCGGCACATTCGTCAGCGGTGCGACGCAAGCCACCAACTGGACACGCTTCTCCCGTTCGGCGCGGGTGGCGGTGCTGGCGAGCCTGATCGGCTTCTTCGTCGGCAACGGTCTGATGGTGTTGATCGGTGCCTACGGCGCCATCGTCTATCAGCAACCGGATGTGGTCGAAGTGCTGCTGTTGCAAGGCTTCGCCATGGCCGCGATGGCGATGTTGCTGCTCAACATCTGGAGTACTCAGGACAACACCATCTACAACTTCGCCGTCGCTGGCTGCAACCTGCTGCGCACCGACCGTCGAAAAACCGTGACCCTGGCCGGCGCGGTGATCGGCACGCTGCTGGCGCTGCTGGGCATGTACGACATGCTGGTGCCTTACCTGATTCTGCTGGGCACGGTCATTCCGCCGATTGGCGGGGTGATCATGGCGGACTTTTTCTTTCGCTATCGGGGTCACTATCCCCGCCTGGCGGATACACAATTGCCCGCGTTCAACTGGTCTGGCCTGACTGCCTATGCGGTCGGCACGGTCGCCGCCTTCAACTCGCCATGGGTCGCGCCGCTGGTAGGGATTGCCGCTGCCGCGCTAACGTATGTGTTATTGACCGGCGTACTGGGTGCCCGTACCGCCGACGCGCCACTCCAAGATCTATAAGAAGGATTGCCTGATGCACATCATCAACGCCCGTCTGCGTAACCAAGAAGGCCTGCATGAGTTGCACCTGGAAAACGGCCTGATTCACAGCATCGCCCGGCAAACCGAAGCCCCGTCACTGGGGCCTGACGACCTGGACGCCGGTGGTAATCTGGTGGTGCCGCCCTTCGTCGAGCCGCACATTCACCTCGACGCCACCCTGACCGCCGGCGAGCCGCGCTGGAACATGAGCGGCACGCTGTTCGAAGGCATCGAGTGCTGGGGCGAGCGCAAGGCGACCATCACCCAGGAAGACACCAAGACCCGCGCCAAGAAGACCATCCAGACCCTCGCCGCCCACGGCATTCAGCATGTGCGTACCCACGTCGACGTCACTGACCCGGAGCTGACGGCGCTCAAGGCGATGCTTGAAGTCCGCGAGGAAAGCCGTCATCTGATCGACCTGCAAATCGTCGCGTTCCCCCAGGAAGGCATCGAGTCGTACCGCAACGGTCGGGAGCTGATGGAAGAAGCGATCCGCCTGGGCGCCGATGTGGTCGGGGGCATTCCGCATTTCGAGTACACCCGGGATCAGGGCGTCAGTTCGGTGAAGTTTCTCATGGACCTGGCCGAGCGCACCGGTTGCCTGGTGGACGTGCATTGCGACGAAACCGACGACCCGCACTCACGCTTCCTTGAAGTGCTGGCCGAAGAGGCCCGCAGCCGCGACATGGGTTCGCGCGTCACCGCCAGCCACACCACGGCCATGGGCTCCTACGATAACGCCTACTGCGCCAAGCTCTTTCGGCTGCTCGGGCATTCGGGGATCAGCTTTGTCTCCTGCCCCACCGAAAGCATTCACCTGCAAGGACGCTTCGACAGCTTCCCGAAACGCCGCGGCGTGACCCGGGTGAATGAGTTGCTCGAAGCGGGGATGAACGTGTGCTTCGGCCAGGACTCGATCGTCGACCCGTGGTATCCGTTGGGTAACGGCAACATTTTGCGGGTGCTCGAGGCTGGATTGCACATCTGCCACATGCTCGGTTATCGCAATCTGCAAAGTGCGCTGGATCTGGTGACCGACAACAGTGCCAAGGCCATGAATCTGGGTGATCGCTATGGACTGGAACAAGGGCGACCGGCGAATCTGCTGATTCTGTCGGCGGACAGCGATTATGAGGTGATTCGCAGCCAGGGTTTGCCGCTGTATTCGGTTCGCGAGGGTAAGGTGTTGATGAAGCGGCAGATGCCGGTGGTGGAATTCAGTGGTCTGAGCTGAAACATCGTTGAATGTGATGGCCCCTTCGCGAGCAAGCCCGCTCCCACAGTGGATTTGTGATCGACGCAAAACTACTGTGAGAGCGGGCTTGCTCGCGAAGGCGATCTTGAATTCAACCCATCAACCGCGCCGTACCAAACAACCTCACCCGGCTCAACTCGCCCTCCAACTCCTCCAGCAGAATCGGCGCCGTACCGCCAGGCATGACCACCTTCACTTCCCCCGTCGCCACCCAACCCACGCGCCACGCCGCACACGCCACCGCACTGGCGCTGGTGCCCGACGAGGCGGTCGGCCCTTCGCCACGCTCGAACACCCGCGCAACGATTCGGCCCTCGGACTCAAGCATCGCCCATTGCAGGTTCACCCCTGCCGCGCATGGCTGCCCTGCCCCGGTCGGCATGGCATAGGCAATACGCATCAAGCCTTGCGCCAATGGCGGCTCACGCATCTGCTCATTGCTCGGCAACGCGTCGGCATTCGCCAGCAGCGTCACGCAATGCGGATTGCCGATGCGCACAAACTGGCTCCGGTTCCAGACAGGATCAAGCGCTGACAACGGCTGCACATGGCTGACTTCACGATCATTCAGCGTCACGCGTTCAACCTCGCGCGCACCCACCGCTTGCGGCCCGAACGAAGGCTTTCCCAAATCCAGCCAGAACCCTTGCACACCATCGATTTCAGCGGGTTTCACTGAAGTCTCCAGCGGCGAAACCGCATCGCTCTTGTCGTGATGAACCCGCAGCTGACAGGCTTCTTCCGGCATCAGTCCTTGTTCACTCAGGGCCTGGGAAAAAATCGTCAGGCCATTGCCACTGCGCTCGGCCAGGGTGCCGTCGGTATTGACGATCAGCAGGTCAAACGGCGGCGACGATTGAAACGGCCCCACCAGCAGACCATCGCAACGATGCGCCTTGCTACCGGGCGGCTGTGTACCCGGGGTCCAAGCACAGAACGCCTCGATGGCCGACATTGCCCAGGCCTCACGGGTCTGCGCGGCATGGCTGGCCAGCGCAGGCAATTCAACTCCGTTACCGCGCACGTTGTCAGGCGTCACCACCGCATAGATATTGCCCCGGGCATCGTACATCCGCGTCATGGCGCCTCCTCTCTATGAACAATTGATGTGTCGACGATATCGCGAAACAGCGGCTGGCTGTGCAAGGATGTCACCCTGCCTGACTGCGGCCCCACCCGGACGTGATGATCGAACCCTTTGTGGTTGTTCACTGTCCCTTGGGGACGCGACGTTTTTTGCCAAGGATCGATATGACCAGCCTCAACACCCAAGCCACCTTCGTCCCCGGACGTCTGGAACAGATGTCCACTCGCATCGCTTTCTTCATCGCTGGCTTCGGCATCGCGGCCTGGGCGCCGCTGGTGCCTTACGCCAAGGCACGGGCCGGGCTGGATGAAGGCACCCTTGGGCTGTTGCTGTTGTGCCTGGGGGTGGGCTCGATTCTGGCGATGCCGATGGCCGGGATTCTGGCGACGCGCTTCGGCTGCCGTCGGGTGTTGAGCGGCGGCACCTTGTTGATCTGTGCGGCGCTGCCGCTGTTGGCGACGGTGTCTTCGATTCCGGCGTTGATCGCCGCGTTGTTCATGTTCGGCGCGGGCCTGGGCACGGTGGATTCGACGGTGAACCTGCAAGCGGTGATCGTCGAGCGGGCCAGCGGCAAGAACATGATGTCGGGGTTTCATGGGCTGTTCAGCCTCGGCGGGATCGTCGGCGCGGCGGGTGTCAGCGCCCTGCTCGGTTTGGGTTTTTCGCCGCTGGGGGCGATGTTGGTGGTGATCGTGATTCTAGTGCTGGCATTGCTTAAAGCCGCGCCGCACCTGTTGCCTTACGGCAGTGAAAGCTCCGGCCCGGCATTCGCCGTACCCCATGGCATCGTGCTGTTTATCGGCGGGATGTGTTTCATCGTGTTCCTGGCCGAAGGCGCTGCGCTCGACTGGAGCGCGGTGTTCCTGGCGCAGGAGCGCGGGATCGACACGGCGTATGCGGGGCTGGGTTATGCGGCGTTTGCGCTGACCATGACCGTCGGGCGCTTGACCGGCGACAGGATTGTTCGGCGTCTTGGTTATACGCGGGTGATTGTATTCGGTGGGCTGACGGCCGCGGCGGGCCTGGCACTGGCGACATTTGCCCCGAGCTGGGAAGCGGCACTGGTGGGTTATGCGTTGCTGGGGGCTGGTTGCTCGAACATTGTGCCAGTGCTCTATACCGCCGTGGGCAAACAGACCGTCATGCCGGAAAGCATTGCCGTGCCGGCCATCACCACTCTGGGTTATGCAGGGATTCTCGCCGGGCCTGCGGTGATCGGCTTTATCGCCCATGGCAGCAGCTTGAGTTTTGCCTTTGGGTTGATGGCAGTGTTGCTGGTGGCCGTGGCGATTGGCGGGAAGGTGTTGAAGGTTTAAAAGCTTCGCGGGCAAGCCTCGCTCCCACAAGGGCCTTCGGTGAACACAGCATTGGTGTACGACACAAATCCAAAGTGGGAGCGGGCTTGCTCGCGAAAGCGTTGTGTCAGGCGACGGCTTTATCGGCTGGATGTCCGTCTTCGCGAGCAAGCCCGCTCCCACAAGGATCTTCAGTGAACACAGATTTTGTGTACGCAAAAAGTCATGCGGGAACGGGCTTGCCCGCGATGAAGTCAACTCGGTCTATCAGAACCCGACGCTGACCTGCACAAAGAACGTACGCGGTGCGCCGACGTACATCCCCGAGTTGTTGTCGCTGGAGCGGGTGAAGTACTGCTTGTCGAAAATGTTCTTCACCCCTGCCCCGACTTTCAGGTTCGACAGTTGCGAGCCGAAGTCATACCCGCCACGCACGTTCCAGGTGACGTAACCCGGGATGTCGCCGTACTGGCCGTCTGCTGAACCTTCGGTGATGTAGTTGCCGCTGAAGCTGCCATCAGCGTTCACCGCGGTGCCTGGCGAGCGCTGTTTGGACTGGGCAAAGGCATCGAGGTTGTAGGTCCAGCGGTTGATGTCGTAACGCAGGCCGGCGGTGGCCACCTGACGCGAGTAGAACGGCAGGTCACGGCCCTTGAAGCCTGGAATCTCGCCTTCATAAACGGCGCGTGTATAGGTGAAACCGGCGTTGGCGGTCAGGCCGTCGAGTCGTGGGTCCAGCGCCGCCATGTCGTAGTGCACCGAGGCTTCCAGGCCCTGGTGCGTGGTGGCGCCGAGGTTGGTCCAGCCCACATCATTGCTGATGTATTGCAGTTCCTTATCGAAGTCGATGTAGAACAGCGTCACTTCCCCGCCCCACACGTCATCGTTGTAGCGCGTACCGATCTCGTAGGTCTTGGCCTTTTCCGGGTTCAGGCCGTTGGCGGTGTTGTCACCCGAACCACCCTGACCGAGCTGGAAATATTGCAGGCTGCCGAAAGAAGTTTCGTAGTTGGCGAACAGCTTCCAGGCCTCGGACATGTGATACATCACGCTCAGGGCCGGCAGCGGTTCGTTGCTGTCGATGCTGCGGCGCTTTTCCTGCACAGGTTTGCCAGCGGTGTCGAGAACCGGCCGATCGTGCCATTCGGTACTGATGCTTTCAAAACGGATGCCGGGGGTCACGGTCCAGTTGCCGACGTCGATCTTGTCATCGATGTACACGGCATGGGCTTCGGTGCCGCCGGTACGATCCTGGAACACATGGCCATCGGAGGTTCTGGTGACCACCGGCTGATTGTTCACCAGCGCCAGGCGGCTCGCCTCTTCATGCATGCCCTCTTTCAGGTAGCGATAACCGACGCTGGCTTCCTGAGTGGTCGGGCCCAGATCGAATACATGGGACACCCGCGGTTCGATGCCGAAGGTGTAGTAAGTGCGCGGATAAGAGCTGAGGGTTTTCTGGTCGCGTGCGGCGATGGTGCTGCCACGGAAGCTGTCGGAATAGTAGGTCAGCACTTCGGCCTGGGTGCGGTCGTCGATCTGCCGAATCCACTTGAAGGACACGTCCTTGCGGCGGCCGCTGAAGTTGTCATGGTCACGATCGGACTGGAACGGATCGGCGTCGTACTGCTTCTGCGTCAGGCCGCCGGGCATGTCGGCGCTGGCGTCGTAGTAATGGAAATTGAGGCTGAAATCGTCCTGATCGGTGGGTGCCCAATGGGTCTTGAGGATCACGTCGTCGATGTCATTGCTGTTGTTGCTTTTGCGATAACCGTTGCCGTTCACCCCGGAATACAACAGCGCCACGCCCATGCCGTTATCGGCGGTGCCACCCAGAAACGCGGTGTCGATGTGTTTCCAGCCGCCGCGCTGGGTGGTTTCCAGGGTGGTGCCGATTTCGCCGGTGGCCTTCTCCGGGATCGCGCGGGTAACGAAATTGATCACGCCACCGACGTTCTGCGGCCCATAACGTACGGAACCGGCGCCGCGCACCACGTCGATGCTGTCGAGGTTGCCAGAGGAAATCGGCGCCATGGACAGCTGCGGTTGGCCATAAGGGGCGAAGGCGGCCGGCACGCCGTCGATCAGTACGGTGGAGCGTGGCGACAGGCGCGAGGTCAGGCCGCGCACGCCAACGTTCAGGGAAATATCGCTGCCGCCGGTGCCGTTGGCGTCCTGCACTTGCACGCCGGGTACGCGACGCAGCACGTCACCAACGTTCATCGCGCCCTGCTCGACCATGGCTTCACGACGGATCACCGTGCGTGCGCCGGGATGGTTTTGCACCACAGCCGCGTCGGCATCACCGAGCCAGTCGCCGACCACTTTGATGTCGGTCACGCCCAGCTCCAGCGGGCCGTTGGCGGCGGAAGTCGGGGCTGGCATCAGCGTTACCGAGCCTTCATCGATCTGGTATTGCAGACCGCTGCCTTGCAGTAATTCGCGCAAGGCTTGTTCCGGCGAGAGATTACCGTCGACTGCCGGGGCTTGTTTGCCGGCCACCAGTTCCGGGCTGAAAAAAACCTGCAGCGAGGTTTGCTGGCCCAGCTGACTCAAGGCCTGGCCCAGTGGCTGCGCCTGAATATGAATGGCATCGGCGGCGAACGCCTGGGGCAGCGCTGAGCTGACCGCCAGGGCAAGCGCGAGGGGCAGCCAGGATGATTTGTTATTTTTAGCGGTGGTTTTCTTCACGTCGAACGTTGTCCTGTGGATCGCAAGAGTGTGCGGCTGTTAATGCAAACCAGTCGCAGTTGGACAAGAAGACGAAGAACTCGAAAAAAACCTGAATCTATCGGGCAATTATTTCCTGACTGCCGTCATCCAGGGTGCGGATGGCCACCGGCAGAATGCTCGGCAAGGCCTTTAGCAGTGCGTCGGTATTGTCGGATTTGAACACGCTGGTCAGGCGTAGATTGCCCACTTTGGCACTACCAACCGTCAGCGGTTTTTCCCGATAGCGCGACACTTCTTCGGCCACTTCGCTGAGGCTGGCGTTGTTGAACACCAGTTTTCCGCTGCGCCATGCGGTCAGTTCCGCAGGGTTGACCGCATAAGCGGCGGCGACAATGCCCTGGGCATCGACGCGAGTACCGAGGCCGGCGGTGAGACTGACGAATTCGTCGCCGTCGCCTTGAACCTTGACCGTGCCCTGCTCCACCGCGACCCGGGTTTCGGCGCTGTCGCGACGCACGTCGAAACGGGTGCCGGTGACCGTGACCTTGCCGCTGCCCGCCTCGACCACGAATGGTCGGCTGCTGTCGTGCTCGACGCTGAACATCGCCTCGCCTTGCGTCAACTCGATGCCGCGACGATCCTTTTCATAGCGCACCTGTACCTGGCTGCGGCTGTTCAGATCGATCACCGAACCGTCCGGCAACGCCACATGACGACGCTCGCCAAGGGCCGTGGAATATTCAGCCGTGTAGGTCGCCGGAGGGTTCAAGCCACTGAACAACCCCAGGCCGAGCGCCACTGCCAACACACTGGCGGCCACTGCATAACGCACCAACGGACGACGTTTGCCGCGGGCCGGCGAAGTTTCGCACAAGGCGTGCAAACGCTTGGCCGGCAGCAGATCGGCCGCCGCCCACAGGCTCTGGAGCATTTGATATTCGTCACGATGCTGCGGGTGTTCGTCCAGCCAGACCTCGAAACCTCGCCGCTCTTCGGCGTTGACGGCAGGCTCCTGCAAACGCACAAACCACCGCGCCGCGTCGTCGCGAACCGTTGTTTGCCCGCACGCACAATCACGAGTATCCATCATGGAAAGTCCTGTTTGGCCGGGGATGAGAAGGTGCGGCGAATCATGGCTGTAACCCGTCCAGGCGATCACGCAGATGCCGCAGGGTGCGGATCATATACTTTTCCACCATGTTCTTGGACAGCCCCAGGCGTTCGGCGATTTCGGCCTGGGTCAGGCCTTCGATCTTCTGCCAGACGAACACCTTGCGGCAGTTGACCGGCAGCTCGGTGAGCGCCCGTTCGATGGAATCGGCCAACTGGATCGCGTGCATGAAATGCTCCGGGTCGCCGGACGACGACACACTGTGATCGATCGCCTCCGACTCCATGGCGCCCCGCCGATCCTCACGCCGATAACCGTCCACCGCAATGTTGCGTGCGGTCTGGTGCAAATATGCCCGAGGTTGTTGCACCGCCGCCGAATCGGACTCAAGCACCCGCACGAAGGTGTCGTGGGCCAGGTCCTCTGCCTGCTGACGATTTCTCAGGCGACGGGTCCAGGTGCCGATCAACTCTTCGTAATGCTCGAAAAAGCCGTGTCTGCGGGGCAGCTTGGGGGTCATTGCGGTGTGCTGTGGAGGGGAGGCGTGAATAGTAATGCTTCCTATTAACTGGAAGCAATGGATTCCCTCGATCCCCCGTGTTGTGACCCCGTCGGAAGACTGGATGGGATGTTGAATCAGAATCAAAAAATGAGGGCGGGCGGCCAAGGCTTCGATAAAAGAAGCCCGCGATGCGTTCTGTCACTCAAAGCCAACCTGACAACCGGCAGCCTGAACCCATTGCCAGAAAATATTACCTACGTCATATTGCATCCATAATAAAGCATCATTTCTCACAGGTACTTCTCTATGACCAGCATGCCCAGCCCTGAACCCGACCTTGCTGTCGCGATGAACACACCCAAGCCTCCCCTGCTTAAAAGGTTGCTCTCGCTGACAGCAGGTATTGCGGCTCTGGTAATCATCGGGCTGTACGCAACCCATTGGTGGACCGCCGGCCGTTTCATCGAAGAAACCGACGATGCCTACATCGGTGGCGACGTCACGGTGATCGGGCCGAAGGTCGCGGGGTATATCGAACAGGTGCTGGTCACCGACAACCAGAAGGTCAAGGCCGGCGATGTGCTGATCCGGCTCGACGCCCGCGACTATCGCGCCAACCTGGCGAAGGCCGAGGGTGCGGTGGCTGCCGAAGAAGCGTTACTCGCCAACCTCGACGCCACCGAACAACTGCAACACGCGGTGATCGGCCAGGCCCGCGCCGGCATCGATGCCGCCGGCGCCGAAACGGCCCGCTCGCGGGACGATAACGCCCGCTACAAACGCCTGGTGAACAGCAATGCCGTCTCGGTGGAAAGCGCACAACGGGCCGACGCCACCTTCAAGACTGCACAGGCGCAGAGTGCCCGGGCTCAGGCCGAACTGCTGGCCGCGCAACGTCAATTGAATGTGATCGAAACCCAGAAGCAGCAAGCGCGCGCCGCGTTGATCCAGGCGCGGGCCGAGCGTGACCTGGCGCAGTTGAACGTCGGTTACACCGAGTTGAAAGCCCCCGTCGACGGCGTGATCGGCAATCGTCGGGCACGGGTCGGCGCTTACGCTCAAGCCGGTTCGCAACTGTTGTCGGTGGTGCCGGCCAGCGGGCTGTGGGTCGATGCCAATTTCAAGGAAGATCAGCTGTCGCGGATGACGCCAGGCCAGCGTGTGATCGTTCATGCGGACGTGCTCAAGGGACGTGAATTCCACGGTCATCTGGACAGCCTCGCGCCAGCCAGCGGTTCGCAGTTCAGTGTGCTGCCACCGGAAAACGCCACCGGCAATTTCACCAAAATCGTCCAGCGGGTGCCGGTGCGAATCCTGCTCGACCCGGCCGACGGCGTGCTCGGTCATCTGCGTCCCGGCCTGTCGGTGACGGCTGAAGTGGATACCCGCGCCGAACCTGAAACTCCGACCGTGGCCAGCGCGCCATGAATCGCGCCCTCGCCGCCCCCGCGCAGCCGTTCAACGCCGCCAACATGGCGACGGCGACCAAGGTGTTCGCCTTCGCCACGATGTGCATCGGCATGTTCATTGCGCTGCTGGATATCCAGATCGTCTCGGCGTCGCTGCGTGACATCGGCGGCGGGCTCTCGGCCGGCACCGACGAAACCGCGTGGGTGCAGACCAGTTACCTGATCGCCGAAATCATCGTGATTCCACTGTCGGGCTGGCTGTCCCGGGTGTTCTCGACCCGTTGGCTGTTCTGCGCCTCGGCGGTGGGTTTCACCCTGGCCAGCCTGCTCTGCGGCGCGGCCTGGAACATCCAGAGCATGATCGCCTTTCGCGCCCTGCAAGGGTTTCTCGGTGGTTCGATGATCCCGCTGGTGTTCACCACCGCGTTCTTTTTCTTTACCGGTAAACAACGGGTGATCGCCGCCGCGACCATCGGCGCCGTGGCCTCGCTGGCACCGACGCTCGGGCCGGTGATCGGTGGCTGGATCACCGACATTTCGTCCTGGCACTGGCTGTTCTACATCAACCTGGTGCCGGGGATTTTCGTTGCGGTGGCGGTGCCGATGCTGGTGAAAATCGACCAGCCGGAATTGTCACTGCTCAAGGGCGCCGACTACCTGAGCATGCTGTTCATGGCAGTGTTTCTCGGCTGCCTGGAATACACCCTCGAAGAAGGCCCGCGCTGGAACTGGTTCAGCGACAGCACGATTCTGACCACCGCCTGGATCAGCGGCCTGGCGGGATTGGCTTTCATCGGTCGGACCTTGCACGTGGCCAATCCGATCGTCGATCTGCGTGCCTTGAAAGACCGCAACTTCGCCCTCGGCTGTTTCTTTTCATTCGTCACGGGGATCGGTCTGTTCGCGACGATTTACCTGACGCCACTGTTTCTCGGTCGTGTACGTGGCTACGGCGCGCTGGACATTGGCCTGGCGGTTTTTTCCACCGGGGTGTTCCAGATCCTGGCGATTCCGTTGTACGCCTTTCTGGCCAACCGCATCGACTTGCGCTGGATCATGATGACCGGCCTTGGGCTGTTCGCCCTGTCGATGTGGGATTTCAGCCCGATCACTCACGACTGGGGAGCTAAAGAGTTGATGCTGCCGCAAGCCTTGCGCGGGATCGCTCAACAACTGGCAGTGCCACCCGCGGTGACCCTGACCCTCGGCGGACTGGCGCCCGCGCGGCTCAAACATGCCTCGGGATTGTTCAACCTGATGCGCAACCTCGGCGGCGCGATGGGTATCGCCGCGTGCGCCACGATCCTCAATGACCGCACCAACCTGCACTTCACAAGGTTGGCGGAGAACCTCAACAGCACCAACGAAGCACTCAATCAGTGGCTATCCCAGGTCGGCCATAACTTCGCCGCCCTCGGCCAAAGCGGTGACATCGGCGTCACCGCCAGCCTGCGTCAGTTGTGGCTGCTGACCTACCGCGAAGCGCAGACGCAAACCTACGGCGACGCGTTCCTGATGATCATGGTCTGCTTCATCCTCGCCACGGCGATGGTGCCCTTGATGCGCAAGGTGCAACCACCGGCCGCGCCGAGTGCTGATGCGCATTGAGCCCGATTCTTACTCTTGAGGCATTTTGCGAAAACCCACGGCCAGCCGATTCCAGCTGTTAATGGTGGAAATCGCCACGGTCAGGTCGACCATTTCCTTGGGGCTGAACTCGGCGCTGAGCAGTGCATAGTCTTCGTCCGGGGCGTGGGTCAGGCTCAGTTGGGTCAAGGATTCGGTCCAGGCCAGTGCGGCACGTTCACGATCGGTGAAGAACGGTGCCTCGCGCCAGGCCGTCACGGCAAACAGCCGGCGTGGCGTTTCCCCACCCTTGATGGCATCGGCGGTGTGCATGTCGATGCAGAAGGCACAGCCGTTGATCTGTGATGCGCGCAGCTTGACCAGTTCGATCAGCGACTTTTCCAGCGGCAGCTTCGAGACGGCGGCTTCCAGGGCCATCATGGCTTTCAGGCCGTCCGGGGAGGCGGTGTAGAAATCGATACGAGGTTGCATGGTGAGCTCCAATAACAGGTGAGGTTGGCGCTACGTTAATGCCGACCTGAGGTTGTACAAATAGCCAATTATTGGGAAGTTGAGGATGCCAATCGGCCGGAAGATATTCAGTGATGGCTCAGGCAACCAACACATCAGCCGCTACGCTTGCGCAACCATTGCAAAAACCCCTTTTTCTCCACCACCTTGGGTGTTTCCTGAATCAGCGTCTGAGCCGTATGCATCCGGTAATCGAACAACGCCTTCATCGCTTCGCTGATGTCATGCCGCGCATCCAGGCATGGCTTGAGGTATTCCTTCTCGATGCGGTAGAGCGTGCAAAAGGTCTTGGCCGAAAAGTCGGCGAGCGCCGATTCATCGGACAGAATCCCGGCCTCGCCAATCACCTCACCCGGTCCCATGCGCCCGGCCTCGAACTTTTTGCCACCGCGGCTCAGGGCGACCGACACCACGCCGGATTCGATGATGAACAGGTGATCGCTCACCTCCCCCGCCGGCAGGATCATTTCCCCGGCGCGGAAGGTTTGCAGCTTCATGTTCTGGCTGAAGGTTTCTTTCTCTTCCTGACGCAGGGTCGAGAAGATGTTCGAGCTATCCAGCAACGCCCGCTGCCGTGACAGCGCAGCAGGCGCGTTGGGTTCAACGCTCGACAACAGACTGACCCCGGACGCCTGCAAGTGTCGGAATGCCAGGTCGAACAGCTGATTACGTACCATGCGCTTCTGATCCATGGACACCACGAAACCGCTGATTTCATACTCCACGCCGGTGCTGCCGGAGCTTTTCAACGCCACGCACGGTGCCGGTTTGTTCAACAGGAAGCGGCAGCCCTGCATGGCCCGCTCCAGTGCATCGATCACCGTTTGCGGACGAGCGTGGGGGCTCACTTGCAAGCTGATCGAGACGCCGAAAATATCGCTGGGGCGACTGAAGTTGACGATCTTGGCCTTGGCCGCCAGGGAGTTGGGAATCACCGCCATGCTGCCTTGGGCGGTTTGCAGGCGCGTGGCGCGCCAGTCGATGTCGGTGACCCGGCCTTCGGTGCCGTCGATGGAGATCCAGTCATCCAGTTGATAGGGTTTGGTGGTGTTGAGGACGATCCCGGAAAACACGTCGCTGAGGGTACTTTGCAAGGCCAGGCCGACGATGATCGCCAACGCACCGGACGTTGCCAGCACGCCCTTGACCGGTAACTCGAGCACGTAAGCCAGGGCGGCTATGACCGCGATCAGGAAAATCACCGCGCCGAGCAAGTCCTGCAACAAACGCCCGGTGTGCCCGACCCGTTGCATCATCACCGCGCCGATCAACACCGTCAGGGTGCGCGCGGCGAACAGCCACCAGCCAATTTGCAAACCGGTTGCCGCCAGGTGCAACGGCACGTTATCAGCCCATGGCGCCGGCTCCATGGGGTTCAAGCCTTCGTTGAACAGCAGCATGCTGAACAGCGCGAAAATCACCAGCCGCACCGCCAGTTTCCAGTTGCTGCCGCTGGCCGTGATCAAACGCCACAACACCAGATCGATCAGGATCAGGATCAGCGCGCTGAGCAACGGATGATCGGTAAGCAGTGACAGCATCAAGCAACTCCAGTAAGGGCCAATGGCGCGAAGATCTCACAGATTGTAGGAGCTGGCGAAGCCTGCGATCGGCAAAACACCACAAAACCAATGTGGGAGCGGGCTTGCTCGCGAAGGCTGCTTCACATTCAACAATAATGTCGACTGTTACACCGCTTTCGCGAGCAAGCCCGCTCCCACATTAATTACTTGCTGTTGGTGAGGGTGTTGTAGCTGGTCATCAGGTTGCGGTAGTCCGGGATGTGGTTGGAGAACAAAGTCGCCAGACCTTCCACGTCGTTGCGCCAGTCGCGATGCAGTTCACAGGCCAGGCCGAACCAGGTCATCAGTTGGGCACCGGACGAAGACATGCGATCCCACGCCGATTGACGGGTCAGTTCGTTGAACGTGCCGGAAGCATCGGTCACCACGAACACCTCAAAACCTTCGGCCAGTGCCGACAGCGCCGGGAACGCCACGCAGACTTCGGTCACCACACCGGCGATGATCAGCTGTTTCTTGCCGGTAGCCTTGATCGCCTTGACGAAGTCTTCGTTGTCCCAGGCATTGATCTGGCCTGGGCGAGCGATGTACGGCGCATCCGGGAACAACTCCTTGAGTTCCGGCACCAGCGGGCCGTTGGGGCCGGTTTCGAAACTGGTGGTCAGAATCGTTGGCAGCTTGAAGTACTTGGCCAGGTCGGCCAGGGCCAGCACGTTGTTCTTGAAACGGTCCGGATCGATGTCGCGCACCAGAGAAAGCAAACCTGCCTGATGATCGACCAGCAGAACGGCGGCGTTATCCTTGTCGAGACGTTTGTAGGAAGTAGTCATGGGGTAATCCTCGCTTTTTATCGATGCCGAACGGGCCGGCGTAAGTGAACTCTGATTTTTCGTTTAAACGTGGCCAGGCAAGCGTAGTCAGCCAAACCCGGCACGCCACAGCGCTACAACAATGATTTCAATCACTCATCCGGCCAAAGCGTCCCGACTGGAAGTCGGCAAAGGCCTGGTGAATTTCTTGCTCGGTGTTCATCACGAACGGGCCGTGGCCAACAATGGGCTCGTCAATTGGCTCTCCGCTTAGCAGCAACACCACGGCGTCGTTATTGGCTTCCAGACTGAGCTGATTGCCATTGCGTTCGAACAACGCCAACTGCCCTTCTCGCACCAACTCCACACCGTTGACCTGAACCGTGCCGCGCAGCACCACCAGTGCCGTGTTGCGCCCTTGGTGCAGATCCAGGGTCAGCGATTTGCCGGCGTTCAAGTGAACGTCCCACACATCGATTGGCGTAAAGGTCCGCGCCGGGCCGCTGTGGCCTTCGAACTCACCGGCGATCAAGCGCAGGCTGCCAGCGTTGTTCTTCAGTGGGATGCTCGGAATGTCAGCGTCGAGAATCGTTTGGTAACCGGGCTCGGCCATCTTGTCCCTGGCCGGCAAGTTGACCCACAGCTGCACCATTTCCAGGGTGCCGCCGCTCTTGGCGAAACCTTCGGAGTGGAACTCTTCATGGAGAATCCCCGACGCTGCGGTCATCCATTGCACATCGCCGGGGCCGATCTTGCCGCCGCTGCCGGTGGAATCGCGGTGTTCCAGTTCGCCCTTGTAGACGATAGTCACGGTTTCGAAACCGCGGTGCGGATGCTGACCAACGCCACGACGCTCGGTGGTCGGGGTGAATTCGGCAGGGCCGGCGTGATCCAGCAGCAGAAACGGGCTGATGTGTTTGCCCAGGTTGTCGTAGGAAAACAGCGTGCGAACCGGAAAACCGTCGCCGACCCAGTGAGGTCGTGGGCTGGTGTAGATACCGATGATGTTTTTCATCTTTGCCTCCGAATCTGTTGTTTGACGCGATGGACAAAGCTTAAAACCGGCGCCTTTGGTGCGCTAGACTGCAAAAATCAGCCTTAGCGTTCTATTTGGAGAACGATGGTGGAAGACCTCAACACCCTGTACTACTTCACCCAAGTGGTGGAGCACCGCGGTTTCGCCCCGGCTGGGCGCGCGCTGGACATGCCCAAATCCAAGCTCAGCCGACGCATTGCCGAGCTCGAAGAACGCCTCGGTGTGCGCTTGCTGCACCGCAGCAGCCGGCATTGCTCGTTGACCGAAATCGGCCAGGCTTACTACCAGCGTTGCCTGGCCATGCGGGTCGAAGCCGAAAGCGCCGCCGAACTGATCGAACGCAATCGCTCCGAACCCCAGGGCCTGGTGCGCATCAGTTGCCCGACCGCGCTGCTGAATTCCTGGGTCGGGCCGATGCTGACCCGCTACATGCTCAAATACCCGTTGGTGGAATTGTTCATCGAAAGCACCAACCGCCGGGTCGATCTGATCCACGAAGGGTTCGATATCGCGCTGCGCGTGCGCTTTCCACCACTGGAAAACACCGACATGGTGATGAAGGTGCTGGGCAACAGCACCCAATGCCTGGTGGGCATTCCGGCGTTTTTGCAGCGCTTGTCGTCACCGGCCACGCCGGCTGATCTCAGTGGGCTGCCGAGCGTGCATTGGGGTGGCGCGCAGCGGGAATATCAGTGGGAATTGTTCGGTGCCGACGGTGCCAGCGCGCTGATTCGTCATTCCCCGCGGATGGTCACCGACGACTTGCTGGCCTTGCGTCACGCGGTGCTCGCCGGCATCGGCATCGCCCACCTGCCAAGTGTGGTGGTGCGCGATGAGATTGCCGCCGGCCGACTGGTGGAACTGGTGCCGGGCTGGGCCCCCAAGTGCGGAATCGTGCACGCGATCTTCCCCTCACGACGCGGATTGTTGCCGTCGGTGCGGACCTTGATCGACTTTCTGGGCGAGGAATTCAGCCATAGCGATATTGCTTAAAAAGCTTCAGATCTGGCTCGAATCTGCGCTCAAATGCTTGTCCAGCAATGACATAGCGTGCTGCAACCGATCGACGGCTTCATCGAGCAGCAGCGTGTTCCCTTCATCGATGACACGCTCCAGTTGCTCGCAATGCTCGATCAAACGCACCGCCCGGACCATGCGCGCACCGCCCTTGATGCGGTGCGCCAAGGCTTGCAGGTCATGGCGATTGCCACTGGCGTGCGCCTTGAGCAGATCATCCCGATCAACCCGATTGGTCACCACCAGTTTGCGCACCAGCTGATCGAGCAGTGTGCGGTCCGCACCGACGTATTGCTCCAGGCCACTCAAGTCCATCTCGGGCGGGGGTTGCTTTTCGAGCGTCTCGGGTGCTTCGTTTGCAAACCTGGACGCCAGCCATGCGCTCAAATCCGCCAGCAGGATGGGTTTGAACAGGCAGTCGTCCATACCTGCCTCCAGACAGCGGACTTTCTCCTCGGGCTGCGCATTGGCGGTAAAGCCCAGAATCAGCGTCGACGGTAATCCCTGGGCGCGTTCTTCATCGCGTATTGCACCCGCCAGTTCATAACCACTGAGCCTGGGCATATTGCAGTCGGTAACCACCAGATCGAACTCACAGTCGCGCCACAGCTCAAGCCCCCGGGCGCCCTCTTCAGCCTCCAGAACGCGATGCCCCAGGTGGCTCAGTTGCCATGAAAGCAACAAACGATTAAGCCGGGTGATCGTCGACCACCAGAATCGTCAGTGGCCGCGTCGGCACCTGCACCCCGCTATCCACTGGCGCAATGGAAGGCAACGGTTGCAGTGCGATCAGCTCAAGGGTGATGTCGACCTGTGTGCCTTGCCCAGGGACGCTGTCGAGTTGCAACTGGCCGCCCATCATTTCGCACAGGTTGCGGCTGATTACCAGGCCCAACCCGGAGCCGCCGCGAGCTGACTGCGGGTTATTGCTGGCTTGGGCGAACGGGCTGAACAACCGTTGCCGATCGACGTCACTGATGCCAATGCCAGTGTCTTCAATGCGCACACTGACCGCCAGATGCCCCGACGTGAGGGGCTTCACCCGCAGCGTCAGGCTCACCTCGCCCTCACGGGTGAACTTGATGGCGTTGCTCAGCAGATTGGACAGCACCTGCTTGAAACGGTTGGGGTCGATCAACACGTCGCAATCACTGTGTTCATCCAGATCGATTCGCCACGCCAGTTCATTCTGCCGTGCAAGGCCTTCGAAAACCCGGCACACCGACTCCACCAGCTCCCGAAGATTGGCGCGTTCAGGTGTCAGGGATAAATGTCCGGACTCAATACGGGCGATGTCCAGAATGTCACCGATCAGCGCCAATAATTGTTGTGCGGCACCGGACGCCACCTCAATGGCAAAGCGATCGGTGACGCCCTCGTCCGCACGTTTGAGGGCCAGTTCGAGCATGCCGATCAGGGCGTTCATCGGTGTGCGGATCTCATGACTCATGGTGGCCAGAAAAGTGGTTTTGGCGCGGTTGGCATCGTCCGCCTCGTTCTTGGCCTCCTGCAATTGCCGTAACCAGTGCTGGCGCTGACGGATTTGCCGGCGCTGCCAGGCGATCCAGCCCAGGGCGAGCAACAACAGGGCGCCAGCCACGGCAAACGCCTGAAGAATGCCTTGACGATGGCGTAGCCAATAGCTGTCATCCAGCACCACATCATTGCTCCAGCGGGCCACCAGATCGTCCATTTCCTGAGGCGAAATGCTCAGCAATGCCTTGTTCAGAATCGAGTGCAACTCCAGCGCGCCGCGATCGGTGGCCAAGGCAATGCGGGCCGGTCGATCACCCACGGTGCTGCTGACGCGCAGACGATCACGGTAATGCCGAGCGATCAGGTAACGGGCGACGATCAATGAACTGAGTGTCGCATCAGCCTGCCCCTTGATCACCCGTTCCATGCCCTCGGCCGGGCTTTGCACTTCGACCAGGCGCACCTGCGGCGCCCGGGCCTGCAGGAACCCGAACAACGGATGACCACGATAAATCGCCAGGCGTTTACCGGCCAGATCGTCCAGCGTCCTTGGGCTGCCCGTCGTCGTTGCACTGACCAGCACAAATGGATTGCTGAGGTAGGCGCGGGTAAACAGCAATGCATCTTCACGCTCGGTACTGGGAGTAACCACAGGCAACAGGTCGATTTCGCCGTCCTGGAGTTGCTCAATCTGCCGGTCCAGTGAGTGGCCGCGTTGCACCTCAAAGGTCAAACCGCTGCGCTGGCTGATCAGCGTCAGCAACTGCGCCGTCAACCCGTTGAGCCGGCCTTGGGCATCGTAGAACGTCAGCGGGGCAAAGTTGTCGATCGCACCGACAGTAACCGTCGGATGCCGGTCCAGCCAGCGTTGTTCACTGGGGCTCAAACGCACCTGCTCCTGACCCGCCGAATCAGCCCTGCCGGCACTCCAGCGCACTTCGATGACCACGCGCTGTTCCATCGGAATCGCCGCCAGAGCCTTGTCGATGATGCTTTTGAGACGCGGATTGTCCTTCGCCAAAGCAAAGCCGAACGGATTGGCATCCAGACCGGAAGGCCCCGCCAGATGAACATTGTTGAGGTAGTTATTGTTGATCAGATAATTGGCGCTGATGAGGTCTCCGAGGTACACATCGTCTGGCCCGAACGCTACCGCTCCGAGCGCATCGAGTGCCGAGGGATAGAGTTGCAAACTTGCATCGGGATAAAAATCTTCAACGGTCTGCGCCTGCAAATAGTCTTCGACCATGGCGATGCGTTTGCCGGCAAGGTCGACGGGCATTCGCTCGTCCAGTCGGGTGACCAGCATGGGCTGATCTTCGGCGTAGGCTCGGGACCGGGTCAGCGCGGGGTCGGTCGCTTCGAAGTTGTTCGAGGTTCCGAGCAGATCCAGCTCATGGCGTTTGAGGGCATCCATGGCGGCCTCACGAGTGGCATAACGCAGCACGTCGATTTTGACATGCAGCAGTTGCCCCAGCAGCTCGGCGTAATCGGCCGTGATGCCCTCCAGGTCATCGCGGTGACGCGTCACTTCGAACGGCGGGTAATCCGCCCCCGTTACACCCAGGCGAAGGGCTCGTTTATCGCGTAGCCATTGCCAGTCCTTTTCATCCAGCTTGACCTCAAAGCCCTCCACGGTGGAGCGCCCCAGCAAATGCAACCGCTGCGGCTCGTCGGCCATCGCCGCAGGCACCTGCGTTAAAAGGCTCAGTGCCAAGGCCAACAGCAACATGTGCATGGTCTGGCTCACTCAGATCAGATGATTGCGCTTGGCAAAATCCCGCAGGTGCACCGCCGCGTTCACGCCGAGCTTTTCGATCAAGCGGGTCTTGTAGGTGCTGACGGTCTTGTGACTCAGGTGCATAAGCTCGGCGATGGCCTTGTTACTCATACCCCGGGCCAGGTATTGCAGGATGGTCAGTTCGCGGTTGGAGAGCTTGTCGATCATCTGTTTTTCGCTGCGTTGCAGGGCGTCCTGCGATCCCGAAGGCAGCCGCGCAAAATAGGTATAACCGGTCATGACCGCATGCACGGCTTTGTGCAATTGACTCAGGACGTTGGTCTTGGCGACATACGCCATGGCCCCGGCGCGCATGCAACGCTCTTGAAAATACAGTGGGTCCAGAGATGTGAAAACCAGTACCAGACATGACCAGTCACTGGCCCTGATCCGGTCCAGCACATCCAGCCCATCGCCCTCGGGCATCACCAGATCCAGCACCACCAGCGTGGGTGAGTGCTCACGGAGCATCGACAACGCCTCGCTACCGCTGGACGCCTCATAAATCCGTTTGAAACCCTCCTTCTCCAATACGATTTTGACTGCGGCGCGTATCACCGGATGATCGTCCACAATCAGCACTGACTTCATGGTAACTCCCTGTGCAAAGATCTGACGATTGCGCACCACGCCGGATAACGACGTGCCGGACGCAACGGCTGCGCTAAGACTTTTGCATGACGGACAGGAAGAAGGTACCTGTCAGAAATGATAGTTCCGACGAGCGGCAACCCAGAATCAAGCAATTTGATGCTGATATCGCGCAGGCACGGGGGACTGTGAAGCTTCACCCGCAGGCGGATCGATGAGCGCCATCAGCCGTTGAATGGACGCCAGATCAGGCCGCGCCCCGTGGCTTACCTGAAGCTTTTGCTGAACCTTGTGTTTAACACCGGCGGCCGGGATCGGCGACAACTGTGCCGGCCGGTCATCGTAGATCAAGGCGTGGTGAACCTGGCCGTTATCGAGGAAGAACCCGAGCAGGTTCAATGCCCCATCCGCCAGCGAGGCATTGATGACCACCAGATCAAATGGCTCGCAACCGTACTCGACCAGGGTCAGCATCTCCACAAGGCTTTGTACCGGGGCCACCCGGTAATAACCGAGCTGATTGAACAGCCGCTCGGTTTTCATCCGGTGAAAATGCTGTTCGTCGGCGATCAGGATACGCAAGGTTTTGTTCGGCAAAATGGGGCCCCCTGCGGGGTGACAGATTCGTGGGGAGCAAGGCTACGCAAGACACATCACGTTTTCTGTAGGACTTTTCCTAAAATCCACGCAACAGTTGTACGTCGAGGCAGTAGGGCATTACTGCCCGCCAAACCGTCGAATATAGAAACCTTTCACCGCCTGCGTCAGCCCCATGTACGCCAGCAAAATCACCGGCAGGAACACGACGGCAGCGCCTGCAGTTTGAAGTAAGGGGATTGGCGTGTCCAAGACACGAAACTCAAGAAAGGATTGCAGCGTTCAGGTATTCAACTATCGCTCCGTGAGGAGCGATAGTTATCGATTGACTGTCGATAGATTGAATAAGCCGTCGAACCTGTTGAATCAGCTCCTCGTCCGGTCTTTCGGCCGCCGAGGTTTCAATTTCAAAGACGACAACTGCAAAGGATCTGGTTTGTAATACTGATTCACGACGTTTCCGCCCCACAATACATAGCTGCCATCCCGGCGCCTTGCAGCAAAGGAAGGATCAGTATGAGGAGGTCTCGGTGGTGGCGGAGGTGGATACTCGACATAAGGGAATCGCTTGATGGAATACAACTCGACCACATCACGACTCAAGTAACCGGCCAAATCTGGCGGCACCGGTGGAATTTCCCCTGCATCTTCCATCGCCAGGGTTGCTCCCCAAACAATAACGGCCCCGTAGACACCGCCTTGCGTTGCCACAACACCAAACGCACCGTTGGTGCTGTATACCCCGGTGACCAGACTGGCCAGCAACGCCTGTCGTGTCGCGGAACTCATCGCCCCTCCATGGGTGTTCATGCCCCAGACAACTACCTCATTGGTGCGCCCGTTTTCATGCTGGCTGAGTAGAAAAAAAGCGACGTCATTGGAATAGAGAGAGAGGATGCCATCGACCGTGATAATCCTTGAGCCTAGACGTGCATCGGAGACGTAATGCAAAGCCCCTGCTTGCTTTATGGCGCGCTTAATGTTGCGTTTAACGGTCTGCGTCAGTGACGCGCCACCGTAGAGCGGGGCACCCCATGCTTCAGCCTGCCCCCGGCTATTGATGATGCAAAACGACCAGCGATTTGCTTTGCATACAATTACATCGCCCTGTAAAGCCAGCAAGGATGCCGATGCAGACATCAGCCCACCCTCTGCAACACGCCCCCAACTTACCGCTTTGCGACGAGATCGAGTGATCGCGCAAAAGGCCGTCGTCGAGGCGGTGACAGACGCGACTCCACCATCGCTCAAAATTGAATCAAGCTGGGCTGAAGGGATCGCTCCTCCACTGTCAGCCACCCCCCAGGTGACAATTTCTCCGTGGGTACCAATCGCACAGAATGCGTTAGCGGCCGCAATGATCCGCTCGACAAAAACACCGTCCAACAACGCTCGAACAGTAGGGTTGATCAAGCCACCATTGGCCTGATTGCCCCAAGCGTAAACCTTGCCGCCTGTAGTACGCACAGCAAAAGCGTTTTGAGTCGCGTAAATCGCCACTGGCTCGTCGAACCATAATTTGCTTTGAATCTCGGGCGCAATGACGTTACCCGAACCTTGCCTGCCTATCGCTCCGATCCTGTCAGCGTTCCCTGTGACATTTTTGTAGATAAAAGCAAAACACTCTCTATTGGAATATACCGACTTGATATCTGTCAGCTTCACAGAAACATTCGCGGGGATATTCTCGCCCCATACCAACAGTTGATTACCACCCTGAACATTCACCAATGCAGCAAAGTCCCTTTCAGTCGAAAAGAGTTTTGCCGCCGGGTTATTTTGCAAGAAATTGATGATACTTGCAGGGACTGGCAGCCCCCACCCTGCTTGCCCTTGAAAATAGAGACTTTGAGTCTCGGGATCAATCAAGCCAAAAGCACCACCGGTGGATACGAAAATCCGCCCGGAAGGTTCGGGGACATGAAAAGAAAAATTCCCATATTGTTTCAGATAACTGTTTTCATTTTCCTCGAGAGAAATACCTTGAAACCCCGATTCGACAAGCTTCTCGGATGAAAATGTTTCTACACCTGTTTCTCCGCTGGCTGCTACAGGAATGACTGAAAACTTTAGTCTTTTCCCGGCATATTCCAACTTCACCCTCAAATCAATGGCGACACCTTCCGGTGCTGGAATCGGCGCATCATTCAAGTACCATTGATATCGTGATGCCGCCTCCGGATTTTCATCTGTGTTTTCATATCTATAACTTCCACGAACAACACTTCCAATGACGGCCTCACCCATAATGAGGACACCACTGGCTATGGGAATAGCTCTTTGATTCACGCCCATGACAATATTCTTGTCTGGAGTGAACTCCTCATTTTTGATATGCCCCCCCCAAGTAACGAAACTATTATTCTCTTTGCGTGCGGCAAAGGCAGCAGTGACATTACCGGCAGGTGATGGCGGTCCCTGGATCGTATAAATTTCGACCACGCCTCTGGTCAATGCGCTCTGCAGGTCCGCAGGAACAACTCCGCCATCGAAGGTACCCTTGCCCCAAGTCACGACGGCACCTGTGACCGCCCCTTGGTCGACAAGTGCCGCATAAGCACCGTTGCTGCAATAGATCTTGCGGATGTTACTGGCCAGGAGGGTCTGTTTGACTGCCGCCGGAATGGTGCCACCTGCAGCGGCCAACCCCCAGGAGATCACCGCTTTTGTTCGCCCGTCGGGCTGTTTGCTGACTAGCACGAAACTACTGTCATTACGTACCAGTTGGATTTCCCCACCATCTTCCGTTTTAACGCGCGATGAAACCCGCTCAGACATGCTGCGAGGCGAAACAACAGGGGCAGATTGGAAAAGCTTTTCGATCTCCGTTCTGGTGTCTTCCTCAAGCAATTCTTGCGCGCTCATGGAAGATTCGGCCTCCGCCGCAAGGCTACTGCTCGCCGGAATGGCGCCTCCGCCATAGGCCGCAGCCCCCCAGGCCGCAGCCTGTCCATCCTTATTGATAAAACACATGGCCTGCGCCGCCGCCGAACACAAAACAATGTTGCCTCTGGCCGCCAGGCTGGCGGCCGGTTCCGTCATCACACCGCCATGGGCCGCCAGGCCCCAGGTTACAGCTTTGCTGCGGCCTCGTGTGATGACGCAAAAGGCACTGTCGTTGGCAACAACGGTTTGAGCACCACCGTCATCGTAAATTTTCTCCAGTGTTGCCGCCGGAATGACTCCATTGGCGCCCCAGGCAATCACACCTCCGTTGCCATCGATGGCACAGAAGGCCGTGCGTGAAGCCACGATGCGCTGTACTGTCATCGCCTCAAGTTGAGGGAGGATGTCTACAGCAGGAACAACGCCGCCATTGACCGTACTCCCCCACGTATATACCTTCCCGCCGAGGGTCAAGACAGCAAATGCGTCAGTGGTGGCGTAAATGGCCTTGGGCTTATCAAAAAACAATTTGTTTTGAATCTCGATCGGCACAACGCCCCCCGTCGCCGGTGTGCCGACTGCGCCAATAGTGTTAGCGCCCAGTTTGGGATCGCTATAGATAAACGCCAGCGAAGAGCTGTTGGAATAGACCGCTTTGATATCTTGAAGATCGGGAAGAGTCGCAGGAATTCCAGGCCCCCACACCAGTAATTGGTTACCACTTCCCACCGGTACCATTGCAGCAAAACTGTTCAGAGTGGAAAACATGGTGATGGCCGGATTGTTATTGAGGTAGCCCGCCAGTTCGGGAGGTACGACACCTCCAAAGTTGGTAGCCCCTCTAACGGAGACATTCTGAGTCACCCGGTTTTTCAGTGCAAAAGCACCGGCAGTGGCAGTGAGCATCCGATCACTGGCGCCGTTGGCGTAGTACGCATACCTTCCCTGTTGCTTGAGAAAGCTGTTTTCACTTTCCTCCGTCGTGATGTTCTGGTATCCACCAGACCCAACGGTTTTGATGTCGGAAAAGGTTTCAACCCCCCTTTCTCCGGTTGACGACACGGGGATCACAGAGAATTTAAGCGCGATACCTGCATGTTCCGGCAGAAGCGTCAGGTCCACAGTTTCCGCGACAATCTCGTTATTCGCGGTCGTGTTGTACCAGCAAAAAATTGAATGACCTTCGGGGTTCTCCTCTGCATTCTGATAGAGATAACTACCACTGACAGTACCATCAACGTCGGGTTCTCCCATGATCTTGACATTTGCGACCGTGGGCATTGCACGCTCAATACTACTCATCACGAATCTCCTTTGATGAAGTTCTCTTTATGCAGCAACAAATCGTTGAGCAACGTTCATGTCACTCACTCGATGTAAGAAACCTCTCCGTTCAAGAAACCAAGGTCCGGGGCTCCAGCCCCTTTGGCCTCCAGGCCGCGATGTGTAGAGAGAAGTACCCAGTAAGGACCGGCGGAATAGACACAGACTGCCGGAGAAAGACTGAAGGTGCCGGCATTGCTTCCCCAGGAAGTGGCGGTGCGGTTATCCGTCACAGCGCAGAACGAACCATACGACGCACTCAGCGACACAACATGATCGAGTCCTGCTGGAACTGTCCCGCCTTCGCCCGGTTCTCCCCAGGCCGTCAAAGAACCATCATGTTTCAACGCGCAGAACGCAGTGGTAGATCCTGCGACATGCTGCACATTCTGCAAGAATGCCGGGGCATTCCCGCCAAACCTGGCGTTGCCCCAGGCAAACACCGATCCATCCGCCCTTAACACCGCAAAAGCGGCGCTGCTGGAGACAATCAACGTCACATTGACCAACTGCCCTGAAAGTTCATCAGGAATGCTTCCACCATGCTCGGAAGAACCCCATGCAACGACGGTTCTGTTTGCTTTGAGAGCAGCAAATGCGCGGTTGCTCGCACAAAGCCGCATAGCCCCTTGGGCTGCGGAGACCTGCAACCCATCCGGCCATGTTTCTCCCCAACTGAACACTCGTCCGTCATTCAATAACGCACTGAAGTCGTTTGTAGCACCGATAACCTGAGTCACCTGATGCAGCAGCGGAGCTATGGCTGGAGGAATGCTCCCCCCAAAGTCCGAACTACCCCAAGCTACGACACTCCCGTCAGAACGCAATGCAACGAATGCGCCCCCGTTTGAAAACAGTTTTTTTACATTCGTAAGTTGTGTCTGGATATCGGCTGGAATCACCCCGCCATACTCGGGGGATCCCCACGCCTGGACAGTCGCATCGTTTTTTATCACCGCATAAGCGAGCCCACCGGCGGCGGCGTAACTGACTCCGGAGAGGCCCGGCGGTGGCAACATCTGAGATTGATCACTCCAGCCAAACAGACTTCCATCGTCCTTTGTTATGCAACCACTTCTGCGGCTGTCCTGACTGAATACACCCGTAATATTGGAGGGTCGCAGCACCATTCGGTCGAGTTCGGCGCCCTGGTTCTGCAAGACCACAATCAATGCCCGTTCAGGTTCTGTATCCAGAAAAAAGCGCCCGGACTGACCGCTGGACTCACCTGCATAGGTCCACAAAACAGTACCGTTTGCACTGAGCGCCGCACTCAACACACTCAAGTTTGCATGATAGTGAGGCCCCGTCTGCGAGCGACTACCGACAACCTGAAGTAAACGACTGGCCTTATCTTCGATGTCTACCCAGGACACTTTCGAAGGGCGGTCTACTACCCCGCTCCGCTTACGCAGATAAGCGACACTTGCACGGCCATTGACGATTGCCTTGACCTTGGCATTTGGAATGAAAAACTTCAGAGCGACTCCAACCTGAGTAACCGGTAACTCGATGGGCCCCTCAATCACCTCCGTACCCTCTTCAGACAAGCCGTGCCAGGTCAGCAAAACCCTGTCATTAACTTCAAAGCCAGGCACGGGAGTTTCGACCTCTACCGTCACGTCCCTCTCTCCCAGAACGCTGAGATCAATCATCTTGGTGACCGGGTCAGCGTCCATTACGGTTGGTGCATCAAGCCGATTGCCTTTGAGATCAACGACCACAGAAACGGGCACAGAGTAAGGTGCACGTGGGTCCGGACTGTTTTGACATTGATCCACTACGGTGTACTTAAAGATGAAGTTTGCGTTGTCTCCAGCCAGCTCAAAAATGTCGTTGAAGAGGTCGAAACACACTTGCCCAAGTTCCGCCTCGGCCTCGCTGACCTGATGCGTATAATCCTTACCATTACAATCAAGCCAGATCATGTCAGAAGTTCTACAGTAGGGATAAGGAACGCAGACCAATACCCCTTGCTCGGCCCGTTCAATATCAATACCGTTTTCAAGTACATCCTGTGGCAACTTCAGTAGAAGTTTTGAATGCCCCTCTTCCACAGGCTCATCAGCCTTGTCACCTGGTCGAACATTGTTGTACATCACCCGTAAAATCGGAGTTGAAATTCCGACAATTTGGCTTATCCGAGTTACGCTGTAGAAAATCTGGTTAATGCGGTTACCTTGCAAGCGCAGTGGTGGGATCCACATCTCGACCTGCTTGTGTACATCACTCGCTTCAATTGTTTTAGTGCCGACTGGAACTCCGTTAAGTGTAAGCCTACAAGTGTCATGCTCATTCATGTGAAGCCATGGATCTATGATAACCCGTTGCCCCCGAACATCGGACTCATATTGATCAATAGACAGGCAAATATCCGCGTCCGGTGCATAGACAGGTTTATTGGAACCGGGAAGGCTAGGCCAGTCCAAAGCCATTACGCTGCTTTTTGGCTTGCCTGGGGGGTTGGCGCTCATAACAAGTTCTCTTTGGGCCAATTTGGCACTTGGGGTAATTAGAGAACCGGTGGAAGAGTCTCGTCTACTGTCAGATCTGATAGGTAATAATGCTTCTCCGACAAACGGTCGACTGACTCGCTCCCTGAAAAATAAAAACCCGCCATCTTTCGCAAGTAATGGCAGGTTGGTTTTATGTAAACGATTGGAGAATTACACGCTTATCAACTGGCAGTCGCCAACAACACATCCATCACCGACCGCCCATGCCCACGCGACTTGCCATGGTCATACAGCGAGCCGGCAATTTCATCGGCGCGGATCGGCAGGATCGACAGCAAGGTGTCGCTCAAGCCGTGGCTGGCCTGGCAGAAGCCCTGCATGTAGATGCCGGCCTTGCAACGCTCGTCGGTGATCAGTTTGTAGTGACGATCGACCTCGAAATCACCCAGGTACTGTGCAAGCGGCGCCAGCAATTTGCGGTGCATCTGGCGCTCGTAACCGGTGGCCAGCACCACGGCGTCGTAGCAGCGAACCGTGACTTCTCCAGTGGCGTTGTTGCGTGTCGCCAGCTCGATACCGCGCTCGGTAGCGGTGGCTTTTTCGACGGTGGTCAGAGTACGGAACGCATGTCGCGCAATGCCCGAGACTTTCTGCCGGTAGAAGATGCCGTAGATGCGTTCGATCAGGTCGATGTCCACCACCGAATAGTTGGTGTTGTGGTACTCGTTGACCAGGCGCTCGCGTTCGCTGCTGGCCTGCTGGAACACCAGGTCGGTGAACTCCGGAGAGAACACTTCGTTGACGAAAGGGCTGTCATCGGCCGGTTTCAGGGCCGAGCCACGCAGGATCATGTCCACCTGCACCGACGGGAAGCTGTCGTTCAGGTCGATGAAGGCTTCCGCCGCACTCTGACCGCCGCCGATGATCGCAATATTCATCGGTTGGTTGTTCACGCACGGCTGCCTGGCCATGCGCTCCAGGTACTGGGAGTGATGGAACACCCGGCCGTCATCCTTGAGTGCCTTGAACGCTTCGGGAATGCGCGGTGTACCGCCGGCGCTGACCACTACCGAACGGGTGGTGCGCACATGCTGCTGACCATGCGTATCACGCGAGATCACTCGCAGTGCTTCGACCTGCTGGTGGTGCAGCACCGGTTCAATGGCCAACACTTCCTCGCCATAACGGCTCTGCTCGGTAAATTGCCCGGCGACCCAGCGCAGGTAGTCGTTGTACTCCATGCGGCACGGATAGAAGGTGCCGAGGTTGATGAAGTCCACCAGACGACCGTGATGCTTGAGGTAATTGACGAAAGAATACGGGCTGGTCGGGTTACGCAGCGTCACCAGGTCCTTGAGGAAGGAAATCTGCAGTTCGCTCTGGGTGACCAGGGTGTTGCCGTGCCAGCGGTAGTCCGCCTGCTTGTCGAGAAACAGCACATCCAGCTCGCCCTGGCTCGGCCCGCGCTCCTGCAAGGCGATGGCCAGAGCCAGGTTCGAAGGGCCGAAACCGACGCCGATCAGGTCGTGAACGATGGGCGATGCAATTGCCTGTGTCATTTCCAGTGTCCTCTGGATGAACCCCGGACCAGCGGGGATAAAGCCTGGGTGACCTGACCGGCCTTGTGCGGCAGCAGATCGTCTGTTGAATAGGAACGAGGACAATGAAAAAAAATTTAACGAAGCCTGATTAAACGGTGCCGATCAATGGGCGTCCCACTGGCGCATGCGCACCCGGCAATGCTTCATGGCATTGACGATGTGCTTTTCCACCAGCGCCCGGGAAATCCCCAGGTGCTCGGCGATTTGCGGGTGCGACAAGCCGTCGATCTTGCGCAAAAGAAAACTCTCGCGACACAGCTTTGGCAACTCCGCCAGTGCGCGCTGAAGCATGTCCAGGCGCTGGCCGTGATCAAGGCTGTTGTGGGGGGATGGCGTGAAGTAGCGTTCTTCGCTGTCGAGCACGTCCAGGGATTCGACCTGGCGCAAGGCATTGCGTCGGTGGTCGTCGATTACCAGATTGAGCGCGGTGCGATAAAGAAACGCCCGGGGTTGTTCGATCGGCGTGTCACTGGAACGCTCCAGCACCCGCAGATAAGCGTCATGCACCACATCTTCAGCCACCTGACGGTTGCCTAGCTTGGCGTTCAGGAAATACACCAGCTCGCGATAGTAGTTTTCCAACATGACTCCCGGTTCTTGGGCCAATCTGTGCCATAAAGAGTGCGCCATAAAAGAGATGGCGGCACGATGATGGCAGCGCGCAAGGGGCGTAATTTATAGTAATTCTCATATAGATTTAAAGCACTGGATCCATTTACTTGAGAAATAACCTCATTTGTCGTGCTGTAACGCCATGTCTCAAGGCTTAAATTCTGCTCCGGGGTTCTCGTTTACAGGACAGCTTCCCGTGTCTGTCGGTCCACCGACAGCGTTCAGCGGCGCCGGTCACTGCCGCGCACGCCGAGCGACGGGCCGATTTTTACCGGCTGGAACCCCGCATGAAACGTCCCCGCCCTACCCGACGCGCCCTGTTTGTCGCTCTGTGCCTGATCCCCGCCGCAGCCCTGGCCGCCTGGCAAGTGATCCCGCCGGGGCGTGAAAAACTTGCCACCGCCACCGTGACCCGCGCCGATATCGAAAACAGCGTGACCGCCCTAGGCACCCTGCAACCGCGACGTTACGTCGACGTCGGCGCCCAGGCGTCCGGGCAGATCCAGAAGATTCATGTCGAGGCCGGTGATCAAGTCAAGGAAGGCCAATTGCTGGTGGAGATCGACCCCTCGACCCAGAAAGCCAAACTCGACGCCGGGCGCTTTTCCATCGACAACCTCAAGGCCCAGTTGCAAGAGCAGCGCGCCCAGCACGACCTGGCGCAACAAAAGTATCAGCGCCAGCAGAACCTCAAGGCTGGCGGCGCGACCCGCGAAGAAGATGTGCAGACCGCCCGCGCCGAAGTCCGGGCGAGACAAGCGCGCATCGACATGTTCCAGGCGCAGATTCGTCAAGCCCAGGCAAGCTTGCGCAGCGATGAAGCGGAGTTGGGTTACACGCGGATCTACGCACCGATGTCCGGCACGGTGGTCGCCGTCGGTGCCCGGGAAGGTCAGACGCTCAATGCCCAACAACAGACGCCGCTGATATTGCGCATTGCAAGGTTGTCACCGATGACCGTATGGGCCGAGGTTTCCGAGGCCGATATCGGCCAGGTCAAACCCGGCATGACCGCCTGGTTCACCACCCTCAGCGGTGGCAGCCGGCGCTGGAGCAGCACCGTGCGGCAGATTTTGCCGGTGCCGCCGCGCCCGCTCGAACAGACGCAGGGCAGCCCCACCAGCGGTCGCAGCGGCAGCGAACGGGTGGTGCTTTATACCGTGCTGCTGGATGTCGACAACGCCGACAACGCCTTGATGACCGACATGACCGCCCAGGTATTTTTCGTCGCCCAGCAAGCGCAGAACGTGCTGACGGTGCCCACCGCGGCCCTGCAAAACGGCACCGCGGCGGATCGCCAGATCGCGCAAGTGGTGGCGGCCAACGGCGAGGTGCAGCGCCGCGAGGTCCGCACCGGGATCAGCGACCGGCTGCGCACGCAGATT
Source organism: Pseudomonas sp. PDM09 (assembly GCF_014852305.1). Lineage (NCBI taxonomy): Bacteria > Pseudomonadati > Pseudomonadota > Gammaproteobacteria > Pseudomonadales > Pseudomonadaceae > Pseudomonas > Pseudomonas sp. PDM09. The sequence goes on along the minus strand of NZ_JACVBI010000002.1, from coordinate 56,824 downwards.
CTCGACGGGTTGGCGGAAGGCGATCACGTGCTGAGCGCTCCGCTCACCGGCAGCGGAGGCTGAATGCAAACGCCCCTGATTGACCTGCGACAGATCCGCAAAGCCTACGGCGGTGGCGACAGCCCCGTGGTGGAAGTGCTGCGCGGCATCGACCTGTCGATCCATGCCGGCGAATTTGTCGCCATTGTCGGCGCTTCCGGCTCCGGCAAATCGACCCTGATGAACATCCTCGGCTGCCTCGACCGCCCCACCAGTGGCGACTACCTGTTCGCCGGGGAAAACGTCGCCGGCCTTGGCAGTGACGAACTGGCGTGGCTACGGCGCGAGGCCTTCGGCTTCGTGTTCCAGGGTTACCACCTGATCCCGTCCGGATCGGCCCAGGAAAACGTCGAAATGCCGGCCATTTATGCCGGCACCCCGGCGGGCGAACGCCATGCCCGCGCGGCGGCCCTGCTCGAGCGCCTCGGCCTGGGCTCGCGCACCGGCAACCGTCCGCATCAGCTTTCCGGTGGTCAGCAGCAACGGGTGTCGATCGCCCGGGCCTTGATGAACGGCGGCCACATCATTCTCGCCGACGAACCCACTGGCGCCCTCGACAGCCACAGCGGCGCCGAAGTCATGAGCCTGCTCGACGAACTGGCCAGTCAGGGGCACGTGGTGATCCTGATCACCCACGATCGCGAAGTGGCCAGGCGTGCCAACCGGGTCATCGAAATCCGCGACGGCCTGATCATCAGCGACACCGCCACACATCCTTCGACCACCCCGCGCACGGCACGCCCCGGCGCGCTGCAAGCCGTGGACCTGCGCCAGCGCCTGAGCGCCGGCAGCGAGCCCAATGGCGCCTGGAAAGGCGAACTGCTGGACGCGGTTCAGGCGGCGTGGCGCGTGATGTGGATCAACCGCTTCCGCACCGCGTTGACGCTGCTGGGGATTGTCATTGGCGTTGCGTCGGTGGTGGTGATGCTGGCGGTGGGCGAAGGCAGCAAGCGCCAGGTGATGGCGCAGATGGGCGCGTTCGGCTCCAACATCATTTACCTCAGCGGCGCCGCGCCCAATCCGCGTACGCCGCCCGGGATCATTACCCTCGACGACGTCGCCGCGCTCGCCAACCTGCCCCAGGTGCAGCGGATCATGCCGGTCAACGGCTCGACGGCCGGCGTGCGTTTCGGTAACGCCGATCACACCGCTTATGTGGGCGGCAACGACACCAACTTCCCGCGCATTTTCAATTGGCCGGTGGTTCAGGGCAGCTATTTCACCCAGGCCGATGAAGACAGCGCCGCCGCCGTTGCGGTGATCGGCCACAAGGTCAAGGAGAAGCTGTTCAAAGACCTGAGCGACCCGATCGGCCAGTACATCCTGATCGAAAACGTGCCGTTTCAGGTGCTTGGCGTGCTGGCGGAAAAAGGCTCCAGTTCCGGCGACTCCGACAGCGACAACCGCATCGCCGTGCCCTACTCGGCCGCCAGCGTGCGGTTGTTTGGCAGTCGCAATCCCGAGTACGTGGTGATCGCCGCCAAGGATGCACGCAAGGTCAAGGAAGCCGAGCAAGCGATCGAACACACGATGCTGCGCGAGCACAAGGGCAAGCGCGATTTCGAGCTGACCAACAACGCCGCCATGATCCAGGCCGAGGCCCGCACCCAAGGCACGCTGTCATTGATGCTCGGTTCGATTGCAGCGATTTCGTTATTGGTCGGCGGCATCGGCGTCATGAACATCATGCTGATGACCGTGCGTGAACGCACCCGGGAAATCGGTATTCGCATGGCCACCGGCGCCCGTCAGCGCGACATCCTGCGCCAGTTTCTCACCGAGGCGGTCATGCTCTCGGTGGTCGGCGGTGTCGCCGGGATCGGTCTGGCGCTGCTGGTCGGTGGCGTGTTGCTGCTCGGCAATGTCGCGGTCGCGTTCCAGTTGATCGCCGTGCTCGGCGCCTTCGGCTGCGCCTTGGTCACCGGTGTCATCTTCGGCTTCATGCCTGCCCGCAAGGCTGCCCGGCTCGATCCGGTCACGGCCCTTACCAGTGAATGATCGACCTATGAAAGTGCCTCTGACCCTTCTGGCCGCCAGCCTGTTGCTGGCCGCCTGCAGCACCCCTGCGCCACGTCCCGACAGCGGCCTGCAACCACCCGCCGCCTGGCAATCGCCGAACACCGGCGCCGCTGCACACAGCAATCGGCAATGGTGGACGCAGTTCGGCAGCCCGCAACTCAATCGCCTGATCGAACAGGCCAGCGTGGGTAGCCACGATCTGGCCGCCGCCGTCGCCCGGGTGCAGCAGGCCCAGGCCAGCGCCACCATCGCCGGCGCCCCGCTGCTGCCCGAACTCAAGGCAGGCCTCAACGCCAATCGCCAACGCTTGCTGCATGGCAAGGGGTACAGTCAACTGGACGTCAGCCCTGATAATCGCTCGCTGAATTATTACGATGCGCAACTGAGCGCCAGTTACGAAATCGATTTCTGGGGCGGCCAACGGGCGGCCCGTGACAGCGCCCTTTTTGGCTTGCAGGCCAGTGAGTTCGATCGGGCCACCGTGGAGCTGACCTTGCAAAGCGGCGTGGCCAACAGCTACACCCAGGCCTTGTCGTTGCGCGAACAGCAACGGATCGCCGAGCTGAACCTGGCTAACGCCCAAAGCGTTTTGCGATGGGTGCAGACCCGTTATGACGCCGGCAGCGCCACCGCGCTGGAACTGGCGCAGCAAAAAAGCCTGGTGGCCGAACAGCAACGCAAACTGCCGCTGGTGCAACAACAGGCACGGGAAGCGCGGATCACCCTCGCCGCCCTGCTCGGCCAACCGGTGCAGGCACTGACGCTGACGGAGCAGCCATTCGATCAATTGCACTGGCCGGAGATTGCCAGCGGCGTGCCCAGTGAGTTGTTGAGCCGTCGCCCGGACATCGCCAGCGCCGAGGCCAAACTCGCCGCCGCCCGAGCCGATGTGACCGTCGCCCGCGCGGCGATGCTGCCCAAGCTGACGCTCACCGCCAGCCTGGGCACCGGCGCCGACCTGGCCTCGGATCTGTTGCGCACCACTTTTTACAACCTGTCCTCGGGACTGGTGGCGCCGATCTTCAACAACGGGCGCCTCAGCGCCGAGCGCGACAAGGCCACGGCACGTCAACAGGAACTGCTGGAAACCTATCGCGGAGCAATCATCAATGGCTTCGCCGATGTGGAAAAAGCCCTCAACAGCATTCGCGGGCTGGACGAACAACGTCAGTGGCAAGGAGAAGAACTGAGCCAGGCGCAGAACGCTTTCGACATCGCCCAGAGCCGTTACCAGGCCGGCGCCGAAGACCTGCTCACGGTGCTGCAAACCCAGCGCACGCTGTATGCCGCCCAGGATCTGAATGTGCAGCTGAGATTGTCGCGGTTGCAGGCCAGTATTGCGCTGTACAAGGCGTTGGGTGGGGGTTGGCAAGCCCTGTAGAACAGCGTCGTTCTTGAGGCTGCCTTCGCGAGCAAGCCCGCTCCCACATTGGATCTGCGTCGTGCACAAAACTCGTGCTCGATGGAGATCCAATGTGGGAGCGGGCTTGCTCGCGAAGAACGATAACGCGGTCTACCCGACTAAACCGGCCATCCCTTGACCTTCAAATGCCGCGCATACCACGGCCGTCGCGGCACTTTGCGCAACAGGTCACTCATGTTGTCTTCATCGCCAAAGGTGATGCGCAATGCCAGCTTCATGGTTTCCGGGTCCATTTCCACCGAACGCCCCACCTGCAGACCCGGGGTCGTGCTGCAACCGTGGGTGTCCGGCCCGAGCCACGGATCGCCGACTTCCACCCAACGCCCCGGCGCAAACCACGGCACGCCGTTGACCTCCAGGCGGCTCAGTTCACCGGGGTGAAAACGTTCATGAGCGCGGAACCAGTCTTCGATGCGATCGTCGATCCAGCCGTGGAAACGCCAGAACACCGGGTTGACGTGGGACGAAAACGGATCGCCGAGAAAATCGTTTTCCGGGGCATACCAGCGCGCCGCGAAGTCGGCCTGATCCCGAGCCATCGGCACGGGTATCTCGTTGGACGGATCCCGAGCCACCGACGCCCAACGCATGTGCAGCCAGTCGTGCAGGCCCAGTTCGACCTCCGAGCCGAACTGGCCGAGGGTCAGCTTCGACAGGTAACGCGGATCCCGGTACTGCGACTCCCAGACCTGGAAGTTGCTGTGATAGGTCTCTGCGGCTTTGATATCGCTGACCCACTGGGTGTATTCGTCGTCGCCTTCGGTCAACCAGGTCGGCGGCAAGGCATTGCCATCGTGATTATCGAAATAGCGCGCGAAGCCCTGGCGATCACGCTCGAGTTCCGGCTGCGGCAGGGGGAACGCCGGCCATGAAGGCAAATCCTGCATGGACCGGGCGATGCCGAGCATGTGTCGGTGCATGAAGAAGAAATCGATGCCCGAACCGTTGCGGTCCTTGCGCGGGCCACGAGCGTCACGCTCCTTGTCCCGTGGGCCGGGTTGCCAGCCGATACCGCGCAACGCCTCGCGTTTTTTCTCCGAGAGCTTGTGCCATTTGTCCCGGGACGCGTGCCAGAGCTGATGAAACAATCGATGCTCGGGGGACACCAGCCACGCCAGAAACGCCGGGTTGAGGGCGGTTCGCTCCCGCGCTTCGGGAAACCGGCGCTTGATGGCGATAAAGCGGTTGTCGAGTTCGGGCAAGCCTAATGGGCGATTCAGGCTCAGCACCTGGCCGCTGAACGTGCCGCTGCCGGCGTTGCCGAACGCCGCCCAGACCTCGTCGAGCTTGGCCTTGAACTCATAAACCGGCGCCACCAGCGGGGCGTCAGTGCGCATCAACCGCCAGTACAGTTCAGCGCCAGTGGCCGGTGCCAGATCGCCGATGACCTGATAGCACGGCAGGCCTTCCCCGCGCAGGTGAGTGCCGGTATCCAGACAACCGCGCAACCCTCGCCCGCGATGAGCGATGTCGAGAAACAGCTGCAGCCCGTCCTGCGGCAAGCCCTCAAGCCCGGCATCACTGCCGACAAAACGAATGTCCCAGATTCCGCGCAAGCTGTCGGCCAGTTGCTGCCCGGCGGTGCTCGCCAGGTCGACTGTGGCCTCCCCCGGCGTGATCGGTTCCTTCTCCCGGGTCAACTCACGATGTGCATAAAAAGCGGCAGGCACCGCAGCGCTCGTGAGCGCCAGGCCCGCCATGAACCAGCGTCGAGAAATCGTCATTGCCCTACCTGTGTCAGCCTTGAAGCAGGCTTTATCCAAGCTAGAACGTTTGTTGCCCCGACAAATTTATGCGATCCCCTGTAGGCGCTGCCGAAGGCTGCGATCTTTTGATCTTCATCTTGGGCGCCCCCGAAAGATCGCAGGCTGCGCCAGCTCCTACATTTGAAAGGCGATCTTTTCAGGGCCACCTAAATTCCTGTGCCGGTCACTCGTTCTTCCCAGATAGCAAAGGCCCCTGCGCCTGCACTCAACGGCGAACCTGACTGAGATGGCGATGACAAAAACACGTTCGAAAATGGCTCTGTACCTTGGCCTGCCACTGGCCTTGGCCATCAGTGCCGGCGCAGGCTGGCTGGTCTGGGATTACGGGTTCAAGGACAATCCCGGCTACCCGGTCAAGGTCATGAAACAGGCCACCGAACTGCAGGAGCGGATCCTTTCCTTCGACAGCCACATCACCGTCCCCCTGAGTTTCGGCGCCCACGGCAACGAGGCCGACAAGGACGGTTCCGGCCAGTTCGACCTGATCAAGGCCAACCGTGGCCGACTGTCCGGCGCGGCCCTGACGGTCTTCGGCTGGCCGGAAATGTGGAACGGCCCGAACGCCCCGCACCGGCCCACCGACGGTTTCGTCGAAGAAGCGCGCAACCAGCAGGAAGTGCGCTACAAAATCATCTCCGGGCTGGTGCGCGATTTCCCCAATCAGGTCGGCATCGCCTACACCCCCGACGACTTCCGACGCCTGCACGGCGAAGGCAAGTTTGCGATTTTCATCAGCATGCTCAACGCCTACCCGCTGGGCAATGACCTGAGCAAACTGGACCTGTGGGCCGCTCGCGGCATGCGCATGTTCGGTTTCAGCTACATCGGCAACAACAGCTGGGCCGATTCGTCACGACCGCTGCCGTTTTTCAACGACTCCCCCGATGCCCTCGACGGGTTGTCGGACATCGGCAAACAGGCGGTGCAACGCCTCAACGATCTGGGCGTGATCATTGATGTGTCGCAGATGTCGACCAAAGGCCTGGAACAAGTGGCGCAACTGAGCCGCACGCCGATGGTGGCCTCGCACTCGGCACCACGGGCCTCGGTGGACATCCCGCGCAACCTCAGCGACAAAGAGTTGCAGCTGATCAAGAACAGCGGCGGCGTGGTGCAGGTGGTCGGTTTCTCGCAATACCTCAAACCGCTGACCCAAGGCACACAGGACAAACTCAACGCCTTGCGCGCGCGTTTCGATTTGCCGCCATTGCCCAACCTGGCGATGGCATTGATGCCGGGTGATCCGATCATCACCGCCTGGTCCGAACAGAAGCTCGGTCAATACGCCAGTGGTCTGTATGCCATTCTCGAAGAAGAACCCAAGGCCACGCTCAAGGACCTCGGCGACGCCATCGATTACACCGTGCGCAAGGTCGGCATCGACCACGTCGGCATCGCCTCGGACTTCAACGATGGCGGCGGCATCAAGGGCTGGGAAAATGTCGGCGAAATCCGCAACGTCACCGCCGAATTGATCCAGCGCGGTTATTCCGAAGCCGATATCGCCAAGCTCTGGGGCGGCAACTTCCTGCGGGTTTGGGAGCAGGTGCAAAAAGCCGCGAAACCCACGCTGATTTCTCGCCAGGAACCGCTCAAGCCATGAGTGACCGTCGTACTTTTCTGAAACAGGCCGGGATCCTCGCCGCGAGCCTGCCGTTGGGTGCCAGCCTCGGCCCCCAGGTCGCCGCCGCGCAGATGCAAACCCTGCCCCGGGACAAATGGGCGCAATTGCGTCAGTTGTTCGACCAGGACCCGAACTACATCCACTTCGCCAACTTTCTGGTGACCTCCCACCCCAAACCCGTGCGCGAGGCCATCGCCCGTCACCGCGCCGCGCTGGACCTGAATCCCGGGCTGGCCATGGACTGGGACCTGGGCGTGACCCACCAGCGCGAAGAGAACGTGCGGCTCTGGGCCGGTCGGTATTTGCAGGCCAAGCCGACACAGATCGCCCTCACCGGCAGCACCACCGAAGGCCTGGCGATGATTTATGGCGGCGTGCAAGTGCGCGCCGATCAGGAAATTCTCACCACGGTTCACGAGCACTATTCCACGAACAACATCCTGAATTTTCGCAACCAGCGCGATGGCACCCACGTGCGCAAGATTCAGTTGTTCGAGCAGCCACAGTCGATCTCGGCTGACCAGGTGCTGGATACCATCAACCGCAACATCCGCCCCGAGACCCGCGTGCTGGGCATGACCTGGGTGCACTCGGGCAGTGGCGTGAAGCTGCCGATCAGTGACATCGGCGGACTCGTCGATGAACACAATCGCCAGCGCGACGACCAGGACCGGATCGTTTACGTGGTCGACGGCGTACACGGTTTCGGCGTCGAAGACCTGAGTTTCCCGGCGATGAACTGCGACTTCTTCATTGCCGGCACCCACAAATGGATGTTCGGCCCCCGCGGCACCGGCATCGTTTGCAGCCGCAGCGAAGAACTCAAATACGTCAGCCCGAGCGTACCGACCTTCTCCGAAGCCACGAGCTTTTCCACCACCATGTCCCCGGGCGGCTATCACGCGTTCGAACATCGCTGGGCCGTGGATGAAGCGTTCAAATTGCACCTGGAACTGGGCAAGGCTGACGTCCAGACACGTATCCATCAGCTCAATAGCTACCTGAAACAGCGCTTGCTGGAACAGCCGGGCGTCGAGCTGGTCACCCCGGTCGATCCGAGGTTTTCGGCGGGGTTCAGCTTCTTCCGGGTCAAGGGGCAGGATTGCGATGCCGTGGCTGCCCACCTGGTTCAAAACCATATTGTCAGCGATGCAGTCAGCCGCGACGTCGGCCCGGTGATCCGCACTGCACCCGGCCTGCTCAATACCGAAGCCGAGGTGGACCGCTTCATCGACGTGCTGGGCAAAAAGCGCTCCGCGTGAACCTTCGCTGCGAGGCACCATTTTCCTTTAACCGAGACGACTTATGAATACGCCCCACCCACCTTCCGCCCTGCGAACCCTATCGGCCCTGGCACTGACCGCACTGCTCGCCGGCCTGCTGCCCGGTACGGCCCAGGCCGCAAGCCCGCCAACTCCCGGCAAGGTGTTCAAGGACTGCAAGGACTGTCCGGAAATGGTCGTGCTGCCCGCCGGCCGCTACACCATGGGCACGCCAGCGGATGAAGTTGGCCACCAACCCGATGAGGGTCCGCTGCATGAAGTGACCTTCACCCGCCCTTTCGCCATCAGTCGTTTCCAGGTACTGGCCGGCGAATGGGACGCCTACGTGCGCGCCACCGGCAACACCCCCGCCGACTTCGATGATCGGCCGGGCCGTCGCTGCACCGCTGGCAAACCCAGCTTCAAACAGACCGCGCGCCACCCGGCCGTGTGCATGAACGTGGCCGAAGCCGAGGGCTACATCGCCTGGCTGTCGAAGAAAACCGGTCATGCCTATCGCATGCCCAGCGAGTCGATCCGTGAGTACGCCGCCCGCGCCGGCAGCACCGGGGCTTTCCCGTTTGCGTTCGATGAAGGCGCCGACTACCAGATCTCCAAAAACGCCAACACCTACGGCGCCGCCGACGGCTACAACTTCACCTCCCCGGCCGGCACTTTCCCGGCCAACGCCTTTGGCGTGTTCGACATGCACGGCAATGTTTATGAGTGGGTCGCCGACTGCTACCGCGAAGACTATGTCGGCGTGCCCAGCGACGGCAGCCCGTGGCTGGAACAGAACTGCAAACGCCAGGTCATGCGCGGCAACGACTGGGGCGAAGCACCGGTGTTTTCCCGCTCCGGCAATCGCAACAGCAGCCTGCCCACCAGCAGCGGCGACTGGCTGGGGTTTCGCGTGGTGCGTGAGCTCTGATTTTTTCAGGCCGACGCACGCCTTGTAGCAGCTGCCGAAGGCTGCGTTCGGCTGCGTAGCAGTCGTAAAACCAGAGATTGCGGTGGGTCAGGCGGACCGTGTCAGCCGGATTCACGACTGCTGCGCAGCCGAACGCAGGCTTCGCCAGCTGCTACACCGGCATTCCCGTCCACTGCCCTTTAAATAAAGTCCCCGACCATCCGTTTTTCTTAAGTACCGGCACTCCCTCCGTGTCGAAAGGAATCCTCCATGACCAAGCCAACGCGTGGGGCGATCAACGAATTGTTCGCCCTGCTCAAGCCCTTCCGCCTGATTGTCTCTGTGTCCATCGTGCTCGGCATGATCGGTGGCCTGAGCGTCACCGTGTTGCTGGCGACCATCAACAATGCCCTGCATTCCGCTGACGGCCTGACCCGCACCGTGGTGATGATTTTCGCCGGGCTGTGCGTGCTGGCGCTGCTGACCACGATTGTGTCCGACATCGGCACCAACTACGTCGGCCAGCACATCATCGCCAAGCTGCGCAAAGAGCTGGGGGAAAAAGTGCTGTCGGCGCCGATCGACCAGATCGAGCGCTACCGCAGCCATCGGTTGATCCCGGTGCTGACCCATGACGTGGACACCATCAGCGATTTCGCCTTCGCCTTCGCGCCGTTGGCGATTTCCCTGACCGTGACCCTCGGTTGCCTCGGCTACCTGGCCATGCTGTCGTGGCCGATGTTTCTGATGATGCTGGTGGCCATCGCCATCGGCACCACCCTCCAGGCCATCGCCCGAGCCAAGGGCATGCGCGGTTTCTACGCGGCGCGCGACTCCGAAGACGAGCTGCAAAAGCACTACAACGCCATCGCCGAAGGGGCCAAGGAACTGCGCATCCACCGCCCACGGCGTCAGCGGATGTTCGTGTCCGGCATCCAGAAAACCGCCGAGAAAATCTGTGACACACAGATCCGCTCGATCAACACCTTCGTCATTGCCAAGTCGTTCGGCTCGATGCTGTTCTTCGTGGTCATCGGCCTGGCGTTGGCCCTGCAATCGTTCTGGCCCAGTGCCGACAAAGCCGTGATGAGCGGGTTTGTGTTGGTGCTGCTGTACATGAAAGGCCCGCTGGAACACCTGGTCAGCACCCTGCCGATCATCAGCCGGGCGCAGATTGCGTTTCGCCGGATCGCCGAGCTCAGCGAACAATTTTCCTCCCCGGAACCGCACCTGCTGCTGGAAGACCAGGGCTACAAACCCGGCCCAGTCCACAGCCTGGAACTGAGCAACGTGCGTTACGCTTTCCCGCCGGTGGAAGGCAGCGAGCCCTTCCGCCTCGGGCCGGTCAACCTGCGCATCGAGCAAGGCGACATTGTCTTCATCGTCGGTGAAAACGGCTGTGGCAAAACCACGCTGATCAAACTGCTGCTGGGTCTTTATGCGCCCACCGAAGGCGAGATCCGCGTGAACGACCAGCCGATCACAGCCCTCAATCGCGATGACTACCGGCAGAATTTCACCACGATATTTGCCGACTATTACCTGTTCGATGACCTGATTCAGGGCGACCGGCAAGTGCCGCAGGATGCCACGCGCTACCTCGAACGGCTGGAGATCGCGCACAAGGTCAGCGTGCGCGACGGCGCGTTCAGCACCACCGATCTTTCCACCGGCCAGCGCAAGCGCCTGGCGCTGGTCAATGCCTGGCTCGAAGAACGGCCGGTGCTGGTGTTCGACGAATGGGCGGCCGATCAGGACCCGACCTTCCGCCGCATTTTCTACACCGAACTGCTGCCCGACCTGAAACGCCTAGGTAAAACCATCATCGTCATCTCCCACGATGACCGCTATTTCGACGTGGCCGATCAACTGGTGCGCATGGAGGCCGGCAAGGTTAAAAGCGAACTGCAACCCGCCTGATCGACGAGGCCGTGGCCGACCGGAAAAATAATTTTCCGGTTTGCCGCGGCCTCCTCGTCTTAATGAGATGAATAAGAACCATTACCAACTATACCTGCCAAGGTCTTAACCTCATGTCCGCATCCCGTTTCATGCTTCGACCTCTGACCCGCGCCCTGTTAATGAGCAGCACCACTCGCTCGCGCATGACCTCCACCGGCCTCGGCCTGGCGATGACCCTGGCGGTGACGCCGTATGTCCAGGCCCAGGAATGGACCCTGAACATCCCGGCCCAGCCATTGGCTCAGGCGCTGCAGACCCTCGGTCAACAGACCAATCTGCAAATCATCTACAGCCCCGAGAGCATTCAGAACCTGCGCTCCAGTGCCCTCAACGGCCGCTATCAGGAAGATGATTCGCTCAATGCGCTGCTCAAGGGCACCGGGATCCGCCATCAGCGCGATGGCAACACGGTCACGCTGCTGGCGCCGGCCACCGGCAGTGCGATGGAACTGGCACCGACCAGCATCAACGGTCAGCGGTTGGGCGCGACCACCGAAGGCAGCAACTCCTACACCACCGGCGCGGTGACCATTGGCAAGGGCGAGCACTCGCTCAGGGAAACCCCGCAGTCGATCACCGTCATCACGCGCAAGATGCTCGATGACCAGAACCTGAACACCATCGAACAGGTCATGGAAAAGACCCCAGGCATCACCGTTTACGACTCGCCCATGGGCGGCAAGTATTTCTACTCCCGGGGTTTCCGCATGACCGGCCAGTACCAGTACGACGGTGTGCCGCTGGACATCGGCAGCAGCTACGTGCAGGCCGATGCCTTCAACAGCGACATGGCGATCTATGATCGGGTCGAAGTGTTGCGCGGTGCGGCCGGGATGATGAAGGGCGCCGGGGGCACCGCGGGGGGTGTGAACTTCGTGCGCAAGCGCGGCCAGGACACCCCGCACACTCAACTGTCGTTGTCTGCCGGCACGTGGGACAACTACCGTGGCCAGGTCGACACCGGCGGCCCGCTGAACGACGCCGGCACCATCCGTGGCCGGGCCGTGGTGACCCAGCAGACCCGTCAGTATTTCTATGACGTGGGCGAACGCAGGGACCAGATCTACTACGGTGCGCTGGACTTCGACTTGAGCGACTACACCACTCTCGGCCTGGGCATGGCCTATGAAGACGTCGATGCCACTCCGTGCTGGGGCGGCTTGCCGCGTTACGCCGATGGCAGCGACTTGAAGCTCTCTCGCTCCACGTGCCTGAACACCGCCTGGAACAACCAGCGCAGCAAGCGGGCCACCTACTTTGGCGACCTGAAACACGAGTTCAATGACAACTGGGCGCTGAAGGTCGCGGGGGTTTACTCGAAAAACACCCAGGACATGGAATACGCCTTCCCCAGCGGTTCAGTACCGGTTGGCGCCACCAGCACCAGTACCGCGATGATCGGTAGCATCTTTGACTACGATCAGGTCGACTACGGCCTCGACGCTTATGTGGACGGCAAGTTCGACGCATTCGGCCAAGAGCACGAGCTGATCGTCGGTGCCAACGCCAGCCGCTCCCACAAGGACGACTTCTACGCCGTGGCCCTCCTGCCTCAGACTCAGAATGTGCTGAACCCCAACCATCACCTGCCCCAGCCGGATGAAAGTTTCTACCTGGCCAACGCCACCCGGGGTGGTCCGGTGGACATGCGGATCAAGCAATACGGCGCCTACTCCACGGCACGCCTGAAACTGGCCGATCCGCTGACCTTCGTACTGGGCAGCCGCGTCAGCTGGTACAAGTCCGAAACCGACTCCGTCTCGTTCTGGCGCGGCGAAGGCACGCCGACAAGCTCCGAGGCCAAGGAAACCGGGCAAGTCACCCCGTTCGCCGCGCTGCTGTTCGACATCAACGACAACCTGACCGCCTATGCCAGCTACGCGGATATCTTCACCCCGCAAGGTGGCTACAAGACCATCACCGGTGCGACCCTCAAGCCATTGATCGGCCAGAGCTATGAACTGGGGATCAAGGGTGAATGGTTCGACGGTCGCCTGAACAGCGCCTTCAACCTGTTCCGCACCGTCCAGAAAGACGCAGCCCAGGATGACCCGGCCTGCCCGGACAGCAGCTGCTCGCAGAACTCCGGCAAAGTGCGCGCCCAGGGCTTCGAAGCTGAAGTCAGCGGTGAAGTCATCGATCGTCTGCAATTGCTCGCCGGCTACACCTACACCCAGACCAGGATTCTGGAAGACGCCGATGTCAGTCAGGATGGCGTGTCGTACAACACCTATGTGCCGCGCCACTTGCTGCGCGTGTGGGGCGACTATGCGCTCAGCGGCCCACTGGAACGCGTCACCGTCGGTGCCGGCGTCAATGCCCAGAGCGGCAACTACCGCGTCTCGCCTACCAGCAACAACAACGTCACCCAGGCCGGCTATGCGGTCTGGAACGGTCGCATCGGCTACCGCATCGACGACACCTGGTCCGTGGCACTGAACGGCAACAACCTGTTCGACAAGCGCTACTACGCCACGGTCGGTACCGAAGGCTGGGGTAACTTCTACGGTGAACCGCGCAACTTCGTGATGTCGGTCAAGGCTGACTTCTGATTGCAGCCCCAATGAAAACGCCCCGCCATTGCGGGGCGTTTTTTTGTGCGGGAAAAGGACGGTGGTTTAACTGAAAGTTCGAGGGTGTTCCAGCGGGCCCCTTCGCGAGCAAGCCCGCTCCCACAGGGGATCTTCGGTGAACACACTATTTGTGTACGCCTGGGATCAAATGTGGGAGCGGGCTTGCTCGCGAAGGGGCCGGTACAGCCACCACAAGACCCACAGTCAGACCAATAAACAGGAACTGTTTAAACGACACTTCCAGACACTCACTCAGGCTACACATTCTTGCGCCGCTGCCTACGACTACGCCAGAATCCGCCGGCTTGTGCGCCTTAGGTCCGGGCTCTATCGTTTCCGGGTCGCTGACGAATCAGCGATCGGGTTTGGTAGCCCGGGTTAATCAAGGCGCACAACGCCGACGTTTCAAGCAGTTGACGCTTTTTCGTCTGCTGTTTTGTTATGGCGGTTGTGCGCAGGGCGCCCTCGGACGCGCTGGGTTCCCTTGATGCCCGGTCTACCAACCTGCGTACAGCCGCCACCCTAATGTTTGGTAGCAATAGGTCTGCGGCTCCATTTATCAAGGAGTTTCATCTATGTTCAAACCGACGCCTAATCCGCCGGAAACCGATCCAACATCCCCCTACGAATCCCTCGATTCCAAAAAACTCAACGAAGCCGCCGACCGCGCCCTCGATTACTACCTCAAGCCGCCCATCCCCAAAGACACCAAGCGCAAACCCAGCACCATTTACCATGTCGGCACCGAGGTCGATAACGAAACACTACTGGTCAACGCCTGCGAATCCCTGGCGTCAGCGAGCATGATGCTCAGTGAGTTCGCCGGATTGATGGACATGCCACATCGCAACATGATGTTGGGGATTCAATCGGTGGTCATGCTCGGGGAGCTGGCGGTGAACCGGGTGCTGGATAACCTCGACCCGCGAGGTTAGCGAGGGTGATCGTTCCCACGCTCTGCGTGGGAATGCAGCCCGGGACGCTCCGCGTCCCTTCCAGAGCCGAACGCAGAGCGTCCGTTGAGGCATTCCCACGCGGAGCGTGGGAACGATCAACATAACACTACCCCGCAGTTTCTATGCTCAACCCAAATACCGACTCAGCGCTCGACTCAAGCTTTCATGCACACCCAACACATCCGGCATGACCGAAGCCAATCTGAGCAGGTCATGGGTCAGCCCCGGGCAATGTTCGAGTTCGACACTCACCCCCTGCGCGCGCAGTTTATCGACGTAGGCCTGGCCTTCATCGAGCAACGGATCGAACCCGGCCAGCAACACAATCGCCGGCGCAACCCCGCGCAAGTCCTCAGCCAGCAACGGCGAGAAGCGCCAGTCCAGCAAATCTTCGGGGCTGCGGGCGTAGTGCTGGTAAAACCAGTCCAGCGTGTCGTTCTCCAGCAGATACCCCTCACTGAACAACAAACGCGAATCGTGGGTACGCGAGGCATCCGTGACCGGATAACACAGCAGCTGCACCTTCGGGACGATGGCCACGGTGTGTGGCTGAACCACCGCTTGCAAGGCCAGCACCGTCGCCAGCGTGGCACCGGCACTGTCACCGCCGAATGCAACGCGACCGGCATCCAGCCCCAAGGCCTGCGCCTGTTCCGCCAGCCAGGACAAGGCGTCTTCACCGTCCTCCAGCGCGGTCGGGAAACGATGTTCCGGCGCCAGCCGATAGCCAACCGACAACACCGCGCACGGCGTGCGCCGGCAGAATTCGCGGCAGACTCCGTCATGGGAATCCAGGCTGCCCACTACAAAACCACCGCCATGGAAATACACCAGCACCGGCATCGGTGCCGTCGCCCCGCTTGGGCGATACAAACGCAACGCCAGCGGCGCACCGTCCCGGGCCGTGGTGTTGACCTCCAGCACGTCAAGATCCTGAGGAGCATCCCAACGCAATTGCGCGGTGGTTTGTTCGAAGATCGCCCGCGCCTCGGCCGGGGTCAGTTGATGCAGCGCTGGCTGGCCTGCGTCCTGGCCGTCTTGCGCCAGGTCGAGGAAGGCTTCCAGATCAGGGTGTAGCGACATCGAAAGAATCCTTATGTCCGTAAAAAAGGGCCGCGCCTGAGCAACGCCCCCCCAGCAATGATTAAAACCCCGGGCTCTCAGCCCACCCGCGCCATGCAATGCTCGATCAACGCCTCAAGCTCGCGCTGATAATCCTGCATCAACGACTCCATGGTGCTGGCCCGATAACGCTGGCTGCTGTAGATGCAACGCAGCGCCAACTGACCGTCATAAACCTGGCCGACGATCTCCAGCCAGTTGCCCAGATTGGCCTGCAGGCTGTAGTTGTCGCCGCTTTCTTCCAGCGCCGGCACCAGCAACGCTTGCTCGTCGAAGCTCTGGTCGAACTGCCCCAGATAGTTGAACGTCACCCGTGCCTGCGGCAGGTCGGCCAATTGACGGGCCAGTTGCGGGCCGGCCAGATGACGCAACACGCCATAGCCAATGCCCTTCTGCGGGATGGCCGCCAATTGCGCCTGCACGTTGACGATCGACGCGCCAATGTCCGCGCTGTCGGGGGTGAGCCGTACCGGGAACATGCTGGTGAACCAGCCCAGGCTGCGACTCAGATCGATGTTCTCGAACAGATCCTCGCGGCCGTGCCCTTCCAGCAGAATCAGAGCCGACGGCTGTTCGCTCCAGCGGCACAGCGCCCGGCTCAGGGCCGACAGCAGCAAATCGTTGATCTGCGTGCGATAGACCGCCGGCGCCTGCTTGAGCAACTGTTCGGTGTGCTCGCGGGACAACTTGAGCCGCGCCTGAGCCTGGTGACGCACCTGATTCTTGCCGCGACGGTTGTCGCACGGCAGGTCGATACCCGGCTGATCCAGTTGCTCCAGCCAGTAGGCCAATTCCTGCTCGGCAATCACCGGCGCCTGCGCCTGCAACGCTTCGGCAAACGCACGATAGCTGCTGGTGCGGATCGGCAATTGCGGTTCGATGCCCATCACACAGGCCTCATAGGCCACCTTCAAGTCATCGAGCAGAATCCGCCACGACACGGTGTCGACCACCAGATGGTGGATGACCATCAACAGCCGTGCCTGGCCGTCCGGCAAGGCGGTGTGCACCACACGCCAGGCCGGTCCATCGTCGAGTTTGAGGCCGCGCTGAGTCAGGTTGGCCAAGGCTTCGACCTGCTCACTGCTCTCGACCTCGCGGCGCCACAACACCGGCTCGCGGCGCTCGGTCGGTGCGGCGTAGCGCTGCAACCAGCGCCCGCCTTCCTGACAGAAGCGCAGGCGCAAGCTGTCGTGATGGTTTTCGATCCAGCCCAGCGCCTGTTCCAGGGCATCCAGATCCAGCGTCTGACGCGCACTCAGCAAAAACGACTGGTTGTAGTGATGAGACTCGGCCATGCCCTCGGCAAAGAACCACTCCTGAATCGGCAGCAGATTGAACAACCCCTCACTGGCCACATGGGTGAGGTCCACCGCCGGTTGCGCGGTGCTCGCCTTGACCACGTCCTGTTCGACGATGCCGGCGATGGTCTGGTAGCGCATCAGGTCGCGCAGTTTGAGGTCCATCTGCAGGGTCGGGTGGTTCCTGACCCGGGAAATCACTTGCAGGCTCAAGATCGAGTCGCCGCCCAGTTCGAAGAAGTTGTCGCTGATACCGACCTGCTCGACCTGCAACACCTGCGCCCAGATGTCCGCCAGCAGTTGTTCCTGCTGATTGCGCGGGGCGATGTATTCCTCGCTTTTGAATTCCGGCTCGGGCAATGCCTTGCGGTCGAGCTTGCCGTTGGGGGTGATCGGGAAGGCACTGAGGCAAACGATCTGCGCCGGCACCATGTATTCAGGCAACGTGGTACGCAGACCGGCCTTGAGTTCATCACCCAGCTGCTGGCCGGCGTTGGTGACAACATAACCGATCAGTTGCTTGCCGGAGGCATTGTCCCGGGCGATCACCAGGGCGTCGCTGACCTGCGCCAGTTGCCGCAGGCTGGCCTCGACTTCACCCAGCTCGATGCGGAACCCACGCACTTTGACCTGATGATCGATACGACCGACGTAATCGACCACGCCGTCCTGACGCAAGCGCACCAGGTCGCCGGTGCGGTACAGCCGCTCGCCGCTGGCAAACGGGTTGGGCACGAAGCGTTCGCAGGTCAGGTCTGGCCGACCGTGATAACCACGGGCAACCCCGTAGCCACCGATGTACAACTCGCCGGCAAAACCGGGCGGCAGCGGATTCAGTTCTTCATCCAGCACATACAGAGAACGCGCGCCCACTGCCCGGCCGATCGGTGCATAAGCCGCTTCACACTGCTGGCTCACCGGCACTTTCCACAGCATCGGGGTGACCACGGTTTCCGTCGGGCCGTAGCCGTTGGTGAAGTACTCGGGACGCAGTGCCGCCTTGACCTGTTCGAAGGTCTGGTCCGGCACCGCATCGCCGCCGAAGCAATAGATGCGCACCGGTGGCGGTGCAATTGCGCTGGCCGCGGCGTACTCGGCCAGTTGCTTGAGGTAGGCCGGCGGGAAGCAGGCGATGGTCACGCCGTATTCGTGCAGCGCCTGCCAGGTTTGCTCCGGCGTCCACAGGCAACCGTCGCGCACCACCAGCCGGCCGCCGCTGTACAGCGTACTCAACCAGCGCTCATGGGCACCGTCGAAGGCGAACGACATGAAGTGCAGCTCGCAGCTGCGGGTGTCCATTTCATACAGTTTGGCGATGGCCTGACAGTGCATGCTCAGGGGGCCCTGGGTGACCGCCACGCCTTTTGGTCGGCCAGTGGAACCCGAGGTGTAAACCAGATAAGCCAGCCCTTGCTCCATCACGCGGCACACCGGCGCCTCATCGGCATAATGGGACTCGTCGAGCTGATCCAGCTCAAGGCGCAACAGGCCCTCTGGCGCCGGTAACGTTGCCCGCAGGCTGCTCTGGGTCAGCAGCAGCGCCATGCCGGAATCTTCGATCATGTACGCCAGACGCTCCGGCGGATAATCAATGTCCAACGGCACATACGCCGCGCCGCTTTTGAGCACGGCGAGGAAGCTGACGACCATTTCCAGCGAACGCGGCAGCGCCACGCCAATCACCACCTCCGGCCCCGCGCCATGTTCGATCAGGCAATGGGCCAGACGATTGGCCCGTCGTTCCAGTTCACCGTAGCTCAGGCTCAGCCCGGCGCATTGCACCGCAATGGCCTCGGGCTGAGTCAGCGCGTGTCGGCTGATCAGCTCCGGCAACAGTTGCGGCTGATGATCCGCTGGCGGCTCGGCGCTCCAGGTTTGCATCGCCTGCCATTGCTCGAGCGACAGACGCTGCAGGTTACCCAGGCATTCGTCAGGCGCGCGCATCATCGCCTCAAGGGTATTTTCCAGGGTCAGGCGAATCCCTTCCACCGCCTCGGCACTGAAGTGGCTGCGCAGGTACAGGTATTCAATCGACAGTTCGTCGCCGAGCGTCACCGCCAGGTCCATCGGCACGTTCGTCACGTCATGGCCGATGGATTTGCCAAAGCTCAGGCCGCTATCGTTGTCCTCTTGCAGGCGGTCGTCGATCGGGTAGTTCTCGAACACGATGATGCTGTCGAACAGCGCCTGCCCGCCCAGGCCGGACCAGCGTTGCACGTCCGCCAACGGGGCCTGGGAATGGTCGCGGATATCCAGATTGTAAGCCTGGATCCGGTTCAGCCAATCTGCCAGAGGCTGATCCGGTTCCAGCATCTGAATGATCGGCAAGGTGTTGATGAACAGCCCCAGCATGTTGCCGACATTGGGCAAACTCTCGGGACGCCCGGACACCGTGGCACCAAAGGTCACGGTGTTTTTCCCGGTGTAGCGCTGCAACAGCAGCAACCATGCGCCCTGGATCAAGGTGTTCGGGGTAATCCGCAGATCGCGGCAGAACTGCAGCAGACGACCGGTCTGTTGCGCGTCCCAATGGGAGTAAATAGCGTTGTGGCCAGGTTCATCGGACACATGCCGTGGATGGATGGCCTGGCTCAACGCCGTCGCCTCGTTGACCGGGGCCAGCCTGGCTTTCCAGAACAGCTCCCGGGCGTCCTGGTCCTGGGCTTGCAACCAGGCAATGAAGTCGCGGTAACGGCCGTTTTCAGCGCTGATTTCACCCTTGGCGTAATGCTGGATCACCTCACCAAACAGGCGCGAGCTGCTCCAGCCGTCCATCAGAATGTGGTGACTGGTCCAGACCATCTGGTACTGATCTTCAGTGCTGCGAATCAACAACACTCGCTGCAGTGGCGCATGGGTCAGCTCGAAGCCTCGCGCGCGGTCCTCGGCGGCCCGCGCGGCGATGTCCGCCTCGCTGGCGTCGCGATCGCGCCAGTCGAGCACCTGCAAATCGAGCGTCGCCTGACGCTGGACAATTTGCAGCGGTTTGGCCAAGCCATCGTGCCAATGGAAGCTGGTGCGCAGGATGGCCTGACGCTCGATGACCGCCTCCCAGGCCTTGCGGAAACGCTCAACATCCAGACCGCCCACCGGCAAACTGATCTGATTGACGTACAGGCTCGAACCATTGTCCGACAAGGTGTGGAACAGCATGCCCTCTTGCATCGGCGACAGCGGATAAATGTCTTCGATCCGGGACGGGGCTATCGGCAAGGCGTCCAGTCGGGCCTGATCCAGATGCGCCAACGGGAAGTCCGACGGCGTGACGCCGTGGCTGTCCGGCTGGCAGCAATGCTCGATTAGCAGTTCCAGCTCCCGGGTGTACTCCTCGGTCAGGCGTTCGATGGTCGAGGCGTTGAACATCTGCGTGCTGAACGACCAGCCGACACTCAACTCGCCGCCGTACACCTGACCGTTGAGCGTCAGCCAGTTACCCAGCAGCGCATCGTCACTGTGCTCTGCGCCCTTGCCCTCATCGGCCGGCACAAACAAGGCACCGCTCTGGCTATCGAAGCTACCGTCGAACTGGCCCAGGTAGTTGAAGGTGATACGCGGTGTCGGCAGGGTTCGCAGCGACGCCTGGCAAGCCTCGTCCCCCAGATAACGCAGCACACCGAAACCAATGCCACGATCCGGAATTGCGCGCAGTTGCTCCTTGATTTGCTTGATCGAGCCGGCCAGCTCCTGGGTCGGGGTCAATTTGACCGGGAACAGGCTGGTGAACCAGCCGACCGTGCGGGTCAGATCGAGGCCGTCGAACAGATCTTCACGACCATGGCCTTCGAGCTGAATCAGCACCGACGACTGTTCGCTCCAACGGGCGATTACCCGTGCCAGCGCCGTCAGCAACAGGTCGTTGACCTGTGTGCGGTAAGCCGCCGGGGTCTGTTGCAGCAGTCGTCGGGTCAAGGTCGGGTTCAGGCGACTGTAAAGCGTCAAGGCATGACGGCTCTGCAGGCTGCCCTGGGGGTTATCTTGCGGCAGCGGCGCGCCGTCCGAGCGCTGCGCCTGCCAGTAAGGCAGTTGTCCAAGCAGCGATTCACTGCTGGCGTGAGCTTGCAATTGCTCCGCCCACTGCTTGAAGGACGTGGTCTTGGCCGCCAATGCCAACGGTTCGCCGGTCAGTAACTGGCGGTAGGTGCCCTGCAAATCCTCCAGCAGAATCCGCCACGACACACCATCGACCACCAGGTGATGAACGATCAACAACAAGCGCTGTTCGCCCTCAGGCAAATCGAACAACACCGCGCGCAACAACGGGCCTTGTTGCAGATCCAGGCTGCGTTGGGCTTGTTCGGCGACGCGTTCCAGGTGGGCGGCATCGCTGACCGATTCCAGCCACAACGGTGACAGGCGCTGGTGTTCCACGGTCCGATAGCTCGCCGACCAGCTTCCTGAGGTTTGGGTAAAGCCCAGGCGCAGGCCGTCGTGATGAACGATCAGCGCGTGCAGGGCCTGCTCAAGTGTCGCGGCCACCAGAGGGTTCAACGGTTTGAGCAGCACCGACTGATTCCAGTGATGACGCTGCGGCAAGGGTTGTTCGAAGAACCATTGCTGAATCGGCAGCAACGGTGTCTCACCTGTCACTGGGCCTTGATCGATTTGCGCCAGGGCTTTGCCGAGCTGCGCGACAGTGGCCAGCCCCTGGACGGTCTGCTGCTGGAACAGATCCTTGGGCGTGAAGCTGATTCCCTGCTGACGCGCCCGGCTCACCACCTGGATGGAGATGATCGAATCGCCGCCCAGGGTGAAGAAGTTGTCGGTCACGCCGACCCGCTCGAGTTTCAGAATGTCTTGCCAGATCCCGGCAATCTGCTGCTCCAGTGCAGTGCGCGGCGCCACGTAATCGCGTTGCAGCTGGTTGGCGTCCGGGGTCGGCAAGGCCTTGCGGTCGAGTTTGCCGTTGGGGGTCAGCGGCAATTGTTCGATGAACAGCCATTGCGCCGGCACCATGTAATCCGGCAGATGCGCCTTGAGCCCGGCCTTGAGCGCCTCGCTCAGATCGTCCTGCTGTTGCGGGCTCAGGTCTGCTTGTGCCGGCACCACATAGGCCACCAGTTGCTGGCCGCTATGGCCTTCCACCGCCAGCACCACACCTTCGCGCACGCTGTCGTGGGCCAGCAATCGCGCTTCGATTTCACCCAGTTCGATACGGAACCCGCGCACCTTGACCTGATGGTCGATGCGGCCGACGTATTCGATCACACCGTCTTCACGCAAACGGGTGAGGTCGCCGGTGCGGTACATTCGCTCGCCATTGCTGGCCAGCGGGTTGGGCACAAAGCGCTCGGCGGTCAGGCCCGGGCGGAACAGATAGCCACGGGTAATGCCGTCGCCGGCCAGGTACAGCTCGGCGGCAACCCCAATAGGGGCGGCCTGCAATTGGGCATCGAGCAAGTGCGCGGTGGTGTTCACCAGCGGCCGGCCGATGTTGGCCTGGCCGCCGGCTTCGCGGCGTGTGCAAGTCGAATAGGTGGTGTCTTCCGACGGCCCATACAAATCGTAAACGTGCTCGACCGAAGTCTCGCGGTACAGCATGTCCACCAGCGTTTGCTTGAGCGGTTCACCCGCGAGGTTGATGATGCGCACGCCTTGGGGGATCTGCCCGGCACGCTGCAAGGCCGCGATGGCCGACGGCACGGTGTTGATCAGGCGCACCTGATCGCGCTCCGGCAGGTCCGGCAATTCCAGGGCGTTACGCGCCACGATGATCGAGCCGCCGCGGGCCAGGGTGACGAAAATCTCCCACACCGACAGGTCGAAGCACACTGAAGTCGAGGCCAGCACGCCTTGCAGGTCCTCTTCGCTGTACACCTCGTGCGACCAGTGGATCAACGCCTGCACGTTGCGATGAGCAATCGCCACGCCCTTCGGTTTACCGGTTGAACCGGAGGTATAAATCACATACGCCAGGTTGGCAGAATCAATCCGGCCCTCAAGGTTGTGCGGTGCCAGGTCAGCGAAGGCCTGACCGCCCGCCTCGACCCACACCACTTGGGCCTGGGTCTCGGGCAACTGCGACAGCAAGTGCTGCTGGGTCAGCAGCACCCGCGCCTGACTGTCGTCGAGCATGTAGGCCACGCGATCCGCCGGGTAGTCCGGGTCCAGCGGCACGTAGGTGCCACCGGCCTTGAGCACCGCCATCAGGGCAATCACCAGTTCGGCGGAACGAGGCATCGCCACGCCCACGCGGACTTCCGCACCGACCCCCAGTGTTTGCAGATGACGGGCCAGTTGATTGGCGCGGCGATTGAGTTCGGCATAGGTCAAACCAGCACCGGCATGGCGCAAGGCGATCGCCTGTGGCCGCGCTTCGACCTGGGCTTCAAAGCCTTGATGGATCAAGGCCTGGGTCGGATACGCGGCGTGATGGTCATTCCATTCGGCCAGGGTGCGCAGCTCGCTCGCCGGCAACAGGCCGATCTCGCCCAGCAAGCGTTGCGGTGCGTCGAGGAACTGGCGCAGCACTTCTTCCAGATGAGCGGCCAGGCCGACAACGCTGCGCTCGGCGAAGTGCTCGGTGAGGTAGTTGAAGTCCAGGCTCAACACCTCGCCGGCACCGGCGATCAGTGTCAGACCGTAGTTGGTTTGCTCGCGATGTTCGAGACCGCTGAAACGCAGTCCACCCGGATTGGCCTCCAGGGTGTCGGACACCGGGTAGTTTTCAAACACCAGCAAGGTGTCGAACAACGCTTCACCGTTGAGCGCGGCCAGGCGTTGGATGTCTTGCAACGGCGTCTGTTCGTAATCGCGCAGCAGCAGGTTTTTGTCCTGCACGCTGCGCACCCAGTCGCTGACACTGCACGTCGCTTGCGGGCTGGCGATCACCGGCAGGGTATTGATGAACAGGCCCAACTGTTGCTCGATACCCGGCAGGTCCACCGGACGACCGGACACCGTCGCGCCGAACGCGACACTGCTTTGCCCGGTGTAGCGCTGCAATACCAACAGCCACGCCGCTTGCACCAGGCTGTTAAGCGTCACTTGCTGCTGGCGCGAGAAACCGTTGAGGCGCTGGGTGAAGGCGGCGTCAAAGGTCAGCTTATGCACGCCTTTGCCGGGGCCGGGCACGGTTTGCCCATGGCAGGCCGAGGCCAGCCGCGTCGGTTCATCCAGTTCGGCCAACTGCCCGCGCCAGAAGGCTTGCGCCGCCTCCTTGTCCTGGCGTTGCAGCCAGGCCAGGAAGTCGCGATAACGGCCCTGGGCACTCGGCACCGGATGCCCGGCGTAATCCTGCAGCACTTCGCCAAACATCCGCGAGTTGCTCCAGCCGTCCATGAGAATGTGGTGGCAGGTGAAGATCAGGCGATGACGGTCATCGGCGGTGCGCAACAGGCACAGGCGCAGCAGCGGCGGATTCTGCAAGTCAAAACCGCGCTCGCGATCAGCCAAGGCACGGGCCTCAAGCACCGCTTGCAGATCCGGTTCGGCACGCACATCCACTTCCGGCATTTCCAGGGTCAGCTGGCGATAGATCACTTGCAGCGGTGTATCGAGGCCATCGCGGCCCCAGATGAAACCGGCGCGCAGCACTTCATGACGATCCACCACCCGCTGCCAGGCTTGCTGGAAGCGCGGTACATCCAGACCGTCGATATCCAGCAGCATCTGATAGACGTAAGCGTTGGCATCGGCGTCGTACAGGCTGTGGAACAGAATGCCCTGCTGCATCGGCGCCAGCGGGTAAATGTCCTCGATCCGCTGCGCGGCGATTGGCAGGCTGTCCAGGTGAGCCTGGGACAACCCGGCCAACGGCACATCGGAAGGCGTCAGACCGCCGCTCGGATGATTCAGGCAATGGTCGATCAACTCACCCAGCGCGACTTCATAAGCGCGAGCCAGGGCGTTGATGGTCGCCTCTTCGAACACGTCACCGCTGTAGGTCCAGGTCAGGCTCAATTGCCCCTGGTAGACGCGGCCGTCGATGGTCAGCCAATTGCTCATCGGTGCCTGTTCGTCCTGCCCGGCGCCCTTGTCTTCGGTGGCCGGCACCCACAGGGCGCCCTCGTCGAAGTTGTTATCGAACTGCCCCAGGTAGTTGAACGTCACCTTGGGTTGGGACACGCCGCTCAGGGCCGCTTGCGCCTCATCACTTCCCAGATACCGCAGCAAGCCAAAGCCGATGCCTTTGTTGGGGATCGAGCGCAGTTGTTCCTTGATGCCCTTGATGGACGCTTCGAGGCTGGCCTGCGGAGTCAGGCGCACCGGAAACATGCTGGTGAACCAACCCACGGTACGGCTCAGGTCGAGGTCGTCGAACAGGTCTTCGCGGCCATGCCCTTCGAGCTGCACCAGGGCGCTGTCGGAGGCGGTCCACTCACACAAAACCCGGGCCAGTGCGGTCAACAGCAAATCGTTGACCTGGGTGCGATACACCGCCGGTGCCTGTTGCAGCAATTGCCGGGTGCGCTCGGCATCCAGACGGGTATCGACGCTGCGCTCGAAACGGTTCTGCAGTTGCCCATCAGGGTTGTCCAGCGGCAAGTCCGCCGGTGCTTCGGCCAGTTGTCCGCGCCAGTAATCCAGCTCGGTTTCCAGCTCGGCGCTGCGCGCATAACCTTGCAGGCGTTGGCCCCAATCCTTGAACGCCGTGGTCTTGGCTGGCAGGCGCAACGGCGTGCCAGCGCTCAGTTGCTGATAAGCGGTTTGCAGGTCTTCCAGCAGAATCCGCCACGACACACCATCGACCACCAGGTGATGGATCACCAACAGCAGTCGCTGGCTGGCGTCGGGCAGATCTACCAATGCAGCACGGATCAACGGGCCGTCGCTCAGGTTCAGGCTGCGCTGCAGCTCCAGGCACAGCGCCGGCAAAGCCTCGCTGTCCGGCAACGCCACAGTGCGCAGCAGTGCGTTCGGCTGATCGACGGCGGCATGCTCCTGCGCCCAGCCACCTGCGGACTGGCGATAGCGCAGACGCAAGGCATCGTGATGCCGTTGCAGATGTTCCAGGGCCTGCTCCAGCACAGCCGCTTGCAGAGGTTCGGCCGGGGTCAGCAGGATCGACTGGTTCCAGTGCTGACGCTGAGGAATCTCGGTGGCGAAAAAGTACTGTTGAATCGGCGTCAGCACGGCAGCGCCGAGCACATCACCTTGCATCGCCTGCACCGCATCGCTCTGCTGCGCGACGGTGGCCAGGCGTTGCACGGTCTGGTGCTGGAAGATGTCTTTGGGCGAAAAGCGGATGCCCGCCTGACGCGCCCGGCTGACCACCTGAATCGAGATGATCGAATCGCCGCCCAGTTCGAAGAAATTGTCGTTGAGCCCGACCCGTTCGACTTTCAGCACGTCCTGCCAGATCTCGGCCAAGCGCTGTTCGAGTTCGCTGCGCGGTGCCGCGTAAGCCTCTTGCACCAGGCTCACATCGGGGTTGGGCAGTTGCTTGCGATCGAGCTTGCCGTTGGCCGTCAGCGGCAGGCGATCGAGGAACACCCAGCTGACCGGCACCATGTAGTCCGGCAGGCTTTCCCGCAATTGCGCCTTGATCGAATCGCGCAAGTTGGCGTGGGCGTCCGCGTCCAGTGGTTCGCTCGGCACAATCCAGGTCGCCAGTTGCTGCCCACTGAGCCCTTCGACCGCCAGCACCACGGCTTCACGTACCGCGTCATGCTTGAGCAATTGGGTTTCGATTTCCCCCAGCTCGATACGGAAACCGCGAACCTTCACTTGATGGTCGATACGGCCGATGTACTCGATCACCCCGTCGCCGCGCAGCCGCGCCAGGTCGCCGGTGCGGTACAGGCGTTCACCGGCCACAGGGTTGAACGGATCCGGGACGAACCGGGTGGCGCTCATGCCTGGCTGGTTCAGGTATCCCCGCGCGAGCCCGGCCCCGGCGATGTACAACTCGCCGATGCACCCTTGGGGCACCAGGTTCAGCGCGTCATCGAGCAAGTACCACGACAGGTCGACAATCGGCTCGCCGATCGGGCTGCTGTGGCTCTGCTGCAAGTCCGCCATGGACAGCGGGCGGTAGGTCACATGCACGGTGGTTTCGGTGATGCCGTACATGTTGATCAGGGTCGGCGCGCGGTCGCCGAAACGCTCGAACCAGGGGCGCAGGCTCTGCACTTCCAGCGCTTCACCGCCAAACACCACGTAACGCAGCGCATGGTTGCGCGACGAAGCACTGGCCACTTGCATCAGCGGTTTGAACGCCGACGGCGTCTGGTTCAGGACGGTGACCTGTTCATCGCAGAGCAAGGTGTAGAACTCTTCCGGCGAACGGGTGACGTCGTGGGGCACCACCACCAGTTTGCCGCCGTAGAGCAGCGCGCCGAAGATTTCCCAGACCGAGAAGTCGAACGCGTAGGAATGGAACAGCGTCCAGCTGTCTTCGGGACCGAAACCGAACCAGTGATCGGTGGCGTTGAACAGGCGAATGACATTGCCATGGGGCAGCAACGCGCCTTTGGGCTTGCCGGTGGAGCCGGAGGTGTAAATCACATATGCGAGGTTGTCTGCCGTAGTCATGCACGGCGGATTGGCCATGCTGCTGTCCTGCGGTGGTTGATTCAGATCCAGGCAAGCCAGCCCCGGTGGAATCGGCAGCTGCGCCAACAGGTGGCCCTGGGTCAGCAACAGCTCGATCCCGCTGTCCTCGATCATGTAGCGCAAACGGTCGTCGGGGTAGCTCGGGTCCAGCGGCACATAAGCACCACCGGCCTTCAGCACGGCGACAATGGCGACGATCATGTCCAGCGAACGCTCCACCGCCACGCCCACCCGCACATCGGGGCCGACGCCACGGGCGATCAGCTGATGCGCCCATTGGTTGGCCTGTTGATTGAGTTCGGCGTATGTCAGCCGTTGCCCGGCGAACACCACCGCCGGCGCCTGCGGATGACGCTCGGCCTGAGCCTCGATCATCTGATGAATGCACTGGCTGACCGGGTGCACCACCGGGCTCGGGTTCCAGTGCGCGAGCAGTTGTTGTTGCTGCGCGTCATCGAGTACCGGCAGTTGGGCAATGCGCTGGGTCGGGTCCTGAACGATCGCCCGTAGCAGATTTTGCCAATGCTGCGCCAGGCGCTCGATGGTCGCAGGCTCGAACAAATCGGTGGCGTATTTGAGCACCGCTTCAATGCCATGAGCTTGTTCGGTGGTGTTCAGCACCAGATCGAACTGCGCGGTTGCGCTTTGCCATTCCAGCGGTTCAATGCTCAAGCCGTTCAAGCGGGTCTCGACGCTGATCCGGCTTTCGGCCTGGTGATTGAACATCACCTGGAACAACGGGCTGTGGCTCAGGCTGCGTCCCGGCTCCAGGGCTTCCACCAGTTGTTCGAACGGCAGGTCCTGGTGTGCCTGGGCTTCCTGGGCGGTTTGCCGAACCTGGCGTAGCAGATCGACGAAGCTGGCTTGGCCGTCGACGTCCGCCTTGAGTACCTGGGTGTTGACGAAGAAACCGATCAGACGCTCGATCTCCACGCGTCCGCGGTTGGCCACCGGCACACCGACGCGGATGTCGGCCTGGCCGCTGTAGCGGTGCAACAAGGCCTGGAACGAGGCCAGTAACAGCACGAACAGCGTGACGTTTTCCCGTCGGGCGAAGGCCTTGAGGCTGTCGCTCAGCGTCGGGGCCAGAATCAGGTTATGGCTGGCCCCGGCAAAGCTCTGTTCCACCGGCCGCCCACGGTCGGTGGGCAGCTCCAGCACCGGCTGCTCGCCGCCGAGCTTTTGTTGCCAGTAGGCCAGTTGACGTTCCTGTTCGCCGGCCTCCATCCATTGCCGCTGCCACAGGGCGTAGTCGGCGTATTGAATCGGCAAGGCCGGCAGCCCGGCGTCATGCCCGAGGTTGAAACCGGCATATAGCTGCACCAGTTCCTCGATCATCACCTGCAACGACCAACCGTCCGACACGATGTGATGCAGGGTCAGCACCAGCACGTGATCCTGCGGGGTGACTTGCAGCAGCGCGGCGCGCAACAGCGGGCCGGTCTGCAAATCGAAAGCTTGCTGGCTCTGGGTCTGGACGAAGACCTGGATCGACGCCTGTGGGTTTGCCGCCAGTTCAGGGCTCAGCTCGTGAGTATCCAGGGCAAACGATCCTGCGGGCAGGATCGTTTGCAAAGGTTGCCCGGCGTCTTGAGTGAACACCGTGCGCAAGGTTTCGTGACGTTCGATCAGCGCCTGGACGCTGCGCTGCAACGCGGCCACCTCCAGCGGGCCCTGCAAGCGCAGGGCCGTGGGAATGTTGTAGGCCGCGCTGTGCGGCGCCCATTGCCAGAGAAACCACTGGCGCTGTTGAGCGTAGGACAGCAACAACGGTTCTTCAGCCGTGCGCTTGAAAACCGGGGCAATGTCAAAAAGGTTGACGCCTTTCTGCTTGAGCAGAACCGCCAGAGCCTTTCTTTGCTTAGCCGAAAGTTGTCCTACCGACTCGATTAACTCTTGCACGCGTTGTTCCCCTCAAGAAATCAGTTTTTCCAGATCATCGAGGGATAGACGTTTGAGGGCCTCCAGGGATTTAGCCAATTCGTCCTGAACCGGTGATAAATCGACGCGCAACGCTTCGATGCGGGTGCAGAACGCTTGCAAGGTATCGGCTTCGAACAGCTCCTTGAGCGGCACCTTGTCACCCAGGCGTTCCTTGATCCGGGTCACCACCAGCGTCGCCAGCAACGAATGCCCGCCCAATTGGAAGAAGTTGTCCGTCAGGCCGACGCGCTCGACTTCCAGCACCTCTTGCCAGACGGTCGACACTTCCCATTGCAGATCGGTGCGCGGCGCTTCGTAACGCTGCAGCGTCGGATTGCCGCCCAGCGCCGTCAGGGCCTTGCGATCGAGCTTGCCATTGGGGGTCAGCGGCAGCGCGTCGATCACGTGCAGATGGCTCGGCACCATGTGCGCCGGCAAACGATTGGCCAGGGCCGCCCGCAGGCTTTCCACCAACGATAAACTGCCCGGCTGGCTCGCTACAACGTAGGCATGCAGGTGTTTACCCGCCGCGCCCTCCTGCGCCAGCACCACGGTTTCGCGCACCTCGGGCTGCTCCAGCAATCGGGCTTCGATCTCGCTCAGCTCGATGCGGAAGCCGCGAATTTTCACCTGATGATCGGCACGACCGATGTACTCTATCGTGTCGTCTGGCCCCTGGCGCACCAGATCGCCGGTGCGATACAGCCGCTCACCATTAGTGGCGAACGGGTCCGGTACGAAGCGTTCCGCAGTCAGGCCGGGACGCAGCAGATAACCTCGGGTCACACCGGCACCGGCCAGGTACAACTCGGCGGCCAACCCTGCCGGCAACACCTGCAACTGACTGTCGAGCAGGTAGGCCACGGTGTTGTCCAGCGGCCGCCCAATGTTCGCCCGGCCGTTGGCGGTGCGCAGGGTGAAGGTCGAATAGGTGGTGTCTTCCGACGGCCCGTACAGGTCATAAACCTGTTTGACTGATGTGCTGGCGTACAGCGTATCGACCAGCGTCTGCTTGAGCGGCTCGCCGGCCAGATTGATGGTGGTGACCGACGCCGGAATCTGTCCGGCCCGTTGCAGCGCGGCAATCGCCGACGGCACGGTGTTGATCAGCGTCACCCGCTCACGGGCCGGCAATTCGGCCAGCGCCAGGGCGTTGTCCGCCAGCACCATGCAACCGCCGCTGGCCAACGTGACGAAAATTTCCCACACCGACAGGTCGAAGCAAATCGAAGTCGAGGCCAGCACGCCACGCATCTGCTCATCGCGGTAAACACCCTGCGACCACTGGATCAGCGCCGCGAGGTTAGCGTGGGAGATCGCCACGCCTTTGGGTTTGCCGGTGGAGCCGGAGGTGTAAATCACGTAGGCCAGGTTCTGCACACCGATGCGGCTGACCGGCGCCGTGGTCGGATACCCGGCAAGCCACTCGGCGCCCTCTTCGACCAGCAACACTTGAGACGGCAACGCCTCGGGCAACATCGCCTGCAACGCGGCTTCGGTCAGCAACACAGTCGCGCAACTGTCCTCGAGCATGTGCAGCAAGCGCTCTTGCGGATACTCCGGGTCCAGCGGCACGTAGGCACCGCCGGCCTTGAGGATCGCCAGCAGCCCGACCAGCATGTCCGGGGTGCGGCGCATGCACACACCCACCCGCACTTCCGGCCCGACACCCAGCGCTTGCAGCTTGTGCGCCAGTCGATTGGCCCGGGCGTCCAGGGTGCGGTAATCGAGGGTCTGCTCGGCAAACAACACCGCTGCGGCCTGCGGTTGGCGTTGTACCTGCGCATCGATCCGCTCGACCACGTTGCGCGAATCCAGCGTCGTGATCGCGGCCTTGCCCCAGTCGACAGCCGCTTGACGCGGTGCGCCATCCAGCAGTTGCAACGCCCCCAGAGGCTGCGAAGCGTGCGCCATGAATTGCATCATCAGGCCTTCGAGCTGGGTGCTCAGGTCGGCGATGGTGGCGTGATCGAAACAGGCCTGGTCGAAGCTCAAGCCGAGGGTCAACTCACGACCGGTGACCGCCACCAGCGTCAGCGGATAGTGGGTCTGTTCCTGACGTGAGAGGGCGGAAAACTCGAGACCAGTGGCAGAGCCTTGGGCCAGCGCTTCGGCCATCGGGTAGTTCTCGAACACCAGAATACTGTCGAACAGCGCGCCCGCGCCCTGCCCCGCCCAGCGCTGAATATCGTAGAGCGGCGTGCTCTCATGTTCGCGCAGGGCCAGGTTGAGGCTCTGCACCTGTTGAATCCATTGGCCGACCGGGATCTCGGCGGACGGCGCAGCCACCACCGGCAAGGTATTGATGAACAGGCCGATCTGCTGCTCGACGCCGGGCAAGTCCATCGGACGACCTGCCACAGTCGCACCGAAAGCCACCGTGTCCTGGCCGGTATAGCGCTGCAACAGCACCAGCCACGCGGCTTGCATCAGGCTATTGAGGGTGACCTTCTGCTCGCGGGCGAAGCGGTTCAGGTCGCCGGTTTGTTGTTCGCTGAACACATGTTGGTAATCGGCATAACCGCTGGCCAACGTCTGACTGACCGGCATGGCGCTGGCCAGGCGGGTCGGCTCCTGAAGGTCAGCCAATGCCGACGTCCAGAACTCGCGACTGGCCTGAGTATCGCGCTGGCCCAGCCACTCAATGTAATCACGATAACGACCCGGAACCGCCGCCGGGGTCATGCCGGCATAGCGTTGCAACACTTCGCCGAACAATTGCGAAGTGCTCCAGCCGTCCATCAGGATGTGATGACTGGTGTAGATCAAGTGATGCTGCGCTTCAGCGGTTCGCACCAGCAACACGCGCAACAGCGGCGCCTGGTCCAGTTTGAAACCGGCGGCCAGATCCTCTCGGGCCAACTGATCGAGCGCTGCGTGAAGGTCATCACGACCGTGCCAGTCCTCCACGGTCATGGGCATCTGCACTGTCTGCCTTACAATCTGCACCGGCGCGTCAGCATCCTCGGGCCAGACGAATACCGTGCGCAGAATCTCATGGGCCTCCAGCGTCTGCTGCCAGGCCTGACGGAAACGCTCGGCGTCGAGCTGCCGTACATCGACCCGCAACTGGTTGGTGTAGGCCGGGCCGTCCGGTTCGTTGAGGCTGTGGAACAGGATGCCCTGCTGCATCGGCGACAACGGATAGAGATCGCTGATATCCCGTGCCGGCACCGGCAGCGCCGACAGTTGCGCCTGAGTCAGGCTCAGCAGATTGAAATCCGACGGCGTGACTCCGGCATGTTCACCGACAGTGCAATGTTCGATCAGTCGTTCCAGTTCATGGCAATAAGCATCGGCCAGCGCCTGAATGGTTTGCGGGCGGTACATGCCTTGGCCGAACGTCCAGCTCAATTCCAGTTCACCGCCGTAGACCTGGCCATCGACGCTCAGCCAGTTGCCCAAGGGCGCATCTTCATTCTGATGCTCACCGGTGCTTTCGGCAGCCGGCACCAACAGTGCGCCATCAGCGGCACTGAACGCGCCGTCGAACTGGCCGAGGTAGTTGAACGTAATGCGCGGCGGCGGCAATTCCCGTAGCGGTTCGAAGCCTGCGAGGTAGCGCAGCACGCCGTAGCCGATGCCTTTGCCCGGCACCGCTCGCAGTTGTTCCTTGATCGCGCACAACGAAGTGCCCGGCTCTGCCTGTGGGGTCAGCCGCACCGGAAATAAACTGCTGAACCAGCCCACGGTACGACTCAAATCGAGGTCGTCGAACAGGTCTTCGCGGCCGTGGCCTTCGAGCTGGATCAGCACCGAATCCTGTTCGCTCCAGTCGCACAACACCCGCGCCAGGGCCGTCAGCAGCAGATCGTTGATCTGGGTGCGATAGGCGGCCGGTGCCACTTTGAGCAGCGCGTGGGTCAGTGTCTTGTTCAGGCGTGAAGTGGCCCGAGCGGCCTGGCGACGAGTCTGGACGGTCTCGGGGAAGTCCCTCGGTAAGTCGCTGTTATCGCCCTCCAGCGTGCGCTGCCAGTAATCGCGCTCAGCCTTCAAGGCATCGCTTTGCCCGTAACGGTGCAGGTGTTGCGCCCAGGCCTGGAGCGAACTGCTTTTGCCCGGCAGGACAATCGCCTTGCCAGCCGCCGATGCGCTATAGGCTTGCTGCAAATCTTCCAGCAGCACCCGCCAGGACACGCCATCCACCACCAGGTGATGGATCACCAGCAGCAAACGTTGTGTTGCGTCAGGCAAGTTCACCAGCACCGCGCGCACCAGCCGGCCCTGTTGTAAGTCGAGACTGCACTGGGCTTCGGTGGCCAGCGCGGGCAAATCGGCAAGGTCGTCCAGTGCCCGCACCCACAACAGGTCTGTGTGGCGCTGTGCCTGGAATGTCGCCTGCCAAATCT
Organism: Pseudomonas sp. PDM09; assembly: GCF_014852305.1. NCBI lineage: Bacteria > Pseudomonadati > Pseudomonadota > Gammaproteobacteria > Pseudomonadales > Pseudomonadaceae > Pseudomonas > Pseudomonas sp. PDM09. The sequence goes on along the minus strand of NZ_JACVBI010000002.1, from coordinate 23,101 downwards.
CGCCCGTCGCTTGGAAACTCAGGCTCAGCGCATCGTGCTGCTCGATCAGGGCGGCCAATGCGTTGTGCAGATGGGTCGCATCGAGGGGGATTTGCGGTTGCAGCATCACCGACTGGTTCCAGTGATGACGCTGGGGAATGTCGGTCTGGAAGAAGCGGGCCTGGATCGGCAACAACGGCAGCTCGCCGCTGACTTTCTGCGCCACGCTGGCCGCCGGTTTGCTCTCGATCAGTTTGGCCACCGCCGCCAACTGGCCGATGGTCTGTTTCTCGAACAGTTGCTTGGGGCTCAGCTTGATGCCCTGGCGTTTGGCCCGGGCGATGATTTGCAGGCTGAGAATCGAATCACCGCCCAGCTCGAAGAAGTTGTCGGTACTGCCCACTAGCTCAAGCTTCAATACATCGGCCCAGATGGCAGCGAGCTTCTGTTCGATCTCGCCCACCGGGGCAACAAATTGCTGCGTCACCAGCCCCGGCGCCGGCAAGGCACGCTTGTCCAGTTTGCCGTTGGCGGTCAGCGGCAGGCGCTCCAGCACCACGATCTGCGCCGGCACCATGTACTCCGGCAGGCAGGCCTGTAACTGCTGGCGCAAGGCGTCGACATTCAACGGCAAGTCAGGCGCGGCCACGCAGTACGCCACCAGTTGCAGGCGCGTTTCATCCCCGTCCAGCGGCAAGGCCAGCACCGCGGCCTCGCTCACGCCGTTCAGGCCCAGCAATACCCGGGCGACTTCCGCCGGCTCCACCCGATAGCCGCGCACTTTGACCTGGTCGTCGGCACGACCGATGAACTCCAGCGCGCCCTGGCGATTGCGGCGCACCCGGTCACCGCTGCGGTACACCCGTGCGCCGACAGCGCCAAACGGATCCGGCAGGAAGCGTTCGGCGGTCAGCCCCGGCTGCCCCAGATAACCCAGCGCCACACTGTCGCCGCCGATATACAGCTCGCCCGCCACCTGATCGGCGACCGCGTTGAGCACATCGTCCAACACGTAGACATGCGCGCCCGGCAACGGACGGCCGACCGGCACGCTGCGGGCACCCGAGTCGAGATCCTTGAGCTCATGGGTCAACACGCCGACCGTGGTTTCACTCGGGCCATAGTGGTTGATGAACCGACAGCCCGGCTTGAGTCGCCGCACTTGTTCGAGCAATGCCGGCGAGCAGGTTTCGCCGCCCACGATCAATGCGTGTTGCGGCAATACATCGGCGGCCCGGGACGCTTGCATCAGCGCCACCAAATGCCCCGGCACGATCTTCAACACGCCCACTTGGTGCCCGGCCATGTAATCGGCAAACCGGTCCGGGTCGAAGCCCAGCTCCTCCGGCAATACATGCAACAGGCGCCCGGAGCACAGGGCACCAAACAGCACGGTAAATCCCAGGTCCGCCGCAATGGTCGAGACCAGCGCCATGCTCGCCGCTGGCTCCAGCGCCAGACGTTCCAGCGCACCGCGCACGTAACTGGCCAGAGCGCCGTGGCTCACCAGCACGCCTTTGGGTTGGCCGGTGGAGCCGGAGGTGTGAATCACATAGGCCGCTGCATCCGCCGACACTATCAGCGAAGGCTTCGTCGTCGGTTGGTCCTGCCAGCATTCGGGGGCGAAGGCCAGCCCCTGGCAACCGGCGACCGCCAGAGTGCTTTCCCGCGCGTCGCCTGCGGCACACAGCAGGACTTTCGCCTGCGCGCCTGCGAGCATCTGCTGCAATCGCGCGGCCGGCGCCTTGACGTCCAGCGGCATGTACACCGCCCCGGCCTTGATCACCCCTAACACACAGGTCAGCCACTCCAGTGAGCGCTCCATCAGCACCGCCACTGGCTGCCCGTTTTGCAAACCTTGCGCACGCAGGTAGTGGGCCAGGCGATTGGCGTCCTGATCCAGCGCCTGGAAACTCAAGGTTCGTTCGAGACAGCGTGCGGCCAGCGCCTCAGGCTGTGTGACCACCTGACGCTCCCATTGCTGCAACACCGATTCTGCCGGCTGCCGTGGCGCCAGCGCCGGTTGCACAGGTGTGGTTGCAAGACTGTGCAGCGGCGCCTGCGGGGCGCTGAGCAATTCGCGGAACAGACCGAGCAGCGTCGGAATGAACGCCTCGATGGTCGAGTGCTGGTACAGGTCGCTGGCGTAGGTCATTTGCCCGTGGATCAGCGTGCCGTCATCGGTGATGTCCAGCGCCAGATCGAAGTGCGTGCCTTCTTTGTCCAGCGGATACTCGGTGACGCTCAGGCCCGGCAGGTTCATCGAACGCTGGGTCTGCATGCCGACGTTCTGGTTGAACTTGGCCTGGAACAACGGGTTATGCCCCAGGGTTCGCTCGGGCACCAGTTCATCCACCAGTTGCTCGAACGGCAGTTCCTGATGGGCCTGGGCACCGAACGATGCTTCCCGAACCCGGGCCAGCAAATCGACGAAGCTGCCGCGCTCATCGACCTGGCAACGCAGTACCTGAGTGTTGACGAAGAAGCCGATCAGCCCTTCGACCTCGGAGCGCCCACGGTTGGCATTGGGCACGCCGACGCGAATATCGCGCTCGCCGCCAAGACGCGACAGGAACAACGAAAACCCGGCCAGCACCAGCATGAACAAGCTGATGCCCTGAGCCCGGGCAAAGCCGTTCAACTGCCGGGACAGATCCGCACCGAAATCAAAGCTCAGGGTCTGGCCTTCGAAACTCTGGGTCAGCGGCCGGGGGAAATCCGCCGCCACGTCCAACAGCGGATGCTCTTCACCCAGTTGCTGACGCCAGTAATCGAGTTGCCGCTCGCCCTCGCCGGCCTCCAGCCAGCGACGCTGCCAGATCGCGTAGTCGGCGTACTGCAACGGCAACGCCGGCAACTGCGGTTCGCGCTCCAGGCTGAAGGCCTGATAACACTGCACGAATTCCTTGACCATGACGTCCATCGACCAGCCATCGGAGACGATGTGGTGCATGCTCACGATCAGCACATATTCATCGTCGGCCAGACGGAACAGGCTGGCCCGCAGCAATGGCCCATGGAGCAAGTCGAACGGTTGCGCCGCCGCTTCCTGAACCTGCCGCGCCAGCTCGGTTTCACGTTCTTGCACGACGCCGTTCGACAGATCGACGCGTTGCAGTGGCACGCTCTGCTGCTCGAGGATGATCTGGCTCGGCTGGTCGTTGTCGGTCTGGAACACCGTGCGCAGCACTTCATGACGCGCCACCAGATGATCGAAGGAACGCAACAGCGCGGCCTCGTTCAGCTGCCCGTGCAAGCGCAGGCCGGCGGCCATGTTGTACGCGGCGCTCTGCGGGTCGAGCTGCCAGAGAAACAGCAAGCGCTGCTGGGCAAACGACAGCGGGATCACCGCGCAGTCGTGACGACTGACCGGCAGCGGCAACAGGCTGAAGTCCTTGCCCTCCTCGCGCAGTTTGGCGAGAAACAGTCGACGTTGCTCCAGCGGCAAACCGACGAACCTTTTAGCGATACGCTCCGCCATATTGCCGCTCATACTTCAACTCCCTCCAAAGAACTCATGAACTGATCCATGTCGGACCAGTCGTTATCGCTTGCACCGTCTGCCAGCGCGGCCAGTTCCAAGGCCAGATCGCCCAGCAGCGGTGTTTCGAACAGGCTGCGCAACGGCAGCACCACGCCCAACTGGCTTTTGATACGCGCGATCACTTGCGCGGCCAGCAACGAATGCCCGCCCAACTCGAAGAAATGGTCATCGACACCGACCCGTGGCACTTGCAGCACCTCGATCCAGATCTGTGCCAGAGCCTGTTCGGTGTCGGTTTGTGGCGCGCGATAGTTGCTCTGCAATTGGCTCGGATCGGGGATCGGCAGGGCCTTGCGGTCGAGTTTGCCGCTGGGGGTCAGGGGCAGGCGCGGCAACAGCAGCAAGTGGCCGGGCACCATGTAGTCCGGCAGATTCCTCTGCAGCGAGGTCCTGATTTGCTGACGCAGAATCACCTGCTCCGCCGCGCTGCCGAGCACGCCCTGATCGACCACCAGATACGCCACCAGTTGTGTCCCGCCGACCAGGGGCAAGGCCAGCACCACCGCCTCACGAATCCCCGGACATTGCTGCAACCGCGATTCGATTTCCCCCAACTCAATGCGGAACCCGCGAATCTTCACTTGGTGATCGACGCGGCCGATGTACTCCACCGCGCCATCGCCCCGCAGTCGGGCACGGTCGCCGGTGCGGTACAGGCGCTCACCGACCGCGAACGGATCGGCGATAAACCGTTGGGCGCTGAGCGTCGGTTGTCGGTGATAACCACGGGCCAGGCCCGGCCCGCCGATGTACAACTCGCCCACCGCCCCTTGCGGCAACAGATTCAAATCGTCGTCGAGCACGTACAACCGGCGTTGCTCCAGACCGTGACCGATCGGAATGCCACGCCACGACACCGCTTCGGCGGTCAATGCGCTGCAATCATGGATAGTCGAAACCACCGTCGCCTCGGTCGGGCCGTAGGTGTTGAGCAAACGCACATGACCCAACCCGGCGCGTTGCCACAGGCGCAGCCCGTCCACCGCCATCGCCTCGCCGCCCACGTGAATCTGACGCAAGGCAGCGAAGTGGACAGGCGGGTTGGCCGCGTAATCCTGCACCACCGAGTACCAGTAAGCGGCCGGCAAATCCGCCAGGGTAATGCCTTGTTCGACGATCACTTCGTGCAACGTCGCGCTGTCCCACAGGCCCGCATCGCGCAGGACGACACAGGCGCCATGGCACAGCGGCGGGAAGAATTGCTCGACGAAACCGTCAAAACTGCTGGTGGCGAATTGCAGTACGCGATCGCCTTCGCGCAAGTCGCTGTAGTCGATCGCCCGCGCAATGAATTCACTCAACGCGCCGTGGCTGACGGCCACACCCTTCGGCCGACCGGTAGAGCCAGAGGTGTAAATCACGTACGCGAGGTTGTGCGGATCTACCGTCACTTGCAGGTTGTCCTGGCTCGCAGCGTCGCCGTCCGGCAGTCGGTCCAGACACAGGCAGTCGATGCCGTCGAGCGCCGGCAGGCTGCTCAGCAGCGGGCTCTCGGTCAGCAACAGTTTCAGCCCGCTGTCATCGAGCACATGGCGCAAGCGTTCGGCCGGGGTGTGCGGGTCCAGCGGCACATAGGCGCCGCCGGCCTTGAGCACGGCCAGCAACGCCACGGCCAGTTCCAGCGAGCGGCCCAACGCCACACCGACCAGCACATCGGGGCCGACGCCTTTGGCGCGTAACTGATGGGCCAGACGATTGCTGCGGGCATTCAGTTCGGCATAGCTGAGTGAGGGCGACTGATCGCCCGCCAGGATCACTGCGGTGGTGTCGGGAGTGCGCGCCGCTTGGGCCTCAAACAACTGCGGCATGCCGGGCAGCAGCGCCGGGATGGCGACGGGTTGAATCAAGCGCTCGCGCTCATCCGTGCCGAGCATCGCCACCTCGCCCAGCGGTTGTTGCGGATCACGGCAGACCGACACCAGCACGTTGTGCCAATGCTCGGCCAACGCGGCGATGGTTTGTGCATCGAAGAGGTCGGTGGCGTAGGTGAACGCGGCAAACAGTTGCTCGCCCTCCTCCCGGGTATCGAGCATCAGGTCGCTGGTAGCCGCATGCTGACGCCCGCTGCCGACCATTTGCTGCTCGCTCAGATAGCCGACCTGCAAACCGCAATCGAGGCGCACGTCCTGCAGATCGGTCACCAGCGGCTGGTGGTTGAACATCACCTGAAACAACGGATTGTGACTCTGGCTGCGGGCCGGTTGCAGGGCTTCGATCAACGCGTCGAACGGCAGCTCCTGATGGGCCTGGGCGCCAAGCGCCGCCTGACGCAGGCTCTGCAGCAGGTCGCTGAAACGGGTCTGCGGGGTGACCTCGCTGCGCAGGATCTGGGTATTGACGAAAAAGCCGATCAAGCCTTCGGTTTCACTGCGGGTGCGGTTGGCGATCAAGCCGCCGACGCGGATGTCGGTCTGGCCGCTGTAGCGGTGCAGCAAGGTCTTGAAAGCCGCCAGCAGCACCACGAACAGCGTCACGCCCTGGCGCTGGGCGAGGGTTTTCAGTTCCTGGCGCAGGGCTCCGTCGATGACTTTTTCCAGGCGCGCGCCCTGGTGGCTGGACTGGGCCGGATAGGCACGGTCGGTGGGCAATTCGAGGATCGGAGGCTCTTCACCCAACTGCGTTTCGCCCAACTGCGTGCGCCAGTAATCGAGCTGACGCTCTCGCTCCCCCGCTTCCAGCCAGCTGCGCTGCCACAAGGCATAGTCGCGGTAGTGCACGGTCAATTCCGGCAAGGTCGGCTGCCGCCCCGCCACCAAGCCATCGTAGGTGCGCATGAACTCGTCGATCAGAATGTTCATCGACCAGCCATCGGCGATGATGTGGTGCAACGTCAGCAGCAGCACGTGTTCCTGTTCGGCCAGGCGCAACAGGCGAAGGCTCAGCAGCGGTCCCTGCTGCAAGTCGAACGCCTGAGTGGCTTCAGCCATCATGTGCTGCTGCGCCTGCGGCCAGCGCCGCTCTTCAGGCAAGGCACTGAGGTCGTTGATCGCCAGTGTCAGGTCACGGGGTTCGGCCACCCGCTGGAACGCACGTTCGCCCTCCTGGCCGAAGGTGGTGCGCAGGCACTCATGACGCGCGACAAGCAGGCTGAACGCGCGCTCCAGCGCCTCGGTTTGCAGCGCCCCGCTCAGGCGCACCGCCATCGGCAGGTTGTAGGCAGCACTTTGCGGATCCAGCTGCCAGAGAAACCACATCCGCTGCTGGGCATAGGACAGGCCGTCACGCTCATCGACCCCGACACAGGAGGTCATGGGAAGCTGCGCAAAATCGATGCCTTCGCGGGCCATGCCGGCCAGAAACAAGCGACGCTTGTCCTGTGGCAGTTCGATAAAACGGCGGGCGAGTTTCTGTGCGTCTGCGGCATTCATGCATGGGGTCCTTGCTGATCGGCGGCGTGACCAGGAGGCCCGGTCGTATCAACAAGAACGAATGGCTGACGCGATGATTTAGCGGCACTGACAAACGCGGCCAGTCAGTTGAGGTGCAGAACCTGTGGGAGCGGGCTTGCTCGCGAAGAGGGCGTGTCAGTCGACATTAATGTTGCCGGGCACACCGCTTTCGCGAGCAAGCCCGCTCCCACAGATTTCGCACCAGGCATTAGACCGAGCAGTGGACAGCGCAACAAAAACGCCGAAGCCGGTGCAAGACCGGCTTCGGCGATTGGCGCGTCAGGGGCAAATCAGATCAACGCACATCCTGGGAATGCCCTTCGGCCATCGCGACAATCACCTTGCGCTTGCCTTCGAAGGGCGCGCGGGCGTGGGCCGAGAGCATGTTGTCGAGCATCAGCACATCGCCCTCCTGCCAGGGAAAGCTGATGGCGCAGTCATCAAGCACGGCGCGAATTTCACTGAGCACCTCATCCTCGATGGGCGAGCCGTCGCCGTAGTAGACGTTACGCGGCAGGTCTTCCTCATCGACGATGTCCAGCAGGGTTTCACGCACCTCCGGCTGCAGGTTGGAAATGTGGAACAGGTGAGCCTGATTGAACCAGACCATGTCACCGGTCACCGGATGACGCGCCACCGCCTGACAGGTCTGGCGGGTGCGCAATTCTCCGTCGTCCTTCCACTCGCAAATGATGCCGTGGGCCTTGCAGTAGGCCTCGGCCACGTCGCGGTCTTCGGTGTTGAACACTTGCTCCCAAGCCACGTCCAGCCCGTTGCCGAAATTGCGCACGTACATCAGGCCCTTGCTGATGAAGCGCTCGCGAATCGCGACAGGCATGCGGCGATAGACTTCCCGGCTGTCGGCAATCGGCGTTTCGCCGCCCGAGGTAGCAGCGATCATGCTGTAGAACCAGATTTTCATCGGCCAGTCCCGGGAATAGGCCTGCTCGTTGTGCAACGGAATGCTCTGATGCGCCGGGTATTCGGTGGAGGTGTAAACCCCCTGGGTGACGTTGGTGCGCGGCGTCGAACCGAACTCGTAATTGAGCAGCGGATGGCCGAAGCCGGCGGCGAATTGGCGGAACTGCTCGGCGCCGTCCAGCTGGAATCCGCGAAACAGAATGCCGCCGTCACGCAGCAAATGCTCATCCACCAGTTCATTCAATTCATCGAACACCGCCAACAGACTGGTATTCGGCTCGGTCGCCTCCACCAACAGCGGCAAGCGACCCCGCGCCGGCAGCAACGGCCGAACGGCAAAACCCACAGCAACACCCATGACGGGCCTCCTGTTAACACTCGATAAAGTGAACCGCGCGCGCTAAAAAACCGGCGCGGCCAGCTGCGCATGACGTCGGTGATGGACATCCAGATGATTTTTGATAATCCGCAGCACCTTGGCTTCATGCTCATGAATGAAGAAATGCCCGCCGGTCATCATGTCCACCGAGAAACTGCCCAGGGTTTCCTGGCTCCAGCCGATCAATTGCTCGGTGGTGGCCTTGTCTTCCTTGCCGCCGAGCACATGCACGGGGCACTTGAGCAGTGGGCGTTGCATCGGACGGAAGCGCCCGCAGAGCATGAAATCGGCGCGCAGGATCGGCAGTGTCAGACTCATCAATTCCTGATTGGCCAACACTTCCTCGCTGGTGCCCTGGAAGGTGCGCAGCTGATCGATCAACTGTTCGTCGCTCTGCGGTTCGGCGAAGCCACGGTCATAGTCACTGCGCATCGTCGGGGCCGCCGTGCCGGAAGCAAACAGCGCCACCGGCTCCGCAGCACCGAGCGCACGGAAGGCATGGGCCATCTCGCAGGCCAGCAACGCCCCCAGGCTGTGACCGAACAAGGCGTAAGGGCCGTGCAAGGACGGCTTGTGTTCCCTGGCCAATTGCAGGGCCAGGGCGCGCATGTCGGTCTGCAAGGGTTCGTCATAACGGGCGCCCCGCCCTGGCAACTCCACCGGCTGCAAGTGCAGCCACGGCGGCAACTGGCGCCGCCAGCGGCTATAGACCATGGCGCTGGCGCCCGAATAGGGCAGGCACAGCAGTGTCAGCTTTGTCACCGCACTTACCTCGATTGGTTATCTGTTTAGGAGAACGGATGAGGTGTGGCGAGAATTAGTCTGTGGGATGGATCTGTGGGAGCGACGGTTTGCCGGCAAATGAACTCTCTGTGGCTCAAACCGGTCAGCTAGTTAGACCCTCAGTCCCCGGAGCACTGCGGTAATGGTTGATTATTCCGAACGACAAAGCGCCATCGACGCCCACGGCATCATTGGCGACATGCGCAGCGCAGCGCTGGTCAACGACAAGGGCAGCGTGGACTTTTTCTGCTGGCCGGAATTCGACAGCCCATCGATTTTCTGCGCGCTGCTGGACAGCCCCGAAGCCGGCATCTTTCAACTGGCCCCGGACCTGCCCGACGCTCGCCGCGAGCAGATTTACCTGCCCGATACCAACGTCCTGCAAACCCGCTGGCTCAGCGCTCACGCGGTGGTCGAAGTCACCGACCTGCTGCCCATCGGCGACAGCGAAGATGATTTGCCGATGCTGATGCGCCGGGTGCGAGTGGTCAGCGGACAAGCGACGATCCACATGCGCTGCGCCGTGCGGCATGACTATGCCCGGGCTCACACCAAGGCCCGCGCACGTGATCGGAGTGTGTATTTCGAGGCCACCGGCCAGCCAGCCATGCAGCTGTGTTCGAATCAATCCTTACGCATCGAGGGCCATGCAGCCGTCGCCGAATTCATCCTCGAACAGGACCAGAGCGCCGAGTTCCTGCTCGGCGGCGTAGACGATGCGCGCTTCAAGGAAGGTGCCGCCGCGCTGTGCCTGGAGCGCACCCTGAAATTCTGGCGCGACTGGATCGGCCAGTCCAACTATCGCGGTCGCTGGCGGGAAATGGTCAATCGCTCGGCCCTGGCCCTGAAGCTGCTGACCTCACGCAAACACGGCGCCATCCTCGCCGCCGCCACCTTCGGCCTGCCGGAAACACCCGGTGGCGAACGCAACTGGGACTACCGCTACACCTGGATCCGCGACGCCTCGTTCACCGTCTATGCCTTCATGCGCCTGGGCTTCGTCGAGGAAGCCAATGCCTACACCCGATGGTTGCGCGGTCGGGTCAGGGATTGTCACGGCAAAACCATGAAACTCAACATCCTCTACGCCATCGATGGCCGCCAGGAACTGCCGGAGGTCGAACTTCCACACTTGGCCGGCCATGGCGGCGCGACACCGGTACGCATCGGTAATCAGGCCTACGATCAAATCCAGCTCGACATCTTCGGCGAGCTGCTGGACGCGGTGTACCTGGTCAACAAGCACGGTGAAGCGATTTCTCATGAGGGCTGGAAACACACTGTGGAGGTGGTTGATCAGGTCTGCGAAACCTGGCAGCAAAAAGACGTTGGCATCTGGGAAATGCGCGGCGAGCAATATCATTTCCTGCACTCGCGACTGATGTGCTGGGTGGCCGTGGACCGGGCCATCCGGCTGGCTTCCAAACGTTCGCTGCCCGCCCCGTTCGCCCGCTGGGACCAGACCCGTCAAGCGATCTACACCGACATCTGGAGCAATTTCTGGAACGAAGAACGCGGGCATTTCGTCCAGCACATCGGCGGCACCGGCCTCGACGGCTCGATGCTATTGATGCCGCTGGTGCGCTTCGTCAGCGCCAAGGATCCGCGCTGGATAGCGACCCTCGAAGCCATCGAGAAAACCCTGGTGCGCGCAGGCATGGTCTATCGCTACCGCAACGACGACAACCAGATCGACGGCCTGCCCGGCACTGAAGGCGCCTTCGCCGCGTGCTCGTTCTGGTACGTCGAATGCCTGGCCCGTGCCGGCCAGGTGGAGAAGGCGCACCTGGAGTTCGAACAATTGCTGAAGTACGCCAACCCGCTGGGGTTGTATGCCGAAGAGTTCGACAGCCATGCCCGGCACCTGGGCAACACACCACAAGCACTGACGCATCTGGCGCTGATCAGCGCGGCGAGTTTCCTGAACAGGAAGTTGAGCGGCGAGAAAAACTTTTGGCAGCCTTGAAGACCGAGTCGTCTTCTTCGCTACTACAGATGTACACCGTTCAACTGTGGGAGCGGGCTTGCTCGCGAAGGCGATTTCACATTCAACATTGATGTCGCCTGACACACCGCTTTCGCGAGCAAGCCCGCTCCCACAGGGGACCAGTTGTGTGGCGCAGGCTTCGGTACGTCGACGTTATCCAGGGTGGTGGGCGGTACGCAGGTTGGTCAACCGGGAAGTCAGGCACCCGGCGCACTCGAAAGTGCCCCGCGCACAGCCCACCGCGAAGCATACCGACATGTACGCCTGTGCACGGGTGACCAAACCCGGTCGCTGAATTTGCAGCGACCTCCAAAGCCTATCGGCTCCCTTTCCTAACCTACAACCGCCAAAACTCGTCGGAAATATCCCCTTTTACGACGCTTTTTGTAGGACCGAGGCTGCGCCCGATGAACTTAAACACGCACCGTCAGCCACGACTGTCCCTCCGTGGCGAGGGGGTTTGCCCCCGTTGGGACACGTAGCGGCCCCTTGAATGCACAACCCCATTCCTCCAGAAGCACCGCATTTGCTGGCTTTGCGGCCGCAGCGCAGCCGAACGGGGCAAGCCCCCTCGCCACAGAACCAGGTAGGCCGAACCTACAATCACTAAACAAAACCAGCCCAATCAACACGCGGTAACTCATTCCTACATCCAGAAATACCTTGTTGCCAGCGCTTACATCCATCCCTACCATCCACGTCAACGGGCACAGCGGAGCTGTCCAACAAAACCCGAATTCAAGGAACCAGAATGACCCAGCGTATCCATCGCAGCATCGACACCCCACTCCGATCAGGCCTGAACCGGGATGAACTGTGGGAGGGCCACGACAAAGGCCTGATCAAATGCTGGGAAATCGGCCGCCAACGCGCCGCCCGCTTCCCCGACCTCGCCCGACAATGCCTCACCGGTGAACTTCCGGTGCTAGGCTGGAAAGGTGGCGTCAGCCGCAGTCTGAAAAAACTCGAAAAATACGGATCCCTCAAATACCTCGCCCAATGGCAGGGGTTGCGCGGGGAAGATCTGGATATTGATCTGAACGCAGAACGGGCGTTGACCTGTTCCAGAACCAAAATGGTCGTGACGTTTACGCCGGATCGGTCGAAGTATTTCAATCAGGTGGCGGACGTGGAAGCCTGAGGCAAAGGCCCTGAGTCGATTTGAACCAGCCTCTCAAAACAGCCCTCTGGAATGTCGAATGAACCCTGACGCGCAGATCCGATACGCACTGACACCCAGCCTCAATCTCGCCTACGAAGCACACGGCCCCACCAACGGCGACCCGGTCATTCTGCTCCACGGCTTCCCCTACTCCCCCCGCGCCTACGACGAAGTCGCCCCGGCCCTCGCCGCAAAGGGCTACCGCGTTATCGTCCCCTACCTGCGCGGCTACGGCCCGACCCGCTTCAACTCCCCCGACACCCTGCGTTCCGGCCAGCAAGCCGTCCTCGCCCAGGATTTGCTGGACCTGATGGACGCCCTCGCCGTCAAACAAGCTGCTCTGTGTGGCTACGACTGGGGCGGTCGGGCGGCGTGCATTGTTGCGGCGCTATGGCCGGAGCGGGTGCGCTGTCTGGTGACCGGGGACGGTTACAATCTTCAGAACATTCCCCACTCTACCCAGCCTCTGGATCCGGAGACTGAACATCGTCTCTGGTATCAATACTACTTCCACACCCCGCGCGGTGTTGAAGGTTTGACCCAAAACCGCCGGGCTCTGTGCGAACTGCTCTGGACGTTGTGGTCGCCGACCTGGGCCAACAATGCCGAACGTTATCCCTTGAGCGCGCCAGTCTTCGATAATCCGGATTTCGTCGAGGTGGTGATTCACTCGTACCGACACCGGTTCATGTATGCGCCCGGCGACCCAACACTGGAATGGATGGAGGAAGCGCTCACCCGACAACCGGTGATCAGCGTGCCGACGATTTCCCTGTGCGGCGCCGATGACGGTGTCGGCCCCGCGCCTGAAATCGATGAAGACGCCGAGCGTTTTACCGGCCCTTACGAACGTCGGGTACTGGCGGGTGTCGGGCATAACATTCCGGAGGAAGCGCCCGAAGCAACGCTTAAGGCAATACTGGATCTGCTGGTGAGCTGACGGAAAACCGCTCGCGATAGGCTTGCGGCGTTACGCCCATGGCTCGCAGAAAACTGCGGCGCAGGGTCTCTTCACTGCCAAACCCGCATTGCACCGCGACCCGTTTGATCGGTACGCCGGTGTCGCTGAGTAGACGTCGCGCGGTCTCGACCCGAATCAGCTCGATGGCCCGCGCCGGGGTCTGGCCGGTGTCGGCGCGGTAGTGACGGACGAAGCTGCGCTCGCTCATGCCAGCCTGCAAGGCCAAGGTCGGGATGCCGAGGTCCTTGGTGAGGTTTTCGCTGATCCAGGCATGAAGTTCGTCGAAGCGGTTGCCTTCCTTTTGCAGGGACAGGGTCACGCTGAACTGCGACTGGCCCCCCGGACGCTTGAGAAACACCACCAGTTGGCGGGCGACGTCCAGAGCCATGGTTCGGCCGAGGTCTTGTTCGACCATCGCCAGGGCCAGGTCGATGCCCGCGGTGACCCCGGCCGAGGTCCAGACCGGGCCGTCGTTGATGAAGATCGGGTTGGGTTCGACCTGTAGCTTGGGATGCTGCTGCGCCAATTGCTCGCAACGGGTCCAGTGCGTGACCACTCGCCTGCCATCGAGCCAACCGCTGGCCGCCAGCAAAAACGCCCCGGTGCACACCGACGACACTCGCCGACACCCCGTCCCATGCTCACGCACCCAGGCCACCAGCGACTCGTCTTGCGCCGCCGCGTAAACGCCCCAGCCACCGGCAATGATCAACGTGTCGCTGCCCCGATCCGGTAACGGCTCAGTCAATAGAGCCAATCCCGCCGATGACATCACCGCCCCACCACCGCTGGCAATCACCGACGGCGCATAGGGTGGCGGCAAACCTTGCTGGCGGGCAATGTCGTTGGCCGAGGCGAACACCTGCAATGGCCCGGTGACGTCGAGCAGTTGTACGTTGGCAAAGGCCAGCACATGAATGGTTTTCGGGTTGCTCGGCATGTTTGGCGTAATTCGTGGGGTGATTGGCGTATGCGCCAGATCCTACGAGCCTAGAGTGAAGCCGTCCACCCAACCAGGAGAAAAAACGCCATGACGTTGCAGATCGGCTTTCTGTTGTTTCCACAGGTTCAACAACTGGACCTGACCGGCCCTTATGATGTGCTGGCCTCGCTGCCGGACGTGAAAGTGCATCTGATCTGGAAGGATCTGGTCCCGGTTACCGCGAGTACCGGGCTGGTGTTGAAACCGACCACCACCTTCGACGATTGCCCGCCGCTGGATGTGATCTGCATTCCTGGTGGCGGCGGTGTCGGGCCGTTGATGGAGGATGAAGAAACCCTGGCCTTCATCAAGGCAAAGGCCGCCGAGGCGCGGTATGTCACTTCGGTCTGCACCGGCGCGCTGGTGCTTGGCGCGGCGGGGTTGCTCAAGGGCAAGCGCGCTACCACGCACTGGGCGTATCACGAATTGCTTGGGGTTTTGGGAGCGATCCCGGTGAACGATCGGGTGGTGCGCGACGGCAATCTGCTGACCGGTGGCGGGATCACCGCGGGGATCGATTTTGCCCTGACCCTGGCGGCTGAATTGTTCGATAAGGACACCGCACAACTGGTGCAGTTGCAGCTGGAATATGCTCCGGCGCCGCCGTTTGCTTCGGGCAGTCCCGAGACAGCACCGGTCAGCGTGCTGGAGGAAGCCCGCAAACGCGCTGCCGCGTCGTTGAAACTGCGCTCGGAAATCACCGAACGTGCAGCGGCGAAACTCGCCCGCCAGTGAAAGAAACGGCTGCGGGAGCTATTGCCCCCGCAGCCAGTCACTCAGGTCGACCATTCGGCACAAACAGCTCGAACGAGTCATCACCATAAGCCCGCTCCACTTTAGCAATCACCACTTGATAACCCGCGTACCACTTGCGGTACTGACGCTTGGCCTCCAGGTGCCTGGGATGGCTGGCGAATTCTCGTATAGAGGTTTCGTCCTGCCAGTAATAACTGGCGTTGACCAACTCGCCATCGGCCGAGCACCAGGATTGGGTGCCGACAAACCCTTCGATGCTGATCGCGACTTCGTCGATCAACGCGCTCAAACGGTTGAACTCCTCGTCCCGTTGCCCGGGTTTGTAGATAAACGATGCGATGTACATGCAGAGATTCCTTTTCAGCGAATGAGTCAGGCCGGACGAGTCATCAGGACTAACCGGACGGCGAGCAACAGCAGTACTGCAGCCAGCCCCAATGACTGCCATCTGGCGAATGTCGAAGTACTGGAAACAAGCCGGCTGACCGTACTGCCGAAAACCCCGAGCAGGGTGTGAAACACGCCACTGACCAAGGTCAACACCATGCCCAGCAGCACCAGTTGTACGGCAATCGACCCCCGCTGCGCGTTAACGAATTGCGGCAGAAACACCATGAAAAACAGTAAGGCCTTGGGGTTCAGCAGGCTGTTGAGCATCGCCCGGATCAGCAGGGTCTTGAGCGGCACCTGCGCCACATCCGACGTGCCGCTGGCCGATGTTTTTTGCAACGCTTTGAACGCCAGCCACAGCAGGTACAGGCCCCCGGCATAACGGATCAGGTCGAAGGCCGGCGGCCAGCTGGCAACCAGTGCCGTAACACCCATCGCAGTCAGCGCCGTCAGGATCAGATCGGCCAGGCCAATGCCCAATCCTGACGCCACACCACCGCGCCAGCCATAACTGGCGCCATGGCTGATCACGAAGGCCATGTTCGGTCCGGGTGACAGCAGCAACAACATCACCGCGCCGACGAAAATCAATAAGGTCGCAGGGTCAATCACAGCGAAGTCTCCGTCCTGGAAAGCCTGTAGATTAGAACGCCAATCTGATACAAACAAAAAATTGATCCAGATACAAAGAGCACTCCCCCATGACCCGTATTCGCTACAAACGCCTGGTGGATCAGTTCGCCGGGAAGATTCGCAGCGGTGAACTGCCACCCGCCACACAGTTGCCGACCATTCGTGCGTTGATGCAGAGCGAGCGGATTGCCCTGGCCACTGCATTGCGGGTCTATCACGAGTTGGAGGCGATCGGCCTGGTGGTCGGCGAAACCGGCCGTGGCACCTTTGTGCGCGACACATCCTTGCCACGCGGATTGGGGCTGGAACAGCAACCACTGGGCGTCGGCATGGTGGACCTGACCTTCAATTACCCGTCGGTACCCGGTCAGGACGAGTTATTGCGCGAGGGTTTGCGAGCGATTGCCGCCTCCGGCGATATCGATGCGCTATTGCATTCCGCGCCTCAGGGCGGGCGGGCACATGAACGGCAGACGGCGGCCCGGCATTTACGCAATCGGGACATTCGAGTGGGGGGCGATCAGGTGCTGATCGTCAACGGCGCCCAGCAAGGTCTTGCCGTGACGCTGATGGCACTGCTCAAACCGGGAGATATTCTGGCCCTCGACGCCCTCACCTACCCAGGCCTTAAAACCTTGGCTCAGGCCCATCGGCTGGACCTCGAAGCTCTGCCGCAAATCGCCGGGCACACCGATCTCGACGCCCTGGAAGCGCTGTGCAAACGGCGCCCCGTGCGGGTGCTCTACAGCATGCCGACGATGCACAATCCGTTGGGGACGGTGATGTCCATCGCCGACCGTGAACGCCTGGTGCAATTGGCCGAACGCTACGACTTTCTGATCATCGAAGACGGTGCCTACGCCTTCCTCGCAGAACCGGCGCCCAAACCGCTGTTTACCTTGGCCCCGCAGCGCACACTGTATATCAGCGGCCTGTCGAAAAGCGTTGCCTCGGGCCTGCGCATTGGTTTCATCGTTGCACCGAAAGCGATGATGCCGGTGCTGGAACAAGCCATCCGCGTGTCTACATGGAGCACCCCGTCGCTGACCGTCGCACTGGCCTGCCACTGGATCGATAGCGGCGAAGTCGACAACCTCGAAGAGCAAAAGCGCCTGGACGCCCGGCAGCGACAAGATCTGGCTCAGCAAATCCTGAAAAATTGCGAGCTGGTGGCGCATCCCGGTTCCTACTACCTTTGGCTCAGATTGCCCGAAGGATTACGGGCCGAAACGGTTGTTGCCGAGTTGGAACGTAAAGGCGTGCAGGTGACCAGCGCCGAACCCTTTGCCACGACCACTCATGTGCCTCCTGCACTGCGGGTGGCCATGGGATCGATCAGCCTCGACGTGTTGGAGCGCGCCCTGGAGACACTGCGTGAAGTCGTGGACATCTGACAGACTTTTCTGACGCCCATAAAAAAACCCGCCGAAGCGGGTTTCTCAAGACCATTGCGACATCCTGTCGGCAGCCATCCTGGCGTATGGTCGATCATCCGTGATCCTGAGCACGTCCTGTGCTTCAGTTGATGGATCCAGATTAGACGTATCGGTGAGGCTTAAAAAGACGACATACCACTGGCTGCGTGTAAGCCATTGACCATTCAACGCCTGAAACCTGCACTACAGGGAAATCGGGTTTCAGTTTTCTAAAGACGAAAAAAAACCCGCCGAAGCGGGTTTTCCCAAGACCATATCGACTCCCTGTCGGCAGCGATCCTTGCAATGGTCGATCATCCGTGACCCTGGAGCACTTCCTGTGCTTCAGTTGATGGAGCCAGATTACCCTTCGGATCCAATCCGCAATAGACGACATAGCTACTACCGCGTGTAAGACATTCGCTATAGCCGCCCCTCCGAAACCCCTTAGATGTATCAGCCATCATGGGCTGAAGCCACGAGTTTCGTGGCCTGCAGGCATCAGCCTCCCTGACGTTCGTTGGCGTTGGCGTTGGTTTTCAGAAACTCTTCGATATTGTTCATCTGCTCCTCCCAACCACGACTGTCCATACGGAACGCCTTTTCACGGCGGGATTGGGGAATGTGATCGAAACCGGACTCCGACACCTTGAGCAACGTGCCCTTGTCGTGATCTTCAAGTTCAAACTTCACCAGCGTGGTGGGCTCTTGGGAATAGTCGAAATCCGCCTTTACGGCAAATGGGTGCCAGCGAAACGAAAACACCCGCTCCGGCTCGACCCGCTCCACCAGGACATTCCACAGTACGTGTTCGTAGCCGGGATACGTGACTTGCCCCTGGGTCCACTCGCCGGCGACAAAACGCTTGCCTTCGAGTGCCACGCCGAACCATTGCCCGAAGGCTTCGGCATTGGCCAGCACACGCCAGACCTGCGAGCGCGGCACCTTGAGCAGGATTTTCCTTTCGATGCGATCTGATGCTGGGTTCATAAGTCACCTCCTGTACTGAACAGTAGGCCCGTAAAGACCATAAGACCAACCTAAAAGTTGTATCAAACAGGTGCCGCAATCACCCGTACCTGAAATATTCGGCCTCAGTTCTGGCCATAAGTTCTGGTTTGGAGGGGGAGTCAGCGGGCTGAAACTGCTAACGTTTGCAGTGACGTTGCCCCTTACAAGGAAGATTCATGCAGCCTTCACTCACGGAACGTTATCGCGCAACCCTGCTGGGGCTTGCGTGTGGGGATGCCGTTGGCACCCGTGCCGAGTTCCAGCCACGCGGCTCGTTTATCCCTCTGACCGATATGGTTGGGGGCGGCCCGTTCAATCTGAAGCCAGGGCAATGGACCGATGACACTTCCATGGCACTTTGCCTGGCAGAAAGCCTGCTGAACAAAAAAGGTTTTGATGCGGCCGACCAAATGGGCCGTTATCTCAACTGGTGGCAATGGGGTTACCTGAGTTCGACCGGCGAATGCTTCGACATCGGCATGACCGTCCGTGAAGCGCTGACTCGTTATCTGGAAAACGGTCAGCCATTCGCAGGTTCCACCGATCCCTACACAGCCGGCAACGGTTCGCTGATGCGGTTAGCGCCAATAGTGCTGTACTACTTTCCCGACCCCGACCGGATCAGGAGGTTTTCCGCAGACAGCTCGCGCACTACCCATGCGGCGCCGGAGGCACTTGAATGCTGTCAGTTGCTTGCCGCTCTGATCCGCAAGGCATTGGAAGGAGCGCCCAAGCAGGATTTGCAGAGCCTGCCAGAGACGACGTTCGTGGAACCAAAGGTCGCGAGCATCGCCCGAGGTGACTACCTCGGAAAATCCAAAGACGATATTCGCGGTAGCGGTTACTGCGTTGCATCACTGGAAGCAGCCTTGTGGTGCTTTCACCACACTGACAGTTTTGAAGCCGCCATCCTCGAAGCGGCGAACCTGGGCGATGACGCCGATACCACTGCCGCCATCGTCGGCCAATTGGCCGGGGCTCACTACGGTGTGCAGGCCATCCCTGACGGGTGGCTGGCGAAATTGCATCAGCGCGAAGACATCGAGGCCACGGCTGACGCCCTGCTTCGGGCCGCCGCCGCTGCCGACATCTCAGCCACGCAACCAGGGGAAACCCCATGAATAACTTGCATGGCAGCTGCTTGTGCAAAGCCATCAAATACGAACTTGATAGCCTCGACATGCCCATCAGTCATTGCCACTGCCACACCTGTCGCAAGGCACACGCAGCAGCATTCGCCTCGACGGCCGGGGTCATGCGTGAGCATTTTCGCTGGATAAAAGGACAGGACCGGCTAAGCACCTATGAGTCGTCGCCGGGCAAGCTTCGGCATTTCTGTTCGATCTGCGGATCGCATCTGATGGCGGAGCGCTTGGCCCAACCCCATGTAATCGTTCGCGTGGCGACGCTCGACGATGATCCGAAAATGACACCTCAGGCTCACATCTGGACGTCCCATGACGTGTCCTGGCTTGAATATGAATCGAATGAGAAGTGTCAGGAATGGCAGACATAGTTTTCCGGATACACCGCGCCAGACTCTGATTTGTTGGCTGGCGGCGCCCCGCTACACTGCATTCCAACTTTCCATCATTACAGCGAACCTCCCATGCCCCCACGTTTTCTCCTTGCGTTGACGCCGCTGCTGTTCATTCCTCTTGCGCATGCCATCGACTGCGACAATGCCACTGACCAGACGACGATGAATCAGTGCGCGGCGCAGCAGTACAAAGCGGCCGACAAGGAGCTGAATGCGCTTTACCAGCAAATCACCCTACGGTTGAACGACAGCCCTGACGCCAAAAAGCTGTTGATTGGTGCTCAACGCTCATGGATTGCGTTTCGCGATGCCGAGTGCAAGTTCTCGGCGTCCGGAGTGGCGGGTGGCAGTGTGTATCCGTTGATCTATAGCAATTGCATCACCAAACTGACGAAGGCGCGGGTCGGGGCGTTCAAGACTTACTTGAAGTGTCAGGAAGGGGATTTGAGTTGCCCGGTGCCTGGGGCTTGATGCTGCGGTTCGCGGGCAAGCCTCGCTCCCGCAAGGGGTTTGGCGGTACACAAATTGTGTGTTCTCCAAAAATCCACCCGACAACTTGATGTTACCGATCTGCTCAGGCTATAGCGTGTTCGGCGGTGGCCGAGTCTTCCTTCTCGGCTTCGGGAGACACGCCGCACCACCAACGTGGTGCGGCGTGACGCAGGCTCAACGGTAAAACGGCGCGTGAATGCCTTTATGAGCCTCGATTTCTTGCCGCATATCAGCCACCAGTGACGCGATCGCGTGGGGGCTATCCAGTGTCCATACCGGAACATGGGTGGCCACCAAATCCACTTTCCCGGTCATGCAATCGCAGACCCGAATTGTCAGGGACTGGTCCGCCTCCATGCTGCAAGTGCACACCGCCGGCAAAAAACTATGTTCAATGATGTTTTGAATTTCCAGGGTTGAAAGGAACATCGCTACCTCCATCACGCCAGGTGTATGGCCGGGCAAATGCTCCCTCATTCACCCATTAGCCGGAAAATTCTAATCCTCAATAACGGCTGTCTCAAGACCGTAACAGGTTGCTCATCGTCTCGTTAGTGATCCTTAGACGTGAGGATCTCCCGGAGCTTTGCCCGGCACGGCGTATTGCGGCTTCAGGTGGCCGTCCTGATCGAGCAGCCAGGCGTCCATGATCTGCCGCACCACGGGACCGGCGACGCGACCACCAGCCTCGCCATTCTCGATCATCACCGAAATGACAATCTTCGGATGTTCGGCCGGGGCGAAACCGACGAACAAGGCATTGTCACGGTTGCGCTCCAGGGTTTTCGCCCGGTTGTAGCGCTCACCCTGCTTGATTGCCACCACTTGCGCGGTACCACTTTTGCCGGCGATGCGGTACTGAGCCCCCGCCGCTGCCGCTCGAGCAATCCCGCGAGCATCGTGCATCACCATCTGCATGCCGTGGTTGACCTGCTCCCAGTCACGCGGGTCCTTGAGCAGGATGTTCGGCATCGGATGCTCGTCCACCGGCGCTACACCATCCACCGTTTTGGCCAGGTGTGGTCGGTTCCATACACCCTTGTTGGCAATCAGCGCTGTAGCCTGGGCGAGTTGCAGAGGCGTGACCTGCATATAGCCCTGGCCGATGCCAAGGATCACGGTTTCACCCGGGAACCATGCCTGACGGCGAGTGGCGCGTTTCCAGGCTTGGGACGGCATCAACCCCGCAGACTCTTCGAACATGTCCAGCGAGACCTTCTCGCCGAGGCCGAACATCGCCATGTAATCGTGCAGGCGGTCGATCCCCAGCTTGTGCGCCAGATCGTAGAAGTAGGTGTCGTTGGAGCGCATGATCGCTGCGTCCATGTCCACCCAGCCATCGCCAGTGTGGTTCCAGTTACGGTATTTATGATCGAAATCCGGTAGCTGGTAATAACCCGGATCGAAAACGCGGGTCTGCGGAGTGACCACCCCGGCGTCGAGGCCGGCAATAGCCACTTCCGGTTTGATGGTAGAGCCCGGCGCGTAGAGCCCACGCAGCACACGATTGAACAGCGGCCGGTCGATGGAATCATGTAGCGCCGCGTATTCCTTGAAGCTGATGCCGGTCACAAACAAATTCGGGTCAAAACTGGGCTTGCTGACCATGGCCAGCACTTCGCCGGTCGATGGATCGAGAGCGACCACCGAGCCACGGCGATCGCCCAACGCCTCCTCGGCAGCTTCCTGAAGTTTGACGTCCAGGCTCAGAACGATGTTTTTGCCGGGGATCGGATCGGTGTGTTTGAGCACTCGCAGCACGCGGCCCTGAGCATTGGTTTCGACTTCTTCATAACCCACATGGCCGTGCAACTCAGGCTCGTAGAATCTCTCGATGCCGGTCTTGCCGATGGATTGGGTGCCACGGTATTCCACCGTGTCCAGGGCTTTGGATTCTTTCTCGTTGATGCGGCCGACGTAGCCGATCGAGTGTGCGAAGTGTGCGCCCATCGGGTAGTGGCGAACGAACTGTGGCTCTACGTCGATCCCTGGCAAACGAAATTCGTTGACTGCCAACACCGCGATCTGTTCTTCGCTGAGTTCATAGAACAAGGTGACGGGCACGAAGGGGTGTCGAGCCTGCTTCATTGCCTTGTCGAACAGCGTGCGGTCTTCAGCCGGCAGGTGCAGGAGGTTGACCACCTCATCCAGCTCTTCTTTGACGTCGGAGGCCCGTTCGCGGGTGATGGTCAGGTTGAAACTGGGCCGGTTGTCCGCCAGAAGCACGCCGTTGCGGTCATAAATCAACCCGCGGGTAGGGGCGATCGGCAATACGTGTACGCGGTTGTTTTCGGAGATCGTCGAGTGGTAGTCGTACTCGACCACCTGCAGAACATACAGCCGCACCACCAGCGCGCAGGTAATAGCGACGACGAACAAGGCGCAGGCCATCAGTCTTTTATTGACCAGGCGCGTCTCTTTTTCGTGGTCCTTGATTGGTATTGGTTCAGGCATTTCTGCAGCAGCTCTTTGACTGTAGAGGAGGTGCCGATCCGTAGGCTTGAAATCAGTCCGTTAAAAAACGAGCTGCACCATACCAAAAACGGCGCGTCACTTTAGCGCGTCAGCCAAAATTTCATAAACGATGCAGCTATCACCAGAAAAAGTGGTCGGGCTATCCCTTTATTTGCCACGGCACTTTCCTGCGGACAAAACAAAACCCCTACCTGCATACGCAGATAGGGGTTTCGGAATTTAATCTTGACGATGACCTACTCTCACATGGGGAAACCCCACACTACCATCGGCGATG
This sequence comes from Pseudomonas sp. PDM09, assembly GCF_014852305.1. Classification (NCBI taxonomy): domain Bacteria; kingdom Pseudomonadati; phylum Pseudomonadota; class Gammaproteobacteria; order Pseudomonadales; family Pseudomonadaceae; genus Pseudomonas; species Pseudomonas sp. PDM09. Next base: position 25 of record NZ_JACVBI010000002.1, on the reverse strand, counting down.
CATCGTTTCACTGCTGAGTTCGGGA